>JBFMCD010000038.1:0-9199 GCA_040754885.1 Acidobacteriota bacterium
CCAACAGCTCCCGCTCCTTCGCATTCAACGCCACTTCGTCCCCCAACTCTCTCGGCCCTCCTGGCCGCAGCGTATGGGGACATTTCTATCGAGTCCGCTTGGGGACACTATCAAGGAGTCATGACACTACCGCCGCCCGGTGCTTGACACCAGTCCCCCGGGCCACTAGCATTCACCTCCCCGGACGTGGTTCGTCTGCGGGAGGTTAGCTCAGCGGCAGAGCACCTGCCTTACACGCAGGGGGTCGCGGGTTCAAATCCCACACCTCCCACCAGCCGTTGAGCAGCGTTCGGGGCAGCGCGGGGTGGTAGTTCAGTTGGTTAGAACGCCGGCCTGTCACGCCGGAGGTCGCGAGTTCGAGTCTCGTCCACCCCGCCATCTTCTCCACCACCCGAGTTCCTTCCACCGCGCTACCGAAAACCAGTTGCGGGCCGAACCCCGCCCTGCCTCGGCGTCCTCCTCACACAGCCTCCACCCTCCCCCCCGCCGTCGTTGACCACGGCTCACGGTCCACAGGACACGCCGTTGACGCTCGTTTCTCAAACAACGGAGAACGGACAACCGGCAACGGTCCGCCATGGTCCCTCGCCTCCAGCGGTTCGGTGTCCCGACCGCTCCGCCTGCGGGTACGGGAGGCGAGCAGGCCGGTCATCACCTTGCGCTCTCGCCCGGGCGCCGCTAGGCTGGACCGACACCCGCCGAACCAGGGAGGGCAGGTGCGACCGGAGGCCAGGTGAGCCGGACTCAGCGGCGACGTCTGAACGCCCGTCCGACTGGGTCCGCGGACGTTCGCGCCGGCGCCGTTCTCTTCGTAGCGGTGTTCCTGTGCACAGCGTGGGCGTCGCTCGAGGCCCACGGTGCTGCGCCGGCACAGGGCAGCCCCGACCCGATCGACGCCGGAACCCGATCGGTCCGCGTCTTCCGCGACGCCGACGGCCTGCCGCAGAACACCGTGCACGCGATCACCCTGGACAGCGCCGGCCAGCTTTGGATCGGCACGCAGGACGGCGCGGCGGTCTACAACGGCAGAACCTGGAGGATCGTCGACCTGCCGACGAGGACCCGCTCGAACTTCGTCCGCGCGATCCTCGCCTCGCCGGACGGTAGCCTGTGGTTCGGCACCCAGGAGGTGGGTCTGTGGCGTCTCGAAGGGGACGTCTGGACTGAGATTCCGCTCGGAGTGCTTCACCCCTCGGTCGTCAGGGTCAACGCGATCGCGCACGCACAGGGGGCAGACGCCGGCCAGGTGTGGGTCGCCACCCACGACCACGGGCTGATCGCCGTGAGGAGCGGAGGATCCACGGCGTACGGAAGCGCGGAAGGTCTGCCCAGCCAGCGGGTCTGGGGCGTGCACGTTTCGGTCGACGAGGGCGGTGACGCCACGGTGTGGGCCGGCACGGAGGGCGGTCTCGCGTGCCTCCGTCCCGGGCAGTCGCGATTCACCGCGGATCCGGGCTTTCCCCGATCCTCGGTCAACTCCTTCCTCGAGACCGGGGAGGAGGACGGTACACGCTCGCTGTGGGTCGGGACCTACGGCGGCGGACTGGCGCGGCTGCACGCGGGTGCCTGGTCGGCGTTGACCACGAAGGACGGACTGCCTTCGGACTTCCTCACCAGCCTCACCGCCGACCGGAGCGGCGACAGTATCGGAACGATCTGGGTCGGAACCGACGGCGGCGGGGTGGCACGGGTGCGCGGGGATCGGATCGACGTCCTCGACACGACGTCCGGGCTGCCCTCCGACGCCGTGTACGCGATTCTCGAGACAGGGGCCGAGCAGGGCGTTTCGGCGCTTTGGGTCGGCACCCGCAACGGCGGCCTGGCACGAGTACGCGACGACCTCTGGCGCAGTCTTGCGTCGATTCCGGCACATGTTTCCCTACCCGTCACTGCCATCCTCGAGACCCGGGAACGCGACGGCGCACCGGTAATCTGGCTGGGAACGGACGGCGGCGGACTGGCACGATTGCACCGGGGCCGATGGTCGATTTTCGACGTCGCCTCCGGTGCCCTGGGCAGCAACCACGTGTTGTGCCTGCTCGAGACGCGCTCCGCGACACGTGAGCCGAGCGTCTGGGTGGGTACGCGCAACGGGGGCGTGTCGCAGTACGCGGCCGGACGCTGGACGACTCACGACCGGGCCTCGGGAGCGTTGCCCAACGATCTGGTCCAGGCCCTGCTCGAAACCACCGACGCGTCCGGCCAGGCGGTCCTCCTCGCCGGGACGCGGGGAGGACTGGCGGTGCTGCGCGATGGCCGCTGGTCCTCGGCGACCACCCGGGAAGGCCTCCCCGGATCGTCGGTGCTCAGCATGATCGAGACGCGCGACGCTGCAGGCTCCCGCACGGTGTGGCTGGGGACCAATCATGGGCTGGCGCGGCGCAACGAGGGGCGTTTCGAACAAGTGGAGTTCGCCCGCGGCACGCTCAACGACACCGTTCAGGCGCTGGCCGTCACGGGAGGAGACGCGAACCCGACGCTGTGGATAGGCACCGACGGAGGTGGCCTGACGGTCATCGACCTGAGGGCGGGTTCCGGCGGTGGAGTCGTGCTCAACGACACATCCACGCCCGCGCTGCCCAACAACGTGATCTACGCCGTCGTCGAAGACCTCGCGGGTCGGGTCTACGTGCTGACCAACCGTGGCGTGACCAGACTCGACCCCCGAAATCGGCGGGTCGCGCAGTGGGGGACGTACACCTTCACGGTGGAGGACGGCCTCCCGTCGAATCAAGGCAACCGCGGCGCCGGGATGATCGATCGCGGAGGCCGGGTGTGGGTGGGAACGGTCGGGGGTGCCGCCGTACTCGACCCCGGCGCGGTGGGTCTCGATCGGACCTCGAAGCACCTCAAGCTCGAAGCGCGCTACGTGACGCGCGGCTCCACCGCCCCGCTGACTCATGGGCGCGAGCTGACCAATTCCGAGAACCACGTGGCGTTCACCGGGACGCTCCTGTCCTACTTCAGGGAAGGGGACACACGATACCGCAGCCAGTTGGTCGGCCTGGAAGGCGCCCCCTCCGACTGGCGTGTCGAGCCGACGCGTGAGTTCCCGCGCCTTCCCGATGGCGACTACCTGTTCCGCCTTTGGGGCCGCGACTACGCCGGAAACATGTCCGGGCCGGTCGATCTCGCGTTTTCGGTGAACCCCGCTCCGTGGCACACGTGGTGGGCGTACCTCCTCTACGGCGTCGCCCTCGCGAGCGCCGTGGTCGGGACCATCCGCCTCCGCCTGCGCAGCCATCGCAGGCGCGAAACCCATCTATCGGAACTGGTAGACGCCCGGACCCGTGAGCTGCGGGAAGCCAACCAGTTGCTGATCGAACTGTCGTACGTCGACGCGCTCACCGGCATCGCCAACCGGCGCCGCTTCGAGGAGCGCTTCGGTCAGGAGTGGCGCCGCGCGATCCGGGCCCGGTCCCCGCTCTCGCTGGTCATGATCGACATCGACGGCTTCAAGGCGTTCAACGACGCCTACGGGCATCCGGCCGGAGACGAGTGCCTCCGCCAGGTCGCGTCTGCGCTGGCGGACGGTCTGCCGCGGGCCGGGGACTCGCTGGCACGCTACGGGGGCGAGGAGTTCGCCGTGATCCTCCCCCTCACCGAGCTGTCCGGGGCGATGAAGGTCGCCGAACTGTTGCGGCAGCGCGTCGAGCGCCTGGCGATCTCCGATCGCCCTTCTCCGTTTCGCGTCGTCACGATCAGTTGCGGCGTCGCCACCGTGCAGCCGACCACGACGCAACTCGCCCAGGACCTGATCCGCCTCGCCGACGAGGCGCTGTACCGGGCCAAACAGGCGGGGAAGAACTGCGTCAGGGTGTAGGAGCCCCGACCGGGAGCCGCCGAGCGCTCAAGCCAGGCCGCGCCGCTCCGCCAGTTGACGGAGCGCCCGCTGGTGCTGTCGGTCGCCCTTTCCCAGGCTGTCGAGGAGCCGGGCCATGTCCGGACTCGACTGCCGAATGGCCGAGCGGAGATGCGTGAGGGCCGCGCCGGACTCCAGCTCCAGCGCCACCCGTACGGCGCGCTCGAGGCTCGGCGGACCGCCGTTGTCACGCAGCGCGTCGATCGTTGCGATCGCCTTCTCGACGCCGGCGAGGTCGACCTCGATGTCGCCGAAAGCGCCCGGGTTGCCTCGGGCCAGGCGGCGCTGGTACTCGATCAGGTTCACGTGAGTCCGTTCCTCGAGGAACATGCGGTGGAAGGTGAAGGCGACCTCGGAGTCGGCCTCGAAAAGGTCGGCGAGCCACTGGTAGAACTCGGCCAGCTTACGCTCCAGTTGTTCGAGAGGGCGCAGCACCTGCAAGATGTCCATCCACAGACTCCCCACCGAGGCAGGTTCGTCGAACCCCACCTGGATGTCACGTGAAGGGGAAAGCGTCGGTCGATGGAGGTTCATTCCTGGATCCTGTCGCGGCCCGCTTCCTTCGCCCGATACAGGGCGGCGTCCGCCGCCCGCACGACGTCGTCGATCGTCCTGCGTTTCTCCGTGCGCTCGGCCACGCCGATGCTGACGGTGATCCTGATCGAGGTCGAGCGGACTTTGGGCCTTTGGACCTCCTTGGGCCGGACCCTCGGCCGGTCGGCCGCGCGGAGGGTGAACTCCGCCCCGGCTACGGCTCGTCGCACGTCCTCCAGCGCAGGTCTGACCTTCGCCAGTCGCCGGCCCGGGAAGACGAGGGCGAACTCCTCGCCGCCGTAGCGGAACGCCTGCCCGCCGCACCCGACTCCCCGCAGCTTCGACGCGACCATCCGCAGGACCTGATCGCCGACCTCGTGGCCGTGGGTGTCGTTGACCAGCTTGAACCGGTCGAGATCGACCATGGCCACGGTGAACTGCCCGGTCAGTCCCGCGAGTCTCTCGTCGAGCGCGCGCCGTCCCGGCAGACCCGTGAGCGCGTCGCGGAACGCGGTCCTGGCCGCGACCTGCACGACACCCACGGTGACCGCAAGGCTCGCCACAGTCAGCCACGCCTGTGACGTCCCGTCACGCCATCCGGGACCCATCGCGGCCAGGCTCGCGAACACGGCCCAGAAAAGGCTCGCCTCGTGGCCCGTCCTGCGCATCAGCGTCCTGACCAGCGTCACCGCCAGCCCCGCGGAAAAGGCGACCAGGGCGACGTCGGGGAGGGAAGCGGCGGAGGAAGCGCCTCGCCCGAGGATCGGCGCCGAGGTCGCCTCGGTGAGGCCGGGGAGGTAGACCTGCCAGAGGAACCAGGCGACGGACGGCTGAACGCCGAGTGCCGCCAGCCTCGTGACCCCCGCGACGGAGAGCAACGGCATCTCGGAGAGCAGCGCGAGCACCGCCAGGTTGACGGGCAGGAGCAGCCCGGTGACCGCCCAGGCATACAGCGCAGCCGGGCTTCCCGCCAAGACCCCGGGTGCGATCAAAGGCAGGACGGACACGGAGACGGCCAGGCAACCGAGCGCCATCGCCGACCGCCCGCAGCGCAGGGCGACTGCGAGCGACGCGCCGACCAGCGGCACGAGCAGCGGGTACGCGAGGACGAACGAGGAAACCGACTCGGCGAAGGCCGGCACCACGAGCAGGACGGCGGCCAGGGCGATCGTGACCCCTCCTGGAGCCAGCGAGCCGGCGAGTTCCCTCAGCATGAGCGTTCGTAAGGCAGCGGCGCGAGCACGAGGTCTACTCCCGCGCGTGTCCCGATCCCGGGAGCGGTCATGATCCGGGCGGGGCGGCGAGCGCCTCGTGCGCCAATGCCGCGAGGTGCTCCGCGGTGCTGCGCGCCGTCGTCACCGACGCCGCTTCGACCATCACCCGCAGCAGGGGCTCGGTCCCCGAGTAGCGAACGAACACGCGCCCCGTGCGACCCAGCTCCGCCTCCGCGTGTCGGATCGCCTCGACGACGGAGGGAATCTCCTCGAGCGGGCGTCGCACGCCGACCGGGACGTTGAGCAGCACCTGCGGGAACCGTTCGAACTCGGCGAGCGCGCCGAGCGCGCGCCCGCTGCGCCGTGCGATCGCGAGCAGATGCGCGGCGGTCAGGAGGCCATCGCCGGTCACCGCGTGATGGCTGCAGATCACGTGGCCCGACTGCTCGCCGCCGAGCACCGCTCCTTCGCGTCCCATCGCCTCCCACACCTCGCGGTCGCCGACCGGGCACTGGACGACACGAATGTCGTCCCGGTCGAGCGCGACCGACAGACCGAGGTTCGACATCACCGTGGCCACGATCGTCCGGCCGGGCAGCGACCCGGTGGCCGCCAGATGGCGACCCCAGGCGAGAAGAACGTTGTCACCGTCCAACACCCGCCCGCCGGCGTCGACCAGGACCGCGCGGTCCGCGTCGCCGTCGAGCGCCACGCCGGCGTCCGCGCCGCGACGGACGACTTCCGCCGCCAGCTCTTCGGGGTGGAGCGCGCCGCAACCGTCGTTGATGTTCACACCGTCGGGCTCCCCGTGGATCTCCGTCACCACGGCGCCGAGTTCACCGAGTAACCGCGCCGCCAGCGTCGATCCCGCGCCGTTGGCCGCGTCGACGACCACGCGCAGCCCGGTCAGGCAATCGGGCTCCAGCGTCCTCCGCAGCACCTCGAGGTACTCGGCATCCATGCTCCGCGAAGGCGCGGACATGGGCTCGCACGCCGGGACCTCCGGCCTCGCCTCGAGTCGCGCCTCGAGCATCATCTCCTCGGCCACGGGCCACTTCATGCCCTCCGGGCCGACCAGCTTGATGCCGTTGTCGGGCGCCGGGTTGTGCGAGGCGGAGACGACTACCCCCGCGCCGTAGCCGCGCAGCGAGCGCACCAGGTGGGACACGGCCGGCGTCGGGAGGACGCCGACCCACTCGACCTCGCCTCCGGCGGCGGCGAAGGCACCGCCCAGCCAGGAAGCAAGGTGGGGCGTCGATTCCCTCGTGTCCCCGGCCAGAAGGACGTGCTCCGGCCTCCCGGCCGCGGTCAGGTGCGCCGCGAGGACGGAACCGAGCCGCATGACCGTTCCCCGGTCGAGTGGAGGTTCGAACGCCAGACCGCGCATTCCATCGGTTCCGAACAGGCGGCCGTTCACCGGCGCCGCCCGCCTCGGCCGTCGCCGCGCGCCGCGGTGATCTCCACGATCACCCTGACCACCAGGGGTTCCTCGATCCGGACCAGAGGGTGCGGCGAGCGAACGGCAACCCTGGTCTCGACGGGCGCCGTAGCTCCCTCGACGGAGATCTCCTCGGTCGTGACCGCCGGCAGCGCTTGCAACTGCAGGCGCGGACCCGAGACGCGAACGCTCGCCGGCTCGACCAGCGCCTCGCCTACGGCCAGTCCCTCGGCGGGTTCTCCGACCACGCGCGGCCGGACGGTCAGGCGACGGCGAACTACCTGCTCCAGGCGGAGCGGAACCTCGGAGGGCAGCACGGCCAGGACCTCGACGTCGGGCGGCACGATGACGTTCCTCGCCTGCACCGCGAATTCGCGCTCCCCTTCGCCGGCGCCCCGCAGGTCGATGACGACGCCGGTCTGCGAGGGTTCCAGCTCGCGCAGTCTCGACAGCGGTCCGCGAACGCGAAGTAACAGGGAGCGAGGCGCTTCCGACGTGATGACCATGTCGGGCGCCACGTTGACGAAGGTCACCGAGGCATCCAGTTGCCGTTCGGAGATCCGCTCGCGCCGTTCGAGGGCCCGACCGTACCAGACCAGGCACGCGAGCACGATGGCGGAGAAAAGCGCCACCGGGTGGCGAGGAAGCACTCTCATGGAACCGACCTCGTGCGACCGAGCATGAGCAGCTCGATCAGCAGGTCGCGGAGCGCGGGCCGGTCGAGCCCGGTGTGCAGTCGCCCCGCTTCGGCCAGGGACACCGCACCGCGCTCCTCCGAGACCACCACGGCGACCGCGTCCGTCTCCTCGGTGATGCCGAGCGCCGCGCGGTGCCGGGAACCGTATTCGGTGGACAGGTCGGCGCGACCGGAGAGGGGAAGGAAACAGCCGCCGGCGACCACGCGTCCCGCCTGCACGATCGCCGCCCCGTCGTGCAGCGGCGTACCCGGCGTGAAGATGTTGACGAGCAGGTCGTACGACAGCTTCGCGTCGAGCGCGACCCCGGTCTCGATGTACGTCCTCAGGCCCTCGCCCCGTTCGAGCACGATCAGCGCGCCGTATCGGCGCGCGACCAGCGTGTCGCAGGCGAGGACGATGTCGTTGACCAGCAACTGCCCCGGCGACACCTGCGAGGTCCAGCGGAGCAGCGGCGTACGGCCGACGGTGGCCAGAATCCTCCTGATCTCCTGTTGGAAGACGACGATGATCGCGAAGGGCAGGTAGAAGAGCACCTCGCGGAGGATCGTCGCGAGGGTGATCAGGTCGAGGGCCCGGGCGGCGAGGTACCCGGCGCTGAGGATCAGGATGCCCCACAACATCGACGTGCCCCGGGTCTCCTTGAGCACGACGAGGAGGAAGTAGAAGACGACCGTCACCAGGGCGATGTCGACCAGGTCGCGCGCGCCGACCTCGAGCTGGGTCAGCGCGCGCATGATCGAGACCACGCTGTTCACGCCGCCCCCCGCAACGCGGTCAGAACCGTGAGGAACTGGACGGTCTCGGCTACGTCGTGGACCCTGACCACCGCGCGCGGCAGTCCGACCGTGCCTGCGATCGCCGCCAGGGAACCCGCGATCCGCGACCCGACCTCCGCTCCGGCCAGCCGTCCGATGAACGACTTGCGCGAAGCGCCGACCACCAGCGGATAGCCGAGGGCGGCCAGATCCCCGAGGGCGGCGAGCAGCCGGAGGTTGCCGTCCACGTCCTTGCCGAAGCCGATGCCCGGATCGAGGAGAATCTCCCCGGCGCTCAGTCCTGCCGCCCGCGCCGCGTCCGCGCGCGCGGCGAGAAAGCCGTGGACCTCGCCGACGACGTCGGTGTACCCGGTGTCGTGTTGCATGGTGCGCGGGTCGCCGCGCATGTGCATGAGCACGACCGCCGCGCCCTTGCGGGCGATCATCGGCAGCATCTCCGGATCGCCGCCGGCGGAAACGTCGTTGACCAGGACCGCGCCCGCGTCCACGGCGGCCTCGGCAACCTCCGGCTTCGAGGTGTCGACCGAGAGCAGCACTCCGGGAAGACGGGCCGCCAACGCGAGGATCACGGGTACCACGCGCTGCTTCTCGACATCAGCGGGAACCGCCTCGGCGCCGGGTCGTGTCGACTCGCCACCGACGTCGATCACGTCGGCTCCGGCCGCCGCCATGGCCTC
>JBFMCD010000039.1:0-38493 GCA_040754885.1 Acidobacteriota bacterium
TCTCGGTGCTCGCGGGCACGCTCGCCGTCGTTCTGGCCGCACGCGCCGCCACCCGTGCCTGGGGTCGTCCGGCGGGGATCGTCGCGGGGTTGCTCCTCGCCACCCACCCGCTCGCCGTCGCCTGGTCCTCGGAGGGGCGTGCCTACGGACTGCTCATGCTGGCTTCCGCCTGGGCGTGGGAGAGGATCGAGGCCGTCGAGCGAGACGGAGGCGGAACAGTGGGACTCGGCGCCGCGGTCGCGCTCGGCTGCTGGAGCCACGCGCTCGGACTCGTCGCCGCCGCCGCGGCGGCTGCCGCCGCGCTCCTCCTTCCCGCGACGCGCCGCCGCACCGCCCTGACGGCGATCGGCGCAGGGCTGGCGACCCACCTCCCCTGGGTACCGATCGCGGCGGCGCAGCCGGCGGCCGCCACCGCCTGGATGACCGAGGCGTGGCGCATGCTCCCGGCCGGCGAGCGCATGGCCGCGCCGGTCCGCTTGCTCCCGCCGCTCGCGCCTTTCGGCGAGTTCCTCGACATCCCGAGTTCGCCGGCCTGGGCCCAGGGGGGGGCGGCGTTGGCGTGCGTGGCCCTCCTGTTCGCGGCACGCCGCGTGCGCACACCGGCGACGCTGACCGTTCTCCCCGCCGCGGGTCTCGCCTGCCTCGCCTGGCTCGGCGTTCCCGCGCTGTATCCCGGTCGAGCCGAGGCGGCCTTCCTGGCTCCGTTCGCGGGAGTCCTCGCGGCCGGGGCCGATCGACGCGCCGCGAGAGCGGCGGGCGGGATCCTGGTCGCCGGCGCCTGCGTCGCGGACGTCGCGGCGCTGCGCACGTGGAGCGGCACGCCGCCGCGCGGCGAGCAGAAGCTCGCCGCGGCACTGCTCGAGCGCCTGCCCGAGGGCGGCACGGTCGTCGTCGGCGGGTACTGGCGACTCGGCCTGTGGTACCACCTGGGACACGGTCGCGAGCGGTACGAGATCGTCAACGTGCCCTCCTCCGCGGCGGCCCACCCGGGCTGGTACCACGACGAGCCCGTCGTCGGCGCTCCAATCGAAGCCGAGGCCGAGGCCGTGGCGTCTCGCCTCGCCTCGACGCCCGAGCGCGCGGCGGCCGTCGTCTCGCCCGGTCTGACCAGCACCCACCCGTTGATGCAGATGGCGGACCGCCTCGGGCTCGTCCCGGCGCTCGACGTCCGGGGCGGAAGGCTCTACCTGCCGAGGAGACCCGAGTCGTGACGCTGCGCGAAGGCGTCGGCGCGAACCGAACGGCGACGGCGAGCGGGCTCGCCAGCGTCGCGCTGGCCCTCCTTCTCGCGACCGAAAACGATGGCATCGGCGCCTTCGCCGCGTGGCTGGCATCGCTCTCGTTCGGAGTGGCGGCGACGCGCGGGCGACACGGGGTCGCGCCGATCGAGCGCGCCGACCGGGTGCTCCTCACGCTGGCCACGATCCTCGGGCTGCTCTTCCGCGTGTGGCGAGTCGTGGAGATCCCGAACGGCTTGTGGATCGACGAACTGGCCACCGCCGCCAACGCCGCGCGCCTGAAGGAGGGGCCGTTCCGGCCGTTCGGCACGACGGCCCTGTTTGCCGACGGTCCCGAGTGGGTGCACACCACCAACCTCTACCTGTACGCGTGCCTGACGGTGCTGCAGCCGCTCGGCTTCTCGCAGGGGGCGATCAAGCTGCTCTCGGTGCTGCCGGGCGTCGCCGCGGTGCCGGCGCTTTTCCTCTTCGCGCGACGCGTCGTGCCACGGGTGGGGGCGTTCGCCGCCGCGGCCTTGCTGGCGGTCTCGCCGTGGCACGTCACGGTCAGCCGCTGGGGGTGGGATCAGGTCCTGGTGACCACGCTCGCGATCGCGGCGTTCGCCTTTCTCCACGATGGCATGGAGAGAGACTCGTCGCGCGCTTCGTACGTCGCGGGCATCGTCGTCGGCGCGGCACAGTTCGCCTACCTCGCGGCGAGGCTTCTCGCCCTGGGTGCGGCCTTCGCACTCGCGGTTCGCCTGTTGGCGAGGCGCGAGCGCCCACCGCGTTCGGCCGCCCTTCTCTTCGCGGCGGGCCTGCTCCAGGCTTCGCTGCCGCTCGTCGTGCTCTCGTTGCAGGAGCCTTCGCGACTGCACGTACGCGCGCAGGAGATCTCCATCGTGCCCGCGCTGCGGCACGGCGACCTCGCGCCGCTGGCGGAGAACCTGCGCGCCTACGCGCCGATGCTCCATGTCGCAGGGGACCGCAACCCGCGGCAGAACCTCCCTGGCGAGCCCATGCTCTCGCCAGTTACCGGGCTGCTCTTTCTCGCCGGCCTGTTCGTCGCTCTGACGCGACCCACCCAGCCGGCCTCACTGATCGCGCTGACATGGCTGGGCACCGGCCTGCTCGGCGGCGTCCTCTCCGGCCCGCAGAGCGCCCCGAACTCGTACAGGGTCGGGCTGGTCGAGCCCGCGTGCATGATCCTCGCGGGTATCGCGGTCGCATGGATGTGCGGTCCGCCGTGGCGGTCCCGGGAGGGAACGCTCGCACGACTGGCGTGGCCGGTGACGGCTACGGCTGTCGTACTCTCGACGGTCCTCACCTTCATCTCGTACTTCGCCTCCCGCCCCGCCAGCCGAGAGTGCTGGCAGGGTCTCGAGGACGGCGCTCAGACCGAGATCCTGCGCCGCGCCGTCGAGGCCGGCCTCGAGAGCGGGAACGACGTTGCTCTCGACGCCCGGTTGCGCACCCCGACCGCGGTGTTGATGTTCGGCGACGTTCTGCCCGTTCGCTGGCCCGACCGGCGCGTCGCCTTCGTCGACCGGGTGCCGTCTCCGCGCCGTTCCCTGGTGTTCGTCACCACGCCGGCGACCTGGGATGCTCTGCCACAGGAATGGGCTTCCCTCCCGGCTGTCGCCGTCTCGGACCCCTACCTCGGTCCCTTCGCAGTGGCGGTGACCGCCGATCCAGGCCTCGCAGCGAGGATCCGCGCCGTGACCGGGTCCTGAGCGACCGGACGTCGTGGGTCGCGCGAAGCCATCGTGTCAGAAGCGGACGCCGGCGTTGTGCAGCACCCACGGCAGCGTGTGCGCAACCGAGAGCGCCACGACACCGAGCACCAGGGCGTCCCGCTCAAGTCCAGGCTCCATCGCCGTGCGCAACCACCACAGGCCCGCCATCGTCAGCGGCACGGCGAGGAACGCGAACAGGTCCCACTCGTTCAGCGCGCCGAGGTGGGGAGCGACAGCAGCCATGTCGGGATTGAAGAGGAACGCGTACGCGAGCGTCCCGAGGGTCGCGGCGAGCAGCACCCAGGTGCCGGCGTCCGTCTTCCTGCCATCGGCACGGCGCCCGAACGGGACGAGGAGCGCCAGCACCGCACCGGCCGGAGCGACGAGCAGCACCTCGTTGGCGAACGCCGCGAGGTGCGCCGCCGAGAACATCGTGACCCGCTCGTATGCGGTCTCGATGCTCCACAGCGGGACGAACAGCCGGCCGTCGCCGCCGCCGAAGGTCGTCAGGGAGAAGCCCGCGAGCGGTTCACCGGCGGCGGCCACGGCGGCTGCGGCGGCCGCCAGCGGCGCCAGGGCGGCGAGCGTTCCGAGACCACACTCCCTCAGCGCGGGACGCCAGATACCCCGCCCTCCCCCGCCGCCGGGGCGCCACCTCGACCACCACGCCACGGGAAGCGCACCGGCGAGCCACACCGCGGAGAGGTGCGTCGCAACCGTCACGCCGGTGGCGAGCGCGGCAGGGACCAGCGACCTGCCTCGGTCCTGCACCGCTTCGAGCGCCAGCACCAGCGACCACAGCGTGCCGGCGGTGAGCAAGGAGTAGTTCTCGACGTGACCGAAGAAGAGCGCCACCGCGCCGCACGACCCGAGCAGGCCCCACACCGGCCACACCTGGCCGACGGAGAGTGGCCAGGCGCGTGCCAGCCGCAGCACTCCCGCCCAGTACGTCGCACCAGCGAGCGTGCTGACCAACGCGATGGCCGTCCCGGCGTCCCAGCCGGTCACCGCGTGGCCGAGGCGGTACACGGCAGCGGTGATCAGCCGGTCGAACGGTTCCTTGGTGTTGATGACCTGACCCGCGTGCAGGGCATCCACCGTCGCCAGAGCGTCGCCGTAGTAGGTGCGGCTGCGCAGCGACCAGGCGATCGCCAGGAGCAGGGCGATCCACACCCACGCCGGCACGAATCCCAGCGCGCCGGCGAGCCGCCGCGCCGTTCTTCCGAAAGCCCTGATGACGGCCCTCCCGGCCGGCGGCGTGAGCAGCAGCGCCGCCACCAGGAGGACCGTCCACTTGACTGGAGGCGACAGGGCGAGCACGCCGACCACGCCCCAGACGCCGGCGGGCGGCCTCGGGTCGGCGAAGGCGTGGAGGGCCAGCACGCCGTAACCACCGAGCGCCACCAGCCAGGGCCTGACGTCGCGCGGCGCGCCGCTCACCAGTCGCCCTTCGCGCGCAGGCGCCGGCGCCATGCCAGAGCCCCGGCGACGACCAGGGCGGACACCGCCGCCGCCGTCCAGTCCTCGACCAGCCACACCTGCCGCGCCACGATTGTGTGCGTTCCCGCGGGCACCGGGACCTCGACCAGGCCGTCGGCCGCGCGCCACGCGACCTCACCGCCGTCCACCTCGGTCCGCCACCCGTCGTCGGCGAGGAGGGGCAGCACGAACGGGCCCTCGGATGATCGACTCACCCTCCACTCCCAGCGTCGCGGACCGGTGTCGCCCGGCCGAGGGAGGGCGTGACGGGCGGCGGACGCGGCGCCGAGCGCCCGGCGCAGGTCCACGCCGCGCGGGAGTGCCGCCGGGAACGACGGCAGGACGGGCGGGACGCCGAATCTCGTCGCAGAAGTCCACGTCGCCGCGGGCGCGTCCGAAGGCCGCAACGGCGGGCCCGAGGCCAGCCGCGCCGAGAACAGGTCGGCTCCGGCGACCGGCGCGAGCGCGAGCGCCAGCGCCAACACTCCACGCGGCGCCGGCACGCGGAGCGCCGCGGCGAGCACGACCAACCCGGTCGCCACGCCGAGCCACCGCCAGGGGAACTGCAGCATCGCGAAGCCCGGCACCACCTGGTAGAGAGGTCTGGCGAGCGGCGTGGCGAGCAGCGCCAGAACCAGGCCGACGGCGGCAACCGCACGGGTGTCGTGTCGGCGGGAGACCGCGACAACCAGGCCGGCGGCGCACACGCCGACGAAGGCGAGGAGCATGTGGCGGGCGAGTTCCGCGTCCGAGGCGTCCGGGGCGAAGAGGAACCGGCCTCGCCAGTCGAACCACCCCTGGGCAAACGCCTCGCCCTGGAGACGGCGCAGCGAGACCAGGTTCGGCAGCCACGAGAAGGCGGCGAAGCCGGCGCCGAGCAGCCCCGCGCCGAAGGCCGCCCGCGGCCGGCGGTCCCACGACGCAGCGTGCGCCGCGGCGACGGCGGCCATTGCCGTGTAGGCGACCAGGAGTTGGGTGGCGAGGAGGACGGCGAAGCCCAGGCCGCCACGAGCCACTTCCCTCCCTCCGAAAGGCCTGGGGGGGAGGAGCGCCTCCACCGCCCAGGGCAGGACGGCCAGGGCCCAGCACTCCTGGAGGGCGGTGCGCTCGTGCAGGCTGATGAGCAGGTACGGGGCGGCCGCCCACGCGGCGCCCGCGACCGTCGCCTCCCAGTTCCCGGCTCCGCGCCGCCGCGCCGCCGCGCGCATCGCGAGCCCGGCGGCCACGGGGATGACGAGGGTGGCGAGGGAGATCGTCGCCACCGCGTCGTCGAGCGCCGCCGCCACGGCGGCGTGGAGGGCGAGCGGCAGCACAGGGCGCGCCCGCGGCTCGGGCCCACCGAGCCCGCCGTTGAGGTCCGGGTACCAGCGGGGGAACGCGACCCCCTGCTTCCAGCAGCGCGCGTGCTGTTGCGCGTACATCGCGTGGTAGTAGGCGTCGTCGCCGCCGGGCGGCCCGACGAGGAGCGGCGCGCCGCCGACGGTCAGGCCCCACGCCACGAGGGTGGCGAGGGCGAACGCCCTCGCGCCTCGACGTTCGGCACCCGGCGCTTCTTCGATCACACTCTCCTCCGACGCGCGAACGCGAAGAGTACGAGCACGGCGACGGTGAGCGTGGCGACGGCCCAGCCCACGCGCGAGAGAGGGTTCCCGGCCCAGCGAACGCGCAGCTCGTGGGTTCCGCCCGGGACGTCCGCGCCGATCACACCGCCGCGGTTGGGACCGGCGACAGCCGCGCCGTCGAGCGTCACCTCCCAGAACGGATAGTCGAGCACGCGAAGCTCCACGCGCGCCGGCTCGGGGAGGTCGAGCACGACCTCGCGATCGAGAACCCGCCAGCGCTCGATGCTCCAGTCACCGGCCCCGGAGAGCAGCACCCTCCCGTGGCCGAACCTGTCGAGGTTGACGCCCAGGTGGGCGAACGCCTCCGGACGGTTCTGCGCCGCGTCGACGACCCACGGGCTGCCCTCGAACGCTCCCTGCACCGCCCACCCGAGTTCCTCCCACGACGCGCGCCGGCCGAGACCCGGATCGGGCGCCAACGGCTGCGGCGCGAACAGCGCCAACGGCGCCACGAGGAGAGCCGCGGACGCGGCGGCCCGGCCTCCGCGAGCGAGCGGCGCGGCGCCCGCCGCAACAACCGCCGCCGGCAGCAGCAGTCGCCACGGGAACTGCAGGTACGCGAGCGGCGTGGGCATCCGCCACAGCGACGTCGCCAGCGGCGAGGCGAGAAGTACGCACGTGACAAGCACGGCGAAGCGGGGCACCTGGTCGCGCCACCAGGAGCCGGCGACGGCGGCTCCGAGCAGCGCGACGCCGCACCAGGCAAGCCACGTGTTCGCCGACGCGTCGGCGGGTGCCGGCGCGGCCAGGACGTTGCGCGCCGCCTCGTAGATCCCGCCGACCAGGGCCTCGCGGTTCCCGACCAGGCGCATCTCGGAGAGCAGCGGCAGCCAGTGCCAGGCGGTGAAACCGGCGGCGGCCGTTCCAGCCAGCGCCGCTCGTACCGTTGTCCTCCGATCACGGCGTGCAGCAAGCGCGACCGTCGCGACGAGCACGGTCATCGCGGCCGTCGGTGCGTGCGTCAACCAGAGCAGCGCCAGCGCCGTGCCGTCCCTCGCCGCCCGAACCTCCCCGGCGACGGCCCGGTCGAGCAGCCACCACAGCAGGGGAATGGCGTAGTACTCCGACCACGCGCTGCGCCAGAACAGCGAGTACACCGCCAGCGGCGAGGCGACGATCAGCGCCCACTCCGCGGCACCGCGCCAGCGGCTCCGCCGCCACAGCGCCACGAGCGGCCCTCCGGCGGCGAGGACTGCGAGCGCGCGCATTCCCTGACCCGCCCCGCCGAGCAGCAGCCCGAGGACACCGGCCAGGAAGGGCCCGAGCGGCGAGTACAGCCGCACGCCGGGAGAGCCGAATCCGGCGTTGAGGTCGGGCAACCACACCGGAAGGGCGCCCTCGCCGAGACAGCGCATCGCCTGCTGCGTCCAGAGCAGGTGGACGTAGACGTCGGGACCTGCCGGCAGGATCGGGATCGCGGCGGCGCCGACCGCCGCCAGGGCCAGGGCGAGGGCGAGCGGCCACCCCCGCGCGCTCCCGCCGGCCTGGGGCAACGAGGTCACGCGGGCATCATAACCGGCGCCGGGAGTGCGGCGCCTACGGACTCAGCGCAGCCTGCTGGCGCGGTACCACTCGACGAAGCGGGGTATGCCCTCCTCGATCGGCACCCGCGGCCGCCACCCCCACAACCGCTCGGCCTTGGACACGTCCGCGAAGGTGATCGGCACGTCTCCCGGCTGCATCGGCAACTCCTCGTGGCGGGGCGGAACGCCGAGCGCTCCGGCGATCAGCTCGATCAGGCGCTGCAGCGAGGTGGTGCGCGAGCCTCCCAGGTTGACGATTTCGAAAGGCGCGTCGGCGTCGAGGGCCGCGAGCACCCCGGCGACGATGTCGTCGATGTACGTGTAGTCCCGGGCCGTCGAACCGTCGCCGTAGCGCGGCACCGGCTCGCCGCGCGCGAGCTTCTCGGCGAAGTGGTAGATCGCCATCTCGGGCCGCTGGCGCGGGCCGTAGACGGTGAAGAAGCGCAGGCACGTGACCTTCAGGCCGTACAGGTGGTGGTAGGTGTAACACGTCAACTCGTTGGCGCGCTTGGTCGCGGCGTACGGCGACACCGGGCAGGTGATCGCGTCCTCCTCGTTGAACGGCACTTTGGAGTTGATGCCATACACCGAGGACGATGATCCGAAGACGAACGTGTAGGCCCCGCGCCGATGCGCCGCCTCGAGCAGATTGAGGGTGCCGATGCCGTTGACCTCCTCGTAGAGGCGAGGCTGGCGGATCGACGGTCGCACTCCTGCGCGGGCGGCGAGGTGGATCGTCGCCGAAACGCCATGTCGCCGGTACGTTTCGTCGACCAGCGCGGCGTCGCGGATGTCCCCCTCGACGAGCTTCCAGGCCTGGTGCTCCTGGAACGGGGCGACGTTCTCGCGCTTGAACCGCGGATCGTAGTAGTCGTTGAAGTCGTCGAGGCAGACGACGCTCAGGCCGCGCTCGAGCAGGGCGCGGGTGACCTGCGAGCCGATGAAGCCGGCGCCACCGGTGACCAGGATCGTTCGCATCGTCACTCCTCGGGCGTCGGCGTCGCCGTTGCCGCCCTCTCTCCCGCCTTGCGCCTGTTGCGCACCGCCCAGGTCGCCAGACTGGACTCTTCCACGCCGCGGACCACGTTCTCGAGGTCCTCGTAAAGTCGCGGGTCGTTGACCAGGCGCCCCGCGCTTCCCTCGCCGCGGTCGATCTTCTCGGACACGCTGCGCAGGGAGCGCGTGAGCGCGGCGAGGTCCTCGAGGAACAGCTGTGCGTAGGCCTCGTCGTTGAGCAGGTGTCCGAGCGTGCCGCGCCCCTCGGCGAGGTTGCGACCCGCGGCGGCCGCCGCCGCGGCCGCATCGGTCACGCTGGCGAGTGCGTCGCCCAGTCGCTCGCGACCCTGGGGATCGCGGAGCATCCCGGCCACCAGGGAGTCGTCGCGGGCGAGGTCTCTTTCGACCGACTCGGCAACGCCACGGCCGGCGCGCAGGAATCCGGCCAGGTCATCGACCAGACGGGCCTCCAGCGCCGGGTCCTTGAGGAGCCGGCCGAGGGCGCCCCGTCCGGAGCGCACCTCGGCGAGGATCGCCTCGGCGTGTTCGAGAGTCCGCCCCATGCGTTCCACGAGCTGTCCTCCTGATTCCGGGCTCCGGGTGAGTTCTCCGAGCACTCCCTCTCCCCGCTCGACCCGGTCGAGGATGGCGCGCAGCGACGTCGAAACCGCCAGCACGTTGCCGACCACGTCCCCACCCTGGGAGAGCATCGCCGAGACGTCGGTCAGTTCCTCGCTGGCGAGCACGGATCCGGGCTCCGCCTGGGGCGACGCCGGGCTGCCCCCCGAGATCTCCAGGTAGCGGTCGCCGAGCAGGCCGAGCGAGCGGATGCGCACCTCCGAGTCGCCGCGGATGCGCTGCGCGACTCGAGCCTCGACCCTGAACGTCACCTCGATCTCCCGGTGCGCCGGGTCGGTCGGCAGGTCGACGCTCACCACGTCGCCCACCGCCACGCCGTTGAGGTGCACCGGGGCCCCGGCGCCGAGCCCGCCGACGTAGGCGAAGCGTGAGTGGTAGCGGAAGTGCCGGACGAAGAGACCCTGCTTGCTCCCGATCACCAGGATCGACGCGGCGAAAAGGGCCAGGAGCCCGGCCGTGAACAGCCCGACCTTCAGATGCCGCCGTGGATCGGTCTCACGCATGTACTCCTCCCGCCCGAACGAACTCTCCGAGCACCCCGGGCGCCCCGGCCGCGTCCTGAAGCGGGCCGAGGAATTCGATCACGCCGTCGCGGAGGAAGGCGACCCGCCCGCCCAGCGCCCGCGCCAGCGCCAGGTCGTGCGTCACGACCAGCGAGGTCACGCCGGCGGCGGCCGCGACGGTGGCGATCAGTTCGGCGATCGCCTGTCCGGTCAGAGGGTCGAGCCCCGCGGTCGGCTCGTCGTAGAGGACGAGTTCCGGCTCGAGGGCCAGGCCGCGCGCAAGGGCGATGCGCTTCTTCATCCCGCCCGACAGCTCGGCGGGCATCAGCCGCTCGGCGCCGGACAACCCGACGCTCTCGAGCAGTTCCGCGACGCGATCTTCGATCTGCCGCGCGTCACCGACGCGGTGCTCGACCATCGGGAACGCGATGTTCTCCCCCACCGAAAGGGAGTCGAACAGTGCCGCGCCCTGGAAGATGTAGCTGACCCGGCGCCGCAGTTCCACGAGGTCGCCCTCCGGCAGTTGCGCCACGTCGCAGCCGAGCACCGCGATTCGCCCGCGGTCGGGGCGGATCAGCCCGTTGAGGTGCTTGAGCAGCACCGACTTTCCCGAGCCCGAACCGCCCAGGATCGCCACGGTTTCGCCGCGACGGGCCTGGAGGGAAACGCCGCGCAACACCGCCTTCTCGCCATACGCCTTGTGCACGTCCTCCATCACCACGACGAGGGGCTGCCGCTCGGTCATAGCGCCAGGAAGACCTTGGTCAGGAAGAAGTCGAGAACCAGTACGGCGATCGCGAGACCGACCACGGTGTCGGTCGTGGCCCGGCCCACGCCGTCGGCGCCGCCGCCGGCACGCAGGCCGTTGTACGACGCGATCAGGCCGATGACCAGGGCGAAGAAGCACGACTTGCCCAGCCCTGACATCAGGTCGCCGTACTCGAGGCGGTCGAGCAACCGGCGCATGAACAGGCTCGGCTCCATGTCGAGCTCCCACACGGCGACCGCCAGTCCGCCGAACACGCCGGCGGCGTCGGCCAGCATCGTCAGCAGCGGCAGGCCAACCACGAGAGCCCACAGTCTCGGCACGACCAGCCGCCGGATCGGGTCGGCCCCGAGTGAGCGGAGCGCGTCGACCTGTTCGGTGACCGTCATGCTGCCGATCTCGGCCGTGATGCCCGCGCCGACGCGGCCCCCGACCATCAGCGCCGTCAGCACCGGGCCGAGCTCACGGACGAGCGCCAGCCCGACCATCTCGGCGATGAACAGCTCGGCGCCGAAGCGGCGCAGCGTGTAGGCCGTCTGCAACGCCAGCACCGCCCCCGAGAACAGCGCCACTGTGGCCGCCAACATCGTGGAGCGAACGCCGAACGACTCGAGCTGGCGGATCACCTCCCGAACGTCGATCGGCGGCGTCACCATGCGACGCGCGACCCCGCCGGCGAGCACGGCCACGCCGCCGAGGTGGCGAACGCGGCGCCAGGTCAGGTCGTAGAGGCGCTCGACGAGGAACATCGGCGGCATGGTAGCAACGATGATCCCCGTTGTCCGTTGCCTGACTACGGTTGCTGGAGGTCTCGCGCAGGAAACCGCCGCGCGACTGACCCTCCCGGCCTGTCGCACGTCGTCCGGTCGACGGGCCGCCGGCGCCGTGCTGCCGTCGTTTCTGGACGGTGGTAGCCTAGTCGCATGGCCCAGCCGGACTACCTGATCTGCATGGAGTGCGAATCGCCGGTGTACGTCTTCGAGTGGCAGGAAGGGCGCGTCGTGGAAATCGTCTGTTCCGTGTGCGGAAACGACGATCCGGCCAACTTCGCCAGCGAGGAGGAGATCGAGGAGATGTCCACGCGCGTCGGCAGCGGCGACGGGGAAGAGTAGCGCGACCGATGGTCCAGGTACTCACCGGTCCGAGGCTGGCGCGGGCGCTCCGCGCGGGCGCGCTCGCGGTCGTCCGCGAACAGGAGAGCCTGAACAGGATCAATGTGTTTCCGGTCCCCGACGCGGACACCGGTACGAATCTGGCCTCCACGCTGCGTTCGGCCGCGGCCGCGCTGCAGTCGCGCGCCGGAATCACCGTCGGTCAGACCGCCCGCAGCGCGGCCGACGGCGCGCTGGACGGCGCGCGCGGCAACTCGGGTGCGATCCTCGCCCAGTTCCTGCACGGACTGGCCGACGCCATCGGCAACCGCGTCCACGTCACGACGCGAGACTTCGCCGCCGCCACCCGCCATGGAATCGAGGCGGCGCAGCAGGCCCTCGCCCAGCCGGTCGAGGGGACGATCCTCTCCGTCCTCAAGGCGTGGGGCGCCGCGATCGACGAACATGCGCCCCGCGTTCAGGACTTCGCCGAACTACTCGGTCGCGCCCTGGAGCGAGCCCGCGAGGCGCTCGCCAACACACCGAGGCAGCTGGCGGTCCTGGCCCGCAACGGGGTCGTCGACGCCGGGGGCCAGGGATTCGTCTACTTCCTCGAGGGGATCTCCCAGTTCCTGCGCGACCGCCGGGCCGCGGACTGGGAGCGGGCCGGACTTACGATCGCCCAGCCGACGCCGTTCGCCGCCGCGCACGCCGAGGCCGACCTCACATATCGCTACTGCGCCGAGGGGCTGCTGGGAGGCAACATCCTCGATCGAAAGAAGATCGCGGCCGCGGTCTCGCCGCTCGGCGCCTCCCTGGTCGTGGCGGGAGGCGGTTCGAGGCTTCGCGTCCACCTGCACACCAACGAGCCGCAGCGCCTGTTCGCGGTTCTCGCCGGTTTCGGCCGCCTCGAGCGCACAAAGACCGACGACATGGTGCTGCAGCAGTTGGCGGCGCGGACCGCCAGGATCGCCCTGGTCAGCGACTCCTCGTGCAACCTGCCCGAAGCGGTGGCGCACGCCATCGGCCTGGTGCAAGTGCCGCTCAGCCTGTCGTTGGGCGACGAGACGTTCGTCGACGGCGTCGACATCACACCGCCGCAGTTCTACCAGAAGCTCGCCGCGACCGAAGTGGTCCCGAAGACCTCGCAGCCGGCCGTCGGGGAGTTCCGTATCGCATTCGAGAGGCTCCTCGAGGTCCACGAGAGCGTGCTGTGTCTGAGCCTCTCGTCCGGCCTGTCGGGTACGTACCAGGCCGCTGCGGCGGCGGCGCGCCTCGTGGATACTGGGCGTGTCCGCGTCGTCGACACGCGCCACCTGTCGATCACACTCGGGTTGGTGGTCGAGGCTGCTGGCGAGGCGATCGCGGCCGGAGCGTCCCTCGACGAGGCGACGGCCGCGGCGGAGCGGGCTTCCCGAGCGACGAGGTTGTTCGCCACGTTCCCGTCGCTCGACATGGCGGTCCGCGGCGGACGGGTCAGTCCTTCGCTGGGCAGGGTCGCACGCCTCCTCCGGCTCAAGGCCGTGCTCTCGCTCGACGATCAGGGGCGTGCTTCGAAGGCCGGCGCCCACCTCGGCTTCGCCGCCGCATTGCGCGGCATTGCCGACCGGACCGCTCGCTACGCCGCCGGTCGGCCGGCGCGGATCCTGGTCGGACACGGCAACGCGGTCGGCGCGGCCGAGTTCGTCTGCGAACGGATCGCGTTCAAGACCGGCATCACCGATATCCCGATCGTCAACATCGCGGCCGTGCTCGCGGCTCACACCGGCCCGGGTGTCGTCGGCATCGGGGTCCGGAGGCTAGCCGAGTGAGCGAGGTCGCGGAGGGGTTCTTGCGTCCCGCCGGTGCGCCCGCTACATTCTCCTCAGGTCCGGGCTGCCGGCTGGCGAACGACGGAGGCTCACCATGGCGCGACCCGATTTTGTGATCTGCCTCGAGTGCGAGTCCGAAGTGGAGGACTTCACCTGGCGCGACGGCGAACTCCGCCGGGCCGCGTGCGAGGTGTGCGGCAACTCCGAACCCGATGCTTTCTCCCTGCCGGAGGACTTCGAACAGGACCTCGACGAGGACGGAGAGGAAGAGGGGGGCGGAGAGGAGGAGGAAGAGGAGGAGGAGGAGGAAGAAGAACTCCTCGACGACTACGACGACTTCGACGAGGAGGACGAGGAGTAGCCTCGATCGGGCCTGATCGTGGTTGCCTGGGTCCTCGTCGTCGGTTCGTATCTGCTCGGTTCCATCCCGACCAGCGTATGGGTCGGGCGGTTCTTTTTCGGCGTCGATGTCCGCACGCGCGGCTCCGGCAACGCCGGAGGGACCAACACGCTTCGCACGCTCGGGTGGGGCGCCGGGATCGCGGTGATGGCCGTCGATGTGGGCAAGGGCGTAGTGGCTGCGATGCTGCCCGCTCTGACGCAGATCACGGGTCCGCGGTGGCTGCCGGTTGCCTGCCTGATCGCGGCGGTCGGCGGCCACGTCTTCCCGGTCTTCGCGGACTTCCGCGGCGGAAAGGGAGTTGCGACCGGCGCCGGCGCGCTGGTGGTGCTCGCCCCGGTCCCGGCGGCGGCGTGTGCCGTGGTGTGGTTCGTCCTCCTGGCGGCCACCCGGGTCGTCTCCGTGGCCGCGGCCGTGGCCCTGCCGATCGCGGTGGCGTCCCTTCCCGGCCGGGGGCCCGAGGGTCTGCTGCCGGCGTCGGTCGGGTTGGCCGCGTTCGTGGTCTGGACTCACCGCGCCAATCTCCGGCGGCTGAGGCGCGGCGAGGAACCGCGAACGACCGTGGCCCGCAAGGACGGCCGCTGACTCGATCGGCCGGGTTCGGCTCCTAGCTCGGCACCCACTCCTTCAGGCGCGCGCACAATTCCCCGCCTACCATCGAGGTCGCCGCCTCGAGAATCCCGCGGGCGATCGCGAACGGATCTCCCGCGTGCTGCCAGTGCCCTCGCACCACGGCGGCGGCGAGCCGGTCCGTGAGCCGGTCGACCACGAACGCCGCCAACACCAGGTCGTCGCGGAACCCCGAGGTGCCTACCACACCCTCGGGTATCAGGTCGAACGGCGCGACGATGTACTTCAGCGTGGCTCGCAGCGCGGCGCGGTCACGCTCGTCGACACGGTGGTCGAGCGCCAGTCGCGCCAGCAATTGATAGAGCGCCGGAAGGTAACGGTACAGCTCGGCGCAGGGCACCGTCCGGCTCTCCTCCGAGGTCAGCCACTCCTCCACGCGAGCGTGAAGCATCTCATTGAAGGACGAGGTCTTGTCGCCCTCCCCTAAACACGCCATCGCACTGCCTCCTCTTTCCCAATGCAAGGATACGCTCCCCGGCCGCCCCTGGTTTCGGCGGCGCAGGGGACCGGAGTTTCAGCTCCGGCGCCGCAACGTTTCCTTCGGCTGGTCGTAGACAGTGCCAGGAGGAGGAGGTATGCCCGGACGAGTGAGGTTGTTGCCCGCGGTGCTGCTTGGACTGATGGTCAGCCCACTGGCGATCGCACAGACCAAGCTGTTGCGCTTCCCCGACATCCACGACAAGACGGTGGTCTTTTCGTACGCAGGAGATCTGTGGACGGCGCCCGCCGGAGGCGGCAGCGCCACACGGCTCACGGCCCACCCGGGACTCGAGATGTTCGCCAAGTTCTCACCGGACGGGACCTCGATCGCCTTCACCGGTCAGTACGACGGCGACGAGCAGGTGTACGTCGTCCCGACAACCGGCGGCGTGCCCCGCCAGCTCACGTTCTACCCGGCGAGGGGCCCGTTTCCGCCGCGCGGGGGCTACGACAACATCGTCTACGGTTGGACCCGGGACGGAAGGAACGTGCTGTTCCGCTCGCAGCGCGACGCCGACGGAATTCGCAGCGAGGGTACGCTGTACACGATCCCCGTCGACGGCGGGCTCGCGGTGCCGCTGCCTGTGCCGAACGCCGGCGCCGGCGACTTCAGCCCCGACGGGAGGCGCCTCGTCTACTCCCCCCTGTTCCGTGACTTCCGCACCTGGAAGCGCTACCAGGGCGGCTGGGCCCAAGACCTCTATCTCTTCGACCTGGCCGACAAGACCACCGAGCCCATCGCGCCTTCCGTGCGCACCGAGCGCGACCCGATGTGGGTCGGCGACGCCGTGCTGTTCGTCTCCGACCGCGACGGAACGCTCAACCTGTACCGCTACGACCTCGCACGCAAGAGCGTCACGGCCCTCACCCGCCACGACACCTGGGACGTGCGCTGGGCGAGCTCCGACAACGCCAGCCAGGTCGCCTACGAGCTGAACGGCGAGCTGCACGTCTTCGACGTGCGGTCGAATACGGACCGGCACCTGGCGATCACGGTCCCGGATGACGGCGTCAACAGTCGTCCCTCGCGCTACGCCGTCGAGGGATTCATCGAGGACTGGGCCCTTTCCCCCAAGGGGGAGAGGGCGCTGTTCGTGGCGCGCGGCGACGTGTTCACCGCTCCGATCGAGCACGGCCCGACGCGCAACCTGACCAACTCGTCGAACGCCCACGACAAGTGGGCGCGCTGGTCGCCGGATGGGAAGCGCATCGCCTTCATCTCCGACCGCACGGGCGAGGACCAGGTCTGGCTGGTGGACCAGGACGGCTTCGGATCCCCCGAGCAACTGACCACGGGTTTCCAGGGCATGCTCTTTGCCCCCGAGTGGTCGCCGGACAGCACGACGCTCGCTTTCTCCGACAAGGACGGCAAGGTTCACGTCCTGACCGTCGCCGACCGGAAGCTCACCGAGGTCGCCGACGACCGCCGCACGCTGGTCAACGACTACGCCTGGTCGCCCGACTCGAAGTTCCTGGCGTTCTCCCTCTCGGACGACAATCAGTCGCGATCCTTGTGGATCTGGAGCGCCGCGGACGGCCGGACACGCCGCGTCACCGACGCCCTGTTCAACGAGGCGAACCCCGCCTGGTCTCCGGACGGAGCGCACCTCTACTTCCTCTCCGATCGCGAGTTCGCTCCGCTGATCTCGGACGAGTGGAACTATGCGATCACGCGCACGACCGGAATCTTCGCCCTGGCTCTCGCCCGCGACGGCAAGAGCCCGTTCCCGCCGCGCAGCGACGAGGTCACCCTCGAGGACGCCAAGGGCGAAGGCGGCGAGAAGAAGGACACGGTGAAGGCGCCCGAGGGCGGGGCCGACAAGGACGCGGACAAGGCCAAGGGCAAGGGCAAGGATGAGGGTGTCAAGCCCGTCACGATCGCCTGGGACGGCCTCGCCGAGCGCGCTACACGCGTTCCGGTCGACGCCGACAACATCGACGGCCTGTCGGTGACGAAGAGCGCAATCCTCTTCGTCAAGGCCGGGTCCGGATTCTACGGGCGCGAGTCGTACGCCAAGGCCTCGCTGCAGATCTTCGACCTCAAGGAGCGCGAGCTGTCCACCCTGGTGGAAGACATGCGCGGCTACACGCTGTCGGGAGACGGCGCCAAGGTGTTGGTCCGGCAGGGCCAGGCGTTCAAGCTCCACGACGCCAAGCCCAAGGCGAAGGACGCCAAGACCGTCTCGACCAAGGGGCTGGTCGTCGATCGCGTCCCGGCGCAGGAGTGGGCGCAGATCTTCGACGAGGTGTGGCGGCGCTACCGGGACTACTTCTACGCGCCGAACATGCACGGCTACGACTGGAAGGCGATCGGCGAACGCTACCGGCCGTGGCTGAAGTGGGTCGGCCACCGATCCGACCTCAACTACCTTCTCGGCGAGATGGTCGCCGAACTCAACGTCGGACACGCCTACATCCAGGGCGGCGACTACCAACTCCCGCCTCGCCCCAGGGTCGGCCTCCCCGGGGCCCGCTTCGAGGTCGATCCGGGCTCGGGCCGCTACCGCATCGCGCGCATCCTGGCCGGCGACAACGAGGAGGAGAAGTACCGCTCTCCGCTGACCGAGGTGGGGGTGGACGTCAAGGCCGGCGAGTACGTGCTCGCGGTCGACGGTCGCGAACTGACCGCCCGTGACAACATCTACCAGTTCCTCCGCCACAAGACCGATCCGGTGACCCTGACGGTCAACTCCAGACCCTCTCTCGAGGGGGCCCGCAAGGTCACCTACTCGCCCATCGCTTCGGAGGACGATTTGCTTTACCTCGAGTTCGTCAGTGCGTCGCGCGAGAAGGTCGCGGCACTGACCGGCGGCAGGGTCGGCTATCTGCACATCCCGGACATGGGCGCGCCGGGGATCTACGAGTTCATCAAGTGGTTCTACCCGCAGATCCGCAAGGAGGGGTTGATCGTCGACGTCCGCTCCAACGGCGGCGGCAACGTCTCGCAGTGGATCATCGAGAGGCTGGGCCGCAGGCTGCTCGGCACCCGATTCGGGCGCAGCGAGGACCCCGGAACCTACCCGGCCTTCGTCTTCCACGGCCACAAGGTGTGCCTGCTCAACGAGACCTCCGCCTCGGACGGCGACATCTTCCCGCACATGTTCCGCCAGGCCGGCCTCGGCCCTCTGATCGGCAAGCGCTCGTGGGGCGGCGTGGTCGGCATCTCCGGACGCGGGCCCTTGATCGACGGCGGCCAGGTGTTCGTGCCGCTCTCCGGCACCAACGCGCCGACCGGAGAGTGGGTCATCGAAGGTCACGGCGTCGACCCCGACATCGTGGTCGAGAACGACCCCAGGGCGGTGCTCGCCGGCCGCGATCCGCAGCTGGAGCGCGGCGTTGAGGAAGTATTGAAGGCGATCGCGGCGAAGCCGATGAATCTGCCGACGCGGCCGCCCGATCCGGTCAAGACCAAGTAGCCGCCGCGGCGCGGAAAGTCGCGCCGCCGGTCGGACGAATCGAGGGGCAGGGACGGGTTCCCTGCCCCTCTTCATCACGCCTCGCGCGGCGAGGTCAGAATCGCCGATCGGTCTCGGAAAGGAGGAGGCGGGCGTCGCGCTGGAAGTAGACGTTCCACGGGTAGGGACTCGGGGCGCGACGAGGATCCTGGGCCAGGACCCAATCCAGGTCGGAGACGAACAGGTCCCGTTCACCGGTCTTGACCGCGAAGTACTTCGCACGTCCCCATCGGACGAGCAGAGAATCCGGCGCCGACTGCGCCGCGCGCGCGAAGTGTGCGCGCGACGCGTTCATGTCTCCCCCGGCGCTCGCCGGCAGCGCCAGGTAGTAGATCGCCCAGGTGAAGTCGACCCCGCCGTGATTGGTCTCGGGCGCCACCTCGGCCAGGTGGGCAAGGACATCGCGAGCGCGCAGCATCCAGCGAAAGTGCAGGAGGTGGGCGGGGCCCCACAGGCACTCCTTGAAGTAGTAGGAAACCGCAGTGACCCAGAAGAACATCGCGTCGGCCTCGCGCGACGTGAGGGCGGCTGCCGCCGCGCCGATCGGCTGCCCGCTCACGACCCGTGCCCGGAAATCCGGGTTGGTCGCCATGGCCGCTTCGCAGAGCCGAATCGCCTTTCGGTACGCGCGTCGCTTGCCCGCGACGCCCGTCTCGTAACCGGCGCCGAGCAGGGTGGCGGCCTCGCACGCCCGCGCCAGCGTCGCGTAGTCCGCGGGATCGACGACGAGCGCGCCGCGATAGGCCTCCAGGGCGGCGAGAAGCGACTCCCGCGAGTCGGCCTTCAGGAACAGCCGGTCCCCCTCGGCACGGCGTGGCGCGGCGTCGCCGGAACGGGCGCCCGTTGTCTCGAGCCGCCACCCCGGCGTCCAGCTCATGCACCCGCACGCCGCGAGCGCGAGCGCGAGTCCTCCGAGTCGGGCCACCTGCGTTTCCATGCGCCCGATAATGCTCGTATGCCCGGCGCGGTGCAACCGCCCTAGCGGCACGGCGGGCCGATCGCGCCGGCCGCCACAATGCGTTCGAACAGGCGGCGCCACGTGGGCCAGTCGTGCCCGCCCGCCTCCGCCAGGACCCTCCGCCCCTCCAGCTGAGCTCCGAGCAGTTCTGCCGAACCGGCGAAGCGGTCGTCGGTGCCGTAGCCGAGGTACAGTTCGGGCATCCCGACGTCGCTCGCGGTGACCTCTTTCAGCCAGAGCCACAGCCTCCGCTGGTAGTCATCCGGCGCGGGAGGCCGCGCCGGCTCCCAGGCGTCGAGACCGCCGGACGACGTGATCTCGTCGATCACGTCGCGGTCGCCGAGGAATGGCGCGATGGCGACGATCCCGGCCAGCTCGCCGGGGTGATCCCTGGCATAGAGAAGCGCGCCAAGACCGCCCATTGACACCCCGACGACCCAGACCGGACGTCCCGCGGCGCGCGCCGGTCCGACCACGTCGTGCCGCAGGCGTTCGAGGACGGTCTCCCTCATGTAGTAACCGAGGTGCGCATCGGGAGCCACGATCGCAGCGCGCACGCCTCCGTCCTCGAGTACCGCCGGGAACCCGGCCCGCCCGAACTCCTCAGGAGCGTTCCAGCGCCCGGGCAGCAGCACCACAGTGCAGGGCGCCCCTGCGCGGTCAACGTACCTCACCGTCCTGATCGGCGCCACGGCCGGTTTCAACGCCGCGCAGGCCGCGGCCGACGCGGCCACGGCGAGGATCGTCATCAGTCTGACCCGTCGCACGGCTCTGTCGCCTCCCCCAGCCCGAGATCGCGCCGCAAACGGGCGCCTCGGCGGCTGGACCACATTCTAGGCTGAACCTGGAGGGCTGTCCTGCGTACAAACCCGGAGGCATCGGGCAGAACGTCCGGAGACGAGGGAGAGTGCGATGAAGCGGTTCACCAAGGTCGTCATCGGTGTGGTGGCGCTGGCCGTCGTGGCGGTGGGCGGCGTCGCCGTTTCCAAGGGGCGCAAGCCCAAGGGCGTGCACGTCAAGACGGCGAAGGTCGAGCGCAAGGACCTCGTGTCGCTGATCACCGCCAACGGGACGATCCAGGCGCAGACCAAGGTCGACCTATCGGCCAACATCATGGGCCAGATAACCCGGCTCGAGGTCGAGGAGGGGCAGGAGGTCAAGAAGGGCGACCTGCTGCTGGTCATCGATCAGATCCGCTACTCCGCGTCGGTGGACGCCGCCCGCTCGAACCTTCAGGCCCTCGAAGCCGAAATGACACGCTCGCGGGAGGCCGCCGCGCAGGCCAAGCGCGACCTCGACCGGGTCGCCAGCCAGTTCCGCGAGGGAATCATCTCCGAGGCCGAGCACGACCGCTCCCGGAGCACGTACGACCAGGCCCTGGCGTCGGCGCAGCGCGCCGAGCGTCAGGTCGCCCAGGCGCGCGCCGATCTCGCCGCGGCCGCCGATTCGCTCGAGAAGACCGAGATCAGGGCGCCGATGAACGGCGTCGTCACCAGGCGCAACGTCGAGCAGGGCGAGGTGGTGGTGACCGGCACGATGAACAACCCGGGCACGCAGTTGATGACGATCTCCGACATGTCCACCGTCGAGGCCGTGCTCGAGGTCGATCAGACCGACGTGCCCCAGCTCGCGATCGGACAGCCCGCCCAGGTCGTCATCGACGCCTTCCCCGGCCAGACGTTCCCCGGCGTGGTCAGCGAGATCGGTTCGAGCCCGATCCGAGGCACGACTCAGATGGGCGGACAGGCGACCGGCACAGACTACGAGGTCAAGGTCACGCTCTCGCAGCACCCCAAAGGAGTGCGGCCAGGACTGACGGTGACGTCCGACATCACCACCGACACCCGCGCCGGCGCGCTGGCGGTGCCGATCGGCGCCCTGGTGCTGCGGCGGCCCGAGCCGGTCGAGGGCGCCGAGCCCGCACGTGGGGCGAGCCAGCCCCAGGCCAGCGCGACGCCCAAGCCAGAGACGGTGGCGGCGCGCGCCCGCGACGTCGAGGGCGTCTACGTGGTTGCGTCGGGCAAGGTCGAGTTCCGCCCGACCAAGGCGGGCATCAAGGGCGAGATGGACATCGAAATCGTCGAAGGCGTCGCCGAGGGTGACGAGATCGTCGTCGGCCCGTTCCGCGCCCTGCGCGAGTTGAAGCCCGGCGCGCAGGTGGTGGTCGACAACGCCGACCGGCCCGGCTCGCAGGGGTGACGCCATGAGCCGCCGTCTCCCCGGGCACACTCCCCGCCAGGCGGCGTCGGAGGCGTGATGGTCAGCCGCGATGTCCTGTCCGTGTCGCTTAAAGCGCTGACCACACACAAGTTGCGCGCTTTCCTCAACCTCCTCGGCGTGATCATCGCGGTGACCACGATGATCGCGGTGATCTCGGTGGTCTCGGGCCTCAACCGCTACGCCGCCGGCGTCTTCGGGCAGCTCGGGCCGAACACCATGGTGTTCTCCAAGTTCGGCCTGATCACCAGCCGCGAGGGGTTCCTCGAAGCGGTGAAGCGCAAAGACATGACCGTTGCCGATGTCGAGGCGGTGCGGCGACTCTCGCCCACGGCGCTTCGCGTCACCGGACGCGTCGGCGCCACCCAACCGGTCTACGCGGCGGGGCGCCGCCTGCCCGCGACCCAGATCATCGGCGCCGGGCCCGAGATGCCCTACATGGTCGGGATGGAGCTGGCGGACGGACGCTACTTCTCGCAGACCGAGGCGGACGCGTCGCGCCCGGTCGCAGTGATCGGCTGGGACGTCAAGGACGAACTCTTCCCCACCGTCGATCCGATCGGGCGCATGATCTCGGTGCAGGGAAAGCCGTTCCGCGTCGTCGGCATGCTCGCCCGCCAGGGGCGGGCGTTCGGCCAGAGCCAGGACAACGTCGTCGTCATGCCGCTGGGGGCGTTCCACAAGGCGTTCGGCCGCAGCCAGACGGTGGACATCATGGTCGAAGCGGCGTCCGCCGCCGAGCGCGGCACGGTCGAGGACGAGGTTCGCACCGCGTTGCGCGCCCGACGCGGCGCGCGGTTTGCCGATCCCGATCCCTTCGGAATGGTCACCGCCGAGGCGCTGCAGGCGTTCTGGAAGCAGTTCACCTTCTCGGCGTTCGCCCTGGTGATCATCATCTCCTCGATCTCGCTGGTGGTCGGAGGCGTGGCGATCGCCAACACGATGTTCGCCTCGATCGTGGAGCGGACCCGCGAGATCGGCCTGCGCAAGGCGCTCGGTGCGCGGCGGCGCGACCTGCGTCGCCAGTTTCTCGTCGAGGCGGTCGTGCTGAGCCTGGGCGGAGGCTTGCTCGGCGTCGGTTTCGGCTTCGCGGTGTCGCGGGCGATCGCCGCCTTCAGCCCCTTCCCCGCGTTCGTCACCCCGTCGCTGGTCTTCACGGCGTTGACGGTTGCGAGCCTTTCGGGGCTGGTCGCCGGCTGGCTGCCGGCGATGCGCGCCGCCCGCCTCGACCCGATCGTGGCGCTGCGGGAGGAGTGAGATGGGCCGCCTCGATCGGATCATCGCAGCTCGGCGCGAGAACGTCATGTCGGCGTTCCGGGCGATCCGGGAAAACAAGTTGCGCTCGTTCCTCACCTGCCTCGGCATCATCATCGGCGTCGCCACGGTGATCGTCATGGTGTCGCTTATCCAGGGTTTCAACAACCAGTTCGTCGCCTCGTTCCAGAGCTTCGGCGCCACGCTTGTGCAGTTCCAGAAGTTCGACGAGCGGTTCGGCGGCGGGCCGCGCCCCGAGGACGAGATCAACCGCCCCAACCTCACGCTCGACGACGCCGACGCGATCCGCCGCCTGGCGACGGCGGTCCGCTACGTGTCTCCCGAGCGCTGGCAGTTCCAGAACACCGACGTCCGCTACCGCGACCAACGGGCGAACGGCGTCTCGGTCGGAGGCGTGACCGCGGCGTACCCTGACGCCAACAACCACTGGGTGCAGGCCGGCCGCTTCTTCAACGAGGGAGAGGAGCGCCACTCCTCACAGGTGACGGTGATCGGCGTCGCGATCGCCGAAGCCCTTTTCGGCGACACCGACCCGCTCGGACGTGTCATCTCGGTCAATGGCCGACCGTTCACCGTGGTCGGCGTGTTCGAGAAGAAGGGCAGCTTCCTCGACGGCGGCGGCGCCGACAGCCAGATGGCGATCCCGATGGGGATGTTCGACCGTATCTGGCCGGATTCGCAGCGCACCTACGGATGCGTCATCGCCACGGTCCCGAAGCGTCCGGAGTGGGTCGCGCTGGCCATCGACCAGGGCACCTCGATCCTGCGCGATCGGCGCGGGCTCCGATTCTGGCAGCCCAACAACTTCGGGGTGCGCACGCCCGACCGGGCGATCCGCACCTTCCAGCAGATCACCGGAGGCGTGTCGGCGGCGATGATCGTCATCGCCGGGATCTCGCTCGTGATCGGCGGCGTCGGGATCATGAACATCATGCTCATGAGCGTCGGCCAGCGCACCAGGGAGATCGGGGTCCGGCGGGCGCTCGGTGCGCGCCAGACCGACATCCGCCAGCAGTTCGTCACCGAGGCCGTGACGCTCTCGTTGGTCGGCGGCGTGACCGGCGTCGCGATGGGTATCGGGTTGTCGAAACTGGTCGCGGCCGCGAGCCCCTTCCCGGCCACCATCTCGCTCGGCTCGATCGCCGCCGGATTGCTCGTCTCAGCCCTGGTCGGGTTCTTCTTCGGGACCTACCCGGCGATCAAGGCCTCGCGCCTGGATCCCATCGAGGCGCTCCGCTACGAGTGATCGACCGGTACCGGCGAAGCGCTACGTTCGACCTCCGCGCACGATGGCGTGGGCCGTGGCCTGTGGGTCGCGGGCAACGGAGGCGGGCATGGACCGTGCCGGTCCGGCCACGCCGCGGACCACACGCCCTGCCGCGCACGGGCCGCAGCTCCCGCGGGTCAGGAGGCGATCAGCCGGCTGGCCTTCTCAGCGCTTCACTCTGCAACTCGAGACGCCGAACGGCAGGTACGCCGGGCACCAACCGATCGCCGCGGTGAGAATCGGGACGATCCCGACCGCGCCCCACCAGTTCCTGTAGTAGACACCGACGCCGATGATCGCCGCACCGAGGGCGAGGCGAAGCATCCTGTCCGCGCCACCGACGTTCCGTTGCATGGTCTCACCTCCGCGGACCGCGCACCGAGTACAGGAGCGACTGGTCCCCTCTCGCAACCGCCTATCACGGGTACGCATTCCGGCGAGAGCGACACCGTCGGTCAACGCCCCGGCGCGGCGTCGAGCCGGCGCGCCACCGCCAAGAGCCTCGTGAACAGCTCGATCTCGACCGTGTCGGGCATGGAGGCACCGGTGATCACGACCATCCACGGCACGTCGGGCGCGCGCACCGCCAGCGCCCGCCGCCCCGCCAACTCGCACTGGACCGTCTCGACGGTCCCTTCCGGCGGGGCCTCCCCACTGACGAGGTCGAGGCACACGGGGTCCTCGAGAACGGAGCCGAGTGCGCCGTGCGCAGCGATTACACCGACCTCCGACCCCGCCGTCTCGAGCACGGCAACCGCGCTCATGCCGCGGTGCGTCACCAGCCACTCGGCCAGCGAAGAAACGGCCGCGCCCTCGACCGCACTCCACCTCGCGAGCAGCCAGACCAGGCTCTCCTGCATGATCACCGGGATGACGGCACTGGTCTCGCAGTCCTGGTCGCCACTCCCGGCCCCGCTTTCCGTACGCACCCGTCGTTCGCCGCTTCCACCCGCGCTCCCCGGTGGAAGCACCTGGGCGAGCACCGAGGAGAAGCGGATGGCGTCTCCCGAACGCAGTTCGGCCTCCTTGACGCGACGTCCATTGACGAACGTTCCGTTGGTGCTGCCGAGGTCGAGGACGACCACGCGACCGCGTTGGCACGTCACCATCGCGTGCTGCCGCGACACGTCCGCGGCGTGCAGGCGCACGACGCTCTGTGCGGCGGCGCCCACCGTGACCTCCGCGCCATCCGCGAGAGAAAACCGCCGATCGGTTCCGTCGAGCAACACCAGTTCGAGCATCGCGTCCTCCTTCGCGGGGCGCCGGCGGCGCTTTCGCCGCCCTTCGGCGCGGTCACGTCAGCCACTCTCCGGGCGTCGTCCCCGCCTGCACATGCGCGTCACAGCAGCTTGTGGGCGTTGGCTGCGATCGTGCCCTTGCGGACCCGCTGGCGGAATCGCCGGGTCGCGGTGAGCTGCAGCAACGCCCGCACCTTCTGCGCCCCGCGCGCGTACAGCGCCGGCATGGCGACCCTCACAAACCGCGCGAAGTCGCGGTCGTAGGGGTAGTACCACGGCGCCGCCCGGTCGCGGCCGAGGTCGGCCGCCGTGTACTTGATGTTGCACATCTCGAGCATCCCGAACCGCCCGTGCGTGCGGCCGATCCCGCTCTCGCCGAGACCGCCCCAGGCGCCGGTCGCCTCGGCGAACGGCACGGCGTGGTCGTTGATCGAGACCACGCCGGCGCGAAGGCCTCGGATAAGACGGTCGGCCGTCGCGCGCGATCGCGTCCACCCCGAGGCAGTGAGGCCGAAGCGCGATGCGTTGGCCCGTGCGATGCCCTCGTGGAGATCGGCGACCGGCACGAGCGGCAGCACGGGACCGAATGTCTCCTCCCGCATCACCTCCATGTCCTCGTTGACGTCGACCAGCACGGTCGGCGGGAAGTAGTTGCCGGTCCCCTCCGGCGCCGCGCCGCCGGTCAGCGCACGGGCTCCCGCGGCGAGCGCCTGCCGGACATGCGCGGCGACCACGTCGCGCTGTTCGGCGGTGGTCATCGGACCGATGTCGGTGTCGGGAGCGAGCGGATCGCCGACCCGCAGCTCCCGGGTCAACGCGACGATCCTGGCCAGCAGGGGCTCGAACAGAGGTGCCTCCACGTAGCACCTCTCGATTGAAGCGCACGTCTGGCCGGTGTTCATGAACGCGCCCCAGACGAGGCCCCGCGCGGTCCGCTCGGTGTCGGCGTCGCGGGCGACGACCGCCGCGTCCTTGCCGCCCAGTTCGAGCTGTACGGGCGCCAGACGCGCGGCGGCTCGCTGCGCGACCCGGCGGCCGATCCCCACCGAGCCGGTGAAAACCACCTTCGCGACGTCCGGGTGGTCGACCAGCGCGTCGGTGGCCCGCCCCGGCAGCGCCACGGCGTTGATCACCCCCGGTGGGAAACCCGCGCGACGAGCCATGTCGGCCAGCGCGAGGCCGACCAGCACCGTGGCCGAGGCGGGCTTGAACACCACGGAGTTGCCCGCGGCGACCGCTGCGGCGATCCCGTTCACCGGGATCCCGACCGGGTAGTTCCACGGCGAGATGATGCCGATGACACCCAGGGCCTCGTACCGGTAGCCGGCGCGCCAGTGCGCGAACAGGACCTGTTCCGGCCTGATCGCCTCCGGGGCGAGGAGCCGGTGAAGCCGGCGGGTCAGGAACGAGAGCACCTCGCAGGCGGGGAAGACGTCGACCAGAAGCGCCTCGGCGACCGGCTTGCCGCCCTCCCGGGCGATCAGCTCCGACAGCGAGGCCTCCTCCGCGACCATGATCGAGAGCCACCGCCCGAGCAGGCGCTGGCGCTCTGCGAACGACGTGGCGGACCAGGCGGGGAACGCCTGCTTCGCGGCGTGCACGGCGCCGCGAAGACCCTCCTCGTCGAGCGCCGGGACGCGAGCGAGTTCCGAGCCGTCGGCCGGCGACTTCGCGACGATCAGACCCGGGCCCGCCACGTCCCGGTTCGCGATGATCGAGCTTGTCTGCATGGACCACCTCTCGTTGAGACGAGGCTACCACGGCGTGCCCGGCGACGTGCGTCTCGGTTTGGCGGTCTTCAGGCCGACATCGAGTGGCGCGATCCTCCTCCGGGACCCGATAGAATCCGTTCATGACTCCCCGGCCCTTCCCCGTTCCCGTACGCGCCCGTTACGCCGAGACCGACCAGATGGGCGTGGTCCATCACGCCGTCTACCCGGTGTGGTTCGAGGTGGCCCGCTCCGAACTGGCGCGTGCCGTGGGGCTGGCCTACTCGGAGTGGGAGCGGCGCGGCGTCCTGCTCATGGTCACCGATCTCGAGTGCCGGTACCGGCGACCGGCCAACTACGACGAACAGGTGACGGTGTGGGTGTGGGTCTCCGAGGTGGCCAGCCGGCGCGTTGTCTTCGACTACAGGGTCACGGGCGCCGACGGCTCGGTGCTCGTCGAGGGGCGCACGCGCCACCTGACCGTCGACCGGGCCACCGGCAAACCCACCGTCCTGGTCGACGAGTTGCGCGAATCCCTCGCGCGAGAGCCTCTCGCCGACCACGTCGTCGCCGCCGACTCCTCCACCCAGCCTTCACGGCGTTGACGACCAGAGTTCGCGCGGGTAGTCCCGGTACAACGTCGCGAAGGCGGACTCGTACCGCCGCGCGGCCCAGGCGGCGCGAGCGATGTCACCCGGGGGGATCGGCCTCCTCGCCTCGCGCAACGGCGTCTTCGCCACACCCTCGGCGGCCTGCGTCGCGAAACGGCGCGCGTACTCACGCAACGGCAGCGCGGTCGGCGTGAGCGGGTGCATGCAGTCGTGCAGGTCGTAGGGTCGGTCCACCCACACCCTGGGCAGCATCGCCCGGTAGTCGCACGTTCCGGGCGAGGGCGTGCACACCGTGAAGCTGCACTGCGCCGGCGGCATCTCCCGTACGTACTTGCGCAGCCGATCGAACTCCTCGGCGCCGTACTCCGGGCGGACCATGAACGCCGCGTGCACCGCCACCCCGAGGGCGCGCAGCGTCGCGTGCGCCCGCTCGTTGGCCGCGACGCTCCCACCCTTGTGCGCGGCGCGGAGTTCCTCGTCGGTCGGGAACTCGAAACCGAGAAAGGCCGCGTCCAGTCCGATCTCGCGCCAGCGGCGCAACAGATCCGGGGAGCGGTTGACGGTGGTCGAGCGGGTCCACGCGAAGTACCGCTTCGCCACCCCGCGCTCGGCGAGCGCCTCTGCCAGTTCGAGGGCGAACGTCTCGTCGATGAAGTTCTCGTCGTCGCAGAAGTAGACGTGCGACGCGCTCAGGCCGGCGATCTCCTCGACCACGTCCTGCACCGGCCTGGTCGAGTGGCGGCCGCCCGAGAGGTGCGGGACGATGCAGAACGAGCACTTCATCGTGCAGCCGAAGGAGGTGCGCACCGACGCAACCGGAGGGAAGATCGTCGCCCAGTCGCGCGGGTGCTCCGCGAGCCACGCCGACGTGTACCACCGACTGTCCCACAGGTCGCGGCGCGGGCGGGGCAACGACGCCGGGTCCGGATACTCGGGCCACCCGGCGGCGGCGTTGTCGTCGAAACCCGCACCGCTGAGCAGCACATTGGGGATGCCGCCAAGATCTTCGCCGGACGAGAGTCTCGCGACGATCTCGCGGAAAGGTGCACACCCCTCGCCCCGGACGATCGCGTCGATCGACGGCGCATCGAAATCGCGCGGCGCCACCGTGGCGTGATGTCCCCCGACCACGACTCGCGCAGCGGGGCGCGCCCTGCGTACCCAGGCCGCGAGCCGCTTCACCTCGCTCGCCTCGTGGGTGTAACCGGAGATCCCCACCACGTTGGGTTCGAGCCTGTGGAGGGCGTGGTTCAGCGCGGCGTCGGCGAAACGGTGGCGCCGCAAGTCGAGGACGTGGACCCGGTGCGGCGGGGCGATCACGGCCGCGAGGTAGCCGAGTTCCAGAGGTTCGAGGCACTGGAAGCGCTGCAGCCCGAGGATCGTTCCGAGCCGCGCCTTCGGCTTGATCAGGACAACGGTCAGCGGGCGGTCACGCCGATCTCCGGCGACGTTCGCCACTCCCAGCCCCCCGAGTGTCGAGGATAGCAAACCGGCGTACCGGCGCGCGGGGCGGGACGTAGCCTCGGCCCCCTCGCTCCGACTGCCCCCTGCCCGGCCGCGAGGTCGCAGGCCTGGCACACGACGTGGCCAACCGGGCCGCAGACCCAACCTGGGGATGGCTCGAAAGTGGGCACGACTCTTGTAGGATGACTGGGTTCATGGGCGAGCGGGAAGCCCGAGGCGAGGGGAGTAGCGACACGCGCGAGCAAGGTGGCCTGCTCGGGCTGGTCGAGTACCCCCTGCCCGAGACCTCCGAGGCGGTCGAGGCGGCGATCCGTTCCGAGCGGAGCAGATCCCTCGTGCTGCTCGACAAGCCGATGGCGCCCCCTGAGCGTTCCCCGCACGACCGCCTGGTGCTGCTCGGTCTGCTCGCCTCGCTGCTCCTGCACGCGTCCCTCGTGCTGCTCGTACCACAGGGCGAGCGGTTGCTCGCGGTGTTGGGCCGGCCTCGGCAGCCGGCGGAGGAGGAAATCCCGCCCGTCTACCTCCTCCCCTACCTGCCGCGTGAACGGGTCGAGCCGCCGTCCTCGCAGCGCGCCCCGCGCTCGGATCTGGACCGACGGGCGCACGGAGGCGAGGGCGCCCCTTCGGACACTCCAGGGATGCGCGGCAACACCTTCGAACCGCGCCTCGAGCCTCCGTCAACCGGAGGAGGAGTACCGCAGGGGGCTCCTCCCGCGGCCGCCGGCTCGCAGGTTCCTCCGGCGGCCGAATCGCCGGAGGAACGCGCGGCCCCGAAGGCCGAGGGGACCGACCAGCGCGGCGCCGACGCCGTGCTCCACGCGCCCAAGTCTGCGCAGCCCGAGGGTCAGCCGATGCTCAAGGGGCTGTCCTCGGCCGGACAGGGCATCGGGGGCTCCGGCAGCAGGCCCGACCGCCGCGGCGGTCAAGTTGATCTCGGCCCGCTCTCGTTCGACACCGAATGGTACGACTGGGGGCCGTACGCGAGAGAGATGCTGCGCCGCATCCGCTACCACTGGGCGATCCCCGAAATCGCCCGCTGGGGCGTCCCCGGCGTCGTCCGCATCCGCTTCTACATCGAGCGCGACGGACGGGTCACCGGACTGACCATCGAGGCGGTGTCGGGACACCCGTCGATGGACTTCGCCGCCCGCGACGCCATCCTCAACGCCTCGCCGCTCCCACCGCTGCCCGTCGACCTCACCGGAGTGGACCGGGAGGGCGTCACGATCACCTTCTACTACAACACCCGCCCACCCGACGGTTCGTTCACCGACGAGTAGGCTCGGCGGGGGGGCCGAAGTCAGGCGCAGGCGTCCGCGACCCGACGAAGGGCTGCCCCGACGTGTTCGCCGATGGGGGCCAGTTCGGGCTTGCCGACCACACCCATCACCGGCGCGGGGTTCATGGCGCGGACGACGGTCCGACCGTGCTCGACTGAGACGGTGACGTTGCAGGGGAGGAGGACACCAACCTCGGGTGCCGCCGCCAGTGCCTGGTGGGCCGACGGCGGGTGGCAGGCGCCCAGGATCACATACGGATCCCTCTCGACACCGAGTTTGGTCTTCAGGGTTGCCTGCACGTCGATTTCCGCGAGCACGCCGAACCCCTCGCGGGCGAGCGCCTCGCGGGCCCGGGCCACCGCATCGCCGAACGACAACTTCGAGACGACCTCGAACGCCACACCCGTCGTGCTCATGATCGTGCCCTCCCCTCGCAAAGAGAACGGCGCCCCGCGGCGCCGATCTCAGCCGGACGGTCCGTTCAGCCGCCCGTAATCCCGTCGTGGCGCGCCACCCGGGCGCGCGTGGCCTAGCCCGCTCAGGAGAATCCGCCGCTGCCGCACCCCGCCGAACTCGAGGCGCCGCACGGCATCGCGGACCCGGAGCCAGACATCGACGCGGCGAACGTCGAGAACTGCTTGGCGACCTCGGCCGAGCCGCACTTCGGGCACGTCAGGCCTTCCCCGCCTGCACCCACGTGCTGGAGGATCTCGAAGCGGGCACCGCAGGACTTGCATGAGTATTCGTACAACGGCATGTCAGACTACCCTCCACACCCGGTCCACAGCGAGTCCCAGATGTTGGCCGGGATGCCCGCCGGGAAGACGTCGTCGGTTGAGTAGATCGCACCACAGCTCCGGCACCGCCAGAGCAGAGACCCTCACGTGGGAACCGGCTGGACCTTGGTGTCGCACCGGCGGCAGTGGCCAGCCTCGACGGCCTTCGGCTTCGCTTCCATCCTTGTCCTCACTCGTCTCGCGCCGGCCCGGGTTTGTCCCCGTCCGCCACGCAGCGCGTGTCGCGCCGCTTCGGTCCACATTTCCCCTGTCCCTGCCGCCCGGCCGGGTCCGGCACCGCTCAGGTGGGGACTCCCAGCCTGGGCAGAACCACGTTCTGCAACAGGATCCACCCCACGAACACTCCCAGCAGCCAGAGGAGGTCGGACCCGCTCATGACTCTGCCGGCATCATCGCCGCGCGTCCGGCCTTGATCTCCTTGCGGTCCGACTCGACCTGGCGCTCGAGCGAGTCGCACACGCTCCTGCAGATGCCGAACACGGCGGGGTCCTCGATCCGGTAGTAGACGTTCACGCCTTCCCGCCGGCAGCCGACCAACCCGACGCGCCGCAGCACCGACAGGTGCTTCGAAACGTTGGCCTGACTGCCGCCGACCTCGCCGAGGATGTCGGTGACGCACCGTTCCCCGTCCTGGAGGGAGTGCAGGATGTGGAGGCGCATCGGGTCCGCCATCGCCTTGAGGCGATCGGCGATCCGCTGCAGGAGCTGTTCCGAGGCTGGGCGCACGCTTCCTCCCCCCAGGAGGTATAACCACTCGGCAATATACGACTTCGGGCGACTGCGGTCAAGTGGCCCCGGTTCGGGGTGCGCCACTCCGCCGGCCGCGTCCGGCCGCTCCGATCTCGCGTTCACACCACCACCTCTTCGACACCCCAGACCAGCATGCGCAGCCGTTCGCCGCACTCGGCGCAGTACGTCCGGAGATCGGCGACGAGCTGCGCCAGCGCACCCGCCTCGATGACGGTGAAGATGACGGCCGATGTCTTGGGATACGCGCCTGAGCCCAACCTGGGTCCGGTGGAGCCGACGCCGAGCGCGTTGGGAAGCTCGGTGTACCCACTCACTCCGGAATGGGCCAGGAACACCTCGAGCTGTTCCTTCTTCTCCTCGTCGACGATCAACATGAGCAGCTTGGCGTCCATCGCCTCACTCCCGAACGCCGAGCTTGCGCAGAATCGTGATCATGGGGCACCACCTGGTAAACGCCGACTGGAGGAGGTTCAGACCCACGAACGCCGTGAAGGCGAAGAACCAGGGCTCCTCGAGGAAGTATCCGAGGCCGACCGAAGCCAGGACGAACAGCCCGGCGATCGCGCGCAGAGACTCATTGACGGTCATGTCGTTCTCCTTTCGACTCACGTGGTCGGGTTGCCGTCGACCTGGACGACCTTCTCGATCCCGACCGCCTTCAGGTACATGTAGTAGAGCAGCGGGATGACGACCAGGGTGAGCACGGTCGCCACCACCACGCCCGCGATGAGCGCCACCGCGAGACCCTGGAAAATCGGATCGAGCAGGATCACGCCGCCCCCGACCACCAGCGCAGCGGCGGTGAGCGCGATCGGACGGAAACGGACGGCTCCCGCCTTGACCACGGCGTCTTCGAGACGTTCTCCTGCTTCGAGTTCGAGGTTGATGAAGTCCACGAGCAGAATCGAGTTGCGCACGATGACGCCGGCCAGGGCGATGAAGCCGATCATCGAAGTGGCGGTGAAGAACACCCCGGACAGGCCGTGCGCCGGGAGGATCCCAATCAACGTCAACGGGATCGGCGCCATGATGATCAGCGGCGTGACGAACGAGCGGAACCAGCCGACTACCAGCAGGTAGATCAGGACCAACACCGCGGCGAAGGCGATACCCATGTCGCGGAACACCTCGTAGGTGATGTGCCACTCGCCGTCCCACTTCAGCGCGTAGCGCTGCGAGTCCTCCGGGAGGTGGGTGGACATCACCTCGAGCGGCCGTCCGTCCGGGCCAATCAACTTGTCGATCCGCTCGCCCATGGCCATGATCCCGTACACTGGCGCTTCGGCCACGCCGGCCATCTCGGCGATGACGTAGGTCACCGGGCGCAGGTTCTTGTGGTAAATGAACTTCTCCCTGGTCATCGGGGTCACCCGGACGAGTTCGCGGATCGGCACGAGTTGACCCGCATGGCCGTGAATCGTGGTCGCCAGCAGCCCCTCGAGCGACGAGCGCTGTGCTCGGTCGAGGCGGAGGACCAAAGGCACCGGCTGGCGGGCCTTCTCGTCGCGCAACAGCCCGGCCTCGGCGCCATCGAGGGCGACGCGCAGAGTGCGCGTGATCATCTCAGGGGTGATGCCGGCGCGCATCGCCTTCTCGCGGTCGATCTCGAGTTCCAGCTTCGGGCCGGGGTCTTCGACGTACCAGTCGACGTCCACCACGCCCGGGGTGGACTCGAAGACCTCGCGCACCTCCTTCGCGACCGCCGCCCGGCCCTCGATGTCGGGACCGTACACCTCGGCGACCAGGGTCGACAGCACGGGCGGTCCGGGCGGCACCTCGGTCACCTTGACGTTGGCGCCCAGCCGTTCCCCGATCGGCTGCACCAGTTCGCGTACCGCCAGGGCGAACGGATGACTCGCCCGGTCGCGGTCGTGCTTGGGCAGCAGGTTCACCTGAAGGTCCGCGACGAGCGGGCCCGAGCGCAGGAAGTAGTGCCGGACCAGGCCGTTGAAGTTGAAGGGCGCCGACGTGCCCACGTAGACCTGGATGTCGCTCACCTCGGGCATCGTCTTGACGGCGGCAGCCAGCTCCCGCGCCACCGCCGCGGTCCGCTCCAGCGTCGAGCCCTCGGGCATGTCGACGACGACCTGGATCTCGCTCTTGTTGTCGTAGGGCAACATCTTGACCGTGACCACTCCGAAGGCGACCAGGCTCATGGAGGCGACGAGCAGGACCGCCACCCCGGCGAGCAGGGCCCACCGTCGCCAGGCCTTCTCGAGAAGAGGCGCGAAGACCTTCTGGTAGAAGCGGTGCAGCCGGCTCTCCTCCTCAGTCTCGGACGACGGCCCTGAACCGGCGCCGTGGCGGTGCTCCTCCGCGTACCTGCGGAAGAGACGGTACGTCAGCCACGGCGAGACGACGAAGGCCACGACCAGCGAGAACACCATCGCCGCCGAGGCGTTGATCGGGATCGGCCTCATGTACGGCCCCATCAAGCCGGAGACGAACGCCAGAGGCAACAGGGCGGCGACGACCGTGAACGTGGCGAGGATGGTCGGGTTGCCGACCTCGTCGACCGCGAAGAACGTTGCCTGGCGCGGCTCGCCCCAACCCAGTTCGTAGTGGCGATGGATGTTCTCGACCACCACGATCGCGTCGTCGACCAGAATGCCGATGGCGAAGATGAGGGCGAAGAGCGTCACTCGATTGAGCGTGTAGCCGAACAGGTAGGACGACGCCAGGGTGAGCGCCAGCGTGGTCGGCACCGCGACCGCCACCACGACCGCCTCGCGTCGGCCGAGCGCGAACGCCATCAACAGGACAACCGAGAACGTCGCGAGGCCCATGTGGAAGATCAACTCCGACGACTTCTCGTCGGCGGTGAAGCCGTAGTCGCGGGTCTTCGTGACCTGGACGTCGGATGGGATGACCGGCCCGCGCAGCGCGGCGAGACGCCGATCGAGGTCCGCGACCAGGTCGACGGCGTTCGTGCCCGGCTTCTTGGCCACCGCGACAGTAACCGCCGGAGCATCGAGCCCGGCCGGCAGCCCCTTCCCGGCCGACGCCGCTCCGGCGACCATCCACGCGTACTGCGCCGGTTCCTCTGGACCGTCCGCGACCGTCGCGACATCGCGCAAGTACACGGGAGAACCGTTGTACACGCCGAGCACGGCGGAGGCCACCTCGTCCGCGGAACGGAACAGCGAACCGACCTCGACCTGCGTCTCGACGTCCCCGCTCGTGAACGAGCCGGCCGGCAGCCGCCAGTTCAGGCCGGCGAGAGACTGGTATGCCTGGAGTAGCGACACCTGATGGCTCGCAAGCCGCTCGCGGTCGAAGGTCACGCGCACGACGCGTCGCTGCCCGCCGAGCACCCACACCTGGGCGACGCGCGGGTGTTTCACGAGTTCCTGGCGAAACTCCTCGGCGACCTGTCTGAGCTGCATCGCGGTGGCGCCCTGCGACCACAGGGTGTACGCCACCACGGGAACGTCGTCGATGCCGCGCGGCACGACCACCGGTGGCATCGCCCCGGGCGGCAGCGAGGGCATCAGTTCTGCGACCTTGGCGTGCACCCGGACGACCGCCTGATCCGGGTCGGTGCCGACGACGAACCGGACGATGATCATTCCTCCCGACGGTTGCGACGTCGAGTACACGTATTCGACGTTGGGGATCTCCGAGATCGCCTTCTCGAACGGGGCGATGAGTCGCCTTTCCGCCTCGCTCGCGGTGGCGCCGGGAAGCGCCAGGAAGACATCGATCATCGGCACCTGTATCTGCGGCTCCTCCTCGCGCGGCGTGACCAGCACGCCGAACGTCCCGAGCAGGAGCGAGAAGACCACCAGCAGCGGCGTGAGCTTCGACTCGAGGAACGCCCGGGCGATGCCCCCCGAGGCGCCCAGAGGGCGACGGGTCATCTTGAGGCGAAGCGCCTCGCGCCTGGTCGCCTCGAATTGGGCTCGAGTGGGCGTATCGGTCACGGCCGCACCTCCACGGGGGCGCCGTCGGACGGCACCGCCGCGACACCGACCAGCACCTCCTCGCCGCCACCGACGCCGGCGAGTATCTCGACCCGCTCATCCGTCACGGCGTTTCCGAGAGCGACCGCGCGCGAGCGGGCCCTGCCTTCACCGTCGCGGAGCACGATCATCGGGACGCCGCCCTGGAGCACGATGGCGTCGCGCGGCACCGTCACCGCCTCGCGCGACCCGACGCTTACCCAGGCCCTTCCCGACAGACCCGACGCGGCTTCCAAACCGGGCAGCTCGAGCCTGGCCATGAAGGAATGGCTCGCGGGGTTCGCCCCGGGAGTCATCTCGACCACGACACCGGCGATCTCCCCGGCTTCGGGCAGGGCGTCGATCCTGGCCGTCACCGCCGAGCCGCGAGTCAGGCGTGCGGTCGCGGCCACGCTCTCAGGCACCGACACGGCCAGCCGGCTCCCGGTCGCGGACTCGACCATGACCAGCGGGCGGCCCGGCGCGGCGAGGTCACCGACGTCGACCAGCTTCGCGGCGATTCGTCCGGCGAACGGCGCCACGACTCGTGACTCCTTCGCCACCGACGAGGCCGCCTCGACCGCCCCGCGTCCCTGTTCCACGGCTCCGCGAGCCTGCTCGAACTGCATCCGCGCCATGTCCAGTTCGAGCTCGGAGGCCGCGCCCGATGCGTGCAAGCTCTTGAAACGCTCGTGGTTACGCTCGGCGAGCGCCAGGGCCGCCTGGGCCTGGGCGAGCGCGCCGCGCGCCTGCGCCTCCTGGCCCTGGGCGGTCTGCGGATCGATCTCGACCAGGATCTGGCCGGCCTGCACCGCGTCGCCGACCTTGACCCGAACCGCGGTCACCGTGGCCATCACGCGCGTCGAGACCGCCGCCGTCCGCGCCGCTTCGACGGTTCCGAAAAGTTCCACCCGGTGCGGGACCGACACCTTCTCCACGCGAGCGAGACGGGCGCTCACCGGCGCCTGCGCCTGTCCGTCGCCACCCGCCGGAGTGTGCGTTCCGCACGACACGGCGGCCAGCGCCGCCACGACGACCGCCGACAACACCTGCTTCTTCATAGCCTCCTCCAGATCGCTCTCGAACCAACTCAGGGGATCACGGTTTCCGGGGCGCGCCCCGATTTCACGGCCAGCCGGAACAGCGCGACATGCGCCTCGTCCCGCGCCACGAGTTCGCGGGTCTCGGCCTCGCGCCGGGCCGTCGATGCGTCGAGCAGGTCGATCATCTTGACCACGCCGGTTGCGAACCGCTCGCGGACAATCCGCTCCGCCTCACGCGCCGCCGTCAGCGCCCGGCGCGCCGTCTCGTGACGGGCACGCGCCGTGATCGCCTCCTCATACGCCTGACGCACCTCGAGTTGCACGCCCTGTTCGAATCGCTGCACGTCCTCGCGACCGGCCGCCAGTTCGTGTCGGGCCGCCGCCCTGGCCGCCTGGTCGGAGCCACCGGCGAACAGATTGATGCTGGCCTGCGCCATCACCGACCACGAGCCCCCGTGGTCCCCGAACAGTGTGTCGTCGACCAGGTCGCCGCGCGCCACGACGCCGACCTTGGGCAGGAAGGCGGCGCGCCTGACCTGGTCCTCCAGCTCACCAGCCCGCAGAAGCGAGCGGGCGGCCGACAGGTCGCGGCGCTGCGCCGCCGAGGTCAACCAGCCTTCGAGTCCCTCCGGGATCGGCCCCGGATCGGGCAGCGGCGCGAGGGACCTCTCGGAGCCCTGTTCCTCGCCGAGGCGAAACGCGAGGTTGGCCTGTGCCACCTTGGCCCGCCCGCGCGCCTCGACGACGAGATCGTCCATGCGCGCCAGCTCGACCTCGGCGCGCAGCAGCTCGGACTTAACCAGCATCCCCTGCTCCTCGTAGGCGCGCGCCAGCGCCACATGCGCCGCCACCGTCTCGCGCGCCTGGGTCAGAAGCCTGACGTACTCCTCGGCCTGGCTGAGCATCACGTAGGCGGCGGCGGCCTCGTAGGCGGCCTGGTTACCGGCCCATTCCGAGGCGCTCGACGCCGACTCGGCGGCAAGCTCGGCCTGGCGGACGCGCCCGCGGATCTCGCCGCCCGTGTACACAGGCATGGAGATCTCGAGCCTGGTGATCGCCGTGTTGAGCGGATCCGGATCGTTGGGGTCGCCGACCATCAGATCGCCGAGCGAGAAACGTTCCTGGTTGAGGGTCAGGGCGAAGACCTCGGCCGGAGAGTTGGTCCGGATCCAGTTCTCCTCGAGCCGCACCGAGGGCATCCTGAACCCCCGCGCCTGGTTTGCCCGCTCGTCCGCGGCCGCCTGCCGGGACCGTGCCGCAGTGACCTCGCGTGCTTGCTGCCTGGCCGTGGCCATGGCCTCGGTAAGAGCAAGCGGTTCGGTCGCGAGTGTCGACGTGGCGGCCAGCAACGCAACCGCCGCAGTCACCGGTCGTGGGTTCATCGGCATCCCTCCATCGCTATATAGTTATACCTCAACTCGAACACGACGTCAACACCCCCTCACACCCGAGGGCCCCGTCTCATGGCCGTCAATCTATGAGCATACTCTCCCCACGCCGTCGCCGCCGCGCATGTGCTCCGAGAAGGGAAGCGGGCGGCCGGGGGCCGGGGGGGGGGGGGGGCCGCGGGGGGGGGGTGCGCGGCTGTGGGGGGG
>JBFMCD010000040.1:0-33185 GCA_040754885.1 Acidobacteriota bacterium
TTGCGACCGCCCCGCCACAGCACAAACCTCTGCCACTCCAGCCCGCACTCACTCACCCGCCACCGAATCGCCCGTCTCAACCACCCCCTCGCGACCGATGCGCCCCTGATGAATAGTGCGGGCTAGCGGCGCGGCCGCAGGCGTTCGAGCGAGACCTCCAGTTCCTGGAAGCGGCGCGCGATCGCGTGCAACACCAGGCCGACGAGGGCGAGGACTATTCCGGCGCCGAAGAGGCCCGCGCAGGTCAGCGCGTGCGCGAGCGGTGGCGGCGCGCCGGTCCGCGCGTAGTCGAGGAACAGCCCCGCACCGGGAACGGCACCGGCCAGCGCGAGGACCAGCCCGAGCCCGCCGAAGAACGTGAGCGGCTTGTAGTCGCGGAACAGGGAGAGGATCGTCCACCCGATCGCCAGTCCGTCGCGAACGATCCGGATCTTCGAGGCGCTGCCGGCGGGTCGGCGGCGCAGGTCCACCGGCACTTCGCGGATGGCGAACCCGCGCTGCAGCGCCTTGATCGTCAGCTCGACCTCGACCTCGAAGCCGCCGCCGGCGAGGGGCAATGCCTGGACGAGGCGGCGGCTGAACACGCGATATCCGGAAAGGACATCGGTCAGGCGCACGCTGAACGCGAGGTTGAGCAGCGCGCGCAGGAGCTTGTTGCCGAGCCGGTTGAGCGGGTGGAACTCGCTGCGCGTGCCGGCGACCAGCCGCGAGCCGACCACCATGTCGGCCTCGCCCTTGACCGCCGGTTCGATCAGGCGGGGCGCAGCCTCGGCCGGGTAGGTGCCGTCGCCGTCCACCATCACGTAGAGATCCGCGTCGACGGCGCGGAACATCGCCTGGACGACGAACCCCTTCCCCTGGCGCGGTTCCCGGACGACCGTAGCGCCGGCGGCGGCCGCCTCGCTCGCGGTGGCGTCGGACGAGTTGTTGTCGAAGACGTACACGTCCGCGCCGGGCAGCGTCGCCTTGAAATCGCGCACGACCGCGGCCACCGTCGTGGCCTCGTTGTGGCAGGGAATGAGGATCGCGACACGACCCTGCTCCGGTCGTGATTCCAAACCGGCCCGCTCGCCTCCGGCGCTGTTCACGGTCCCGAACCTTAGCACGGAGAGGCGTGGCGCCCCTCAGCGACAGGCGTCCGTTCTCCTCGGGCTGGGACGCAGGTAGGCGCCCTCGGGCGACTCGCTCCCGCGAAGCACCGCAACGTACGCGACGACCGGCCCCGTGCCTCGATCGACCTCGACCTCGGCGGTCAGCGCGCCCGCCGGACCTTGCCGCCTGCCGATGCCGTCGAGCTGGACGAGCTCGGAGGCCGCCAGCTCGATGCGGGAATCTCCGATGACGGTGCCGGACTCGTCCGCGACCGTCAACCGCACGGTCGCCGGCGCAGAGGAGACGTTGAGCAAGCCGAGGTTGGCGCGGCCGAGCGCGGGGTCGAGGCCGCCGCCGGGCACGCCCGCGAAACACCCTGCCTCTCCGGCGCGCAGGGCGTTCCGCACACCCACCGGTCGATGCTCCCAACCGAAGTCCCCGGTGTGGCTTGACGGCAAGGTCCGGGCGGCCGCGGCCACCGGCCCGTCGCGCGCGGCGACGCGAACCGCGGCCAGCCCCGACGCGCCGAAACCGTCGGCGACCACGTCGCTCCAGCGCCGGACCTCGTGTGGCGCCAGCTTGACCCGCAGGGGTCTGGCAGGGAAAGCCTGGCGTCCGGCCGGGATGAGCTCGAGCGCCAGGGAGTTGGCGTAGGGCGACAGGTTCTCCACCGTGAACTGCGTCCGCCAGGAGACGCCGCCGCGGCCCGAGGTGCTGGCGGCGGGGACGATCAGGAAAGTCTCGTCACGGTCGAAAACGGCCCTGGCCCGGCGTTCCCACCCGGGGGCGGCTCTGCCGCCGGGCCCGGCCGCCGGCTGCGTGATGCGCTCGATCCTCGGCGCACCCTCGCGCAACACCCGCCACGCCGAGCGCCCCTCGAAGGCGATGGCGAGTTCGCCGGCGACCAGGATGCAGCCGGGTACCGCCCACGCGAGCGCCGCCACCGTGACCAGGCGCCTCGCTCGCCCGGTGACGCCCGGACGGGCCATGAGGGCGAGGAATGGGAGCATGACCAGGGCGCGCGCGTAGGCCCAGATCTCGATGTAGACGTTGATCGCCGCCACCATCGCCAGCGCTCCGAACAGAAGCAACGCCGCCCCGCTCGCGGACATCGGTCGCTCGCGGGCCGGGATGGCGGCCGCCGCGGCCAGCGTGACCAGCGTCGCGGTAACGCCGGCCGTCTCCGCCCACGGGAAGTCAGGCAACCCGGCGGCCATCGCCGCGAGCTTCGCCGGCACCCACGCGAGCGGCACGCCGAGATTCCCCGTGCCGCGGTCGAACGCGGCGCCGAGGGCGTGGTGCAGATAGCCCTGCCAGGCGAGCAGGGTGCCGACGGGCGCGGCGAGCACGACCGCCGCCCACCCGCGGCGGCCGCCGCGCAGCTCCGCCCACGCCAGCGCCGGCCCGGCCAGGACTGAGGTCTCGCGGACCAGGCAGGCCGCACACAGCACGGCGAGGGCTCCGACAGGCCTTTCCCGCCCCGCCAGCCACAGCGAGACGACGATCAGCGCAGCCGCGGCGCCGTCGGGCGTTGTGCGCAACATCGAGGCCGCGACGCCCCCGGCTGCCGCCAGTGACAGGGCCCACCACGGGCCGTGACCGCGCTCCTCGAGCCAGCGCGCCGCGACGCCGATGCCCAGCAGCGTGAGTGACCAGCACAGCGCCTGGTAGAGGGCGACCGCCGCTCCGGGGTGTCCGGCGGCGAGCAACCAGGCGAGCAGGGGAACGCCGACACGCGTCGCTCGGTACGGCGGGTTGTCGAGCAGTCGCCGGGTACCGGGCTGGAGGAGGAGAGGATCCGTGGCCAGGGCCGCGTAGTACTGACCGTCGTAGCCGGCCGGGCCGGCCGCGGGCGCCCCGCGCAACGCCTCGGGGTGACGGACCTCGGTCCCGAGGCTGAGAAAGGCCCTGGGGTCGCCGCCGAACCGTGAGACGGCGAGCGCCGAGAGAACAACGGCCCAGGCCAGCGCCGCGGCCCCCGCGACGAGAAGGTGGCCGACGCCGGGAATCGAAGACCGGCCCGGCGCCGTCGTGCCTGCCGTGCGATATCGATGCACGCGCCGAGTGTACCCGTCCAGGTGCGGAGCGTGGACCGGCGGCGCGGGCTCGGCTAAGCTCGCCGGGTCCGCGATGAATGTGGAGGGCACGACACCGACGGCCGCGGCCGGAGAAGGGAGGCGGGACGCCCGTCGCTGGGCCGGCGCCGCCGCGCTCGTGCTCGTTGCCGCGGGTCTACTCGTCCTTCGCCCCGCCACGCCGTTCGAGTGGGACGAGGTGCTCTTCCTTCGCGCCGTGGATCACTACGATGTCGGCGCTCACTCACCCCACCCGCCGGGGTACCCGGCGTATGTCGGCGCGGCGAAGGCGCTGCGCGTGGTCCTTGGAGATCCTCTGTTCGCGCTCCAGCTGCTCAGCGTTCTCTCGGCGGTCGCGGTCGCGCTCGTGACCTTCCGGCTGGGGAGGCGCGAGGGCGGGTCGATCGGCGCGGGGTTGCTCGGCGCGGCGCTGGCGTTCGCCGCTCCGGCGTTCCTTTTCCATGCCAACGTGGGACTCTCCGACGTGCCAGGTGCGGCGGCGATGGCGCTTGCCGCGTGGGCGCTGCTCGCGAGCCTCGACGACGGAGGGAAGTTGCCGGCAGCCGGGGCGGCGACGGCTCTCGCGGTCGCGGTGCGCCCACAGCTCATCGCCGGCTTGCTGCCTCTCGGCGTGTGGGCGCTCGCCCGCGCTGCGCGGAGGAGGGACGGGCGGAGCATCGCTCTCGCCGTCGGCGCAGGCATCCTGGTCAGCGTCGCGTGCTGGGCCCCGGCGGCGCTCGCGACTGGGGTCGAGCGCTTCCTCGAGGCCGCCGGCCGGATGTCCGAGTGGGTCGCTCGCGAGGAGGCCGGGTACCGGCTGGGAGGCGTCGCGGCGGCTCGTCTGGCCGAAGCGTGGCTCGTCCGGCCCTTCGGCGCGCCGGCCCTCGCGCTGCCGATGTGGGCCATGGTCCTGGTCGGAGCGTGGGCGTGGTGGCGCGACGGGAGGGGACGGCTGGTACTCGTCGCCGGCAGCGTCTCCGGGAGCGCCCTGTTGGTCTGGTGCGCCACGCTCAACTTCACGACCTCGGTGCGCTACGCGATCCCGGCGCTGCCCTTCCTGGCGCTGCTCGCCGCGGGGGTGGCACGTCTCCCTGGCCGTCCTCGGATTCGTCGCGCGGCGGTGTCGCTGGCGTTGCTCTGGGCCGCGGCCGCGGGGGCGTGGAGCTGGCACCCGCTCGCGAGGCGGACCGATCCCGCGCCGGGGTGGGCGGCGCTCGACGAGGTGCGCGAACGCTTCGACCCGGAAGCGACGACGGTGGCGGTTTCGATCGGCCTGACCCCGCACGTCGAGTACCTGCTCCTGCCGCGGGGATTCAAGGTCGTCTTCGTGGAGTTCCCGCCGCAGTGCGCGAGGGAGGTCCGGCCGGCAGGCGGCGAGGTCGTCTACGTCGGCGCGGACGACGTGGTACCCGCGGGTCGGGAACCGCAGTTCGACGCGTGGTGGAGGAGCATGCGACTGCGGCGGCTGACGCGCGACCGTTACTACCGGGCGCGCGTGTACCGGCTGCCGGAGCGGACACCGACGTGCCCCGGGCCCGACTCGGTGCGGCAGGAGCCGAGCCGGCCGATCGTCCAGCTCGAGGAAGGCTCGCCGCCGAGGCGGGTGCGGATCGTGGCGGCCGACGAGGCCACGGTCTTCTGGAGCGGCGGCGGCAGGCTGTCGCTCGGACCCGGCGAGTCGGGGTGCGCGCTCGCGTTTCCCGGGCCGTCCGGCGTCGTCGTGGGGTGCGCCGGCGCCGACTGCGCGGGCGTGGCTTCGGAGGTCGCGATCGAAACGCTCGATCGGCTCCCTGGCGCGTTGTTTTCCCGTCTGGTCGTGCCGCAGGTCGCCAGCACCCGCGGCAAGGGGGGCGCGGACTGGCGCACCGACGTGTGGCTGTGGAACACCTCCGATCGAGAGGCCGATGTCGGCGTGACGTTCTTGCCCGCCGCTGGAGGTGGAAGGAAGGGCGCGCGCCGTTTCGCGCTCGGTCCGGGCGAGGGCCTGCACCGGGAGGACGTTCTGCGCGCCCGCGATCTTCCCTGGCGGGGCACGCTCGGAACGTTGCTGATCGAGGGCGAGTTCGCCGATTGCCCCGAGGGCTGCGGGTTGATGGGTTTCGCCCGGACCGGCAACGCCCGCGCGATGGCCGCCGCCGATCTCTCCGGCGAGGGTCTGCCCGCGGTACCGCTCGAACTCGGATTGAGGCCCGGCGACGAGGCGCGCTTCTCGGGCGTGGCGAGCGGTTGGGCCACGAGGGCCAACGTCGGCCTGACGCTGGTCGGCGACGGACCGGCGCGCGCCGACGTCAAGGCTATCGACCGGGAGGGACTGGTAGTGTGGCAGGATTCGCGCACGGTGGACGGGAACGACGTTTCGATCGAGAAGCTCTCCGCCCCGTTGGCCAACGGCGTCGTGACCGTGAAGTACGTTTCCGGCGGGCAGGGGAGGATGTTCGCGGTGGTTTCCGTGGTCGACAACGCCCTCGGGACAGCGGTGCACCTGCTGCCGGACGAGGTCAAGGCGGCGTTGATCGCCGGGGTGGGGTGCGGGGAGCGGGCGCGGTGACCGCCCCGGGCCCCTCCGGAGTCCTGCGCCCGAGGGCGCTGATTTTCGACCTCGACGGGACGCTGGCGGACTCCTTTACGGGCATCGCGCACGCTCTCGACCGCACGCTGCGCGAGGTGGGATTGCCGGAGCGAGGACTGCCGTGGGTGCACCGCCACGTCGGCAGGGGATCCGAAGCCCTGATCCGCGACGCGGTGGGGCCGGAGGCGGCGGACAGAGCGGACGCGGTGGCGGCGCGGTATCTCGTCCTCTATCGGGATTCGTTTCTCGCCGAAACCCCGCCTTTTCCCGGGGCCAGGGAGGTGCTGGCCCACGTCAGCTCGCGCACCGGGGGGCGGGTCGCGGTGCTTTCCAACAAGAGCGTCGCGCTGTGCCGGAGCTGGATGGAGTACTGGCAACTTGCCGCGTTGGTCGCCGATGTGGTCGGGCCGGAGACGTACGGAGCGCTCAAGCCCGCGCCAGCGGCCGTGCGGCCGGTGCTCGAAGCGCTCGACGCCCGACCAGAGGAGGCGCTCCTGGTCGGGGACATGACGGTGGACGCCGAGACCGGGAGAGCCTCCGGAGTCCCCTGCGTGACCGTCGAGGGGCCGGCGGCCGACGCCGACGCCCTGCTCGGCGCGGGCGCGACAGCCGTGCTGAAGGACCTGCGCGAATTGCCGGGCTGGCTGGCCGCGAACGGCACGGGGTGGCGCTAGAATCGGGCGGAGTTGGAGGCGTGATGATCGAGAGACCGTCGGACAAGGAGCAGGAGTACTTCATCAGACTCGAGGTCGAGCGGCTCAAGAAGCTGCGCGACGAGCATCAGCGGAAGATCGCCGAGCAGGAGCGCGAGAAGCTCAAGGAGCTGCACTACATGCGCTGTCCGAAGTGCGGCCACGAGTTGACCACGACGAGTTTCGAGGGCGTCGAGATCGACCCGTGCGTCGACTGCGGCGGCGTGTGGCTCGACTCCGGCGAACTGGCCAAGCTCCTGGAAGGCAGCAAGCAGGACTCCGCGCTCTCCGCCATCGGCCGTTTCCGCAAGCTCTGGTTCGGATGAGCACGACGCGCGGTCGGCTGCGTGTCGCGCTGGTCTTCGGCGGGCGGTCGGGCGAGCACGAGGTCTCCGTCGTCTCGGCGCGCTCCGTGCTCGCTGCTCTCGACCCGGAGCGCTTCGAGGCCGTGCCGATGGCCATCGACCGGTCGGGACGCTGGGCCGATCCCGCCACCGCGCGCAGGGTCCTGGAGGAGAGCGGGGACCGGTCCGACCGGGTCGAGGCGTTCACCGGCGAGGCCAGAATCGACCCACGGCTGACCGACGGCTCGATCGACGTTGTCCTGCCCATCCTCCACGGCCCGTTCGGCGAGGACGGCACCGTTCAGGGGCTGTGCGAGATGCTCGGCCTGCCCTACGCGGGGTGTGGCGTGGCCGCCAGCGCCGTGACGATGGACAAGGTGCTGTCCAAGCGGCTCCTCGTCGAGGCCGGATTGCCGACACCGGCGTTCGTGGCGATCGGTGCCTCCGACTGGGAGTTGAGCAGGGTTGCGTTCGCGAATGCGTGCCGGCAGTTGCCGCAGCCGTGGTTCGTCAAACCGGCGCGGCTCGGCTCGTCGGTCGGGATCACCAAGGTGAGGGAAGAGGCGGGCCTGGTCGACGCCGTCGCGACGGCGTTCGCGTACGACGACCTGGTGATCGTGGAGGAGGGGATCCCGGCGCGGGAAATCGAGGTGGCCGTTCTCGGCGGCGACCCGCCCCTGGCCAGCGTCCCCGGGGAGGTCGTCCCCGGACACGAGTTCTACGACTACGCCGACAAGTACCTCGACGACGCCTGTCGGCTGCTCGCGCCCGCGCCGCTCGAGCCGGCCACCGCGGAGAAGGCGCGCGCGCTGTCGATCGCGGCGTTTCGTGCCCTCGGTTGCGAGGGCATGGCGCGCGTGGACTTCCTCCTCGACCGCCGCGACGGCCGGCTGCTGGTCAGCGAACTCAACGCCATCCCGGGGTTCACGTCGATCTCGATGTACCCGCGCCTGCTCGGCCTGACCGGGGTTCCGTACCCCGAGTTGATGACTCGGCTCGTCGACCTCGCGCTCGCGCGTCACCGGCGCCGCTCGGCACTCGCCGAGAGCAACCTGTGGCCGCTCGAGGTGCGTGCCGGCGGTGGACGTCCGCCCGGCGGGGTCTAGTTGTTGACAGGTATTCACTTCGCGAGCACGACGCTTGATCCTTCCCGGGTTCTCGGCTAGGATCCACTTGTGAGAAATTTCATTTGCGGTTGCTCTCACGGAGACAGGAGGACGTCATGAGCATCACCAAGGTGACCCGCGAGGAGGCTCTCGCGTACCACACGGGCAGGAGGCACGGCAAGACGGCGGTTGTCCCGACCAAGCCGTGCGTGACGCAGCGGGACCTCTCGCTGGCCTACACGCCGGGAGTGGCCGAGCCGTGTCGCGAGATCCACCGCGACCCGTCGCTGGTCTACGAGTACACGAACAAGGGCAACCTGGTCGCCGTCATCTCCAACGGCACCGCGGTACTCGGTCTCGGCGACATCGGCGCCGCCGCCGGGAAGCCCGTGATGGAGGGAAAGGGCGTCCTGTTCAAGCGCTTCGCCGACATCGACGTGTTCGACATCGAGGTCAACTCGCACGACCCCAAGGAAGTGATCCGTTTCTGCGAGTTGATCGAGCCGACACTCGGCGGGATCAACCTCGAGGACATCAAGGCGCCCGAGTGTTTCGAGATCGAGGAGACGCTCAAGCGGACGATGTCGATCCCGGTGTTCCACGACGATCAGCACGGCACGGCGATCATCTCCGGCGCGGCTCTGCTCAACGCCCTCGACGTGGCGGGCAAGAGGATCGACCAGGTCAGGGTGGTGTTCTGCGGCGCGGGCGCCTCCGGCATCGCCTGCGCGAACTTCTACATGCTGCTCGGCGTCAAGCCGGAGAACCTCTTCATGGTCGACACCAAGGGCGTTCTGTACAAGGGACGCAGCGAGGGGATGAACCCGTACAAGGAGAAGTTCCTGCGCGACACCGATGCGCGCACCCTGGCCGACATCATCAAGGGCGCCGACGTGTTCACCGGCGTGTCGGCCAAGGGCATGCTCACCGCCGAGATGGTCAAGACGATGGCCAAGGACCCGATCATCTTCGCCATGGCCAACCCCGACCCGGAGATCCTCCCCGAGGAAGTGCTTCCGGTCCGCCCCGACGCGATCATGGCCACCGGGCGGTCGGACTACCCGAACCAGGTCAACAACGTGCTCGGCTTCCCGTTCATCTTCCGCGGCGCCCTGGACGTCGGCGCGACCCAGATCAACGAGGAGATGAAGCTGGCCGCGGCGCATGCGCTCGCCGATCTGGCCAGGGAGGACGTGCCCGACTCGGTGATCAAGGCGTACGGCGGCAAGCCATTCAAGTTCGGGCGCGAGTACCTGATCCCCAAACCTTTCGACTACCGCGTCCTGCTCTGGGAGGCGCCGGCGGTCGCCGAGGCCGCGATCCGCACCGGGGTCGCCCGCAATCCCTACTCGAGCAGGGAGGAGTACGTCCGCGAGCTGGACTCGAGGCTGTCACGCACCCGCCAGGTGATGCACTTCGTCATCGACCGGGCCAAGCACCAACCGAAACGGATCGTCTTCGCCGAGGGTTCGCACCCCAAGATCGTACGCGCCGCCAAGATCCTGATCGAGGAGGGGATCTGCCAGCCGGTCCTGCTCGGCCGGCCGGACGAGGTGCTGCCTCTGCTCGAGGAGTTCGAGGTGCCGCGCGAGAAGGTGGAGGTGATCCACCCCGCGCAGCATGCGAAGTTCTCGGACTACGTGAAGGTGTACCACGAACTGCGCTGGCGCCGCGGGATCGGCCCCGAGGACGCGGCCAAGGCGATGCGCGATCCGATCTACTTCGGCAACATGATGGTCGCGCAGGGGGACGCGGACGGCCTCATCGCCGGCCTGACCATGCACTACCCCGAGACCATCCGCCCCGCGTTGCAGGTCCATCACACTTACCCCGGTCTGACCAAGGCGGCCGGCGTGTACCTGCTGCTCTTCGAGGACCGGATGATCTTCGTCGCGGACACCACGGTCACACTCGACCCGACGGCGGAGGACCTGGCCGAGATCGCGTACCTCGCGAGCACGGTCGCCAAGAACTACTTCGACGTCCAGCCCAAGGTGGCGATGCTCTCGTACTCGAACTTCGGCTCGAACGCCGACGAGAGGACGCTCAAGGTGAGACAGGCCGTGGAGATCGCTCGCACGCGCTGGCCCGATCTGGTGGTCGAGGGCGAGATGCAGGCGGACACCGCCGTCGAGCCGTCGATCGCCCAGGAGACCTATCCCTTCGCCCGCATCCAGGGGGACGCCAACGTGCTGGTATGCCCGGACCTCGACTCGGCGAACATCGCCTACAAGCTGCTCTGGCGTCTCGGCAAGGTCGAGGCGATCGGGCCGATCCTGGCCGGGATCCACGCCCCGGTGCACGTGCTGCAGCGCGGCGTCGAGGTGAACGACATCGTCAACATGGCGGCGATCTGCGTGCTCAAGGCCCAGCGGATGCAGGGCGAGAAGAGCTGAACACGCCGAGACGTCCGTGTCCGAGGCCCCGGCCGTGCCGGGGTCTCGTTGTCTTCGGGCCTCCGCTCGAGTGACCGAGCGGCCCCGCTCCGTGTAGAATGGCCGAGCGATGCGAACGAGGGAGGCAAGCATGGGCAGGAAGACGATTCTCGTTGCGGCGTGTGCGCTGTTGATCGCTGGGGTGGTGTGCGCGGCGGCCGGGAAGCCCCGGGTGGCGGTGCTCGAGTTCGGCCACAAGGCCCTCGAGTCCCACTGGTGGGGCTCGGGCGGAGCGGCGCAGGACATGTTCATCACCGAGCTGGTCAAGTCCGGCAAGTTCACGGTCGTCGACCGCGAGAGGCTCGACGCGATCATGCGCGAGAAGAACCTGTCCCTGTCGGGGGACATCGACCCGCGCACGGCGGTGCAGGCGGGGAAACTCCTCGGAGTGGAGTACATCCTGTTCGGCAACGTCACCGAGTTCGGCGAGCAGACCAACAAGGCGCAGGTCGGATGGGGCATCGGCGTCGACGTGCGCAAGAAGAAGTTCGTCGCCGCCCTCGACTGCAGGCTGGTCTCGACCACGACGGGCGAGATCCTGTGGGCGGATACGGGCAGCAAGGAGGAGTCCAACGTCAAGGTGTTCGTCATGGGCTCCGGCGGCGGCGTCGACGATCAGCGGATGTTCGACAAGGTCCTGCGCCCGGTCGTCCAGGAGCTGGCCGGGAAGCTCGGCGCCCTCGACCTCGGAACGTCGAAGACGGTTGTGGGCAAGGTCGAGGGGAAGATCGCCAAGGTCCAGGGTGGGACGGTGTGGATCAACCTCGGCTCGGAGCACGGGATCTCGGCGGGCGACACGCTCGGCGTGTACAAGCTCGGTGAGGTGATCAAGGACCCGGACAGCGGCGAGGTGCTGGGCGCCGACGAGGTGAAGCTCGGCTCGATCCGCGTCACCGCGGTCAAGGGCGCCAAGTACTCGGAGTGCGAGATCGTCGACGGCAAGGGTTTCGCCGTCGGCAACGTCGTCAAGTAGACTCTCTGCTGGGGTGGTGCGGACGCGGGTCCGCACCACCCGCCTGGAGGGCGGGATGCATCGGTCCGTGGCGGTCGTTGGCCTCATTGGCTGCGCGGCGGTGGCCGGAGCGCAGTCGGCCTATACGCCTGTGGGCAACAGCTACGGCGCCGAGTTCGCGTTCGCCTTGGGGCGGCCGATCGAACTGCGCGTCGAGGTCGAGGGAGTCCGGTTCGACACGCTGGCGGTGATCCCGTCGGCGGGAACGGAGGGCGACCGGCCCGTCTCCTGCGAGGTCGTGGTCGACGGAAACTCCGTCGCCCCCCGGCGCTCCACGGTGGCCGTGGTGGTCCTGCTCGAGGACGAGAACAGCCGCGGACTCGATCGGATCGCGATGGAGCCATTCCGCGTCAAGTCCGAGAAGTCGTTCGTCGAGCGGCAGGCGGTCGAGGTGCCTGCGCCGTCCCTGCGCGCCGCGCAACGGGCCTACGTCCTGCTCCAGATCGAGAAGTAGAGGGATTTGGGGGACAGGGCACAGGGGACCAGGCACGGGGTTACAACCGTGCTTCCCTCCTCGTACTTCGTGTGCTCTCATCCCCGCGGCGGGCCGATGGCGGCCTCGACCGCGCGGGCGAGGTCGACGTCCTTGCCGGTCAAGCGACCGGCGCTGTGCGTGGTGACGCGCATCTCCAGCCGGCCCCAGGACACACGCAGGTCGGGGTGGTGGTCAGTGCGCTCGGCGAGAAAGGCGATGCGCGTGGCCGCCGCGAACGCCGAGGCGAAGTCGTCGAAGAGCCACGAGCCGACCAGGTGCTCGCCCTCGACGCCCCAGCCCGGGAGGTCCGTGGCGACGGTCTCGCGCTCGGTCACCATTCCTTGGTCCGGCCGAGGAAGGCGAGGAACTCCGAGCGCACCGTGCGGTCGTCGAAGCAGCCGCGGATCGCCGAGGTCACGGTCAGGGCGCCCGGTTTCTTGACCCCTCGCATCTCGACGCACAGGTGACGCGCCTCGATCACCACCATCGCGCCGAGCGGTTCCATCGTGCTCCAGATGTAGTCGGCGACCTGCTCGGTGAGCCGCTCCTGGAGCTGCGGGCGCTTGGCGTAGAACTCGAGGATGCGCGGCAGCTTCGACAGGCCGACGATGCGCTTGAGCGGGATGTAGGCGATGTGCGCGTGGCCGTAGAACGGGACGAGGTGGTGGGCGCACATCGAGTAGAACGGGATGTCGCGCTCCATCACCATCGACGAGTAGTTCTCCTCGTTGGGGAAACACGTCACCTCGGGCTCGGCGCCCTCGCGCAGGCCGTGGAACATCTCGAGGTACATCTCCGCGACGCGGCGCGGCGTTTCGGCGAGGTTCGGGTCGGAGAGATCGAGCCTGAGCAGTTCGAGGATCGACCCGACATGCTCGGAGATCCGGGCGACCGCTTCGATCTCGGCGCCGTCCGGGATCAGGTTCGAGTCGCGCTCCGAGATCGTCGGTCCTTCCGGATGCGTCTGCACTCCGACCGGTTTCCTCATCGTTCCTCCGCTGGCTTCAGCGCCCTTCGAGGCCAGTCTATTCCACATCGATGACACGCGGAACGCACGGCCGATGCGCCTGTGCGGGTCGAACACGGTCCCCGGCCGGAAGGGGCCGAGCCGATCAACGAACTGGACGCGAGGGGCCAGGCCTCTCTGGCGCGGGCGCCGAGGCCGCCTCCGGCCAACATCCGACCGGGGCGCGCGGCGTGACGTGCCCGGCGAGTCCCGGTGAAGCCGCGGAGTGGAGTGCGTTCTCGACAACGGGTCGGTTCCGGACCCGGGTCCGGCTCACGAGGAGTGCGGCGATCCACCGGCGTCGCCTCGCCTTGCCTCGCTCCAGTCCACGTGGCAGCTGAGTGGGGACAGCTCGCGACGGGTGGCGACATCGGGCCCCACTCGAAATCTCTCGCGCCGCGGGCGGTACAATCCCCAGCGGCGGCGCGGGTCCGCGTCTGCAAGCGGGCGCCGCGTCGGGGAGCGACGATGAAGGGCATCATCCTGGCCGGCGGCGCCGGCACGCGGCTCCACCCGATCACGCTCGCGGTGTCGAAGCAGCTCGTGCCGGTGTACGACAAGCCGATGATCTACTACCCGTTGTCCACTCTCATGCTGGCGGGGATCCGTGACGTTCTGGTGATCACCACGCCGCACGAGGCGCCGGCCTTCAAGGCGTTGCTCGGCGACGGTTCGCGGTTCGGCGTTCACCTGACCTGGGCGGAGCAGCCGACGCCGGGAGGCCTGGCCGAGGCGTTCCTCATCGGCGAGGCGTTCGTCGGCGGCGACCGCGTGTGTCTGATCCTCGGCGACAACATCTTCTACGGCCAGGGCCTGGCGCGCCAGCTGCAGGCGGTGGCGGCGCGCGAACGCGGCGCCACGGTGTTCGGCTACTGGGTGCGCGACCCGGAGCGGTACGGCGTGGTGGAGCTGGACGGGTCGGGAAAGGCGCTCACGCTGGAGGAGAAGCCGAAACGGCCGCGCTCGAACTACGCCGTCACCGGGCTGTACTTCTACGATGGCCGCGTGGTCGGGATCGCGAAGTCGCTCGAGCGCTCGGCGCGCGGAGAGCTGGAGATCACCGACGTCAACCGGCGCTACCTGGAGATGGGCGAACTGACCGTGGAGGTGTTCGGCCGCGGCACGGCGTGGCTGGACACCGGGACGCACGAGTCGTTGCTCCAGGCCGCGACGTTCGTTCAGGTCGTCGAACAGCGACAGGGCCTGCGCATCGCCTGCCCCGAGGAGGTGGCCTGGCGGATGGGGTTCATCGACGACGGGCAGTTGCGCCGGCTCGCCGAGCCGCTGGCGCGCTCGGGATACGGGGAGTACCTGCTCGGTCTCCTGGCCAACCGGTCGGACAGCCGCTGAGAACGGGGGTGCGCGTGCCAACGAGGATCCTGGTAACCGGCGGCTGCGGGTTCATCGGCTCGAACTTCATTCGCCTCGTGTTCGCCGAGCGGCCGGAGTGGGAGATCGTCAACCTCGACTCGTTGACCTACGCGGGGCGGCTGGAGAACCTGCGGGACATCGCCGGCGACTCGCGGTATCGCTTCGTCCACGGCGACATCTGCGATCCTGCGGCGGTCGCGGAGGCGATGGCCGGCTGCACGCTGGCGGTCAACTTCGCCGCCGAGACGCACGTGGACCGCTCGCTGCTCGGCGCCGGTCACTTCATCGACACCGACATCAAGGGTGTGATGGTCCTGCTCGAGGAGGCTCGCGTGCGCGGGCTGGAGCGCTTCGTGCAGATCTCCACCGACGAGGTGTACGGCTCGATCGCGGAGGGCTCCTTCACCGAGGAGAGCGTGCTCAACCCGCGCAACCCGTACTCGGCGTCGAAGGCCGGAGGCGACCGGTTGGCCCACGCCTACTGGGCGAGCCACGGGGTGCCCGTGATCATCACCCGCGCCTCGAACAACTACGGCCCATATCAGTATCCCGAGAAGCTGATTCCACTGTTCGTCACCAACGCCCTGCGCGACCTGCCCGTCCCGCTGTACGGGGACGGGAAGAACGTGCGCGACTGGCTGCACGTCGCCGACCACTGCCGGGCCGTGCTGTTCCTGCTCGAGCGCGGCGATGTCGGGGAGGTGTACAACGTGGCCGGCGGCAACGAGCGGGAGAACGTCGAAATCACCGGCGCGATCCTCCGGATCCTCGGGAAGCCCGAGTCGCTCATCCGCCACGTCGCGGACCGGGTCGGCCACGACCGGCGCTATTCGCTCGATGCCTCCAGGCTGCGCGGCCTGGGCTGGAGCCCCTCGGTGTCGTTCGAACGCGGTCTGGCGGAGACGGTGGCCTGGTACGTCGCCAACGAGTGGTGGTGGCGCCCGATCAAGGACCACGACGGCGAGTTTCGCCGCTACTACGCCGAGCAGTACGGCGAGAGACTCAGGTGACGGTGTCCGTTCCCAGTTCTCCGTCGCCCGCGGGGAGAGCGTGGCGATGACGGCGAGGCGGCGATGAAGCTGCTCGTCACCGGATCCAGGGGACAGTTGGGGCGGGCGATGGGGCGCGCCGCGGCGGCGCGCGGTCTCGTGTTCGTCGGCGTCGACCTGCCCGAGTTCGACGTGACCGACGCGGCGGCGGTCGCCGAGACCGTTGCCCTCGCGCGGCCGGACGTAATCGTCAATTGCGCGGCGTACACGGCGGTGGACGCCGCCGAGGACGACGAGGCGCGCGCCACCGAGGTCAACGGGACGGCCGTGGGCCACCTCGCCCGGTCGGCGGACCAGGTCGGGGCGCTGCTGGTGCAGGTTTCGACGGACTACGTGTTCGACGGCACGGCGAGGCGCCGATATCGCGAGGACGACCCGCCGCGTCCAACCTCGGCCTACGGGCGCTCGAAGCTGGTCGGGGAGGCCGCCGCGGCCGCCGCGCGACGGCATCTTATCGTGCGCACGGCGTGGCTGTTCGGGGCGGGTCACAACTTCGTCGAGTCGATCGTGGGGCAGGTGGCCGCGGGCGCCGCGTCGCTGCGGGTGGTCGCCGATCAGGTGGGGTGTCCGACCTACACGGAGGACCTGGCAGCGACGATTCTCGCGCTCGTCGACAGGGGCTCCGAGGGGGTGTTCCACGCCGTGAACCGGGGCGAGGTGTCCTGGCACGGTTTCGCCGAGGAGATCGTCATGCGGCTCGGCGCGGAGGTGCCGGTGACGCCCATCTCGACGGCGGAGGCGGCGAGGAGGGCGCCACGGCCTGCGTACGGCGTGCTCGACACGGCGAAGCTGGAGGCGCTTCTCGGTGCACCTCTGCCGCCGTGGCAGGACGCGCTCGGCCGGTATCTTTCGCGGCGGGGGCGTGGGTGAGTGCCCTTGACGGTGCGCCGCGCTTCGTCGCCGATGTAGACGCCATCTCAATACGGTGCAGGTTCTTGACCGCGTGAAGAAGTTCACATAAAGTACCTCGCGGGGGGGCAGGTGTTCGCCAGCCGGGTGACCATCGTGGTCGGGCACTTCGGTAGCGGGAAGACCGAGATCGCGGTCAACGGCGCGATCCGGAGAGCCGCTGGCGCGGAGCGGGTGGCGCTGGTCGACCTCGACGTGGTCAAGCCGTGTTTCCGCTCGCGCTCGACGCGTGAGCAGATGGCGGAGCACGGCGTCCGAGTGGTAGCTCCGCAGGGGGAGCTCGCCCACGCGGACCTCCCGGTCGTGCTTCCCGACGTCCGGCGCCTGTTCGGCGAGACCGGCCTCGCCGTGATCCTGGACGTGGGCGGCGATCCGGTCGGGACGCGCGCCCTGGGGTCGGTGTCCGACGCCGTGCCCGTGGCTGAGACGGAGGTCCTCCTGGTGTTGAACTTCCGCAGGCCGTACACCGAGAGCGTCGACGACGCGGCGGCGATGGTCCGGGAGATCGGGCACGCCGCCCGATTGCCCGTCAACGGGCTGGTGTCGAACACGCACCTGCTCGACGAGACGACGCCGGACCTGGTTCGCGAGGGGTACTCGCTCGCCGCCGACACCGGCCGCCGGCTGGGTATCCCGGTGGTGGCGGTGTGCTGCGACGAGCGCGTGCGTCCGGCGTTGCGCGACGGCGAGTTTTCCTGCCCGCTCTTCGCCTTGCGGCGGCTGATCCACCCGCCGTTCGAGCAGCCGCGGCTGACGATGAAGGTCGGGCCCTTGTTCGCGCTCAACTGAGAAAGGAGCGGCGAAGGTGTCACAGATCGTGATCGACCGGGACCTGTGCAAGGGGTGTGAGCTGTGCGTGCATGCCTGCCCGCAGGGGATCCTGGCCATGGGCAGGGAGATCAACGCCAAGGGGTACTTCTTCGCCAGGGTCGCCGAGCAGAAGCGCTGCATCGGCTGCCGGCTGTGTTGCATCACCTGCCCCGATGTGGCGATCCAGATGCGGGTGAGCGGCACGATGTACCACTACTTCTCGTACTAGGCGCGCCATGCGGGAGGATCGAACCATGGTCGCAGCATTGCGCCAGCCAGCACCGGGGACCGGTAGTCAGGCGCCGTCTTTCGACGCTCAGGGAGTTCGGGTGTCCCGGGATTCCGGAGCCCTGACCCCGGACCTCGCGCTCGAACGGGGCACGGCGGGATCGAGCCAGAAGGTCCAGCGAGGGAGCAAGTGATGGCGAAGAAGCTCATGAAGGGGTGCGAGGCGATCGGAGAGGCGGCGATCCAGGCCGGCTGCCGGCTCTTCTTCGGCTACCCGATCACTCCGCAGAACGAGATCCCCGAGTACATGTCGCACCGCTTGCCGCAGGTCGGCGGGACGTTCGTCCAGGCCGAAAGCGAAGTCGCGGCCTCGAACATGCTCTACGGGGCGGGCGGGTCGGGTGAGCGCGTCTTCACCTCCTCCTCGTCGCCCGGGATCTCGCTGATGATGGAGGCGGTTTCCTACATGGCCGGGTCGGAACTGCCGGTCGTGATCGTCAACATCATGCGCGCCGGGCCGGGACTGGGCGGGATCCTGCCCAGCCAGGCCGACTACTTCCAGGCGACGAAGGGCGGAGGGCACGGCGACTACCGCTGCCTGGTCCTCGCCCCGTGGTCGGTTCAAGAGGCGGCGGACCTCGTTCAGGATGCCTTCGACCTGGCCGACTACTATCGCAACCCGGTGCTGGTGCTCGGCGACGGGCTGATCGGCCAGATGATGGAGCCCGTCGAGTTCAAGAGCGGGCGGACCCCGTGCAAGCCGCTCGCGCCGAAGAGCTGGGCGGCGACCGGCTGCGACGGGTCGCGCCCGACCAACATCGTCAACTCGCTGTTCCTCGACCCGGAGAAGCTCGAGCAGCACAACGTCAAGCTCAAGGCCAAGTACGACGCCATGGTACGCGACGAGGTCCGCGTGGCGAGCTACTTCGACGACGCCGACTACGACATGCTGGTCGTGGCCTACGGCACCGTGGCGCGGGTGTGCAGCACGGCGATCGAGGATCTCCGCGAGCAGGGGCTGCGCGTCGCTCTGATCCGGCCGATCACACTCTTCCCGTTCCCATACGCGCAGGTGCGCGCCGCAGCCGAACGGGCGCGTTCGGTGTTGGTCGTCGAGTTGTCGTGCGGGCAGATGATCGAGGACGTGCAGCTGGCGCTCGAGGGCACGAGGCCGATCCACTTCTACGGTCGGCAGGGAGGAATGCTGGCTTCCCCCGACGAGGTGGCCGAGAAACTCCGCTCGCTGGTCGCGACTCGGGAGGTGCGGCATGCCTGAAACGGTCGTGTTCTCCAGGCCGCAGGCGCTGGCTGCGGTTCACACCCACTACTGCCCCGGCTGCACGCACGGCGTGATCCACCGCATGGTTGCCGAGGTGATCGACGAACTCGGCGTCCGCGAGCGGACGGTGGGGATCGCGCCGGTCGGCTGCTCGGTGCTCGCCTACAACTACTTCAACACCGACTTTCACGAGGCCTCGCACGGCCGTGCGCCGGCCGTGGCGACCGGGATCAAGCGGGCGCGGCCCGACCTGATCGTCTTCAGCTACCAGGGCGACGGCGACCTCGCGTCGATCGGGATGGCCGAGATCATCCACTGTGCCAACCGCGGCGAGAAGGTGACCGTGGTGTTCGTCAACAACGCGATCTACGGCATGACCGGAGGTCAGATGGCACCGACGACCATGCCGGGCCAGGTGGCCACGACCTGTCCGCTCGGGCGGGACGTCTCGCAGGCCGGTCACCCGGTGCGCGTCGCGGAGCTGGTCTCCACTCTGCGCACGCCGGCGTTCGTCGCCCGCGCCTCCGTGCACACACCGCTGCACGCCGTCAACGCCAAGGAGATGCTCCGCCGCGCGTTCCGCCACCAGAAGGAGGGGGCGTGCTTCTCGCTCGTCGAGATCCTCTCGACCTGCCCGACCAACTGGGGCATGCCGCCGGCCGAGGCGACGCAGTGGCTGGAGAAGACCATGCTGCCGTACTACCCGCTCGGCGTCTTCAAGACGCCCGGCGGTGCCGACCGGGCGCCGGCGCCGCTGTCCGCGCAGGAGGCCGCATGCAGAACGACGTGATCATCGCGGGGTTCGGCGGTCAGGGTGTGCTGCTGATCGGCAAGATGCTCGCCTACGCCGGCATGCGGGACGGCAGGGAGGTTTCGTGGCTGCCGTCGTACGGACCGGAGATGCGGGGAGGAACCTGCAACTGCACGGTGGTCATCGCTGACCGGCCTGTGGGCTCGCCGGTCGTGCAGCACCCGCGCGCGGTGCTCGCGATGAACCTCCCCTCGCTCGACAAGTTCGAGCCGCTCCTGCGCGCCGGCGGTGTGTTGCTGATCAACTCGTCGCTCATCCATCGCGACGCGCAGCGCGGCGACGTGACGGTGATCAAGGTCCCGGCGACCGAAGTAGCCAACCAGTTGGGCAATCCGAGAGGGGCGAACATGGTCGCGCTCGGCGCCTACATCGGGGCGACCAGCGCGGTGTCGGTCGAGGCGGTCGAGGCTCTGGTGGGCGAGACGTTCGCCGCCAAGCCGAAGCTCGTCGAAGCGAACCTCACGGCGCTGCGCCGGGGCATCGCGATCGGGCAGGAGCTGCCCAGGAAGGGGGCGGCGTGATGGATCAGGCTCATTGCGCGGACCACGGGGCGCTGGACGCCATCCTGGGCCGTTACCCCATCGAGGAGTCCTCGCTCATTCAGGTGCTGCAGGATGTTCACCGGGCGTATAGCTACCTGCCGTGCGACGTCCTGGTCAAGGTGGCGGAGTCGCTCGGAGTGCCGCTGGCGAAGGTGTTCTCCGTCGGCACCTTCTACAAGGCGTTCTCGCTCGTGCCGCAGGGGCGCACGATCATCAAGGTGTGCACCGGCACCGCGTGCCACATCCGCGGCGCGGGCCAGTTGATCGAGGAACTGGAACGTCAGCTCAACATCAAGGCCGGCGAGACCTCCGCCGATCTCTCGTTCACGATCAAGACCGTCAACTGCGTGGGCGCCTGCGCGATGGCGCCGGTGCTGATCGTCGCAGAGAAGTACCACGGCAACGCCAAGCCGGTGAAGGTGGCCAAGTACCTGGAATCCGCGGAGGCGGCCCATGAGAGTTGACTCCCGCTCCGCGTTCGAGACCTTGCGCGCCGAGGCGCTCCGGCGCGGCAAGGAACGCAGCCGCGAGGTGCTGGTGTGCTGCGGCACCGGCTGCCTGGCCAACGGCTCGGCGAAGGTCGCCGACGCGTTCACCGCCGAGTTGGCGGCGCGCGGGCTCGACGCCACGGTCGGCACGTTCACCAAACGCACCGGGTGCCACGGTTTCTGCGAACGTGGACCGCTGGTCGTCGTCCAGCCCGAGGGGATCCTGTACACGCAGGTCAAGCCGAAGGACGTCGCCGAAATCTGCGACGCGACGATCTCCCGCGGCGAGGTGGTCAAGCGCCTGCTCTACAAGGACCCGGCGGACAAGAGGCGGGTCGAGCGCTACGGCGACGTGCCGTTCTACGCCCACCAGACGCGCATCGCCATGCGCAACATCGGCAAGATCGATCCGACCGACCTGCTCGACGCGATCGCCCACGGCGCCTACGGGGGCATGGTGCGCGCGCTGCTCGATCTCGACCCGGAGAGGGTGATAGCCGAGGTCGAGAGGTCGGGTCTGCGCGGGCGGGGTGGCGCCGGGTTCGCCACGGCGCGCAAGTGGAAGGCGTGCCGCGCCGCCAGGGGGGAGCGCAAGTTCGTCTTGTGCAACGGCGACGAGGGCGACCCGGGGGCGTTCAAGGACCGCTCGATCATGGAGGGCGACCCGCACTCCGTGCTCGAGGGCATGGTGATCGGGGCGTGGGCGGTCGGCGCTCACGAGGGGTTCATCTACGTCCGCGACGAGTACCCGCTCGCCGTCGTCAACCTGACCGTCGCCATCGAGCAGGCGAAGGCGCACGGTCTGCTCGGGACCGACATCCTCGGCACCGGCTTCGACTTCGACGTCCGGATTTCGAGGGGCGGCGGCGCGTTCGTGTGCGGCGAATCGTCGGCGCTGATGCGCTCCATCGAGGGCCGCGTCGGCGAACCGCGCGCCAAGTACGTCCACGCCACCGATCGAGGGCTGTTCGACCTGCCGACGGTGCTCAACAACGTCGAGACGTGGGCGCACATCGGCGCGATACTCGAGCACGGCTGGCAGTGGTTCGCCGCATTCGGCACGGAGAAGTCCAAGGGCACGAAGGCGTTTTCCCTGGTCGGGAAGGTCAAGAACACGGGCCTGATCGAGTTGCCCATGGGCATGACGCTGCGCAAGATCATCTACGACATCGGAGGCGGCATCATCGACGACCGCCCGTTCAAGGCCGTGCAGACCGGCGGACCGTCGGGAGGCTGCGTGCCGGAGTCACTCCTCGACCTGCCGGTGGACTACGAGAAGCTCACCGAGGCGGGCTCGATGATGGGCTCGGGCGGCATGATCGTGATGGACGACCGTACGTGTATGGTCGATGTCGCCCGCTACTTCCTCAAGTTCCTCACCGAGGAATCGTGCGGCAAGTGCGTCCCGTGCCGCGAGGGTCTCAAGCAAATGCTGGCGATCTTCGAGGATCTGGTCGCGGGCCGCGGCAGGGTGGGGGACATCGAACGCATCGAGGAGCTGTCGGCGGGGATGCAGTGGGGATCCCTGTGCGAACTGGGCAAGTCCGCGCCCAACCCCGTGCTTTCGACGCTGCGTTACTTCCGGCCGGAGTACGAGGCGCACATCTACACGCAGGCCTGTCCGGCAGGTATGTGCCGCGACCTCACGGCGTACGAGATCCTTCCCGACGCGTGCGACGGGTGCCACCTGTGCTTCAAGGCGTGTCCCGCCGACGCAATCGCGGGCAAGGTCAAGGAGAAGCACGTGATCCTGCAGGAGAAGTGCATCTCGTGCGGCGCCTGCTACGACGTGTGCCCGACGCAGGCGATCCGCTTCTTTCCGAAGCACCCGGTGGCCGCGGCCAGGGAGGCGTCATGAGCACCGCGTCGCGTGGCGAAAGGGGGCAGGGGACCGGGGACCGGGGACAGGCCACCGTCCAGCCCGGGACGGCGACGGTGACGGTGACCATCGACGGAAGGCCGGTCAAGGTGCCGGAGGGGACGACGCTCCTCAACGCGGCCCGCGACGCCGGGATCGCCATTCCAACCCTGTGTGACCACGAGGGACTCGAACCGTGGGGCGGGTGCCGACTGTGCGTGGTGGACATCACGCGGACGTCGTGGGAGGGGTGGAGCAAGATGGTCGTCTCGTGCATGTACGCGGCCGAGGACGGCCTGGTCGTGATGACCGGCACGGAGCGCGTGAAGTTGACGCGCAGGGTGGTGCTCGACCTGCTGCTCGCCCGCTGCCCGGAGACGCCGCTGATCCAGAAGCTGGCGCGCGAGTACGGCGTCGACCGCACGAGCTACCAGGCAAACCCTGATCCCACCGATTGCATCCTGTGCGCCCTGTGCACGCGGGTCTGCGACCACCTCGGCATCGCGGCGATCTCGACGGTCAATCGCGGCGCGGGCAAGGAGGTCGCTCCGCCGTTCCATGAGCCGCCGCCGGATTGCATAGGGTGCCTGGCCTGCGCCGAGATCTGCCCGACCTCGTGCATCCCTTTCACCACATCGGACACGTCGAGGGCGATCTGGGACAGGGCGTTCGAGATGCTCCGCTGCCCGACGTGCGGACGAGCGCACATCACCGTCGCCCAGGCGGACTTCTTCGCGAACAGTGGCGACGTGCCGCGCAGCTACTTCGAGACCTGCGACGCCTGCAAGCGGCGGCAGACGGCGGCCACCTTCGCCAAGCTGCAGGTGCTTCAGGGGGGCGCGCGATGAGAGCGGGGGGCGGTCGGCGTGGAGGCGAGTCGCCGGGAGGGGTGAAGGGCTTCGAGCCGAAGGCAGTCGGCTGTCGGTTCGTCGCACGGGAGCGTTGGAGATGGGTATGATTTTCAAGGTCACCGTCGAGCGCTGCATCGCCTGCGGCAAGTGCGAGCTGGCGTGCGCCTTCGCCCACGGCTCGGAGGGCAGGCCGTCGAAGACGCGGATCAACATCCTGCGGCGAGGCCCCGAGCTGGGCACCCCGGTCGTGTGCTTCCAGTGCGCCGACGCCTCGTGCGAGGCCGTGTGCCCGACCGCCGCGCTGGTGCGCAATCCCGTGACGGGCGCCATCGACATGGTGCGCGACCGGTGCATCTCGTGCCGCATGTGCGTTGCCGCCTGCCCGTTCGGCAACATGCTCTGGGACGAGGCCTACCAGTGCGTGCAGAAGTGCGACTTGTGCGGCGGCGATCCCAAGTGTGTGCCGTTCTGTCCGACCGGCGCCCTGTCGTATGTCCCCGATGACAGGGCGGCGGACCGGCCCGAGCCGCTGGTCCTGGAGACTGTGCGATGAGCCGTTCGGGAGGTGAGCCATGAACGCGCCCGAGGCGATTCTGGAGATCCTGCGCAAGGCGTATCAGATCGAGGTTGACGGCTTCACCTTCTACTCGATGACCGCCGCCAGGGCGTCGAAGCCGGCGGTCCGCGAACTCTTCGAAAAGCTCGCTCACGACGAGGTGCAACACCAGGCGTTCCTCAAGGAGGTCGTGCGGAAGTACGACGAGAAGGGCGCGGAAGCGTTCCGGATGAACCTGCGCGCGCCGGAGCTTTCCGCCTTCACGGCGAAGATCTTCAGCGACCGCTTTCGCGAGCAGGCGGCGGGCGCGGAGTTCGAAGTCGCGGCGCTTTCGATCGGCATGACCCTGGAGAGCCGGGCGATCGACTACTTCTCCGGCGCGGCGGGCGGAGCCGCAGACGCAGACGTCAAGCAGTTCTACGAGTTCCTCGCGGACTGGGAGCGCCAGCACCTCGAGGCGCTCTCCAACCTGTACAATTCGGTCCGCGCGGACTTCTGGGAGCACTCGGGCTTCTCTCCGTTCTGAGCTCTGCGGCGGCCCGCCGGCCCGAACCGATGCACGCCGAACCGCCGCCCGTCGAGGCCTTCCGGCAACTGGAGCGCTTCGTTTCCGCCGCCGCGCTGTCCGACCGACTCGACGCATTCGCTGCGCTGGCGCGTTGGGCCGGTCGCGGCTCGGTCGCGGGCGACAGTGAGGCCGCGGGTCGCGCCGGCCCCGGTCTGGTCGCCCTGATCGAGCTGCTCGAGTCCGATCCGGGCCTCCTTCGCCGCTACCGTAGCGCCTTCGCGGCGCTGCTGGCCGAGACCGATGGCACCAACGTCTTCGCTCACGCCGGTATCCCGAGCGAGCGAGGCACGTTCGCGGAACTCTCCGAGCGGCTGATGAACCATGTCTTGCCCCGGCCGCGCGACGACCGCGACCTCGCGACTCTGCTGCGTCGGCTCTTCCGCTCTCCCGAGGCGGTGGAGCGCTTCGCCGCACTGCCCTCGGCGACGTTCCGACGGCTCGTCGCGGTGCACGCCGGAGGCGGCGGGGAGGCGGTGTGGGCCGGGTTGCGCCGCTCGTTCGCCGACGGTTTCCGCCTGCTCGCCACCTGGACGGCCTCGCAAGGGTTGACGCCGAAGCTGCGCAAACGAAGCCGTCCCGCGGCCGTGACCGAGTCGCCCTTCTACCGGATCGGAACGATCAGCGAAGCGCTGGCCACCCAGTGGACCGCGAATGGTGTGCGCGCCGACACCGTCGAATCGTGGCGTCAGGAGTGCGACCGTTGCCGGGCCGAGATGTCCGGGATCCACACGCGAGTCGAACGCGAGGGCGTGAGCCTCCACGTCGTGCACGGACTGGAGATGCTGGAGCGCTGCCTGGTGCGGATGGAGGCGATGGTCGACCTGATGGCCGCGAAGGAGGAAGCCGAGGCGGCGGACGTCCTGCATCGTCTCCTCGCCACGCTGGCCGTTTCCGTGCAGGCCGATCGGAGCGTGCGTCATCTGCTCTGGTGGAGCACCCACGTCCTGCAGAGGCGGATCGTCGAGCGCTCGGGGCGGACCGGGGAGCACTACGTCGCGAACACGCGCGCCGAGTACCGGCACATGTGGATGGCGGCCGCGGGAGGCGGCCTCCTGACCGTGGCGACCGCGGCGCTGAAGACCCAGATCTCGGCGTCTGCGGCGTCGGATTTTGTCCTTGGTGTTCTGTACGGCCTCAACTACGCGGTCAGCTTCCTGCTCATGCAGCGATTCGGCCTCGTGCTCGCGACCAAGCAGCCGGCGATGACGGCGGCGGCGCTCGCCAGCATCGTCCGCGATCGCAGCGGCCAAGAGCGTGCGGACGAGATCACCGAGTACGCGGCGCGGATCGTCCGCTCGCAGCTCGCCGCCGTGGCGGGTAACGTGCTGGTCGTGGCCCTCGGGGCGGTTGGATTCGTCCACCTGTGGAGCCTGGTGCGGTCGACGCCGTTTCTCAGCCAGGCCGAGGCGGCCGCGGTCTACGCGGCGCTCAGCCCGGTCAACAGCGGCACGGTGTTCTATGCGGCGCTGACCGGCGTGATCCTCTGGTTGGCGAGCGTGGCTGGAGGGTGGTTCGACAACTTCTGCGCGTACCATCGGTTACCGCACGCGCTCGCGGAACACCCGGCGGGCAGACGCCTGGGAAGCGAGCGCATGGCGCGCTGGGGCGAGGCGCTCTCCAACAACGCGGCGGGGTGGGCGACGAACATTTCGCTCGGGTTCATGCTCGGCATGACCCCGGCGATCGGCCACTTCCTCGGCGTGCCGCTCGATGTCCGGCACGTAACCCTCAACAGCGGGGTGCTGGGGATCGCGACGGCGTCGCTCGGCACCGGCTGGTTCGGTGACGGGATGTTCGTGCGCGGCGTGGTCGGAGTGGTGGTGATGTTCGTCCTCAACCTCTCGGTGAGTTTCCTGCTCGCCCTGGTCACTGCCGCGCGGGCGTACCAACTCCCCGCGTCCGGCGTGGCGATGTTGCTCCGCACCCTGTACCGCAGGTTCGTCACGGCACCGCGCGACTTCCTCGTACCGCCGCGCGACCGACCGGCCCAGGAATCGCCCGAGGCGGACAGGTCGTGAAGGGCCGGCCGGGCGGCCGGTGGGCTACCATGCACCCATGCGCGTCCTGATCACGGGGATCACGGGTTTCGTCGGCTCTCACATGGTCGAGTACCTGCTCTCGGCGCAGTCGGGTGTGGAGGTGTTCGGGCTCCGCCGTTGGCGCTCGTCGGCCGAGGAGCTCGAACCGCTGCTTCCGGTCGTCCGACTCGTCGAGGGAGACCTGCTCGACGCACCGTCCCTGCTGCGCGTCCTGCAGGCGAGCCGTCCGGACGTCATCTTCCACCTCGCGGCGTCGTCGTCGGTGGCCAGCTCGTGGGACACGCCGACCGAGATGATGCAGGTGAACGTCATCGGCACGCTCCACCTCCTCGAAGCGGTCCGCCAGATGGATCTCGACGCGCCGGTGGTGTTGGCGTGTTCGGCCGAGCCGTACGGGCGCGTCGGCGAGGACGAGTTGCCGATCCGGGAGGACCACCCTCTCAGGCCCGTCTCGCCCTACGCCGTGAGCAAGGCGGCGGTTGATCTGCTCGGGGTGCAGTACTTCGAGACCTTCAAGCTCCGCACCGTGCGCCTGCGTCTGTTCAACCACTTCGGTCCGCGCCAGTCGGACCGTTTTGTGCTCTCGTCGCTGGCGCGGCAGGTCGCGGAGATCGAGGCGGCGGTCCGACCGCCGCAGCTGAAGGTCGGAAACCTCGAGGTGCAGAGGGACTTCGTCGACGTGCGCGACGCCGTGCGCGCGTACTGGCTGGCGGCTCGGCACGGCGTGGCGGGCGAGGCCTACAACGTCGCCACCGCCCGCCCTCGTTCGATCCGCGAGGTTCTCGACCGACTCCTCACTCTCACAGAGAGCGTCGTGGAGGTGGTGTTCGACCCGGGCAGGCTGCGCCCTGCCGAGATCCCCGTGCTGTCAGGGGACTGGAGCCGGTTCCGTCTGGCGGCGGGCTGGGAGCCCGCGATCCCGTTCGAACAGACGCTGTTCGACACGCTGGAATACTGGCGGAGGAAGGTCCGCGGACGCAGCTGAGGGAGCGGAGGGCGCGGTGGCGATGGCGGGAAGGAACAGTCGACAGGGGACAGGGGGCAGGGAGCCGACCGGAGGCGGAGAGGGGCCGGGGTTCGGGGTCCGGGGCCCGGGCCTCCCGCCCGACCAGAGAAGCGATGGACAGCGGTTCTCGTGGGGGGGGAGGCGGCTGCCGGCGGGGGAGGGCAGGCGGAAGCTGGTCCACGCGGGGATGGGGCTGTTCGCGCTGGCGCTGCCGTTTCTCACCTGGGTCCAGGCGGCGCTGTGCGCCGTCGCGGCGTTCCTGTTCAACTGGTTGGTCCTCCCGCGCCTGCTCGGTCACCGGTTGACCAGCGCCCGCCCCGGCGTCTCCGATCGCGGTGTGCTGCTCTACCCGCTCGTCGTGCTCGCGCTGATCGTGCTCTTCCGGGAGGACGTGGCTGTTGCCTTCGGCTGGGGCGTCCTCGCGTTCGGCGACGCGGCGGCGGGCATCGTGGGGCAGAAGTGGGGTCGCCGCGCGCTTGCATGGAACCCGGAGAAAAGCTGGGAAGGCTCGATCGCCTTCGTCCTCGGGGCTGCCCTCGGGGGTTCGGTCCTGGTGCTCGCCGGGTTCGTCCTGGCGCAGGGGCCGGCAGATGTGATCATGCAAGGCGGGTGGGCGCGGGTCGTCGGCGAGTCCCTGCTCGGGACGTTCCCGCTGCTCCTCGTGCCGCTCCTGCTCGCGGCGCTGCTCGAGAGTCTCCCGCACGGCCTCGACGACAACATCCTGCCGCCGACCGTGGCGGCGTTTCCACTCGCGCTCCTCCAGGCTCATTCACCGTGGGCGTCGGTGCCACCGCCCAGGCCGGACTGGATCGTCGTGCTCGGAGTCAACACTGCCTGCGCCGTGGCGGCGCTGGTGACGCGGACGTTGAGGCCGGGGGGCGTGGCGGTCGCCTGGGCGCTCGGCGTCGCCACCTGGATGGCGTTCGGCCGCTCCGCGTTCCTCCTGCTCCTGGCGTTTCTGCTGGCGGGGCTGGTCGTGACGTTCGTCGGCATCGGCAAGAAGGGCATGGCTGGGACCGCGGAACCGCGCGGCGGGCGGCGCGGCGCCGCCGAGGTATTTGGCAAGGGAGGGGTGCTTCTGGCGTTCGGCATCCTGACCCTGGTCATGGCCACCGCCGCCCGAGCGCACCCCCCGGACTTCGGCGGACGGTGGGGGTGGGTGGTCGTCGCCATCCTCGCGGTCGCCACGGCGGACACCTGGGCGACGGAGATCGGCGGGTTGTGGGGCAGGCGGGTCTTCACGCTGATGCCGTTGCGCGAGGTCGCGCCGGGGACGCCGGGCGGTGTGTCGCTGCCCGGCCTGCTCGGTGCGCTGGCGGGCGCCGCGCTGATCTCCGGACTTGGCGCCTGGCTCGGGATGCTCGGCCCGAAGCCGGTGATGTTGGCCCTCGTCTGTACGATCGCCGCGTTCGTGGCGACGGTGGTCGAGAGCCTGCTGCCGCGGCTCGGGCCGGCGAGTCACGTCGGCAAGAACCTCGTCGTGACGCTGCTCGCGCCGGTCCTCGTCTTCGCCGTACTTGGAGTGCTGCGATGAGACTCCGCGATGCCCTCGATCTCGACCGCCCCTTCACCCTGCTTCCGCCGCTGCTCGGCATCCTCTCCGGCGCGGTGTGCGCCTTCGGCTCGGCGCACAACCCGGACGCGGAGCGGCTGCTGCGGCCGAGCGTGCTCTTCTCGATCGTCCTCGGGAGCCTGTGCGCGGCGCTGCTCAATGCCGCCTCGAACACCATTAACCAGGTCGCCGATCTCGAGGCGGACCGGATCAACAAGCCGGATCGCCCCATCCCGTCTGGCCGTGTTTCGGTCGCACAGGCGTGGCGGCTGGCGGTGCCGCTGTACCTGATCGGGACGATCCCGGTTTGGCTCGTCGTGCCCTTCCCGGCCGTCACCCTTCGTGAGCGCATGGCCGCGTCGCTGGCCGACCACGCCGTGATCTTCCTCTACGTCGGCGCCGCGATCGCGACGCTCATGTACTCGCTGCCGGCGTTCGGCCGGACCAAGCGCTTCGGCATCTGGGCCAACGTCACGATTGCGATTCCGCGCGGGGTGTGGCTGAAAGTGGCGGGATGGGGGATGGTGGCCTCGGTGTGGCAGTGGGAAGCGTGGTGGATCGGGCTCGTCTTCGGCCTCTTCCTGCTCGGAGCGTCCTCGACCAAGGATTTTTCGGACATGAAGGGCGACGCGGCGTCGGGCGTCCACACCCTGCCGGTGAAGTACGGCGTGCGCCGGGCGGCGTGGATGATCGCGCCGTCGTTCGTCCTTCCCTGGCTGTTGATGCCTCTCGGCACCGTACTTCGCGACCCCGCGAACCCGGCCCTGCGCATCCTCACCGGCAACCAGACGGTGCTCGTTGGGCTCGGGCTCGGCCTTACCGCCTGGGGGATCTACACCTGCACGCTGCTGCTGCGCGACCCGGAGGCGCTCGCGCACACCGAAAATCACCCCTCGTGGACGCACATGTACCTGATGATGATGACCGCGCAGGTCGGCTTCGCGGTCGCGTACGTGGTGTGACCGGGACGCGCTAGACTCGGTCCATGAGTTCCGCGATCGTCGGCCGCCCCTTGCTGACCTGGGAAGGTCTCACCCTGCGCCTCGACCTCGACATCCTCGAGCTCCTGCTCAACCGGGCACTCGCGGCGAGCGTCGAGGAGATCCGACGCATCCAGGTCGGGGGCGAGGGCCACGACCTGGTCATCGGCGCCGATGTCGCGTACAAGGGCCTTCCGGCGCGGCTGTCCGTCCGCCTCAGCGAGCTTCGCCTGTATCGGCGGTTCCTGGGCTGCCGAGTCAATCGGCTGCGCGGCCCGCTGGGCCTGCCGATTCCGGCGGAGTGGGTCGCCGGGGTCCTCGACCGGGTGCCCGGGGGAATGGTCCGTCTGGACCCCGAGGACAGGATCCTGCTCGTCGATCTGCAGCGCTGGCTTCCCGGTTGGCTGGAACTGCGAGTCCAGGAGGCGCGCTGTGACGGCCGCTGGCTGGTGCTCGGCGTGGCGCCCGGCCTGCTCCATCCGCGACTCGGTCCGCCCGAGGCTCCCGCGTCGCTCGACTAGTGCGCTGGACGCGGTTGTTTCCGGCGCCACACCCACCAGCAGGCGAGGAGCCACGCCGCGACCAGGGCCGCGGCGTGGCCCAGCGAGGTCGCGTCGGGGTGCTGGCGCAGCGAGGGGAGCAGCCCCGCGACCTCGAGACCCGTGGCGCGGCCGAGGAGATCGAGCCAGTAGTTGCGCGGGGCTTCCTCGAACGTGCCATACAGCTTGCCGGGAACCACGACGACGAGCGCGCCGATGGCGAGCTGAACTCCGGCGAGGCAGGCGACGATGCGTCGTCCCGATTCGCTCCTGCGCAGGTACGCCACGCCCTCGAGCAGCAGGAGCACGAGCGGCCCGGTGACCGCGACGAGGAACCGCGCGGCGGGTGACCACCCGCCCCACCAGGCGTGCAGTATTCCCGGCCCGGTGGTGACCGCGATGAGTGCGACGCAGGCGGCGGCGTGTCTCCGACGCCCGCGCGCCATCTCGAGAAGGCCGATCGGCGCGATCAGGAAGAGGGGGGCCCAGACGAGGAGCCCGTACTGCTGGTCGACGAGCAGGCCGAGAATTCCGACCGGAGTGTCGCGGAACGAGACGAGGTCGCCGCTGCCGCGCCACATGGCGAACGGCGACGGGGATCCGAACCACCGCTGGTGGAGCGCGCCCATCAGGAGCAGCGACGCGGCCAGCGACGCGACCAGCGACGCGGCCAGCGGCCTGGCCGCCCGACTACGAGCGGCCCGGACCAACGCCCAGATCGCGAGCAGCGCCGCTCCCGGCACGAACCGCACGTGGAGCCAGGGCAGGAGTGCGATGGCAAGCGCGGACGAGGCCGATGCGCGCCGCCCGTCGATGGCGTCGCGGTAGGTGAGCCAGAGGGCGAGCGCCCCGGCGATCTCCGGGAGGGCCAACGCAGCGTAGGCGGCGACGGGGAACGAGCAGGCAAGGGCCGCGAGCACGAGGCGGCCCGCGTCGGAATCGGAACCGGTCGAAACGCCGGTCGCCAGCGTGGCGAGCAGTGCCAGGGCGAGCAACGAGGTCGACAGCCGGCAGGCGGTCTCGCCGCCGAGAAGCGCAGGGACCGCCAGGATGAGAGGAAGTCCGACACTGTGCACGGACCGGTTCTCGCCTGGACGCGCCGCCGGGCTACGGTGCAGGCTGGCATCCCCGCCCGAAACGTCGAACGACCCGCGGTGTGCGATGGACCCGGCCATGGCAAGGTAGGCGGGTTCGTCTCCCGTCGGCGTTCGGGGCAGCGCGGCCGCCGCGAGCACGACGACCGCGGCGACCGCGACGGCGTAGCTCGGACGCGAGGCGCCAGGGGTGTTGTGACCGACCAACCCCCGCGTCACCACGCCGGACAAGACAACCAAGGACGGCAGGAGCACGAACCAGGCCAGTCCGCTGCGCCGGAGCTGCGCGGTGTAGTACTCCGCCGACTCGCGGCCGGGAAAGACCGAGACCCCGGACGTGAGGAGGGAGCGCGCGAGGGGCTCGGCGAATACCACCACTGCCAGGGCAGCGACCGCCGCGGTCGCGGCGAGCGCCCAGGTCACGAGCGGCCGGTGACGGGACACCGGGGGATCATAGCCTGCCAGGCTCCGGGGCGAATCCGCTGCGCGCATCTGTGGCGCGTGTGCCCGGGTTGCTAAACTGTTTTGTCGCGCCGGGGGTGAGGAGATGGCGGGTCCGCGAGTCCACGATGTCTGCCTGATCGGCGGGGGCATCGTCGGGACGGCGACGGCGATGGAGCTCGCACGGCGCTACCGCGCCTCGGTCCTGGTGCTCGAGGCGGAGGAGCGGCTCGCGGCGCACCAGACCGGCCACAACAGCGGCGTCGTCCACTCCGGCCTCTACTACCGCCCCGGCACGGTGAAGGCGCGAACCTGTGTCGAGGGCCGCGAAGCTCTGGTGCGCTTCTGCGCCGAGCACGGCGTGCCGGTCGAGACGTGCGGCAAGGTCGTGGTGGCGACGCGGCCGGAAGAGCTGGGTGCGCTCGACGAGCTCGCCAGGAGGGGCGCGGCGAACGGCCTCGTCGGGGTCGAACGTCTCGGGCCCGACGGCATCCGCGCCGTTGAACCCCACGCTGCAGGGATCAGCGGCCTTTTCGTGCCGCACACCGGGATCGTCGACTTCGGGGCAGTGACGAACGCGTTCGCCGACGAACTCCTTCGTCTGGGGGGCGAGGTCCGCACCGAGGCCAGGGTGTTCCGGGTCCGGGATTCCAGTGCTGAGTTCCGCGTGGAGACGACCGCGGGTGTTTTCGCCGCCCGGACGCTGATCAACTGCGCCGGCTTGCACTGCGACCGCGTGGCGAGGCTGTGCGGGCTTACTCCCGACGTCAGGATCGTCCCCTTCCGCGGGGAGTACTTCGCCGTGCGAGCCGAGCGGCGGCACCTGGTGCGGAACCTCGTCTATCCGGTCCCGGATCCCGCGTTCCCATTCCTCGGCGTTCACTTCACCAGACGCATCGGCGGGGAGGTCGAGGTGGGGCCCAACGCAGTGCTGGCCTTCCGACGCGAGGGGTATCGGTGGACGGACGTCTCCGCCCGCGACGCGTGGAGTACGTTCTCCTATCCGGGTTTCTGGCGTTTGGCGGCGCGTCACGCCGGGATGGGACTGGGCGAGATGTGGCGCAGCTGGAGCAGGAAGGCGTTCGTCAGCGCGCTGCGGAAACTGATCCCGGAGATCGAGGTCGGGGACCTCGTCCGAGGCGGCGCGGGCGTGCGGGCACAGGCCTTGGCGGGCGACGGCTCGCTTGTCGACGATTTTCGCATCCTCGGCGGGCCGAAGCAGATCCACGTGCTCAACGCGCCGTCCCCGGCCGCGACCGCCTCGATTGCTATCGGCAGGACGATTGCCGAGCAGGCCGGGGACGCGTTCGACCTGCGGAGGTACCGGTCGTGAGGGTGGGCTTCGACCGTGGGACCGGCGCCGATCTCGGTGCTAGAGTGCGTCGGTGACGTCCGGACCGGCAAGACC
>JBFMCD010000041.1:0-14642 GCA_040754885.1 Acidobacteriota bacterium
TCAGAAGATCAGGGGAGAGGGGAGAGCGAAGACCTAGAGACCAAAGACCAAAGAGCAAGGTACGAAGAGCAGAGAACGAAGAGCAGGAGGGGTGGGTGGGTCTCTCCCCTCTCTCCCCTTGTGCCGGACCCCGGACCCCGCCTCTATCTCCGGTTCACGGCCCACGCCTCGTGCCCGCCCGGCTGGCGTTGGGCAACAGAAAATGGGTCCGGATCGGCGGTGGTGGTCTTGGAGTATCGCGCCTGCTACGATCCGCCGGGGGGAGTCGGTGTCCGAATCATCGTTCACGTCGAAGTCCGTGACGGCGCCCGCCGCCCGCGCTCCCGTGTGTCCGGAACTCCTCGGCTGGCGACGCCTGGAGTCCTCGGGAACGCCCGTTTACGTGCGTCCGGAGGGTCCGGACTGGTTCGTACCCAACCCGAGGGCCGACGCGATCCTGCGCGACCTGCTCGCGGGCGCCGATCCGGCCGAAGCGGCGCGCCGCTACCGCGAGGCGTGGAATGGCGACGCGGATCGGGCGTGGGCCGACGTGCAGCGCACCCTGGCGAGGGTCCGCGGCGGGGAGCCCCGCCCGCGCGTGCCGCGCGGCGACGCCCTGCGCCTGGAAGCGCTGCGCGAGTGCTGGCTGCACGTCTCCAACCGCTGCAACCTGGCGTGCACGCACTGCATGTTCGCCTCGTCGCCGCACGACCCGCTCGAACTCCCGGCCGAGCGTCTCGTGACGATCGTCGGCGAGGCCCGGGCGCTCGGCTGCACGCTGTTCTGCCTGACCGGCGGAGAACCTCTCGTCCACCCGGGATTCGCCGCGCTGGCCGGGGCGATCCTCGCCGATCCCGGCGCCCACATGGTGGTGCTGACCAACACGCTGATGGTGCCGCGCATGGAAGGTGTCCTCGCGACGTTCCCGCGCGACCGGGTCCACTTCCAGGTCAGCCTGGACTGCCCGCGCGAGCACCACGACGAGATTCGCGGCGAGGGGTGCTACGGCAAGGTTCTGTCCCGCACGCGGCACCTGGTCGAGATGGGGTTTCCGGTCGCGCTGGCGATGGCCGTCGACGGGCGCAACGCCCACAACATGCCGGAACTGGTCGAGGTCGCCGCCGGTCTCGGCGTCGCGTCGGTCCACTATCTGTGGCACTTCGTGCGCGGCGGCGGCGCGACGGTCGCGCGCGCGCCGGTCGCCGCGCTGTTCGCCGGGCTGCGCGAGGCGACCGAGCGCGGCCGGCGGCTCGGCGTGACCATCGACAACATGTCGATCGCGGCGTCGCAGGCGTTCGCGCTCCCGGGCACCCGGCACGACCTGTCCAACTCCGGCTGGGAGTCGCTGGCGGTCGGGCCCGACGACCGCGTCTACCCGACGGCGGCGATGGTGCTCGACGAGCGTGTGGCGTGCGGGGAGCCCGGCGCGCCGCTCGCCGAGGTGTGGCGCTCGAGCCCGGTGCTCGAGGCGGTCCGGCGGTCCACCACGGCGACGGTCTCGACCGCGGCCGACCCGCTCCTGTGCCTGTCGGGCGGCGGCGACATCGACCACAGCTACTTCGCCGGCGGCACGTTCACCGGGCACGACCCGTACCGCGAGCTGACCGACCGGCTGCTCCTCTGGCTGATCGCCGAGGAAGCGGGACCCGACTTGACGCCGGACCGCGCCGGGCTGCGCGCCCGCATGGGCGAGCGCGTCGAGGAGTGCTCGGAGTCGGTGTGCGGCATCGCCTTCACGCACTCCAACTGCGTCCTCTCGCTGCCCGGCAAGGACGGGCACACGCTGGTCAAGGACTTCTACAAGGCCGCGGCGGTCGCGCCGAAGGAGGACATCGCCAACCCGGTGGACTTCGGCAACGAGGCGGCGCATGTACCGGCCGAGGCGTCGGCGCGTTCGTACGGCTGTGGCAGCCCGGTGCTGGACGCCGAACCGGCGCCCGGCGAGACCGTCGTGGACCTCGGGTGCGGCGCCGGGATGGAGTGCGCGATCGCCGCCCGCAGGGTCGGCCCCGGCGGCCGGGTGATCGGCGTGGACATGCTCGACGAAATGCTCGAGGTGTCGCGCCGCACCGCCGCGCACGCCGCGTCCGAACTCGGCTACGACGTGTTCGAGCCGCGCAAGGGGTACCTCGAGGCGATCCCATGCCCGGAGGCCCACGCCGACGCGGTGATCTCCAACTGCGTGATCAACCTGGCGGTGAACAAGCGGCGCACCTTCCAGGAGGTGTTGCGCGTGCTCAAGCCGGGCGGACGCCTGGTCGTCGCGGACGTGGTCACCGACGAGGAGCCTCCGGTGGCGATCCGCACCAGCGAGCGGCTGCGCGGGGAGTGCCTCGGCGGCGCGATGCTCCAGCACGAGCTGTTCGCCCTGCTCGAGGATTGCGGCTTCGAGGCGATCACGTTGCTCAAGCGCTTCCCCTACCGCACCGTGGCCGGGCACCGCTTCTACTCGGTCACCTACCGCGCGCAGCGCCCGCGGGCGGCCGCCGAGGAACGCGTCGTCTACCGCGGCCCGTACGCGGCGGTGCTGACCGACGACGGGCGCATCCTGCGCCGCGGCGTGCCCGCGCTGCTGGCGGCGCCGCCGGCGTTCCCCACCGAACCGGTGTTCGTCCTCGACGGCGAGGGCGGCGTGTCCAACCTCGACATCGGCGCCGGCTGCGCCTGCTTCATCCCTCCCGACGAGGCGGCTCCGCGCGGCGAGACACGCGCGAAGATCACCGACCGCGAGGGGTGCGTGGTGTGCGGGGCGCCGCTCGACTACCTCGAGGTGGCGACGATCGCCCGCTGCCGCTTCTGCGGCCGCGAACTGTCGACGTCGGCGCGCTGCCGGGCCGGGCACTTCGTGTGCGACGCCTGTCACGCCGAGGACGCCCTCGAGGCGATCCGCGCGATCTGCGTCTCGACGGGAGAGACCGACATGGCGGCGCTGCTGCAGACCGTTCGCGCGCACCCGTCGGTGCCGCCGCACGGGCCGGAGCATCACGCGCTCGTGCCGGCCATCGTGGTCACCGCGGCGCGCAACTCGGGGCTGCCGCTCACCGACGCGCACCTCGACACGGCGATCTCCCGCGGACGCACGATCGCAGGGGGCGCGTGCGCGTTCATGGGCGCGTGCGGCGCCGCGATCGGCGTCGGCATCGGCTTCTCGACGATCCTCGCCGGCAACCCCTACCAGGGAGCCGTGCGTCAGACCGTGCAGCAGCTCGTCGGCCGGGCGCTGGCGCGCGTCGCCGCGCTCGAGGCGGCGCGCTGCTGCCAGCGCGACTGCTGGATCGCCCTGCAGGAGGCCTCGGCCTCCTCGCTCGAACTGCTCGGCGCCCACCTGCCGGCGGCGGCGCCGCTCGCGTGCGCGCAGTTCGCGGGCAACCGGGAGTGTCTGGGGTCGTCGTGTCCGCTCTGGCCGAAGCCGCGCCGCTTCTCCGGTCCGAGCCTGCCGCTCGCCTGATTCGACTTCCGCGTCGACCGTGGAGCGTACCGATCGCGGCAGGACGAAGCGCCCTGTCTCCGGCAGGACGTGCGGTGTGCGGGGCGCGTTCGCAGAGAGCGCCTCTCCCCCCGGCCTCCCGCGTGCGCTGCTCACACACCCCACACCCCGGCCGCTGGCGCGGCCTCCGTAATGCCTGTCGCGGCGTGAAGCCCCCCACCCCTCTACCCTGCGCAGCCGGCAGCGAACCTCTCGCTGCGTTGCGGGTTCACCGGGAGTTCTTGGTCCACCGCATCACTCAGCCTCCGCCCTGCCCCCACGGCTCCGGTCACCTCGCGCTGCCGCCCGCTTCCCGCACCCAACCCCCGCCGCCGCGTGATGCGCTTCGCTCGCTCCTCACGTACAGGAAGTACGCTGCGTCGCGGCTTCGCTCGCGCGCCTTGCGATAGGCCCACTGGCGGCCGCGCCACGCCGCGATTCCTCTCCGACGGATGCCGAATCGGTGTGAGGCGCGGCGGAGCCGATCAGGCCGGGACCCAGACGCCGTCGCGCACGACCAGTTCGCGCTCGTCGATGAACACCCGCCTGCCGCAGCCCCCCGGACGAAAGTCGGCGACCACGTCGACGTGCTGCGCCGAGCGGTTGAGCACGCCGGCGGCCTCCAGCTCGGCGATCCGATTCCGTCCCTCGTCGCTCGCGGGGTCCTCGGCGTAGCACTGCTCGTAGCTGGCGCCGATGGCGATGTGCGCGGTGCCGCCGACCTTCTCCACGAGCAGCGGGTGCTTGAGCGCTCGCTCCAGTCCCGGGTTCATCCCCAGCGCCACCTCGCCGAGCCGGTGCGAGCCCTCGTCGGTCTCGACGATCGCGGCCAGGTGCTCGTGCCCCTCCTCGGCGGCGTACTCGACGATGCGCCCGGCCTCGAAGCGGAGGTAGATGCCGCGGATGTCGTGACCGCCGTAGTGCACGGGCAGGTCGAGCAGCACTTCGCCGCGCACGCTGCGCGCGTCGGGGCTGGTGTAGATCTCGCCGTCGGGGAAGTTGCGCAGGCCGTAGGAGAGCGTCGGCATGGAGGGCGAGATGTCCATATCGAGCGTCAGCTCCCGGCCGCCGCGGGCCGTGACCAGACGCACCGTGCGCCCGTCGCGGAACAGCGGCGCGAGGCGCTCCTCGGCGTCGCGCAACGGGCGCGGATCGGTCGTCGAGGCGCGGACCAGAAAGCGGACGTACTCGTCGAGCGGGAGACCCTCCATCGCGGCGAACGCCGGCGTCGGGTAGAGCGTCAGCGCCCAGCGGCGCGCCAACCGCAGGGCGACGAACGGGCGGTCGGCGGCGGCCAGCGTCTGGAGCTGGGCGGCGGCGAGCGACGCGTACGCCGCGGGGTCCTCCGCGCCGAGCACCTCAACGTACTTGTCCATCCCCTCGTAGCGCAATCGGTGCCACTCGGGCACCGCCGCGAGCTGCTCGGGCGTGCCGAGGGCGGCCATCGCCGCCGACCACACCCGGCCGCGCTCGTTGTCGGGCGGCACCAGGAGGACGTCGGGGACGCCCCCGGCGCGGATCACGCCGCGCTGCAGCTGCTCCATCAGCGGCCAGCAGATCCGCTCCCCCTTGATCATCACCCGCTCGCCGGGTCGTATGCCGCCCAGCGAGTGGTCGAGGAGGATGCCCGCCCAGGTCTCGAGGTCCGCGCGCGCGATGGTCGGTTCGTGCATGCGCGCAAGTGTAGCGGCGCGCCGACCCGCGACGAAACGCCGGCTGCTACGATGAAATCGGGAGGTCCGGTGGCGAGAGCGGCCGCGTTCGCGGCGGTGCTGATCGGCGCGGCGTCGGGCTGGGCCCAGTCCCCGCCGTCCGGACCGGTCCCTGTCCGGCTCGGGCCCTGCCTGGCGGCCGAAGCAGGGGCTCCGGCGTGGGAGGTGTTGCGTCTCGGCCGCCGACCACCGACGACCTACTCCGTCGTGGAGGAGAAAGGCGCCCGCGCCGTACAGGCGGTGTCGCGTCGCGGTGCGGCGCTGCTCTTCGTCCGCGTCGACGCCGACCTCGCCGACACGCCGATCCTGCGCTGGCGCTGGCGGGTGGTCGACGCGCCGGACGGAGGCGACCTGCGCACAATCGAGCGCGACGATGCCGCGGCACGCGTGGTGGTCGGGTTCCGCTACACGAGGGCGCTGGTGCCGCCGGGGCAGAGGCTGGCCTACCTGATGTTCAAACTGCGCCACGGCGAGTTTCCGCCCTACTCCGCCCTCGCCTACGTGTGGTCGGCGCACCCTCCGGCCGGAACGGCGCTGCGTCACCCGGACTACGAGCGTTTGCACCAGGTCGTGCTCCACGACGCCCGCGATGCGGACGGCCGGTGGCGCGAGGAGCGCCGCGACCTGCTCGCCGACTACCGGGACGCGTTCGGCGCGCCGCCGCCGCGGGTGTCGCACGTCGCCGTGATGAGCGACGCCGACGACACGAAGGGCCGGTCCGAGGCCTGGTTCCGCGACCTCGAGCTGCTCCCGCGCTGACCACCGACCCTGCAGGATCCACACCCCTGTCCTTCTGCACGGACAATGGAGAACAGGCAACGGGGAACGATCTAGAACGTCCGTCCCAGGTACAGGTAGAACGAGTCCTTGCCGCCTCTGGTCGTGCCGTGCGCCAGGTACACTGGACCGAGGCCGGTGTCGGCGCCGAACACCACGGAGAACGAGTGGCGCAGGTCCGAGAAGGACGGATTCTCGGAGTCGAGCCAGGCGTTGCCGGCCTCCACCGAGGCGCCGGCGTAGATGCCTCCGCCGAGCGCCGGCAGGCGGCCGAGCCGGTAGAGGTAGAGCAGCGCCACGACGCCGCCGATGTCTCCGGACACCTCCCCGGGAGGCAGGCCCGAGAGGTTGAACAGCCCGCCCAGGGCGGGGCGCTGCGCGGGTGGGAGCGGCTCGCCGAGTCCCGTCCAGCCGCGAGCCAGCGTGACCAGCGAGTGGCGCCCGGCGCTGGCCGCGCCGACGAGCTGGACGTCGGCCCGACGGTATTCGACATCCGCGCCGAGCGCGTCTCTCGCCTCGTACACCTCTCCAACCAGCAGCACGCCGCGCCGGGGGAAGTTGACGCTGTCGATCTGGTCGAAGACCGCCGACAACCTCAACCCGCTGTCGACCTGCTCGAAGGTGGGGAGGTCCTTCGATTCGCTGCTCGTCGGGCGGCCGTCGGAGGAGTCGCGCCTCACGCCCGCGCGCAGCTCCCCGAAGCGGCCGAGCGCCACGCCGAGGTCGAGGGCGAGGCGTTGCCGCCAGAGGCGGTACTGGACCGACGTGTCGCCGACCGGGATCTGATGCTTGGTCAGCGACGCCTGCACGGTGGCCGCCGCGAACGGCACCTGCGACGCGCCGAGCGGCTGGTAGAACTCGGCGCTCGCCAGGGGGTTCTCGCCGGCCTGAATGCCGACCTTCAGCTCGGCGCCCAGCCGATTCAACCTGGTCATGGTCATCGCGCCGAGCAGGCTGAACTGCGAACTGCCTTCGAGGTCGGTGGCGACGCTGACGCCGAAGCGCAGGTAGTTCGGCCCCCACGATTTCTGCCTGCCGGTCAGGTTCAAGGCGTGGCCCTGCCTGTCCGGCAGCAGCTCGAACCCCACCGACTCGTACTCGCCCAGCTGCCACAGGCGGTCGAGGTCGTCCTCCAGCTCCACGACGTCGAGCGGCCTTCCGGGCTTCGTGCGCACGCTGCGCGCGACCGCCCCGGGCGCCAGCCCCGGGCCGGGGTCGACGGTCAGCGTGGTGACGTGGAACGACGGCGTCGCGCGGCGGTGGCGGGCGAGAAAGCGCTGCCACGCCGCGTCGTCCACCGCGAGCGCGGCGAGCGTCGGCGTCTTCTCTCTCGCCGCGGCCTGACCGCGCGGGACGATGTCCCCGGCCGCGGAGAACGACAGCAGGCCGTACTCCCCGAGGTCCGGGCGGATCAGCACGTTGACGCCGGGCAGGGCCCTGTCGACGTTGAGCCGGGTGAGGAACGAACTGGTGCGCGAGAGGATCGAGGCGATCGAGTCGGGGCGCTCCTGCGCGGCGAGCGGCTGGCCGAGGTCCACGGCGATGATCACCTCGCCGCCCATCGCGCGGGCCGCGTCCACGGGGAGATTCGCCACCACGCCGCCGTCCACGAGCAGCCGGCCGTCGACCTCCACCGGCGAGAACAGGCCGGGCACCGCCATGGAGGCGCGCAGGGCCCGAGCCAGGCTGCCCGAGCGCAGCACCACCGTCTCACCGGTGCCGATGTCGGCGGCGACGGCGCGGAACGGCAGCGGCAACCGGTCGAAGTCCGTGGTGTCGGCGGCGCGCAGGCCGAGCACCTGCAGGAGGCTGCCGAGCCGGTGGCCGGCGACCAGCCCCGACGGCATGCGCAGCCGGCCTCCCGACAGGCCGAGTTCCCAGCGGGTCAGGTAGGTGAGGTCGTCCACCTTGCGCCGGTAGGGGATGCGGCGCCGGTCGGGCTTGTCCTCGATCAGGCTCTGCCAGTCGGTCGTCAACGCGAGGTCGCGCAGCTCCGTGGGAGAGTAGCCGGCGGCGTAGAGCCCTCCGACGATCGCCCCCATGCTCGTGCCTGCCACGCAGTCCACCGGCACGCGCAGCTCCTCGAGCACCTCCAGGACGCCGACATGCGCGAGCCCGAGGGCGCCGCCGCCCGAGAGAACGAGGCAGACGCGCGGCCGGGCTTCCGGCAGGGCGCCCGACACCTGGGCCGCGGCGGGCGCGGCGCAGGCGAGTAGGAGCGAGAGCGCGGGCAGGTGGCGAGGGCGCCTCGCGCGGATTGTAGGCTGGCCGGAAAGGGACAGGGGAGAGGGGAGAGGGAAGAGACCGGGGTCAGGGGTTTGGGGTCCGGGGACAGAAGAACAGGGGAGAGGGGAGAGCGAAGAGACCGGGGTCCGGGGTCCGGGGTCCGGAGAGAGGGGGACAGGAGACAGGGGACTGGAGAGCGACGTGGGCAGTGCGCCGTGGTTTGAGTGCCCCTGTCTTGTCGGTCCACGGTCCACTGACCACGGTCCACGTTTTCGGCCCCTCGGTACGCGTTCCGCTCCCCATGAAGTCCGGCCGCGTGCCGGCCGGACCGAGGGCGTCTGGACTCCTCGAGGTCAGTCGGCGAGCAGGGTCGCGACGTCCTCCGGGTTCTTGAACGGCGCGATCAGGTAGACGCCCGCGGCATACGACGGCGCCTCGGCGAGCAGTCGCTCGGCCCGCTCGCGACCGACCCGCGCCGCGTCCGGACCGGCGCGTTCCAGCGCGGCGAGCAGGTCCTCGGGCACGACGATCCCGGGCACCTCGTGGTGCAGGCGCAGCGCGAGCCTGAACGACGGCAGCGGCCAGATCCCGACCAGGGCCGGCACCGGCGTGGATCCGCCGCAACGGTCGAGCAGGCGCAGCCACGGCTCCCACTCGAAGAACACCTGGCTCATCGCGAAGTGCGCACCGAACTCCACCTTGCGCCTCAGACGCTCGACCTCGTGGGCGGGCTCGGCGGCGTTCGGATTCACCGCCACGCCGGTGAGGAACGCGGGGGGCTCGCCGACCGGATTGCCCGCGCAGTCGTACCCTTCGGCCATCCGCGAGATCGCCCGCACGAGCTCGAAGATGTCGACGTGGTACACGTCGTGGACACCCGGGTAGTCGCCGAGCTGCGACGGGTCGCCCGAGATCGCCAGCAGGTTGCGCAACCCGGCGCGCCAGGCGCCGAGCAGTTGCGACTGCAGCCCCATCAGGCTGGCGTCGCGCGGCGTGACGTGAGGGATCGTCTCCAGGCCGGTGACGCGCTGCACCTCCGCGGCCAGCCACAACGAGTCCATGCGCAACCGTGCGAGCGGGTTCGAGTTGATGTCCACGGCGTCGAGGCGCGGTGCGCGGGCGAGCGCCGAGGTCGCCTCGACGATGCGGTCGGCGTTGGTGCCCTTGGGCGGGTCGAGCTGGACGACGCGGACGAACTCGCCGGCGGCGAGTTTGGCGGCGAGGCCCGACTGCGGCCGCGCCGACATCGCCGCCGGCGGACCAGGAGCGCTGGCCTGGACGACCGCGCGATGGTGGGCCGGGACGAGTCCGCGCACCGCGGCGGCGATCGCGGCGATGTGATCGGGGCCGGTGCCGCAGCACCCCCCGACCAGCCCGGCGCCGAGCGCCGAGGCGCGCACGGCGAAGCCGGCCAGGTAACTGGGCGTGGCCGGCGGCGGGATCACCCGGCCCTCGCGGCGCACGAGCTGCCCGGCGTTGGGCTTGGCGGCGAGCGGCAGCGGCGCTCCTCCCAGCCGCTCGAGCACCTCGAGGGCGCCGAGCGGACCTGGGGCGCAGTTGACCCCGGCGGCGAGCAGGTCGAGTCCGAACAGCGCGCGGACCTGGTCGGCGTGGACTTGCCACTCCTCGGTCGCGGTCTCGTCGGGGAACGTCAGCATCGCGACCAGCGGCAGCGTCGTCACCTCGCGCACCGCCTCGACGGCGAGGAGCATCTCGTCGAGACGAAAGAACGTCTCCAGCACGAGCAGGTCGGCGCCGCGCCCGGCGAGCAGGGCGGCCTGCTCGGCGTGGGCCACGGCGATCGCGGCGGGTCCTCCTCTCTCGTCCATGTCGATGACGCCGGCCAGCGGGCCGATCGACCCGGCGACCAGCGCGTCCTTGCCTGCGATCTCGCGCGCCTCGCGGGCGAGCTTCACGCCCGAGGCGTTGACCGCCTCGACCAGGTCGGCCTCGTGGCGGCGCTCCAGGCGCGGCCGCGACGCCGCGAACGTCGCCGTCGAGATCACCTCGGCGCCCGCCTGCAGGTAGGCGAGGTGAATGTCGAGGACGTCGCGCGGGTGCTCGAGCGGCGCCAGGTCGAGGTGCGCGCCGGCCGGCAGGCGGGCGAGCAGCTCGGAGCCGGTCGCCCCGTCGGCGACGACGATGCGCTCCTCGAAGCGCGCCCGCACACGCGCGTGCTGCATCGGTTGATTCTAGCCGGACGGCTCCAGGCGGGGTGCCGTCGTGCACCGCCGCGTGTCGGCCGCGGGCGCGAGACGTGAACCGCCCCTCGGGCATTGGGGGACCAAGGGGCTCGTGCGAGCCGAGCGACGCGACTCGCGGGGGGCGGCGTTCCGCTCCCGGTGCTCGGCGCGGGTTCGACGCCCGGGCATCTTGACTTTGGTCAAGGCGCGGTGAGGGCAACGGGCGCAGCGTCGCGGAAACAGCCAGACGTGCCGAACAGCACAGGCCGGCCCGCGTGGCGCGGGACGCAACGGAGAGGGGGGCATGACATGAGGACCGCCGCGGTGTTCCTGTCCAGGGCGCTCGGCCTGCACCGGGCGCCGTAGCCCTGCGTCCCGGGGGGCGATTTTCGAATCGGAGGGGAAAGGAGACGGCGATGAGAACTGCACTGGTCGGTGTCGCGATGTTCGCCTGGCAGCTGGCGGCGCCGGTCGCCGCCGACGATTTCCGGGGTGTCAAACCGGATCTCCCGGCGTGGGGGACAACCGACATCGAGTACAACCTGAGCGCGTATGAGTTCTTCCCACTGACGTCGACCGGTGGCTACACGACGTTCTACGCCGACCGGTGGGCCGGGCCGGGGCCTGGACTGCACGCCGTGGCTCACTTGCCGTCGGGGGCGAGACTCAGCGGTTTGTACCTTCGAGGGTGCGACCTCTCGGCTGCCGCCGACATGACGCTCACCCTCGACCGGTGCTCGTTCGTCGGCGGGACCATCTGCGAGGCGGTGGCGAGCGTGTCGTCGTCCGGGTCCCCGGGATGCTCGGGGTGGGGCACGACCACGTTCACCGATCCGACGATCAGCAACTTCCTCTACTCGTACGTCGCGAGTTGGATGGAGGGCACGGCCGGGTCGGACCTGCGGATCCGCCAGGCGGAGTTCTACTACCAACTGCAGGTGTCGCCGGCGCCGGGCACGGCGACGTTCGCGGACGTGCCGACCAGCCACCCGTTCTTCCAGTACGTGGAGGCGCTGGTCGCGTCGGGGATCACGGCGGGGTGCGGCGGGGGGAACTACTGCCCGGACGCGGCGTTGACGCGCGGGCAGATGGCGGTGTTCCTGTCCAAGGCGCTCGGCCTGCACTGGGCGCCGTGACAGGCGAGGGAAGAGGGGAGCCGCCACACACCCGCCCGGGGGAGAGGGGAGAGCCCCGGCCGGGCGCGTCTCGTCTTCTCCCCCTGCCTTCTTCACGGTTGGCCCGAGGTCCGCGGCCCACGCCGTTGCCCTTCTTCACGGAGAACGGACAACGGACAACGGGCTACGTCATCCGAGATATCGCGCGTCCGGGTGGTGGAAGACGACGGCGGACACCGACGACTCGGGGTCCATCATGAACTCCTCGGTGAGAGAGACGCCGATCTCCTCGGGCTGGAGCAGGCGGAAGACCCCGGCCTGCGGCTCGAGGTCCGGGCAGGCCGGATAGCCGAACGACAGGCGGATGCCGCGGTAACGGGCGCGCAGGCGCTCCTCCATGGTCATCTCCGCCGGGTCGGGGAATCCCCACAGTCCACGCAGGCGCCGGTGCAGCCACTCCGCGGCGGCCTCGGCGGTCTCCAGCGCCAGCGCCTGCAGCGCCACCGAGTCGAGGAAGCGCCCCTCCTCGCGCAGGGCGGCCGCGCGCCCGGCGACGGCGCCGCCGGCGGTGACGACGAACAGCGCAACGTGATCGCGCGCCGCGGGGTCGGCCGCGACCCAGTCGGCGGCGCAGGCGTGCGGCGGCCTGGCCTGGCGGCGGAACGGCAGCGCGGCGAGGTGCCGCCCGGCCGGGTCGAGGAGGAGCACCTCGTCGCCGCGTCCGCGCCCGCGGAAGAAGCGGAACACGCCGGAGGGAGCCAGCCAGCCGCGCGCCGCCGCGGCGTCCTGCAGCTCGACGACGCGCCGCTCCAGTTCGACCGCCCTGACGTCACCCGACTCGAGCAATCGCCGCGCGGAGCCGCGCAGGCCGAGGTGCTTGCCGAGCAGCATCTGCCGGTTGATGTGGGCATACACCTCGTCGAGGGGCAGCTCGCGCAGGACGTGCCGGGCGAGGTCGGGCGGAGAAGGCAGTGCGCCCGGGTCCGCCGGAGAGGCGTGGGCGCTGGACCGTGAACCGCGAGGGGGCGGGGGAGAGGGGAGAGGGGACGAGGAAGAGAGAATAGGCGATGCGGAAGCGGGGTCCGGAGTCCGGGGTTCGGGGCCCGCGGGCAGGGGAGTGGGGGACGCTTCTCCCGCCCCGTTCTTACTCTCCCCTCTTCCCTCTCCCCTCTCCCCTGCCTTCATTCCCCTGCCCCCTGTCCCAATCAGCTCATTGGCGAGCGCCAGGCCGGCCATCGCGTCGGCGGCGTGGCGGGCGATTCCCCGATACGCGGGAGCGATGCGGTCGCGGGTGAACGACCCCGACAGCGCGGCGCCCCCGACGAGCAGCGGCACCTCGATCCCGGCCGCGGTCAGCTCGCCGGCGGTGGCGACCATCTGGTGGGCGGAACGCACGAGCAGGCCGGACAGGCCGATCAGGTCGGTGCGGTGCTCGCGCCACGCCTCGACGAGGCGTTCGGCGGGGCACTGCACGCCGAGGTCGACGACGCGGTAGCCGTTGGTCGAGAAGATGATCCCGACCAGGTTCTTGCCGATGTCGTGGACGTCGCCGCGTACGGTGGCGAGGAGCAGCGAGCCGCGCGCCGCCGAGGCGTCGCCCGTCATGTGTGGGCGCAGGTGGTCCACCGCCGCCTGCATCACCTCGGCCGAGACCAGTACCTCGGCGACGATCAACTGCCCGGCGCCGAACAGGCGGCCGACCTCGTCCATGCCGGCCATCAGCGGGCCGTTGACGATGTCGAGCGCCGGCTCGCGGGAGAGCATCTCGTCGAGCGCCGTCTCGAGGCCCGTGCGCGTCCCCTCGACGACCATCCGCCGCAGCCGCTCCTCGACCGGGACGTCGTCGCCGGAGACGGCGCGGGCGCGCGGCTGCCGGTAGCGGGCGACGAAAGCGTCCACGGCGTCCTTGCCGCCGTCGAACAGCACCGCCTCGGCGAGGCGCACCTCGCCGGCGTCGAGCGAGGGGAAGCGGACGAGCTGCTCGGTGTTGACGATGGCCGCCTCGAGGCCGGCCTCGACGCAGTGGTGGAGGAACACTGCGTTGAGCACCTCCCGCCCGGCCGCCGGCACGCCGAACGAGACGTTGGAGATCCCCAACACGGTGAGGGCATCGGGGATGCGCTCCTTGATCAGGCGCACGCCGCGCACGGTCTCCGCGGCGCTGCCCGCGAACTTCGGGTCGCCGGTCGCGGCCGGGAACACCAGCGCGTCGAGCAGCACCTCGCGCCGGCGTAGCCCCGCCGCCTCGATGCGCGCGAGGAGGCGCTCGGCGACCTCGAGCTTGCGCTCGGCGGTGCGCGCCATGCCGTCGCTCGGGTGGTCGTCGATGCACCCCGCCACGACCATCGCGCCGAAGCGGCGGGCCAGCGCGACGACGCGGTCGAGGCGCGCGCCCCCGTCCTCGAGGTTGACCGAGTTGAGCACCGGTCTCCCCGGAATGCGCTCGAGCGCGGCGGCGAACACCTCGGGGTCGGTGGAGTCGATCATCAGCGGCACGCGGGTAGCGCGGCGCAGCGCGGTGACCATCGCGATCACCGCGGCCCGCTCGTCCCCCTCGGGGTCGGCGAGGCACACGTCGAGGAGGTGCGCGCCGCCGCGCACCTGGCGGCGGCCTATCTCGGCGGCCTCGGCGTGGCGACCGGCGCGGACCAGCTCCTTGAAGCGGCGCGAGCCGAGCGCGTTGGTGCGCTCGCCGACGAGCAGCGGGCGGGGCTGCTGCGTCACCTCGACCGGTTGGCCGCCGGCCAGGCACGCCGGGTCGTAGCCGGGCGGCACGCGCGGCGCGTGCGCGTCGGCGACGGCGCGCAGCGCGCGGACATGCTCGGCGGTGGTGCCGCAGCACCCGCCCAGCACGTTGACCCACCCCTGCGCGGCGAAGCGGGCCAGCGTGGCCGCCATCTCCGCCGGACTCTCGTGGTAGCGCCCCTCGCCGTCGGGGATGCCTGCGTTGGGAACCACCGCGACCGCCGAGGGCGTCAGCGCGGCGAGGGCGCGGACATGCTCGGCCATCGGCCCGGGGCCGGTCGAGCAGTTGATCCCGACCCACAGTGGCCGCCACGGCTCGACCATCACCGCGACCGCCTCGATCGTCTGCCCGCCGAGCGTCGTGCCGGTCGGCTCGAGCGTGGCGGAGACCGCGACCGGCAGGTGCGGCGCGGCGTCGCGGCAGGCGATCAGCGCGGCC
>JBFMCD010000042.1:0-81617 GCA_040754885.1 Acidobacteriota bacterium
GGCGCCCCGAAGAGCAGGAACGGTGTGTCGGTGCCGCGCCCCTCCGAGACGTTGGTCGCCTCGATCAGACAGGTGCCGGGATAGGCGAGCGCCGCATCGGCGCTGCGCAGGTTTGGCGACGGAGGGATCCAGACCCGCCCGGTGTCGCGCCACGTCATCCCGCGCCGCCAGCCGCGCATCGTCACGACGGTCAGCTTCACCCGGGGCGACAGGCCCCGATTGCCGAAGCGGGCCAGCTCGCCGAGCGTCAGCCCGTGCACCAGCGGACCGGGCGCCCGGCTGAGCAGGGAGAGCGGCACCTCGTCCATCGGGGCGCGCGGCGGTCCCGCGACGCGACCGCCGCCGAGCGGATTGGGCCGATCGAGGACGACCACCTCGATCCCGGCTTCCGCCGCCGCCTCGAGGCAGAGCAGCACCGTGCTCTCGTAGGTGTAGAAGCGGACGCCGGCGTCCTGCAGATCGACGACCAGCGCGTCGAGACCGGCGAGGTCCTCCGCCGTCGGCTTCGTCCGCGCCCCGTACAGGCTGACGACAGGCAGGCCGCTCGCCGGATCGGTGCGGTCCTCCACCCTCTCCCCGGCCGCGGCGCGTCCGCCCAGTCCGTGCTCGGGGGCGAAGAGGCGTACGACGTCGAGGCCGCGCCCGCGCAGCACCTCGAGCGACGACCGGCCGTCGAGAGTGCGGGCCGCGGCGTGGGTGAGCAGGCCGAGCCTCTTCCCCGCCAGCTCGGGCACCTCGCCCGCGTCGACGCGGTCGAGGCCGACGCGCACCGGAGCGGAGAACGCGTCCGGAGCGATCAACGCGCGCACCACGGCGTCGGCGACCGCCGGCCGCACCGCGCGCATCTTCGGGTTGTCGCGCGTCGGGTGCACGCGGTTGGTGAGCAGGACGAGGAACAGCTCGCGCTCCGGGTCGATCCACAGCGAGGTGCCGGTGAAGCCGGTGTGACCGTACGAGGTCGGCGAGAACAGCGATCCAGCGGTGGAGCCCTCCGACGACCTGGTGTCCCAGCCGATGGCGCGGTCCGTGCCCAACGGCAGCGTCGAGCGCCGCGTGAACGCGTCCACCGTGCGCGGGGCGGCGATCCGGCGATGTCCGTACACGCCCTTCCACAGCATCATCTGGGCGAAGCGCGCGAGGTCGGGGGCGGTCGAGAACAGGCCGGCGTGCGACGAGACCCCGCCGAGGGCGAAGGCGTTCTCGTCGTGCACCTCGCCGTGGACGGTCCGACCGCGCCAGGCGTCGAACTCGGTCGGGGCGATGCGCGGGAGCAGCGCCGCCGCCGGGAGAAACGCCGTGTCCTTCATCCCGAGCGGCTCGATCACCCGTTCGCGGACCAGCTCCTCGAGGGTCCGTCCGGAGACGCGCTGGAGGATCTCGCCGAGCAGGATGATGCCGAGGTCGGAGTACTTCATCGCCGTGCCCGGCTCGCTGACCAGGTCCATCGCGCAGATGCGCTCGACATACGCCTTTTGGCCGGCGACCTCCTTGTACAGCGGCGCCCACCACTCGATCCCCGACGAGTGCGTGAGCAGGTGGCGGACCGTGACGCGCTCCTTCCACCGGCCGGTGAAGCGCGGCAGGTACGAGGCGACCGGCGCGTCGAGGGCGAGGCGGCCCTCGTCGAACAGGGACATCGCCACCGTGGTCGTCGCCACCACCTTGGTCAGGGAGGCCAGGTCGTAGATCGTCTCGGTCGTCACCGGCGCGGCGCCGGCGTCGTAGCTCAGGCGGCCGTACGCCTTGAGCAGCGCCAGCCGGCCGCGGTGGCCGACGGCCACGACGGCGCCCGGGAAGGCGCGGTCGGCGATCGCCGCCTCGACGACGCGGTCGACGTCCGCGAGGCGCATCGGGTCGAACCCCGCTTCCGCGGGCGAGGCGGGGACGAGTTCGAGGTCGCGCCTCGGCACCTGCACGCCGTCGCCGAAAGCGGCCTGGCCGGGGATCGACACCGGCAGCCTCCCGGTCAACGCGTGCTCGCCGAACAGCGCCTCGGTCGCGGCGCGCTGCACCGTGGAGTCGGCGCCGTAGGCGCACAGGTATCCCTGGACCTCGGGGAACTGGGCGAGGAGGTAGGGGCTGCCGTACGCGGCGACCACGACCGGCGTGCCGGTCGCCGCGAGACGGCGGATCAGCGCGGCGTGGCCGGCGTCCATGTCCGCGCGCCCCTTCGAGGAGGTGACGCGCACGAACGCCGAGACGACGACGTGCGACTTCGCGGCGGCGGCGGCGACGATCCCGTCGGCGACCGCCGGCGAGATCTCCGGACCGGCCCTGCGACTCTCGACCCTGGCGCCGTGCTCCCTGAGTACGCGACCGGGGATGCCGTCCCCCTCGCCGATGTTCGCGTTGACCCAGTCGCTGGCCAGGACCAAGTGGAGGACGTCGAGCGGCCGTTCGGGTCGCAGCGGCAGGACGTCTCGGGCGTTGCGCACCAGCGTGGTCGCCCGGCGCGCGATGCCCTTCGCCCGTTCGAGATCCTCGGGACGGCCGACCTCACGGTGCAGCGCGGCGCGGTCGAGCGGGCGGCGCCCGGCGAGCCCGAGCCTGGCCTTGGCCTCGAGGAGCCGCACGACCGAGGCGTCCAGGCGCGCCTCCGCGAGCCGCCCCTCGCCCACGGCGCGCACGAGCGACTGGATCGCCACCCGCGGGTCCTCGGGGAGCAGCACCGCGTCCGCGCCCGCCTCCACCGCCGCCACCGCCGCCTCGCCCATCCACACCGTTCCGACGCCCTTCATCTCCATTGCGTCGGTGACGATCAGTCCGCGAAAGCCCATCTCACCGCGGAGCAACTCGGTGGTGATCGCGCGCGACAACGTCGCCGGCCTGCCGCTCGGGTCGAGCGCGGGCACCGCCAGGTGTCCGGTCATCACCGAGTCCACGCCGGCGGCGATCGCGGCGCGGAACGGCGCGAGTTCGACGCGGTCGAGGCGCGCGCGGTCACCGGGGATCGTCGGCAGCGCCAGGTGGCTGTCCACCGCGGTGTCGCCGTGGCCGGGAAAGTGCTTGACCGTGGTCAGGATGCCGCCGGCGCGCGCGCCCCGGACGAACGCCGCGACCATGCGCGAAACCAGCTCGGTGTCTTCGCCCAACGAGCGCAGGTTGACGATCGGGTTGTCCGGGTTCGAGTTGACGTCGCCGACCGGAGCCAGCGCCCAGTGGATCCCGGCCGCGCGTCCCTCGCGGGCGGTCAGCTCGCCGGCGAAGCGCGCCGCTTCCTCCGAGCGCGTCGCCGCGATCGCCATCGCGCTGGGCAGCGGCACCGGACCGTCGGGCACGCGGAAGTGGAGGCTGCGCTCGAGATCGGCGGAGACGAGCAGCGGGACGCGCGCGGCGCCCTGCAGCTCGTCGAGCAGGCCCGGGATGGTGTCCAGTTCGGAGTGGAAGAGGACGATCCCGCCGACGCGGGCGTCGCGCACCAGGGCAAGGAGTTCGCGGTGCGCCTCCGAGTCGGGGTGGCGGGGCACGCCGTAGGCGCGCACCATCACCATCTGCGCCGCCTTCCCCTCGAGGTCGAGGGAGGCCAGCGTCCCGCGCACCCAGGCGCTCTCCGCGGCGGTGAGCCGGCGGTCGAGCGAGCGTGTCTCGGACGACGGGACATCCGGCGCCGGGCCGCCGGTGCGGCAGGCGGCGAGGAGGAGCAGCAGCGCAGCGGCGCGCTGGACCTTCATCGCGGGCCTCCCTCGAGCTCGACGCCGTCGAGCCACGTCGCCTCGACGACCGCGTCGGCGAGACCGGTCCCTTCGACCCGCCTGAGCAGCGTGAAGGAGGCGGGCGCCTCGTAGCGCAGCGGCAGGCGGCCCGCACCCCACAGCATCTTCAGCGCGCCGTCGAGGTCCGCCGACCGTTTCCCCGTGAACGCGCGTTCCAGGCTCTCCACCCGCCCCGCGAGCGTCGCGCCCTCCGGCGGCCGCGGGGGCCGCACCAACACCCTGGGCGGGAGCCGGTCCTCGTCGCTGCCCACCTCGAGGCGCGGCCGCCCGGCCGCGGCGAGCGACGAGGCGAGGCGCATCGCGTCGCCGACGTGCCTCGAACGGACCACCCACGAGACGCGAGCCACGCCCAGCCGCCCGAGACCGTCCAGCGCGGCGCCGTCGAGCCAGCGGCGCGCCGACCAACCCCGGACGCCGACAGCGAACGGCGCGAGGATGAGCCTGCCCCGCCCGTCGATCTCCCGCCCGGCGCCGAACACCCGGGCGTCGCCGAGTTCCGTGATCTCCGAGCGCGGCGGGCCGGCCGGCCGGTGCCCGGGACACTCCGTGCGCTCGCGGTCGCTCCGCCTGACGTCGAACGCCACGTCGGCGCGGTACGCCCCGCCGGCCCCCGGCTGGAGGACCTCGCCGCCGCGCACCGCCACGTCGCTCCACGCGTCGACGTTGTTCTCGGGGATCGCGTCGTACAGCGCCGGGTCGTGGCTCGCCAGGCCGTGGCGCGCGAGTCCCGCCAGGGCCGCGCCGTAGGCGACGAAGTTGAGACGCGTGAGTTCCTCGAGCGAGCCGCCGGGCGGGACGCCGCCGCTCTCGATCAGCACCACCGGCGTGCCCCAGGCGGTGATGGCGTCGCCGAACGAACGGGGGCTCCACGCGTCGTCCCACCGCGCCAGCCCTCCCGGCACGTACGGCGCGACCGCCTCGGCGATCGCCGAGCAGGCGCGCATGGCGAGGAGCCGCCCGGGCGTCACCGTCCGCTGCGCGTCGCCGGCCACGGCGAGCAGCGCGATCGTGGCGAGCACGCCTGTGTCCGCGACCGAGCGCCTGCGGTCCTGGTCGTGGAGGTTGAAGCCGAGCACCGGTTCGTGCTCGTCGCGCAGCCGCTTGAGCAAGCGCCCCTCCGGCGTGGTCAGATTGAGGGCGTCGCGGTTGACGTCGATCCCCTGGGCGTTGCGCCGCGTGTACACCTCGGCGCCGTCGGGGTTGAGCATCGGCACGAGCAGCAGCGTCAGGCGATCGAGGATCGCCGCCGCGTCGGGGTCGTCGCGATGTCGGAGGAGGTAGTCGGCGAAGTCGAGCAGCGCCGGCGTCGCCGACGGCTCGTCGCCGTGCATCTGCGACCACAGGAGGACCTTGGTCTCCCCGGAACCGAGCGTTACGAGGTGGATCGGACGCCCCTCGAGCGAGCGGCCGACCTCGCGCACCGAGAGTTCCGGGTGCCGGGTCGCCAGGCGATCGAGCCACTCGCCCAGTTCGGCGGGGCGCAGGCACGGGGCGGGCGTGGTCACGAACCTTTCCTGCGGCCAGGCGCGCCACAGAACTTCCGGTTCGAGACCGGGGGCAGCGGCGGCGAGCGACAGGAGTGCGAGGCCCAAGCGAACCTTCATGCGTCACCTCCCTCGGCCGCGTCCTCGCGACCCGCGCTGCGCGCCCACAGCCAGCGGATGGAAAGCGCGGCGGCGACGCTCACGCCAGCGAGACCGCCGGCGGCCGCAGACCTGCCGACCAGCACGGAACCCGTCGCGAACAGCGCCGCATAGACCGCGACGCACCCCAGCGCCGCGCAGGCGATGCCGGCCGGCAACTCGCCGAGCCCGGCGGGGAGCGGCTCGCCCGCGGCTCCGGCGCGGCGGCGGACGGCGTCCCACCCCGGGCCGCCCGGTCGCGTCAGGCGGCAGAAGCGGCGCAGCGTTGCGTCGTCGGTCGGCGGACCGAGCCACGCGGCGGTCAGCCATGCGATCGTCGTGATCGCCACCCCGATGACCATTTGCAGCCACGCGTCGACCGGGGCGCCGAACAGCCGGGCGTGGCCGAACTGGAAGTACACCGCGACCAGGAACGACACGCCCATGGCGGTGAGTTCCGCCGCGGCGTTGACCCGCCACCAGAACCAGCGCAGCAGGAACAGCAGGCCGGTGCCGGCGCCGATCTGGAGCAGGATCTGGAACGCCTGCAGCGCGTTCTCGAGGAGCAGCGACACCGCCCCGGACAGCGCCATCAGCACCACCGTCATCCAGCGCCCGAAGCCCACCAGTTGTCGCTCGGAGGCGTCCGGGCGGATGAACCGGCGGTACAGGTCGTGGACGAGGTACGACGAGCCCCAGTTGAGGTGCGTCGAGATCGTCGACATGTACGCCGCCGCCAGCGACGCGACCACCAGGCCGAGCAAGCCGGCGGGGAGGAAGGTCAGCATCGCGGGGTAGGCGAGGTCGTCGCGCACGACCTGCGGGTCGACGGCGGGGAACGCGGCGCGCAGCGAGGCGACGTCGGGGAAGACGACCAGCGAGGCGAGCGCGACGAGGATCCACGGCCACGGGCGCAGCGCGTAGTGCGCGACGTTGAACAGCAGCGTCGCGCCCTGGGCGTGACCTTCCGAGCGTGCGGCGAGCATCCGCTGCGCGACGTAGCCGCCCCCGCCCGGCTCCGACCCCGGGTACCAGACGGACCACCACTGCACGGCGAGTGGGATGACGAAGACCGCGAGCGCCGCCGTCCAGTTCGAGAAGTCGGGGACGAAGTCGAGCCGGCGCGCGACCTCGGGGTGGGCGAGCAACTTCCCCAGTCCGCCGACCTGCGGGTGCGACACCGCCCACACCGCCGCGAGCACCGAGCCGAACATGGCGACGCAGAACTGCAGGAAGTCGGTGACCAGCACGCCGGTCAGGCCGCCGAGCATCGAGTACACGACCGTGATCCCGCCGGCGACCAGCACGGTGGTGAGCGGCGAGACGCCAAGCATCACGCCGCCGATCTTGATCGCCGCCAGCGTCACAGTGGCCATGATCATGACGTTGAAGAACGCGCCCAGGTAGACGGCGCGGAAGCCGCGCAGGAAGCGCGCCGAGGCGCCCGAGTAGCGCAGCTCGTAGAAACCGACGTCTGTGTCCACCCCGGATCGGCGCCACAGCCGCGCGTAGACGAAGGTGGTGGTCATGCCGGTGAGCAGGAACGCCCACCACACCCAGTTTCCCGCCACCCCCTGCGTGCGGACGATGTCGGTGACCAGGTTCGGCGTGTCGGTCGAGAACGTGGTCGCGACCATCGACACGCCGAGTAGCCACCACGGCATGGTCCGCCCGGAGAGGAAGAACTCGCTCGCGCTCGAGCCGGCGCGGCGCGTGACCGCGAGTCCGACGGCGAGCGAGACCGCCAGGAAGCCGAACACCACCATCCAGTCGACGAGCTGCAGCCTCACCTCGCCACCCCCTCACTCCGCGGCGCGGACGCGCCACGAGTGTACAGGCTGGGAGCCGGCCGCGGCCCGCCTGTGCTACGTTCCCGCCCGAGCCTGGCGCTTCCGGAGAGTGAGCCATGAACCGCGATACGCACCGCCGCACCGTCCCTCCCACGTCCCGCATCGCGGTCGTGCTGACGTGCATCCTCGTCGCCGCCGCAGCCGGCGCCGCCCAGCCGGACCAGGCCACGGAGCGGCGCCTCGCCGACGCGCTGCGCCTCCTCGACGTGTGGATCGCCGAGCAGATCGCGTACCACGGTGTGCCCGGACTGGCGATCGGCGTGGTCCACGGCGACCGCGTCCTGTGGGCCAAGGGGTACGGGCGCGCCGACCTGAAGAGCGGTGCGCCGGTGACGACCGCGACGCCGTTCCGTCTCGGTTCGGTAACGAAGGTGTTCACGGCGACCGCCGCGATGCAGCTGCGCGACCGCGGGGAGCTCTCCCTCGACGATCCCCTGTCCCGCCATCTGCCGTGGTTCGCCGTCCGCTCGCCGTACGCCTCCGCGCCGCCGATCACCCTGCGCCACCTGCTCACCCACACCTCGGGGCTGCCGCGGGAGGGGGCGTTCCCGTACTGGACCACGCACACCTTCCCGAGCCGGGAGGAGGTCCGCGCGGGGCTCGCCGGTCAGACGGTGTTCTCCCCGCCCGGCGCGACGTATCGCTACTCGAACCTGGGGATGACCCTGCTCGGCGAGGTCGTCGAGAGTGCCTCCGGCGAGGCGTACGCCGCGTACCTCGCCCGCCACGTGTTCGCTCCGCTCGGCATGACGTCGTCGACCGCGGCGCCCGACGCCGCGCAGATCGCAGCACTCGCCCGCGCCTACCAGCGCCGGCGCCCGGGCGAATCACGCCGCGAGATCGCCTACTACGACACCGGCGTGTTCGCTCCGATGGGTGGCGTCGTGTCCACGGTCGAGGACCTGGGCAGGTTTCTCGCGCTGCAGCTCACCGCCGACGCCGGCGGCGCACTCGACCCCGCACGGGTTCTCGCCCCGCCGACGCTCGCCGAGATGCAGCGCGCACAGTTCGTCTACCCGTCGTTCACCGGCGGCCGCGGCCTCGGCTTCGCGGTCAGCAGGCGCGACGGCGTGACGCTGGTCGGCCACGGCGGCTGGATCGGCGGACACCGTGCCGACCTGCTCCTCGACCCGGCGCACAAGGTGGGCGTCGCCGTGCTGACCAACGCCGACGACGCCGCCCCCGGACCGTTCGCGCGTCGGGCGCTGGAGATGGTCGGCGCGGCGCTCGACGGACCGCCGGCCCCGCGCACCGAGAAGCAACCCGACCCTGCCTGGTCGCGCTACGTCGGGACGTACACCGACCCCTGGGGGTGGGAGTTCGAGGTGCTCGTGCTCGACGGAGAACTGGCCGTCTACGAGCACAACTACCCGCCGGATGACGACCCGGGTTCGTCGCTCACGCGCCTGAAGCCGGTGCCGGGCGAGCCGCACGCCTTCGTGATGGGCGACGGCGAGCGCTTGACCTTCGTGCTCGACGCCGACGGTTCGGTCCGCCACATGGTGCGCCGCTATGACGTCCTCACACCTGTCAGGTGAGGGGACAGGGGACAAGGAGCAGGGGAGAGGGAAGACAGGATAGGGGAGAGCAAAGAGCTGCGCCGGGTGGGTGTATCTCACTTCTTCCCTGGCGGGAGGCGGGAGGCTTCCTCTCCCCTTCGAGAGAGACCGGGGGCAGCGAAGGAAGTGCCCCGGCAGCGCCTCGATTCCGGCTCTCATCATGTTCGAGGCGGGAGGGGGAAGCATGGAGGGCGGTTGGATGAAGCTCGCGCGTCGTCCGCGAGCCTCTCTTCGACTGCCGCTCCCTCGTCAATGCGAGCGGCTCTGCGCCCCGTCCTCAGTCCTTACGCCACGCGACAGGCTCGTCCGGCAGCACCGTCAGCGTCACCGCGTCGGCGTCGATCTCGGCCAGGGCGCCGAGCGGCAGCGTCAGGTTCTCCTTCACGTGCCCGATCGGGAAGGAGACCAGCACCGGGATGCCGGCGTCGGCGAAGTACTGGCGGAGCACGCCGTCCACCGTGTAGCGCGGGTCGTCGCGCTTCTGCTCGTCCTCGCGGTCGTAGTTGCGCGTGAACTGGCCGAGCACCGCGCCGCGCAACTGCGAGAGCTTGCCCGCGAGTCTGAGCTGACGGAGCATGCGGTCGATGCGGTACGGCGCCTCGCGCACGTCCTCGATCACGAGGATCGCGTCGCGCGTGTCGATCGCGTACGGCGTCCCCTCGAGGGCGGAGATCAGCGACAGGTTGCCGCCGACGAGACGCCCGCGCGCCGTGCCGTTCCCCCACGAGGTGAGTGGTTCCGGCGTCGCTCCGGCCGCTTCGCCCTCCCCTTCGGGTGGTGCGACGGGCTGCCCGGCGACACCGGCGGCGTCGAACCGCCACGGACCGGCGCCCCCCTCCACGGCGCGGAAGAAGGAGCGTTCGGCGAGCGGCGCGAGACCGACCGGGCTGCCCAGTCCCCACATCGGATTCGGGCTGTGGTACGTCACCACTCCGGCGTGGCGATTGAGCGCCGCGTGCAGGGCCGTGATGTCCGAGAAGCCGACGACCACTTTCGGGTGGGCGCGGATGTAACCATAGTCGAGACGGTCGAGGATGCGCATCGCGCCGTAGCCGCCGGTACCGGGGAAGATCGCGGCGACTTCCGGATCGCGGAACGCCGCCATCAACTCCTCGGTGCGGCGCTCGTCGCTCCCCGCGAGGTACCCCTCGCGGGCGAACAGGTCCTCCCGCTGCACGACCCGGTAGCCGCGCGCCTCCAGCCGCGATCGGGCGAGCGCCATGCGCGTCTCGTCGAGTTCGCCGGCCGGCGCGACGAAGGCGATCGTGTCTCCTGGTCGCAGGGCGCGCGGCCACACCATCCGTTCCTCGCACGGCGCGGCGGCGAGCGCCGGGGAAGGACGCGACGCGGCGCTCGGGACGGAACGGCACGCCACGGCCAACGAGACCAGGGCGATCACACAGGCGAAAGATCGAAGCGACGAGGGCGGCAGGCGCATGGCTCTCCCCACGACCGCGTCGAGTATAGGCGGAGTGAGGACGCGGGCGGGGGAGTAGACTCCGGCCCGCCGGGAGGCGGGCGAATGGCCGCGACATCGAGGGAGACAGTTCGCCGAATGCTCGTGCTGGTCCTGGCCGCGACGTGGGGACTGGTCTCGTCGGGGTGCCGGCATCCGGAACCTCGTGGGATGGTCCTCGCCATGGGCCTGGCGGTGTTCACCACGGCGCCCGACGGGCGTCAGGTCCCGGGCGCGGCGACCGCTGCGTTCCTCGCACCGGCGCCAGGGGAGTGGAAGTACGGGACCCTCGCCGACCCGAACAGCAACGTCTTCCACAAGGCGCTCGCGTACTGCCCGCGGTCGGACCGGTGCGGGCTGCTCACCCTGGGCGGGACCGCCGCCGCCCTCACTCTCTGGCGGCCGGACGGGCAGCGCCGCGTGCTCTGGCAGACCGAGTTCGGCGGCCGCTTCTCGCGCCTGCGCGACGCCGAGGTGGCCGACGTCCTCGGCGACGGCGTCCCGACCGTGGTCGTCGGCACGCACGACCAGGGAGTCGTCGCCCTCGTCCGCCCCGACGGTACCGGCGGCTTCACCGCCCGGGAGATCGACCGCCAGTCGGCGACGTTCGTCCACGAGATCGAAGTCGGCGACCTCGACGGCGACCGTGTCCTGGAGATCTACGCCACGGTCAGCCTGCCCAACCGGCTCGACGGCACGCCCCAGCCGGGGTCGATCCTCCGCTACACCCCCGCGCGCACGGCGGGGCGCGCGGTGTTCGCCGATCTCGGCGATCGCCACGCCAAGGAGATCCTCGTCACGGATGTCGACGGCGACGGCCGGGACGAACTGATCGCATCGGTCGAGGCGGTGAGCGGCGGCTCCGTCGAGATCCGGCGCTACGACCCGTCCGGCGCCGGCGAGACGGTGGCCGTTCTCCCCGACCGCCTGTGCCGCTGCCTGACGGCGGGAGACGTGGACAGCGACGGGAGGCGCGAGGTGGTCGCCGCCACCGCGAAGTCCGGTCTGTGGCTGCTGCGGCCCGAGCCCGAAGGCGCGCCGTGGCGAACCGAACGTATCGACGCCGCGTCCTCCGGCTTCGAGCACCCGGCGCTGCTCGCCGACCTCGACGGCGACGGCCGCGACGAGCTCTACGTGGCGAGCGACGACCAGCACGAGATCCGCCGCTATGTGTGGAGCGAGGGAACGTGGCGGAAGGACGCCCTCTACCGATACGAGGGCGGCATGCCCGGCTTCACCTGGGCCCTGACCGCGGTCGACGCCGCCGTCGTGCCGGCCTCGGTCTGGGAGTGAGCGTCCCCGACCGCCGGCACCGGGACCGAAAAAAGGAAAGGCGGGCTGCCCGCGGCGCAGCGGGCAGCCCTGAGGAGAGAGCAGAAGTGGCCGGCTAGTTGACGCCGACCGCTGTCCACGCGTCCTTGACGCGCTGGACCTGATTCGAGGTGGAGCCGAAGAGCTGCGTCGCGGCGTTCACCGTCGCGGTGCGCGCCTGCGCGAACGTCGTCGTCGAGGTCATGTACCCCGTGAGCGCCACGTACCAGATCCGCTGGGCGTCCGAGATGCCGATGCCGGTCACCGCGATCCCGGAGGTCTGGTTGGTGCCGCCGTTGGCGAGCAGGTAGAACCAGTTGTTCGCGAGCCCGGACGAGTAGTGCACGTCCATCGTCGAGGTGTACAGCGAGTAGTGGTCGATCGAACGGCCGTCGCGCTTCGGCGTGTCCATGTAGCGGAGCGCGTCACCGGCCGTGGCGGGCGTGTAGATCATCTCGCCGATCCACCAGTCGCCGACGTCCTTGGCGCTGGCCGCGTAGAACTCCACCGCCGCGCCGAAGATGTCCGAGTTGGACTCGTTGAGGCCGCCCGACTCCCCCGAGTACACGAGGTTGGCGGTCGCCGAGCAAACGCCGTGCGACATCTCGTGGGCGGCCACGTCGAGCGAGACCAGCGGCGAGAACACCGAGCCGTCGCCGTCGCCGTAGGTCATGCACTTGCACGACGCCGACCAGAAGGCGTTGTTGTACGAACGGCCGTAGTGGACGCGCGAGTACACGCCCTTGCTGTCGTTGTAGAGTCCGTTGCGGCCGTGGACGTTCTTGAAGTACGCCAGGGTGTACGTCATCCCCAGGTGGGCATCGGTGCCGGCGGTCGCCCGGTCGCTCGTGAGGTAGTTGCCCCAGACGTTGTCGGCGTCGGCGAACAGCGTTCCGGTGCCGCTCCTCTTGTTCAGCATGTCGGTGGTGTAGCAGTTGAAGTACACCCGGTCGACCATCCCGTACTTGCCGTCGGTGTACTGCTCGGTGTTGATCGGCAGCGTGGCCGGGTTGGCGGCCAGGTAGAGCGGCTTCGCGATCCCGACCTTCGCGGTTCCCGTCCCCGGAGTGTAGATCTGCAGGTTGTCCCAGGACGTGATGATCACGGCCGAATGCGCGTCGATCACGTAGACCCGCGCCCGCGGGTCGTCGATCCCGTCCTCGACGAAGGCGTCGATCAGCCAGGCCAGCCGGTACGACCCCTCGAACGGGAAGAACACCAGCTCCGCGGTCGGAGCATGGGAAGGAGCCGCCGCTGGAGCGAGGTCCGCCCACGCCACGCCCACCGCCTCCGGCTCGCCCACAGTCGGCCGCGGGTCGCCCAGAGCGCGGCGATGCTGGTGCGTCACGCCGAGCACCTTGCCGTTCGGGCCGACGTGGACGATCGCCTCGCCGCCGAACACACGCACGCCCCTGAACGTCGAGTCGAACCGCACATGCTGGACGCCGGCGCCGTCGTCGGACACCGAGCGCAGCCTCAGGCCCTCGTCCGGCCCGACGCCGAACACGCGGATTCCCGGACCGGCCACGAACTGGCCGGCGATCCCCGCCACCCTCTCCTGCCCATTCAGTGGTCCACCAGCCACCGCGACGACTGCGACGAAACCGGCCACGACCACCGCAAGCCCAACCGACCTCCGCATCGTTCCCTCCTCACCCGAGATGGGTTGTTGCCTCGACTTGTAGTCTTTTCTTTTACGTTTGTCAACACAAATTGACTCATCCAAGTAGGAGAATGGTGCAGCGCCGCGCGTGCGCCGGTTCCAGCTATGATCGCTGCGATGCTTCGGAGCAGGCTGGAAAGGGATCGTGACGGCGAGGTCCGGCGGTGAGTCTGCGCCTCAAGGCGTGGCTGGTCTTCCTCGCGGCGATGTCCGTCGTCGTCGGCGGAGTCCTCTGGTTGCTCGACGCCACCCTCCTGGCCAGCTTCGCTCGCTTCGAGGAAGGTCAGGTTCGTCGCGACGCCGAGCGTCTGGTGCACGCGATCCAGGCCGAAGCCGGCCACCTCGATACGGTGGCTACCGATTGGGCGCAGTGGGACGATTCCTACGAGTACATGGAGTCCGGATCCCCGGACTACGCCGAGAGCAATCTCGGCGAAAGTACGTTCCAGACCCTGGGTCTGAGCGTGCTCGCCTATGTCCGACCCTCCGGCGAGATCGTCTACGGGCAGCAGTACTACCGCACCAGCGAAGAGCTGGTGCCGCTCCCGGAGACGACGGCGGGCATGCTCGCAGCCGAGGCCGCCTCCGACCACTTCAGGCCGATCGAGCGGGGCGTGCGAGGCCTCTGTCGCCTTCAGGGCGTGACCAACCTCGTCGCGGCCAGACGAATTCTCCGCGGGGACGGCAGTGGGCCGAGCAGAGGCCTGCTCGTGATGTGCCGCCCCTTCGACCGGGAGATGGTCGCTCACCTCGCGCAGGCGCTCGACCTCGACGTGTCGATTCAGCCAATCCCCGTGACCGAGAGCACGTCCACCGCGTCGCACGTGCCGTTCCTCCGCGACAGTGGTTCGCGCATCACGATCCTGCCGCCGGGACCCGAGACGATCGCGGCCGAGGTGGAACTGGTCGACATCCACGGCGCGCCGGCGCTCGCCCTCCAGATCGTCGAGCCGCGAACGATCACGGACACCGGCGAGGCCGTCTCCCGCCTGGTGTCGGTGTCGCTCCTCGCCGCGCTCATCCTCGCCGGTCTGGCTGCGCAACTCATCCTCGAGCGTGGCGTCCTCCGGCGCCTGGCCGCACTCGACGGCGACCTGCAACGCGTTGCCGCCACGCGGGATCTCTCGCTGCGCGTCGGTGCACGCGGCAGCGACGAGGTGGCGCGCCTCGCCCGGGGGATCAACGCGACACTGGGGGCGCTGGAAGCTGCGGAGGCGACGCTCCGCGACAGCGAGGAGCGCTACCGGGCGATCGTCGAGGAGCGAACCGAGTTTATCTGCCGGTGGCGGCCCGACGGCACGATCATCTTCGCCAACCAGCCCCTGTACGAGTTGCTCGCCGTCGCTCCGGGCGAGCCGATCCACCAACGCTTCCCCAACCTCGCGGCGCCTGAGCAAGCCGGCCGGCACCCGGTGGGCCTCGACCCGACGCCCGCAGGTCCCGCAGGCGAATTCGTGCACGGCGTGACGACACGGCAGGGCGTCACGCGTTGGATTCAATGGCACACCGTCGCGCTCTCGTCGGCGAACGGCGAGCCCCAGGAGTACCAGTCAGTCGGCCGCGACATCACCGAGCAGCGCATCACGCAGGAGAGGCTGCGCGAGGCCGAGCGGCGCGCCTCCGAAGAACTCGGCGCGCCGGCGGAAATCGCCCTGCTCACCGATCCGGGCGGGAGCATCCTCGCCGCCACAGAAGCGACCGCCGCGCGGCTGGAACGGGACGTCTCGAACGTGCGCGATTCCCACGTCGAGGACCTTCTCGGCACGGAAGGCGCTCACGAGTGGCGATTCAAGGTCGAGGCCGCGACGAGTGCCCGCGCGTCGGTCCGCTGGGACGGCACCATCGGGGGGCGTACGTTCGAACTCGTCGTCCTCCCAGCCATCGATGACCAGGGACGCGTCCGCCGGTACGCCACGATCGGTCGCGACGTCACCGACCAGCGCCGCGCCGAAGTCGCCGAACGCCGTCTCGCCGCGGCCAGTGCGCGCCGAACGGTTCTCGAGGGCGTGGCGCGCGACCTCGAGGCCCAGGCGCGCTCCGGCCAGGCCGTCCTCGATCGCTTCGCCGATCTCACCGCCGCCGAGACGACGAGCCTGTGTGCCATCTACCTTCTCGCCTCCGACGGACAACGGTTGCTCCCGGTCACCCTCCGCTCCAGTTCCACCGAAACCGCCCACCGACTCGCACACCGCCGCCCGCTGCGCGCGCGCCGCTGCAGTCGTGGCCCGGTATGCGACGCCGTCGCGGCGATGGAACCGCTCGAGTTGGCGGGCGAGCCGGCCCGGGAGGTCGTGTCGGCGCTGCTGCCCGAGGTCGAGCCGTTCCTCAGCCACCTGGGGCCGCTCTTCGTTCGCCTCACGCCGATCGTCGTCGCCGGCCGCGCGGCCGGACTGCTCGCCGCCGTGCGCGAGGTCGCCGGCACGCCCTACAGCGACGAGGACCACGAATTCCTCGACGAGATCGCCGGGCGTGCGGCGCTGGCGATCGGGCAGGTCACCCTGTACGACGAACTCCAGTACGAACTGCGCGAGCGTGCCCGCGTCGAGGAGGCATTGCGCGACGCCCGTCGCGTCTTTCTCGAGGTCAGCCGGTCGATGCGCGGCGTCTTGTGGATCCGCGAAGTCCAGTCGAACAGCATCACCTACGTGAGCCCGGGGTGGGAACATGTCTGGGGACAGAGCAGCGACAGTCTGTACCGGGACGCGGCGCTGCTCCTCGCCGGCGTTCACCCCGACGACCGTCCCGCGGTCGCCGCGGATCTCGTCGCCGCCCGGCCGACCCCTGACCGGGTGATGGAGTTTCGCGTCGTCCGGCCCGACGGCGAGGTCCGCTGGGTGGTCGCCCGCCAGGTGCACCTGGCCGGCTCCGACGCGTCGCAGGACAAGGTGTTCGGCATGGCCGAGGACGTCACGGAGCGCAAGTCCGTCGAGGAGCGCTCCCGCCAACTCGACGCCAAACTCCGCCAACTCGCGCGCCGTCTCGACGAGGCCCGCGAGGAGGAGCGTCGCGAGCTGGCGACCTGGATCCACGACGAGATCGGCCAGATGCTCACCGCGCTCCGCCTCGACCTGGCCTGGATCCACAAGCGGATCCCGGAGGCCGACGAAGAGACGCTCGCGGCGGTCACCGAGATGGAACAGCTCATCGACCGCAACGTGAACGCCGTGCAGCGCGTCGCCACCGAACTCCGGCCAACCATGATCGACGACTTCGGCCTGGCCGCCACCATCGAGTGGGAACTCGAGCGCTTCGAGCGGAGGACCGGCATCCTCTGCACGCTCGAGGTCACCGCCGCCTCCGCGCCCGTTCGACCGGCGGCGGCGCATGTCTTCTACCAGGTCTTCAGGGAGGCGCTCACCAACGTGGCCCGACACGCCGACGCGACAGAAGTCACCGTCATGCTCGGTCAGGACCCCGACGGAACCGTGACGCTCTCTGTCGCCGATGACGGCCGCGGGATTCGAGACTCCGATCTATCCGGTCTGGGCATTCTGGGCATGCGCGAGCGCGTGTCGGCCGCCAGCGGTCGGCTCGAGGTCTCGCCCGGGGACAGCGGAGGAACCACGATCACTGTTAAAATCCCGCCGAAGTGAGCGGTTCCGGACAGGCCATTCGAGTCCTCCTCGTGGACGACCATGCGATCGTCAGGGCCGGTTTGCGCCGCTTGCTTTCCGACGATCCGGACATCGTGGTCGCGGGCGAGGCCGGGGACGGGGCGCGCGCGCTGGAGATGCTCGGGTCCGTCGCTGTCGATCTCGTTCTTCTCGACCTCGCGATGCCGGGGATGAGCGGTCTGGAGGTGCTGCGCGAAGCGCGCCGGCGACACCCCGCCGTGCGCGCCCTCGTGCTCAGCATGTACCCGGAGGAGCAGTACGCCCTCCAGGTGTTCCAGGCCGGAGGCGACGGCTTCATTTCCAAGGGGACCGTCGCCGAGGAACTGATCGGCGCGATACGCCGGGTCGCGGCCGGCGGCAAGTACGTCACCGCCGGCGTTGCCGAGCGCCTCGCCGAGCAGGTTGGCGCAGCGACGCGCCTCCGCTCCGGGCCGGCGCTTTCGGAGCGCGAACTGCAAACAGTGCGCCTGATCGCGGCCGGCGACACCACCGGCGAGATCGCCGCAAAGCTCGGCCTCTCGGTGAAGACCGTGAGCACCTTCCGCCACCGCGTCCTCAAGAAGCTCGGTCTGCACAGCAACGTCGAGATCGCGCGGTACGCCCAGGACCACGGCCTGCTCTGAGCCCGGACAACCGTGTGCGCGCTCGCCCCCGCTCGCACGAGTCGCCCGCTCCCCCTGTTATGATCCGGCGCCGTGGCCGAGACGAATCTGGTCGTGATGGCGGCGGGGATCGGGTCCCGCTACGGCGGGCTCAAGCAGCTCGAGCCGGTCGGGCCGAGCGGCGAGGTGCTCCTCGACTACGCCGTTCACGACGCGCTGGCGGCCGGTGTGCGCCGTGTCGTGTTCGTCGTCCGGCGCGACATCGAGGCCGCCTTCCGCGCCGTCGTCGGCAGCCGCTACGAAACGCGGGCCGAGATCGCCTACGCCTTCCAGGAGCTCGACGACCTCCCCGCGGGATTCTCTCCTCCGACCGGGCGAGGCAAACCGTGGGGCACCGGTCACGCCCTGCACGCGGCGCGCGCCGCCGCCGACGGACCGGTGATCGTGATCAACGCCGACGACTTCTACGGACCGGAGAGCTTCGCGCTGTTGGCTCGTTTCCTCGCCGCGCCGCCCGACACCCCAGTCGCGCGCCACGCCCTGGTCGCGTACCGTCTGGCCAACACGCTCTCCGCGCACGGGACCGTGTCGCGCGGGGTGTGCGATGTGGACGGCGAGGGGTGGCTGCGCCGCGTCACGGAGTGGGAGCGCATCGAGGCGAGCCCCGAGGGACCGGTGCACACCGGCGCGGACGGTTCTCGCCACCTCTTCACCGGCGGCGAGCGCGTGTCGATGAACTGCTGGGGGTTCGCGCCTTCGATCTTCGCCCAGCTCGGCCCGCGTCTGTCCGCCTTCCTCGCCGCGCGCGGAGACGATCCGGCGGCGGAGTTCTACCTGCCCGCGGCGGTCAACGACCTGCTCGCGGAGGGGTCGATCGCGGTGCGCGCCTTCGCCACGGAGTGGCCGTGGTTCGGCATCACCCACCGCCAGGAAGCGGACGAGGTGCGCCGGAGGCTCGCCGAGCTGGTGGCGCGCGGCGTCTACCGCTCGCCGCTGTGGGAGTGAGGCGGTGACCGCGGGCGTCGATGCCGGTGTCGTCGCCGCCTGCCGCGCGTTCGCCGGCGACGGCGAACTCGAGGACGTGCGCCCGTTCGGCAACGGGCACATCCACGCGACGTTCCTCAGCACGTTCTGCTCCGCGTCCGGCCGCCGGTCGTTCGTCCACCAGCGCCTGAATCGCGTCGTGTTCCCCGACCTCGAGTCGCTCATGGCCAACCTCGCGCGTATCCTCGGCCACATCGACGGGAAATTGCGCGAGGGCGGCGGGGGCGCCGAGGACAGGCGCAGGCTCAGCCTCGTCCCGGCGCGCGACGGCCTGCCCTGGTGGCGCGACGCGGGAGGCGAGATGTGGCGCACGACCCGTCTCGTCCCCGGGGCGAGCAGCCACGACCTGCCCCGCTCGCCCGGCGACGTCTACCAGGCGGCGCGCGCCTACGGTTCCTTCCAGCGCCACCTCCTCGACCTCCCCGCGCCGCCGCTGGTCGAGACCATCCCGGCGTTCCACGACCCCGAGGCCCGCCTCGCGGCGCTGCGCCGCGCCGTCGCGCGCGACGCCGCCGGGCGCGCGGCCGGCGCCGCGGCGGAGATCGCCTTCGCCGAGCGTCACGCCGACCTCGCCCCGGCGCTGGCGCGGCTCGAACGGGCCGGCGCGATTCGCGCGCGCACCATCCACAACGACACCAAGCTCAACAACGTCCTGCTCGACGACGAGACCGGCGAGGGCCTGTGCGTCGTCGATCTCGACACGACGATGCCCGGGATCGCGCTGGCCGACTTCGGCGACCTCGCCCGCTCGGCGACCTCGGCGGCAGCCGAGGACGAACCCGACCCGTCTCGCGCCGTGGTTGTCCCCGAGTTGTTCGTGGCGGCCGCGCGAGGCTTCCTCGACGCGCTCGGCGACCTGGTCACCGCCGCCGAGCGGGAGAGCCTCGGGCTCGCGGCGCGCGTCCTCACCTACGAGTGCGGCGTGCGCTTCCTCACCGACCACCTCGACGGCGACCGCTACTTCCGCGTCGCCCACCCCGACCACAACCTGCAGCGCTGCCGCACCCAGTTCGCCCTGGTCGCCTCGCTGGAATCCCGCGAGGGCGAGTTGCTGCGCGCGATCGAGGACGCCGAGCGGCGCGGTTAGAGCGGCTCGACGCTTTCGCGGAAGACGATGCCCCGGGCGGCGAGCTGCTCGCGGACGAATTCCCAGCACCCGGCCTCGCGCCCGACCAACTCAGGCGGCGCCACGCCGGGACGGCGGAAGCGCCTGGCCGCCAGCAGGCGCACGCCGGCCGTGCAGGTGTAGCCGGTGGTGCGCGCCATCGACGTGATCCCGGTCGCGCGGTCGTAGCGATCGAGCATGTCGTAGGTGCGGCACGCGCGGCGTCCGCCCTCGACTCCCTCGACCGTCACACGCAGCACGGTCAGGTCCTCCTCGCCGGGGGCGAGTTGCCACGCCGGGAAGAGCAGTCGGGCCGCGACGTCGATCGGGCGCACCCTCACCCCGCCGGCGTCGATCGCTTCCGGCGAGAACAGCCCCATTTCGCGCAGCACCCGCACCTTCTCGATGTGCCCGGGGTAGCGCAGCGTCTTCTCCACCATCTCCGGCGCGTCGCACGTCGCGAGCAGCGAGCGAAGTCCGTCGGTGTTGAACGCCTCGAGCGTGCCGACGCCGGGAACGTCGATCAACTCCGGCTCGGACAGAGCGGGCATCGTGACCACGGTCCCGGCGCGCCGGTAGCGCGCCGGCCTGGTGTACTCGGCGATGACGTCGATCGGCGAGAACCCCGCCTTGTACTCCCACGGCCAGACGCGCACCGCGGGCAGGCCGCCGACCAGGCAGACGAAACGCTCGACCCGCTCCATGCGCTCCGTCAGGTGGCCGAGGATGAGGTTGTCGCACCCGGGGGCGACGCCGAAGTCGACCAGCGCGGTGCGGCCCCGCTCGCGTGCCAGCCCGTCGAGGCCGAAGCAATCCTCGGGGAAGAACGAGATGTCGACGATGTCCCGTCCCGCCTCGAGGACGGCGCGCACCGTCGCGTAGCCCATGTCGCCGGGGACGGCGCCGACGACGATGTCGGCGTCCGCGACGACGCGCCGCACCTCCGTGGGATCCGCGAGGTCGGCCCGCACGCGCCGGACTCCCGTGACGTCCGCCAGCGCCGCCAGTGATGCCTCCGACAGGTCCGCGACCGCGACGTCGAACTCCCCCGCCAGGTCGCGCACCATCGCCCCGCCGACCCGCCCCGCGCCGAGCACCATGACCCGCATCGTCCGCCTCCCGAACCGCCTGGCATGCTAGCGCACCGGCGGTAGCATGAGCGCGTGCACGCGTTCCTCATCCGCCACGCCGCCGCCGAGGAGGTCGCTCCGGAGGGAGACGACAGTCGGCGCGCCCTCACCGCCGCCGGCCGGCGCGACGCCGCGCGCATGGGGACACGGCTGGCGCGCCGCAGTGTGCGTTTCGTCCACCTGGCGACGAGTCCGTACCTCCGCGCTCGCGAGACCGCCCAGGCGCTCGCCGACGCCGGCGCGGCGACGTCGATCGAACTCGCCCGGGAGCTTCTCCCCGGCGCCGATCTCCGCGCCGCCATCCGCCGCATCCAGAGGTGGCGCGGGGAGAACCTCGGCGACGTCGCCCTCGTCGGCCACCAACCCGACATGTCGCGGCTCGTCGAAGTGCTGCTCTGGGGCGAGGTCCGCGGCGCCGTCGAGATGAAGAAGGGCGCGGTGGCCGCGCTCGAGCTGCCCGAGAGGGGCACCATCGTCGGTGCCTGTCGGCTCCTCTGGCTGCTCACCCCGAAGATGCTCTGAGAACCCGGCCCGTCGACACTGGGGCGGGCGCGTCCCGACCCTCTGGCGCTCAACGGACCAGGGGTCCGGGGTCCGGGGTCCGGGGTCCGGGGTCCGGGGTCCGGAGGCCAGCGAGAGAAGTCGTCGAGCCACGAGTGCATTCCGACCTTCAGGTGGGCGATGGCCGTGGAGCAGAGTACCAGCCGTCCGCGCCCGCGACAGAGCTGTTAACTCATCTTCTGCAAACAGATTAGAGACCCGTCCATATCCAGCGGACCTGGTACTTGTCTTCTCTCCCCTCAGTCGCATTCACTGCCAGCGGAAGATGCGCAGCGCGATCGCGAAGCTGACGGCGCCCCACGCCAGCAGCACCACGATCTCGACGCCGGCCGAGGCGAGCGACGCGCCGTCGTTCGTCACCGCGCGCAGCGCGTCGTTGAGCGCGGTCAGAGGCAGGGCGCGAATCGCCGGCCACACCGACTCGGGAAAGCGCTCGTAGGAGAAGAACGTCCCGGAGAGCAGCCACATGGGCAACTGGATCAGGTTCATCCACCCCGAGGCCGCCTCGATCGTCTTCGTGCGCGCGGCGATCAGCAACCCCAGCCCGACGAAGCTGCCCGCCCCGAGCACCGAGATCAGCGCCAGGTCGAGCCACGAGCCCCGCACCGCGACGCCGAACAGCACCCACCCCGCGCCGACCACCGCCGCCACCTCGACGATCAGGAACACCAGGCGCGACAGGCCGTAGGAGAGCAGGTAGTGCGAGCGGCGCATCGGCGTCGCGGCGAAGCGCTTGAGCAGCTTGCGCGTGCGGGCGACGACCAGGACGAAGCCGACGCCGTACATCCCGGAGCCCATCAGGTTGAGGCCGACCAGACCGGGGATGAGGAAGTCGATGTAGCGCGAACCCGGCGTATCCACCGCCTCGTCGCGAACCGCCGTGCCGTCGTCGAGGCCGCGTGCGCGGCGCAGCGCCGTCTCGACGGCGAGTCGCGCCAGACGGGATTCGGCGCGCGAGGGGTCGAAGCGGCAGACCAGCCGCCGCGGCAACGCGCCCGGCGCGGCGTCGCCTTCCGCCTCGACCGCGAGGTCCACCCGCCCCTTGCGCAGCGCCTCGGCGGCGTCCGCCGGCGACACGACGCGCGCCTCGATCCCCGCGCCGGCGTCGAGAGCGGAGGCGAGCGCGGCCGCGGAGGCGTCCTCGACCACGGCCACGCGCACCGTGTCCTGCGGTCGCGAGCGGAACGCGATCCCCAGAGCCAGGGCGAGCAGCACCGGGAAGACGAACACCCAGAACACCGCCTCCGGTTCGCGCACGAACTCGAGCAGCCGCGCCCGCGTCAGCTCGAACAGCGGGTGGGGGCGCTCACTCATCGCGCAGGCCCCGCCCGGTCAAGGTGACGAAGACGTCCTCGAGCGTCGCCTCGTGCGTGCGCAGCCCGTGCAGACGGGCCCCCTGGCGCTCGAGCGCCTCGAGGAGCGCCGGCAGCGCGGCGCCGATATCGCGCACGGCGAGGGTCCACCCCGCGCTCGTGCGCATGGCGCTGTGCACCCCGGGGAGGGCCGAGAGCATCGAATCGGCGAACTCCGCAGCCAGCTCCAGCTCGACGATCTGGTCGGCGCCGAGCGCGGCGATCAGCGCCGCGGGCGTGTCCAGCGCGATCAGTCGCCCGTGGTCCATGATCGCGACGCGGTCGGCGAGGCGCGCCGCCTCTTCCATCGAGTGCGTGGTGAGCAGCACCGTCCCGCCCGCGGCGCGGAATCCCTCGACCAGTTCCCAAACGGCGAGCCGCGCCTGCGGATCGAGCCCGGTGGTCGGCTCGTCGAGGAAGAGCAGTTCCGGGTCGCCGACCAGCGCGCACGCCAACGCCAGTCGCTGCTTCTGCCCGCCGGACAGCTTGCCGACCCGCGCGTTGCGCTTCTCGCCCAGTCCGACCGCCCCGATCGCCTCGTCGGCCGAGCGCCCGTGCCGGTAGAAGCTGCGGAACAGCCGCACCGTCTCGCTCACGGTCAACTTGTCGGGGAGCTGCGTCTCTTGCAGTTGCACGCCGAGGCGGGCGCGGATCGCCCGGTCGCGCCCCTCCCCCCAGCGCGCGCCGAGCACCTCCACCATCCCCTCGTCCGGGACCGTCAGCCCTTCGAGAATTTCGACCGTCGTCGTCTTGCCGGCACCGTTCGGCCCGAGCAGGCCGAAGCACTCGCCGCGGCGCACCTCGAGGTCGATGCCGGCCACCGCCACGAGGTCCTCGTAGCGCTTGACCAGTCCCGTGCAGCGCAACGCGACGGTGTCGTCCACGTGCCGATCCGCTCCGGCCGCGCCGCCCTCGCGGCGGCGGCGATGCGGTAGGATACGCGTCCCGGCGCCGGACGGGCCCGCCCACGGCCCCGCCGCCGCGGATCTCCGGAGGAGAATGGGTCTTCACACGCGATCGGTGCGGCTGTGGATCGCGGCGGTGGTGCTCGCCGGCGCGCCGCTCGCCGCCCACGCGGCGCGGCAGGAGCAGGCGGCTCCCGCCCCCATGCAGGTGCCGCGCGCCGCCTCGCCGGTGCGCGTCGACGCCGTCCTCGACGAGCCCGCGTGGGGCCGCGCCCTGACGCTGACGCTCGACTACGAGATCAGCCCGGGCGACAACCTGCCGCCCCCGGTGCGCACCGAGGTGCTGCTCGCCTACGACGAGCGCACGCTCTACGTCGCGTTCCGCGCCCACGACCCCGAGCCCGCCGCGATCCGCGCCCACCTCACCGACCGCGACAAGCCGTACCGCAACGACTACGTCGGCGTCATCCTCGACACCTTCAACGACCAGCGGCGCGGCTACGAGTTCTTCTCCAACCCGCTCGGGGTGCAGATGGACATGCTGCGCAACGAGGTCGGCTCCGGTGACGACGACGAGGAGGAGGACTTCTCCTGGGACGCCATCTGGGACTCGGCGGGGCGCATCACCGCCGACGGGTACACCGTCGAGATGGCGATCCCACTCGGCTCGCTGCGCTTCCCCGAGGGGGACGGGGAGCAGACCTGGGGCTTCACGGCGATCCGCTCCTACCCGCGCACCGTGCGCCACCAGATCCTGCTCAACCCGGTGGACCGCGACCGCAACTGCTTCGCCTGCCAGTTCCTCAAGATCGGCGGCCTGCGCGGCCTCGAGGCCGGCCGCAACGTCGAACTCGACCCGACCCTCACCGCCCAGCGCGACGACCGCTTGCGCGACGGGACGGACCTCTCCTCCGGGCTCGAGCCGGGCTCGTTCGACGTCGAGGCCGGGCTGTCTGCGCGCTGGGGCGTGACGCCGAACCTCTCGCTCAACGGCGCGCTCAACCCCGACTTCTCGCAGGTCGAGGCGGACGTCGCCCAGCTCGACGTCAACACCCGTTTCGCGCTGTTCTACCCGGAGAAGCGGCCGTTCTTCCTCGAGGGCGCGGACTACTTCTCGTCGCCGCTGCGCGCGGTCCACACCCGGTCGATCGCCGACCCGTCGTGGGGGCTCAAATTGACGGGAAAGCCGGGCAGCCAGGCGGTCGGCGTGTTCGCGGCGCGCGACCGCACCACCAACCTGCTCCTGCCCGGCAACCAGGGTTCGGAGTCCGCGGCCCTCGACCAGCCGGCGACCGCCGGAGTGGTGCGCTACCGCCGGGACGTTGGCGAGGCCTCGACGGTCGGCGTCCTCGCCACCGCGCGGGAAGGGGACGAGTACTCCAACCGCGTCGCCGGCCTCGACGCGGTGTTCCGACTCGGCCCCACCGACCAGCTCGACGTGCAGTGGCTGGCCTCGCGCACGGAGTACCCGCGCGCGATCGTCGAGGACTACGCGCAGCCCGACGGCCCCTTCTCAGGTCACGCCTTCGAGGCCGGCTACGCGCACGAGACCCGCAACTGGAGCGCGTGGGCGGAGTTCCGCGACCTCGGCCGTGGCTTCCGCGCCGACCTCGGCTTCGTTCCCCAGGTGGACCTGAGGGAGTGGGAGGTCGGGGTCAGTCGCACGCTGTGGGGCGAGGCGGGGGACCCGTACACCCGGCTCGAGTTCGGCGTCGAGCCCGAGCGCACCGAGGACCAGGACGGCCGCCTGACCGGCGAGTGGCTGTCCGCCTTCGCGTCCTACCAGGGACCGTTCCAGTCGTGGGGCAACGTCCGGGTGTCGCGCGGCCGCGAGGCGTTCGAGGGCGTCACCTACGACATGGTGCAGGGCGCGTTCTTCTTCAACATCCGTCCGAACGGCGACTTCACCTGCTCGCTGCGCGGCTCCCTCGGCGACGCGATCGACTATGACAACGGCCGGCCCGCCGATCGCCTGCGCCTGACGCCGGAGTTCACCCTCGACATCGGCCGCCACCTGGCGATCGCCTTCGAGCACACCTTCGAAGAGCTGCGCGTCGAGGGCGGCCGCCTGTACCGCGCCAACCTCTCGCAGGCGCGCATCGTCTACCAGTTCAACGTCCGCACCTTCCTCCGCGCGATCGTCCAGTACCGCGACCTCGCCCGCGACCCCGCGCTGTACGGGGACGAGGTCGGTGCGTCCGAGACCTGGGCCTTCGCGCAACTGATGCTCTCCTACAAGATCAACCCGCTGACGGTGTTCTTCCTCGGCTACTCGGACACCCGCGACGCCGACGACGTCACGGGGTTGACGCCCACCGGCCGCACCGTCTTCGTCAAGCTCGGCTACGCGTGGTTGCCCTGAATACACCTGCCGGTTCCGCCCAGTTCTCAGAGGTCGCAGCGGATTGCCGGAGCTGAGTCGTCACGAGGCGTGGGCAGTGGACCGTGGGCCGTGCGACGGAAAAGCCAACACCGGGGTCCGGGGTCCGGGGTCCGGGGTCCGGGGTCCGGGGTCCGGGGTCCGGGGTCCGGGGTCCGGGGTCCGGGGTCCGGGGTCCGGGGTCCGGGGTCCGGGGTCCGGCGAGAGAAGTCGTCGAGTCACGAGCGCATTCCGACCTTCAGGTGGGCGATGGCCTCGGAGCAGCGCACCAGCAGTCCGAGCCCGAGGCAAAGCTGCTAATGCATTACTCAACAACATGTTACAGAAGAATCGGTATTCGGCGGACCTGGTACTCGAGAGGGGTTTGTTCAGTCGCCGCCTCTCGTTCGCTCGAGTCCGAATTGCCTCAAGAGCGGGGCGATCTCCGACGTGAACCACTCCGGCAATCCACTAGATTGCTTTTGATCCCAAACGAATAGCTTGAACGCTGGCAGGAGCCGTTCCTCAGGGACTCTCCTCGCGAACGACGCCTTGTTGCCGTACGTTACCGGAACCTCCCAGAGCGCGTGGTCCCAAGCCCAGCCACAGCCCCACTTCGAGTGCACTCGACCGCCAGGACCCACACGACCCGCATGCAGCACTCGCCTATGACGGGAGTAGAGAACGAGATCGCCCACCGACGCCTGTAGACGACCCAACTCACTCGTTGCTTGGGCGGACAAGAGGAATTCGCAGAACGGACCCAGGATATCCGAGGGCAGGTCGAAAGCCTGGAGGCGCGCGAGGTAATCGATGTCATCGAACGGCCTTATGCCAAGAGCAAACATGAAGCAATCCACTCTCTCGTCGCCACGTTCCAGTGGCGTGATCGAATGCGGGTACGTCCCTCGGAGTTCTTCAACGAGCCTGGGATGGTCAGCCACATCCTTCGCGGTGCAACGTGAGATGGCGGCGCGGAAACCCATTCCTGGAGGATAGCGGCCTGCGCGCACTGAGTCACCGCCATCTCGGTTTGGTGACAGGGAGCGACCCTGCCATCTCCGCAGCGCCCTTTCGGAGTCCTCACCGAACGCTACTTCACGCCCTCGGCGCCGATCGATCGCGACATGAGTCACTGACCTCGGAAAGACCTGCCGTGCATGGCTTCTCACTCCAGAAGTGTGCTCGTGCCACGCCGGCGGGAGGAAAGTGGCAAGTGCCCCGCAGCTGTTGGTCGCTGCCAGTTCCTCGTCGCTCGCGAAGGCAGGGAGGATCGAGGGGATCGTTTTGCCGACACACGGCACACCGCACACAGCCCACGCCTCTGCCCAGGGCCTATGATCGTCGTGCGTTCTTCACTCACACCGACAACAACAACGGACGGACACGCGGTACCCGTCTCGCACTGTGATCCGGCGCACTCCCATGAAGGCGCCGGCGAAATCCGGCGCCCGCCGGAGGTGTTGCCCGACACGCGAGGTCCCCATGCGCCGAATCGCCCTCACCGTCCTGACCCTGGCCATCGCGCTGCCGGCCGCCGCCGGTTCGCTGCGCTTCTTCGCCAACGGCAGCGGCGACATCGACCGCGTCAAGATCCGCGTCGACGACCCGGCCGGCGCCGACCCCGGGCCGCCGGTGGACGTCGGCGCCACCGACTTCACCATCGAGATCTGGCTGCGCGGGCGGGCCGCCGACAACCCGGCGCCCGCCGTCACGTGCGGCGCGAACGTCGACTGGATCTACGGCCACACGTTCCTCGACCGCGACCGCTTCAACCAGGACCGGAAGTTCGGTCTCTCGGTGGCCGGCGGCGCGGTGGTGTTCGGCGTCACCGGACAGGGGGGCGGCGACCTCACGCTGTGCGGCGCCACGCCCGTCCTCGACGACCGCTGGCACCACGTGGCGGTGCAGCGGCGGCGCGCCGACGGCTTCCTCTGGCTGTTCGTGGACGGCGTCCTACAGGCCTCGGCCGACGGGCCGGACGGCGACGTCTCCTACCCCGACGACGGCGTTCCGGGGAACTTCTGCGACGGCCCGTGCACCAACTCCGACCCGTTCCTCGTGCTCGGCGCGGAGAAGCACGACGCCGGAACGGCCTTCCCGTCGTTCTCCGGCTGGCTCGACGAGTTGCGCGTCTCGACGGTGCTGCGCTACGCGGGGCCGTTCACCCGCCCCAACCAGCCGTTCGCCACCGACGCCTCGACCGCCGCCCTGTACCACTTCGACGAGGGCAGCGGCGACGACGTGCACGACGTCTCCGGCGCCGCCGGCGGGCCGTCGGACGGCGTGCGCCGCTTCGGCGGCTCCCCGGCCGGGCCTGCCTGGAGCGTGGACCTGCCGCCGTTCGGCGGCGACGGCGCTCTCTCGCTCGCCCCGGTGGTCTCCGGCCTGGCCAGCCTTGTCGACATCCAGCAGCCGCCGGACGGCACCGGGCGCCTGTTCCTCGTCGAGCAGGGCGGGCGGATCCGGATCTGGACCGGCACGCAACTGCTCGCCACGCCGTTCCTCGACCTCTCCGGCCAGATCTCGACCGGCGGCGAGCAGGGCCTGCTCGGCCTCGCCTTCGACCCGGCGTACGCGACCAGCGGCCGCTTCTACGTGCACTACACCGACACCGCCGGCGACACCGTGCTCGCCCGCTACACCGTCTCCGCCGACCCCGACGTGGCCAACCCGACCTCGGCGGTGCCGCTGCTCGACGTCGACCAACCGTACAGCAACCACAACGGCGGCCGGATCGCCTTCGGTCCCGACGGTCTCCTCTACATGGCGCTCGGCGACGGCGGGTCAGGGGGCGACCCCGAGAACCGCGCACAGGACCTCTCCCAACTGCTCGGCAAGCTGCTCCGCCTCGACGTCTCGACCGTGCCGTACACGGTCCCGCCCTCCAACCCGTTCGTCGGCGTCGCCGGCGCGCGCGGCGAGGTCTGGGCGTACGGCCTGCGCAATCCGTGGAAGTTCTCCTTCGACCGGCTGACCGGCGAGGCGTGGATCGCCGACGTCGGGCAGAGCGCCTGGGAGGAGATCAACCTCGCCCCGACCGGCGTCGGCGGGCAGAACTACGGCTGGCGCCTGATGGAAGGCGCGCACTGCTACAACCCGTCGAGCAATTGCAACGACGGCACACTGACGCTGCCCGTCCTCGAGTACCCGCACACCGCGGGCAACTGCTCGGTGACCGGCGGCTACCGCTACCGGGGAGGGGAGTTCGGCCGGCTGCACGGAACCACGCTGTACGCCGACTTCTGCACCGGCAAGGTGTGGGGGGCGAAGCAGACGGCGTCCGGGACGTGGAACGCCGCCGAGCGGCTCGACGCGCCGTTCTCGATCGGAACCTTCGGCGAGGACCGTTCCGGCGAGGTCTACCTCGCGTCCTACGGCGCCAACGGCACGCTCTACCGCGTCGGCGTCTCGACCTTCACCGACGTGCCGCTCGACCACTGGGCGCGGCGTCACATCGAGTCGCTCTCGCGCAGCGGCATCACCGCGGGGTGCGGCGTCAACCCTCCCGCGTACTGCCCGTCCGCGGCGGTCGATCGCGGGCAGATCGCCGTGTTCGTCGAGCGCGGCGTGCGCGGCACGTCGTTCACGCCCCCCGCGCCGAGCGGCGCCGTCTTCGCCGACGTGCCCGCCTCGCACCCGTTCGCGGCATGGATCGAACAGTACTGGGCCGACGGGTACACGAGCGGATGCGCGACGGACCCGCCGCGCTACTGCCCGGATGCAGCGCTGACGCGCGCGCAGATGGCGGTGTTCCTGCTCAGGGCCAGGTACGGCCCGGGCCACGCCCCACCGCCGGCGAGCGGAACGGTGTTCGCCGACGTGCCCGCCTCGCACCCGTTCGCGGCATGGATCGAACAGCTCGCCGCCGAGGGGATCACGGCGGGGTGCGGCGGCGGGTCGTTCTGCCCGGACGGGACGGTGGACCGCGCCCAGATGGCGGTGTTCCTCGTCGCCACCTTCGGAATCAGCCTGTAGGTGCAAGGCGGAGAGTTCAGCGGAGCAGGAGCAGGGAGAGCGACATCACCGCCATGCCGGCGGCGACCCCGGCGATCACCTCGTGGGCGCGCCCGTGTTCGCGTGCGGTGGGCAGCAGTTCGTCGAGCGAGATGAACACCATCACCCCGGCCACCGCCGCGAAGACGAGCCCGACCGCCCCGGGCTTGAACAGAGCCTGGAGCGCCACGAACCCCACCAGCGCTCCCAGCGGTTCGGCCAACCCCGAAAGCAGGGAGAGCATGAACGCGCGTCTCCGGTTGCCGGTCGCCATGAAGATCGGCACCGACACGCTCACCCCTTCCGGGATGTTGTGCAGGGCGATCGCGATGGCGATGGCGACGCCGAGGTGGGGATCTTGAAGGGCGGCGGCGAACGTCGCGAGACCCTCCGGAAAATTGTGAATGCCGATCGCCAGGGCGGTGAACAGCCCGGTGCGCAGCAGGGGGGCGTGCACCGGCGGGTGCTCCGGGCCGTGTAGCGCGGCGACGTCCGTCTCGCCGCGCGGCTCGTGCGGGTTTTCGTAGCTCGGGATGGCGAAGTCGATCACCGCGATGAGCGCGAAGCCGAGAAAGAACGCGCCCGCCGTGTACCACGCGCCCAGCGTCGGGCCGTGCGCCTCGGAGAGCGCCGCCGAGGCCTTGCCGAGGATCTCGGTGAACGAGACGTAGAGCATCACGCCCCCGGAGAAGGCGAGCGAGATCGCCATGAAGCGGAAGTTGGTCCGGCGGGCGAAGAACGCGATCGCGCTGCCCACGCCGGTCGCGAGCCCGGCGAACAGCGTCAGGCCGAGCGCGAACTGCACCTCCGGTGAGCCGAGGGTCACGTCGTCATCATAGTCGAGGGTAGCGTGCACCAAACACACGCGCCCCGCCGGAGCGGGGCGCGGACGCGGGCGGCGGGGTGGATGTCGCTACCGGCGGCCCTTGCCGCCGCGATTCTGCTGCTGACTTCCCACCGGACCGGCGCAGGTTCCGGTCCCGGGGCCGAACCCCGAGCCGTCCCGCGGACCGACCTTGTTGTTGCCCGTGCCGTTCCCCGGGCCGTACGCCTTGCCGCTTCCCTTGCCCTGCGCCGAAGCGGACATTCCGGAGGCCCCCTTCATCGTGCCGCCCCCGTTCGGTGCGACGTGGATCCGCTGGCGAACCTGACTCTTGCTCTTCGCCTGGTCGCCGGTGCCGTCGCGGAGCTGTTTCTTCACCTGGTTCTGCTGCTGCGCCGGGTCCGTCTGCGCCGCGGCGATCCCGGCCGACCCCGCGATCAGGACCATGGCCACGAGCACCGCCATCCATCCCTTCCACTCGTTTCGAGGTGTCATCGTTCGATCCCCCTTTCGGTTCGCGAGGTCACCACCCCGCCGCCGGGCTGTGCATCATCAAGACGCGTGCCAGGCGCACCAGGGCGGAAACAGCCAGATTCGACGGTGAAAACGCGCAGTCCCTGCAATTCGGGCTGCAGCGCGGCTGCAATCGCTGCAGCCTGCGCTATCGTTGCCGGCGATGCGCCACCGGATCATCTCCTCGCCGCCGCTGCCCACCCTCGACGAGGCGTCGTCGTGCCGGCGGGTGGCCGGCGGACTCACCGACGAGGAGGTGGAGATCCTCGCCCGCCTGCGCGCCCTCCACGACGAGGCGGCGGCGCTCCGCGCCCGACTCGCGGGCGCGGGGGTCGACCAGGCCGAGATCGAGCGCGGCCTCGCCGCGTTGCGCGAACGCCGGCGCGTCCTCGCCGCCGAGCGCGACGCCGCCCGCCACCGGCGCATGGTCCTGCTCGGCCACGAGACCCCCGCCGACGCGCCGCCGGGAGCGGGCGGCGACGAGGCTAGCCGACGCCGAGGCGGCGGCGGACGACGTTCTCGACGCCGCCCGCGGCGACCAGCGACTGCGGCACGGAACCGAGGGCGGGGAAGGCGAACGTCCCGCCGCGCCACGACAGCGTCGAGGCGGTGAAGTCCACGACCGCCTCGTCGCCCGAGACGATGGTGCGCACCCCGGCGGCGATCTCCGCCGCGAACGCCGCCCGCAGACGCTCGACCAGCGCCGGCACCTCGACGCACAGGAAGCCGTTGTTGAAGGCGTTGCGCAGGTACGTCTGCGAGAACGACCCGGCGACCACCAGCGGGATGCCCGCCGCCTGCAGCGCGGTGACCGCCTGCTCGCGGGAGGAGCCGGTGCCGAAGTTGAAGCCGCCGACCACCACGTCGCCGGGCCTCGCGGACGAGACGAACGCCGCGTCGTAGTTCTCCATCACCACGCGCGCCATCTCCTCGCGCGACAGCTCCTTGTACGTGTAGTCCTTGCCGTAGATGCCGTCGGTGTTGAGGTTGTCCTGCGGCAGGAACAGCAGACGCCCGACGACGCGCGCTGGGAAGCCGGGCACGATCTCGACCCGCTCCGCGGCCGCGGCCTGGCGCGGCGGCTCGGTCCAGCGGCGGCGCGGCTCCCCCGGCTGCCACTCGTGCGGCGCGGTGATGTAGCCGGCCGCCGCCGACGCCGCGACGACCGCCGGGGAGGCCAGGTAGCACTGCGCGTCGCGCGAGCCCATGCGCCCCTTGAAGTTCCGGTTGGTCGCGGAGATCCCGACCTCGCCCGCCTCGAGCAGTCCGGCGCCGAGTCCGATGCACGCGCCGCACCCGGGGGGCAGCGCCACCGCCCCGGCGTCGAGCAGCGTCCGCCACGTCCCACAGCGTCGCGCCTCTTCCTCGACCTCCTTGCTCGCCGCGGCCACGTAGAGCGCGACGCCGGGCGCGACCTTCCGGCCGGCCAGCACCTTCGCCGCCGCTGCGAGGTCCTCGCCCCGGCCGTTGACGCAGGAGAGCAGGTACGCCTTGTCGACCTTCACTCGCTGGCCGGCTATCTCCGCGAGCGAGCGCATGGCGAACACCGTGTCCGGTCCGGAGACATGCGGCGTCACCTCGGAGAGGTCGAGTTCGATCCGGCCCGCGTACGCCGCGCCGGGATCGGGGGCCGGAGGATTCGTAGCCCACCGTTTGAGGTCGGCGGGGGTGATGCGCTCGATGCCGCGCGCCTCGAGGTGGCGGCGCCGCCCATCCAGCCACGACAGCGTCGCCTCGTCCACCGGGAACCACCCGGCCAGCGCCCCCCACTCGGTGGTCATGTTGGCGATCGACATGCGCGACTCGACCGACAGCGACGCCACGCCGGGGCCGGTGAACTCCACCGCGGCGTTGAGCACCTCTTCGTTCCTGTACAACCCGCACAGTGCGATGATCACGTCCTTGCCGGTCACGCCCGGGCGCAGCGCGCCCTCGAGCACCACCTGCACCGTTCGCGGCACCTGCCACCAGAACTCGCCGGTAGCCCACACCGCGGCGGCGTCGGTGCGCACCACCGGGGTGCCGAGCGCGCCGAGCGCCCCGTACATGTTGGAGTGCGAGTCCGAGGCGACGACGAACGCGCCGGGGTGGACATACCCCTGCTCGCACATGATCTGGTGGCCGATGCCGCTCCCCGCCGGGTAGAAGTCGATCCCCTGCTCGCGGGCGAACGCCTCGATCTTCCGGTACTTTCCGAGATTCTCCTCGGAGGCGTTCTGGATGTCGTGGTCGAGCGCGAACACCGGCCGGCGCGCGTCGGCGACCCGCGTCGCGCCGATCGCCCTGAACTTGGAGAGCACCGCCGAGGTGTTGTCGTGGGTGAGGATGTGGAACGGCCGCACGGAGAGGAAGTCACCGGCGCGCAGCGGCCGGTCCGGGCCCTCGGTCATGTACGCCTGCGCGATCTTCTCGACGACGGTCTGGGACATAGGGCGTTCTCCTTGTGTGCTTCGTGTGCTCCCGCGCGGCGATCCCCCGGCTGCAACCTCGCTGCACAACGGCGTGGGCCGTGGTCGGTGCGCCGTGGGCCGCCACGGCACACCGTCCACGCTCCTCAGGCCTTGAGCAAACCCATCAACTCGGAGACGTGGCCGAGCTTCTCCAGGTGCCACACCGCGTCCTTGACCTTCTGCCGCGCCACGGACGACAGCACGTCTCCCGCCAGGGCGTCGAACTTCTCCTCGATCTCGGCGTCGGTGAGCGGGTTGCGCGGGTCCCCCTTGGGATAGTCGAGCTGTCTCTCGAAACGCTCGCCGGAGGTCGTGGTGATCGCCACGATCACCCGCTGCAGGGCGGGGAACACCTTCTCGATCTCCGCGTCGGCGACCACCTCGACCTTGCGCAACTGGGCGCGCACCCGCGGGTCGTGGATCTTCGCGTCGGTGAACGCCGCCGGCGTGACGTTGCGGTCGACGATCGCCGCGGCGATGCAGTAGGGCAGCGAGTGATCGGCGGTCTCCTTGCTCTCCGGCTCGTACTTCGACGGGTCGGCGAGGATGTCGGCGGCGCGCGCCAGCGAGCGGATGTGCACCTTCGCGATCGCCTCCGGCGCGAGGTCGTGACCGCGCACCAGGTCGAGCACCGCCGAGATCGGCGTGTGCGTCAGTGCCTCGGTGGGGAACGCCTTCATCCCGCACTGGGTGATCCGCCACGACGCCCCCAGGCCGTCCTCGAGCACCGCGAGGTTCCAGCGCGGGCCGAAGCAGTGGACCAACCCCTCCTTGCCGTCGACCACGTGCTCGGGGCCGGTGTACCCCTTCTCGGAGAGCAGCGCGGCGAACACGCCGGACTGCGTCGCCATCGGGTCCACGGTGTTCTTCATCATCGTCAGCTTCCCGGCGGTGACCGCGCCGAGCGTCGCGCGGCCCGACGCCGAAATGCCGATCGCGTGCTGGATCTCCTGCCACGACAGGCGCAGGCAGCGCCCGGCGACGATCGGCGAGACGAACGCCGTCAGGGTGGCGTGGTGCCAGCCGCGCTCGCGGATCCCCGGGAACGCCGCCTCGCAGAAACGCTGCTCGAACTCGTGGCCGAGGACGATCCCCACGATCGCCTCCTCGCCGCCGGAACCGGCGCGCTCGCAGCAGGCCAGCGCCGCCGGGATGATGTCCGAGGGGTGCGAGGGGTCCTGCTTCCAGTAGATGTCGTTGTAGTCCATGACCCGGACCATCAGGGCGTTCGCCAGCGCCGCCGAGACCACGTCGAGGCGGGCGCCGCTGCCGATCACCGTCGCCGGTCCGGCGCCGGCGACCTCAGAGAGCACCTCGAGGGCGATCTTCACGTCGTGCTGGCGAAACCCGCCCAGGGCGCAGCCGAGCGAGTCGAGCAGGAAGCGCTTCGCCTGGTACACCGCCTCGGGCGCGATCTGCGAGAACTCGAGCTGCGCCGCCCAGCGGCTCATCGCCGCGGTGATCGTTTCCTTGCCTTCCGTCGTACCCATCCGTCACCTCGTCCCGGCGCCTCGAGGTTCCGCGCGCGCCGTCGTTGTCATCTGCTCCATGTGCGCTGTTCCCCGTCCCCTGTCACTTCTTGAACGGGAGGAAGCTCATGAAATCCGCGTGGTGCACGATGTACGCCTCGGTCGAGCGCGTGACCAGGTTTCCCTCGTCGGCGTGCGCCGCGATGATGTGACACACCGCGTCCGGCACCCCCGCCTCCATCGCCAGCGCAACCCCGGTGAACGGGTGGCGCAGGAAGCGCCCGCGCTGCGACTGCACCGCCTTGCCGTCGCGCGTCTCGTACTCGAGCAGCTTGCCGACGTCGGCGAGGATCGCCCCGGCGATCACCGTGTCCATGTCGATCGGCAGCGCCTGCCCCATGAAGTCGCGCATCGCCTCGGCGGCGCGCTTCGCGATGTGCACGACGCAGCGCTTGTGCGCCATGAAGCTGACCGCGCAGTCCGGCACCAGCAGCGTGAAGGGGATGGCCTCGAGATCGGCCGGCGACAGCGGGCTGCGCTCGAGCGCCAGTTCCCAGGTCCGCGTCACCGCTTCCCGCAACTTCGGGTCGGCGATCCAGGAGATCTCCGGCCACAGCCTCTCGACCGCTTCCCGCATGCCCGCCTCCAAGCCTGTGAAACGTAGCACAGGTGAGAGGACGGTTGACCGTTGTCCGATGTCCGGTTTCGGCGAGAAGGGGCACGGCGCCACGGGCGCCGCATCACGTTTCGCGGACGGCCGACAGCCCCGGCCGCCAGCCGGTCAGTGCGCCTGGAGCGTGGAGAACGGGCGGCGGCGGGCCTCGCGGCGTCGCCAGGCGCGCAGCGGCCGCCAGCGGAGCACCGCCGGCAGGAACCTCCAGGCCGGCGGCGCCACGCCGGATGCGGCGAGCGCACGCGCCACCGCGCGCTCGGTGACGGAGTCCTGCTCCGCCGCGTGCACCACGTTCGGCCGCCGGTCCACCGCGGCGTTGACCCGCGCGAGCAGCGCCTCCTGCGTCACCCGCGGCGACAGGTAGAAGGTCGGCCGGGCGAGATCGTCGGCCGGGTCGAGCGTGCCCTCGGCGACCGCCCGGGGCGCCAGCGCGCTGCCCGGCAGGACCCGGATGCCGGTGGTGACGATCACGAGCGTGCCCGGCCAGTCGAGTTTCCGCTCGATGAACGACGTCGTCTCGTCGGCGCTCCGCTCGGTCTCGCCCGGTCCGCCGAGCATGAAGAACCAGCCGGAGGGCATGGCGGCGCTCCTCGCCGCATCCGCGGCGCGCGCCACGTCCATGGCCGAGAAGCCCTTGCCGAGGGCGGCGAGCACCTCGTCCGAGGCCGACTCCGGCGACAGCATCATCGAGTTGAACCCCGCGCGGCGCATCAGCGCGAGCAGCTCGGGAGAGAGCGTGGCCGGGTTCACGCTGCTGCAGGTGAGGGCGACCCGCAACCCGCGGCGGACGATCGCCTCGCACAGCTCGAGCGCGGGCTCGGGCGGCACGTTGAACGAGGAGTCGACGAACTCGAAGCAGCGGGGGCCGACGGCGGCCGCCACCTCCGCGATCTCCTCGACCACCTCGCCGGCCGGCCGGGCGCGCACCGCGCGCCCCTCGACCGCGGCGTAGACGCAGTGCACGCAGCCGAGGGGGCAGCCGCGCCGCGTCTGGATCGGCCAGGTGCTCCCGGCGCGCTCATAGGCGCGCCAGTCGATCCACCGCTCGAGGTGGGAGCGCCCAAAAGAGGGGAGCCGCTCCGGCGGGGTCGGCCGCGCGGTCGGCGAGGTCGCCACACCGGGCACGAGGCCCGGGTCGCGGCCGCTCCCGAGCGCCGCGAGCAGCGCCGGGAACGCCTCCTCCCCTTCGCCGAGCACTGCCGCGTCGGCCGGCAGGTGGGCGAGCGCCCGCGCGCCGAGGATCGTCACGGCCGGCCCTCCCACCACCAGATAGGCGCGGCTCTTCCGGCGGATCGCGGCGAACAGGGAGGCGACCTCGTCGAGGTGCGATGTCGGTCGTTGCGCGATCGTCGTGTCGAGGTTGCGCACCGAGACCCCGACCACGTCGGGGTGCCACTCCGACAGCGCCCGTCGCAGCCCGTTCCCGGCGCTCCGGCCGAACAGGTCGAGCAGCCGCACGTCGTAGCCGGCCGCCCTCGTCGCCTCCGCGACGTGAGCGAGACCGACCGGCGGCGCCGGGAAGAGGAGTTTCGACCGGTTGGCGTAGACGAGCAGGATCCGCACCGGCGGACCCCGCTCAGCCGCGCATCGCCTCGGTCTGCTCGCGGTTCGGACCGTAGATCTCGGGCACCGCGAGGCCGGCCTGGCGCATCAGCACGCTCATCTGGCCGCGGTGGTGGATCTCGTGGACGATGAGCACGGTGAGCGTGAACGACCGCCGCCACATCTCGCCGTACATGTCGTCCTTGACCGCCAGCGTCTCGTCGGTCCAGCGCCCGCCGACCTGCTCGAGCAGTCCCGCGGCGGCCTGGCCGTAGGCCTCGCGGATCGCCGCGGCGGAGGCCGGCACCGCGGCGTCCGCCGCTCCGGGGACTTCGAGACCGGTGTGGTTGGCCATCTCCGGCACGCTGGTGGCGAGGTGCCAGGCGATCTCGCCCAGGGTGCGGTCCTCGGCGCTCACCCGCTGCGCCAGCGAGGCGTCGGTCAGCGCCGCCATCACCCGCGAGGTGATCGCGCTCTCCTGCCCGTAGGTCTTGAGGAATTCCTTGATCGTGTGGATCATCGCGATCCCCTCCAGAGGGAACTCTACTCCGGTCCTCGTCGGTCCGGGCGCGGCCGCGAGAACTGGGCTACAGCGCCGGGGGAAGGGCGAACGCCTTGACCAGGAACACCGCGATCTGGTCGCGCCGCACCGCCTCGCCCGGACAGTACAGCGGCGGCACCGCGCTGCACCCCGCCGTGATCCCTCGCCGCGCGATCTCCTCGATCCACGGCGCGAACGGGTCCTCCACCGGCACATCGTCGAACACCCCCACCGCCGCCGGCGGCTCGTACCCGGCGCCCTCCACCGTCCTCAGCACGAACACCGCCACCTGCGCCCGCGTCAGCGCCACTTCGGGACAGTACAGCGGAGGATCGACGCTGCACCCCGCCGTGATCTCGCGCAGCGCCAGCTCCTCGATCCACGGCGCGAAGCCGCTCTCCACCGGCACGTCGTCGAACACCCCAACCGCCGGCGGCGGCACGTACCCCGACCCCTCGGCGGAGCGCAACAGCAGCGGTGCCGCCTGCTCCCGGCTCGCCGTCACCGCCGGGCAGTACAACGGCGGATCGACGCTGCACCCCGCCGTCACCCCCGCCGCGTGCAGCGATTCGATGTACCGCCGCGACCAGTACTCCACAGGCACGTCGGCGAAGTACGGCGTGCGCAACGAGAAGTTGATGTCGTTGGTGATCACGCCGTTCGTCACCACAATCGACGTCCCCACCGTCACGTCGCACGACGGCTCGCACTCCCGCCCTGCGTACAGCTGGCCGATGTAGCCGTCACTTTCTGCCGTGACGAAATACGTTCCTGCCGTACTCACGCCGAAGAAGTAGTAGCCGTTTTCGGTGAGGTTCTGTGTGCCGACGTACGCACCTGTTTCCGTGTGCAGCGTTACTGCGCCGGCGAGGCCGAAGTTCGTTGAGCGGCTGGTCACCCTGCCAGCGACGCCACCATACGGCGTGAGCGAGAAGTCGATCCCACTCGTCGGCTGCCCCGCCGTCACGGCTACAGGCTGGCCTGTTGTGACGTCGCAGGTGACAGGGCAAGGGATGTTGTCGAACAGCTCCGAGACGTAGCCCGGGAATTTCGCCACAGCGAAGTAGTTGCCCGTCACAAGGCCCCACGCGCTGTAGTGACCGTCACCGCCCGCAAGACCCCCTGCGACGGGGACGCCAGCACCGTCGTATATGGTGACCCAGCCACCATCGAGAGGGCGACCTGACACCGCGTCAAGCAGCCGGCCGAGTATCCTCCCGGTGGGATCGAGGGCGAAGTTGATGTTCTCGGTCACCGCTCCGCTCGATACCGCGACGGCGGTTCCGGTGGTGACGTCACAGCCTCCTTCGCATGGCACGTTGTCGTACAGCTCGTCAAGATGCGTGGTGCTTCCTGCGACGACGAAGTATGAGCCGTTGGAGAGGTTCGGCGATTGGAAGTAGCCGAGACCGTCGGTGGTCGTGCTTGTCACCTGGGAGCCAGCGGTGTTGTAAAGCCTCACGGAAACTGACGGGAGGCCCAGACCATCGAACCCAACGACTCGTCCCTTCACGAGACCGCCGCTCTCGCTTGGAGCAAGAGCGAGGTCGATTCCCGAGGTGTCTTGGCCGTCCTCCACCGTGATTGGGACGCCCGATGTCACGTCGCAGGAATACGGGCAAGGGATGTCGTCGTACAGTTCAGCGGTATAGCCGTCGGACGAGGCCCTCACGAAGTACGTCCCGCTGCCGAGGCCGATGAATGTGTACTCCCCGGTCCCGGAGGAGTAGGTGTTGTGCAGGTAGTTTCCGGCCGCGCTGTAAAGGAGGACCTGGGCATAATAGATCCCATACCCGGTTGACTCGTCCGTCACCCTCCCCGAGATGCTCCCACGCCGATCGAGCACGAAGTCTACCCCGCTCGAGTCCTGTCCCACCTCGATCGGCACGGGTGTGCCGCCCGTGATGGAGCACGACGACTCACAGGGGATGTTGTCGTAGAGCTCGTCAAAGTGATTGGAACTAAGAACCTTGACGAAGTACGTGCCGGCCGGCAGTGCGGCGACCACGAACGCTCCCGCGCTGTTCGGTTTGCCCGACCTGACGAAGGAGCCCACGCTGTCGTATACGTACACCTGCGCGTTTGGAATGGCCTGGCCGCTCCCGGTTTCCGTAACGCTTCCGGACAGCGACCCACGACGCATCAGCGCGAAGTCGATGTCGGTGACCTCCTGGTCGTAGGCCACGAGCACCGGCGTCCCCGTCGTGACATCGCAGGCGGTCGAATCGCACGGTATGTCGTCCCATACCTCGTTCTGGTACCCATCGTCAGCGTACGTACTCACGAAGTACGTACCCGGCTCGAGGGCAGCCACCCGGTAGCGTCCCCCGGACAACTGTCTTGAGCGAACGAATCGACCTTCACTGTCGTAGACGTTGACAGACCCACGGAGAGCCTCATCCGTGGCCGCACTCGTGACCCGTCCGGAAATCGAGCCCAGACGTCGCAGGGCGAAGTCCACGCCTCCTGTCTCGGCCCCGGAAGCGACTGCGATCGGCGTTCCTTCCGCCCCCTCGCACGGAAGATCGTCGAACACCTGGCAGGCGTACTCGTCGTACTCGTACGACGAGTCCTCCGAAGCCACGGCCGTGTACGTGCCGGAAGGCAGGCCCTTCGCCACGAAGCGGCCGAGCGGACCGGAAACCGTGCCGGCCACCACCTCACCGGCCTCGTCGAACACGCGCACATGGACGTACTCGATCGGTGTCCCGTTCACTCGCCGCGTCACCGTACCCGAGATCCAGCCACCGAGTCCGAGACTGAAGTCAATGCCCTCCGTGAGGGTTCCGATCGCAGTGGGGATGGGTGTGCCCGCCGTCGGATCGCATTCCGGCTCGCACGGCAACCCATCCCACACCTCGGCAAGGCGCTCGTCCGCATCGGCGATCGTGAAGTACGTGCCGTCGCCCAGTCCGCCCGCTAACCAGTCCCCTGACTCTCCCGAGGGAGTCCAGAGCATGTAGTCTCCGCTCGAGTCGTAGACCTCGACCCTGCCACTCAACGGGTACCCACTCTCGGAGGCTGTGAGAACTCCTCCGATGCGGCCCCATGGCTCAAGCGTGAAGTCGATATCCCCGGTCGTGGCTCCCGCGAGCACGGTGATCGGAGTTCCCGCGCCGATGTTGCACTCGGGAGTGCAGTGGATATCGTCAAAGACCTCATCGACGTACCCGTAGGAGGCGTGGAGGCTGACGAAGTAGTTCCCTGGGGTGATGTCTCGCAGTTCGTAGTCGCGCGACCACTGATACCAGGAGTTGACGTAGTTGAGTTCTTGATCGTAAAGCGCGATCCAGTAGCTGGATACACCCTCGCCGGTGCCCGCACTGGTGACCGATCCCGCCATCTTCCCACTAGGCGTGAGCACGACAGAGAATCCCGTCAGCACCTGCGATGGCGCAAGTGTGATCGGGGTCCCTGCCTCCGGGATGCAGTCGGGCTGGCACGAGAAGTTGTCGTATAACTCATCCAGGTAGCCCGGATGATCCGCGATCAGGAAGTACGTCCCGGGGGACATCTCCCCGAAGTTGAAGTTGCCCGCCGTGTCGGTCGAGACATCTCTGTGGTAGGCGTAGTCGACGAGATCGTAGAGGTAGACTCCGGCACCAGCGACCGGCTCCCCGCCGGGGCCAGTAAGCGTGCCGGAAATGGACGCTGCCGGCTGCAGCGCCAAATCGAGGCCCGCCCTGATCTGGCCGTCCTCCAACGCGATCAGCGTCCCAGTTGGGAGGCTGGATGAGCACTCACCGTCGGCGCACGGGCTATCCGAGAAGACCTCGTCCAGGTACCCCACGGTACCTCGCGTCCACAACCGGTACACGCCCATGCCGAGAGCGGTGAAGAGGAAATCACCACCCGCATAGGTTGCCGCGTCGAACCCCGCGTAAGGGTACGTCGTCGCCTGCAGCTTCACCTGCACACCGGCCAGCGGCAGGCCGGTCGCCGCGTCCGTCACCGTTCCCGAGATCGACCCCGTCCCCACGGGCGCCAGCCCGACCGGCATCGGCGGCCGCGGCGGCGGCGTCCGCAGCAGTGTCTCCAGCCGGTCCGCCTCCCCGATTGCCCGCTTCACCTCCGCCAGGATCGGCCGCGCCACGCGCCAGTGCAGCCCGCGCGCCGCCACCTCGGCCGCATGCGCCCGTCCGCGCGCCAGATCGAGCTGCGCGAGCATGCGCCGCGGCGGCTCCGGGGACACCTCCCGCGCCCGCGCCACGTCCCGCTCTAGCCGCGTCAGGTCCTCGCGCGTCTGCGCCAGCATCTGCTCCGCCCGCGCCGCGCGCTCCTGCGCACCCGTGTCCATCTTCGGCGGCTCCGCGGCCAACACCCCCGCCGCGCTCAACACCACGATGGCAACTGCGACAAGCCCCATGCGCTCTGTCCGGCTCATCGCCGCCTCCCGTGTCTCGGCCATGCGTCGTCTGTGCCGCCGGCCGTCGTGCTCAGGGAATCACCTTTTCGAAGAGCGTACGCCCGGCTCCGGAGGTTGTCGAGAGACGCTCTCCGATGACGGCGCGTCACATGAGACGACGTTTCAACCGCGCACGCCGGTGCGCAGTTCGCGAAGCTGGCGGGCGGCGATCGCCTGCAGGTGGAGCGGGCCGCGGTGCGGCGTGGTCCGCGTCGCGGAACGCCAGATCGCGACCGCCGCGTGGCGCAGGGGACTGGCGAGGAACGTCTTCCGCTGGTGCGCGATCGAGGACTGGAAGTCGCCGGCGAACGCCGACGCCGACACCGAACGCGCCCGCACGCCCTGGCGTTCGAGCCAGGCGAGCGCCTGGCGGTGCTGCTCGAACAGCGCATCCGGGGTCGCGCCGGAGATGACCTGCCGCAGCTCCCCCTTGCCCGCCGGCAGCGACGTTCCGGCCGGGTCCGCGCACGACGTCAGGCCGCCGCGTTCGGCCTCGAGCAGCGAGACGACGTCGTAGGCGGTCTTGGCCGGCACCGTCGAGGTGCGGAAGGCGGTGCCGTAGCTGCGCGCCTCGGCGTGGACGAACGGCAGCATGATCCCCGGCGGCGAGACACCGACCTCGTACGGCGGCCCGGCCGGCTCGAAGCCGAGCGCGCGGAACTGCTCCGCGAGGGCGCGCAGTTCGGCCGGCACCCGCTCCTCCGGCACCTCGGCGAGCGAGATCCGCTCCGGTAGGTTGGCCGCGATGATGAAGGCGACGAAACCGACGAGCAGGACGGCCGCCAGCGTGCCCGTGACCAGGAAGGCGACCGGACCCAGCTCGCGCAGCCACGAGGGCGGGTTGAGGATGAGGACGCCGAGGCCGATCCCGACCAGGATCGGCAGCATCTTGGCGATGGCGCGCTTCATGCTCTCAGCCTACGCCGGCGCCGGCCCGGGCGCGAGTGGGGTGGCGACCCGGCGCCCGGGAGCGCTACCCTCGGGGCGACTCGCGGAGGTCGACATGCGCACGATCGCGGTGGCGGTTCTGACGGCAGCGGTGGCGGCGGCGGCCGCCGCCGGCGACGGCCTGCGCGCCGGGCCGATGCTCGGCTGGGCGACGATGCGCGAGGCGACGGTGTGGGTGCAGACCGAGCGGCCGGCGCGGGTGACCGTCCGGTTGTTCGCCGCGGGCGGGGGGGATCAATCGGTACGCGAGGCCGCCGCCACGACGCGCGCCGAGGAGGACAACGCCGCGACGCTCGTCCTCGACGAGCTGGAGCCCGGAACGACCTACCGCTACGAGCTGGCGGTGGACGGCGCGGCGGTGACGCGCGCCTGGCCGTTCGAGCTGCGCACCCAGCCGCTGTGGCAGTGGCGCACCGACCCACCCGACTTCACCGCCATGATCGGTTCCTGCCTGTACGTCAACCAGCCCCGCTACGACCGTCCCGGCGAGCCGTACGGCGGGGGGTTCGAGGTGCTCGCCGCGATGGCCCGCCTCCGCCCCGACCTGATGGTGTGGCTGGGCGACAACCTCTACCTGCGCGAGGTGGACCTCGGCTCGCCCCACGGCATCCGCGCCCGCTACCGCCACGACCGGGCGCTGCCCGAACTCCAGCCGCTGCTCGCCGCGACCCGGCACTACGCGACCTGGGACGATCACGACTTCGGGCCCAACGACTCCGACGCCAGCTTCATGTTCAAGGACGACGCGCTCGCCGTCTTCGCGCGCTACTGGCCGGCGCCGGCGTACGGTCTGCCCGGGACGCCCGGGGTGTTCCAGCGCTTCGTCTGGGGGGACGTGGAGTTCGTCCTCCTCGACGACCGCATGCACCGCTCCCCCAACGCCTGGCCCGACGGCCCGGACAAGCGCATGCTCGGCGCGGCGCAGATGGAGTGGCTGAAGCGGACGCTGGTCTCCTCGCGCGCCACGTTCAAGGTCGTCGCGCTCGGCAACCAGGCGCTCAACCGCGCCTCGCGCTACGAGTCGCTGCACCGCTTCCGCGCCGAGTACGACGAGCTGCTCTCGTTCGTCTGCGCCAACCGCCTGGCCGGCGTGCTGTTCGTCTCCGGCGACCGCCACCACACCGAGTTGATCCGCGTCCAGCCGGAGGGGTGCGCGCCGCTGCTCGATTTCACCAGCTCGCCGCTCACTGCCGGTGTGCACCGGGTCGGGCCGGACGATCCGGAGTTCGCCAACCCCGACCGCGTGCCGGGCACGCTGGTCACCGAGCGCGGCTTCGGCGTGCTGCGTTTCACCGGCCCGCGCACCGACCGGACGGTGACGCTCGAGGCGTTCGGCACCGACGGCGCGGCCCGTTGGACGCACGCCACCCGGCGCAGCGAGATGGTCCCGCCCGCCGCGAAGCCGTGACCGCCTCCCTCGAGATCCGCCGCGCACGGGTGCTGCCCTGGCTCGAGTGGGCGCTGTTCGCCGCAATTGCGGCCGCGCTCGTCGCGCAGGCGCTCGTGCCGCCGGCCGTCGGCCTCGCCGACAACGGCGACTCGATCCGTGTCACCACCATCCTCGGCGCGACCCCGGTCGCGGTCGACGGGGAGAGGTACTTCTCCCGCTGGGTGCGGGTGTGGGCGCTCGGCCCGCCGGGGGTGTGGTCCGGCTACGTCACCTCCGAGTTGCCCTTCGCCGCGGCGGCGACGCTCGCCGGCCGGCTCGTCGGCCGCCCCGATCGCATGGACCTGCGCCTGCTCGGCGCGGTGCACCTCGCCGCGTGGCTGGCAGCGTGCGCCTGGCTGCTGCACGGGCTGCGGCGCTTCCCACTGGCCGTGCGCGCGACCGCCGGCGCGGCTCTGGCCGTGATCGTCACCGACGTCGGCTACGTCGCGTACGCCAACTCCTTCTACAGCGAGCCGTCCTCGTTGCTGTTCCTGCTTCTCGTCGTCGCTGCGGCGCTGCCGTTCGCCAGCGGGGAGTGTCCCTGTTTGGCTGCCGCGCCGTGGCTGCTCGCCGCCGCGATGGCGGGTCTGGTCGCGGCCAAGGCGCAGAACGCCGCGCTGGCGTTGCCGCTCGCGGCGCTGCTCTGGGTCCTCGTGCGCCGCGGCAGGAACGGACGCAGGAGGCTGGCCACCGTTCTCGCCTGCGCGCTCGTGCTCTTCGCTGCCGTCTTCGCGCGCTTCGGCAACCACCGCTGGCTGCGCAACGGGAACGTGTACAACGCGCTGTTCGTCGAGCTGCTCCCGCACTCCCCCGACCCCGCCGCCGACCTGCGCGCCCTCGGCCTCGATCCGGCGCTGCTCTCGCTCTCCGGAACGCTGTGGATGGACCGCGTCGAGACGTGGACGAACCCCGCGTTCGAGTCCGCGGTGTTCGACCGGGTCGGCCCCGCGCGGCTGGCGCTGTTCTACCTGCGACGCCCCGGTCGCGTCGCCGGAGCGGCGGTGAGAACGCTGCCCACCGCCTTCGTCTTCCGGCCCGAGGACCTCGGGAACTTCTCGACCGAGGCCGGACGGCCTCCGGGCGCGCGCACCGCCTCCTTCTCCGTGTGGAGCCGCGCCCGCGCGGCGCTGCTCGCGGGCTCGCCGTGGCCACCGTTCGCCTTCCTCCTCGCCCAGGCGACGCTGAGCGCGTCGCTCCTGTCGCGGGCCCGGGGCGCCGTGGGCCGCGCCCTCGCCGGGCTGCACGCGACGATGCTGGCGATCGCGGTCGTCCAGTTGCTCACCGTGGTGCTGCTCGCCGGGCCGCGCGACGCGGTCAAGCAGCTCTTCCTCTTCAACGCCGCCTGTGACGCGACGATCGTCCTCGCCCTGGCCGCGGCGGCGGCGGCACTCACCCGTCGAACAGCTCGAGCTGGCGCAGGGTGAGCGGGACGAGCGTCGAGGCGGAGACGCCGAGCAGCCGCACCGGCCGGCTCCCGGCCTCGGTGTGGCGCAGCAGCTCGCGCGCCCGCGCCGCCAGGCGCACCGCCGCGTCGGTGGGCAGCGGCGCGGTGCGCGAGCGGGTGACGGTCTCGAAGTCCGCGTAGCGCACCTTGACCGTCACCGTGCACGCGGCCAGGCCGCGTTTGGCCAGGCCGTCCGCCACCTCCTCGGCCATGCGCGCGATCTCCTCGTCCATCGCTTCGAGCGCGGCGAGGTCCTGGGGGTAGGTGTTCTCCGTGCCCAGGCTCTTGCGCACGTGGACCGGCTCGACCTGCCGTTCGTCGAGGCCGCGGGCGAACGCGGCGAGCGTCGCGCCGTGGCGGCCGAAACGCTCGGCGAGGCGCGCGGCGGGCACGGCGCGCAACTGCGCGACGGTGGCGATCCCCATCGCCTCGAGCGCCCTCTCGGTGGCCGGGCCGACGCCGTGCAGGCGGCGCACCGGCAACGGGTCGAGGAACGCCCGCACCCGCTCCGGAGGCACGACCGTGAGGCCGTCCGGCTTGCGGAAGTCGGACGCGATCTTCGCCACCAGCAGGTTCGGGCCGACGCCGACCGAGACGGTCAGGCGGCGTTCCTCGCGCACGCGCCGGCGGATCTCGCGGGCGATCGCGGTGGCCGTGCCGCGCTCGCCGAGCCGGTCGGTGACGTCGAGGTAGGCCTCGTCGAGGGACATCGTCTCGACCAGCTCCGTGTACTCGCGGTAAATGGCGAAGATGCGGTCGGACTCGCGGCGGTAACGGGGGAAGTCGGGGCGGAGGAACGCCGCGTGCGGGCACAGGCGACGGGCGCGCGCGGCGGGCATCGCGGAGTGGATGCCGAAGCGGCGCGCCTCGTACGAGGCCGCCGCGACCACGCCGCGCCCCTGCGGGTCGCCGCCGACCACCACAGGCCGCCCGGCGAGGGAGGAGTCGTCGCGGACGTGCACCGAGGCGTAGAAGGCATCCATGTCGCAGTGCAGGATGCGGCGCACGCGCGTCTCGTCGGCCACGGCGCGATTGTACGGGCCGACGGCGCGTCCTTTTCGGCGAGGCGCTTTACACACAGCGCCGGCGCGGGGCCGCGCAGATGTCGTGCGCCGTTTGGCGTTCCGGGCCATGAGGAGTAGACTCGGTCATCTGGTTCGCATGAGAGTTGCGTGGTGAAGACGCTTCGCCTCCTGGCTGCAACCACGGCATCCATCGTCGTGCCGTTCTGTCTGGCGGCACACATCGCCGCCGCGAGCCTTGTCGCCCCAGCGGACACTCCTGACGCGCCTGCTGCGCACTGCGGTGAGAGCTGGCGGTGGGTCAACCCCCTTCCGCAAGGCAACCCGCTGCAGGCCGCGGCCTGGACCGGCGACCGGTTCGTCGCGGTCGGCGGCCTCGGCACGATCGTCGCAAGCCCCGACGGCGCCGCCTGGACCCGGCACGTGTCCGGCACCGGCGCCAAACTCAACGGCGTGGCGTGGTCGGGGTCACTGCTCGTCGCGGTAGGCGACCTCGGGACGATCATCACCAGTCCCGACGGTGTGGCCTGGACGACCCGCGCCTCGGGCACGGAGTTCCCGCTCAACGCGGTGATCTGGACCGGCCGCCAATTCGTCGTCGTCGGTCGGCCGGGGGTCGTGCTGACGAGCGACGACGGACTTCGCTGGACGCCCCGCGACTCCGGCACGGTGTCGGATCTGCACGCGGTCACCTGGACCGGCAGCCAACTGGTCGCGGTCGGGTACTCCGGGACCATCCTCACCAGCCCCGACGGCGCCGTCTGGACCTCTCGCGTGTCACCGACCTTCGAGAGCCTCACCGCCGTGGCGTGGACTGGCTCGCTGTTGGTGGCGATCGGCGCCTGGGGCGATAGTTTGACGAGTCCGGACGGGATCACATGGACGCTTCGCACCATCCAGCCCGCGACGTTCCTCACCGGCCTTGCCTGGACCGGCACGGAGCTCGTGGCAGTGGGCGGACGGGCCGACCCACTGGCCGGGGGGAAGGTCCAGGCGGCAATCCTCGCCAGCGCCGACGGCATGACGTGGCAGCCTCGATCGAGCAGTCTCGCGACCTCGCTGACGGCGGTCTGCGTGAACGGGCCCATTCTGCTCGCGGTGGGTGGCGAGCCGGAGCCGGCCATCACGACCAGCGCGGATGGAATCACTTGGACGGCACGGTCGTCCTCGACGACCCTCGCATCGCTTCGCTCGATCGCGTGGACCGGCAGCCGGTTCATTGCCGTCGGTGACGACGCCACGATCATCACCAGCGAGGACGGTCAGGTTTGGGCACCCGTGCAGGCGCCGGACCATACCGGCGGTCTGCACACGGTGATCTGGGCCGGCTGGCAGTTGGTCGCCCTGAGCGATCGGGCGCTTCTCACGAGCCGCGACGGCCTCTCCTGGCAGATCACCACTTTCGACGACGATATCTCGATCAGCGCGCTCGCCTGGACCGGTTCGATCCTCGCCGGCGTCGGGGCCGGAGGTCGGATCGTGACCAGCCTCGACGCTGTCACCTGGGTGGCGCAGGTGTCTGGGACGACCGGCCATCTCTCCGGTGTCGCCTGGACGGGATCGCAGTTCGTCGCCGTCGGCGAGTCGGGCACCGTCCTGACGAGCCCGGACGGCATCAGATGGACGCCGCGAAACGCGGGCACCGACGCGTCGTTTTCCTCGGTGGTGTCGAACGGCCAGCTGGTCGCCGCCGCTGCGGTTGACCGGGTTTTCACGAGCACCGATGCCACAAACTGGACCTCGCATCAACTTCCCGGCTTGCTCTACGGCCTCGCCTGGACCGCCGGTCAGTTCGTCGCGATCACCGCACCGGGTGTCGTGCTCACCAGCGACGACTGCGCGTCGTGGGCGGCTCGGACGTTCCTGACTACGACACCGCTCCTGGCGGCGGCGGCAAGCGCCAGCCACCTGGTCGCGGTGGGAGCGGAGGGGACGATCCTCGCGAGCGAATGCGCGCCCGGGTGCTCGGAGCCCGCGATCGTCTCGGCGCTTGCCCTCGAGCAGCGCCTCCTCGTCGGCGAGAGCGCCTCGCTCCCGGTCTTGGCCGCCGGCTCGCAGCCCCTGGCGTGCCAGTGGTACACGGGCTTCCCCGGCGACACCTCGATCCCGGTGACCGGCGACGGATGTACTCTGGTCACGCCGCCCCTCGTGGCCACCACGCGGTACTGGGTCCGGGCCAGCAACGCATGCGGCCACGCCGACTCGGCGTGGATGACGCTGCTCGTCGATCGCCCGGTGAGGCGGCACCTGGGCCGCCGGTAGCGATCCTCGATCCCGCCGCGGGCTAACCCGGCGGCAGGTGGCGGGCGAGCCAGAGTCCGGCGGTCTCGGCGACCAGGCGGGCGTCGCGCTCGTCGGCGAGCAGCAGGTGGTCGGCCCCTTCCAGGCAGAGGAAGCTCTTCGGGTGACGGGCGAGGGCGAAGATCCGCTCCCCCTGCGCGATCTCGACGGTCCGGTCGGCGGGGGAGTGGCAGACGATCAGCGCCTTGCCCAGCGAGGCGATCGCCTCTTCCAGGGAGTGCTCGGCGAGGTCCTCGAGCAGCTGCCGGCGGATACGGAAGCGCCGCCCGCCGAGCGTCACCTCCGCCTCGCCGCGCGCCTCGAGGTCGGGCGCCATACGGACGAGCTTTTCGCGGAAGTGCTCGGTGCCGGACGGCGCGGCGATCGTCACCACCAGCTCCGCCTCGGGGACCCGTGCCGCGGCGGCGAGCACGGCCGCCCCGCCCAGGCTGTGGCCGACGAGCAGTCGCGCTGGCCCCAGCTCCGCACGCATGAAGGCGGCGGCGGCGAGCAGGTCCTCGACGTTCGAGGAGAAGTCGGTGCCGGAGAACTCCCCCTCGCTCTCGCCCAGGCCGGTGAAGTCGAAGCGCACGCACCCCACGCCGCGCGACGCGAGCGCGCGCGCCAGCCAGCCCGCGCTGCGCAGGTCCTTGGAGCAGGTGAAACAGTGGGCGAGCAGCGCCCACGCTCGAGGCGGCTCGTCGGGTCGGTCCACCCGCGCCGCCAGCAGGGCGCCGCTGCTCGAACGGAAGCGCGCGATCGTCGAGGGCATGGTTGATTCTCTCACTTCGGGAAGCGCAATCGCCGCGGCAGCGTATACACTTCGCGCATGCGACGAACCGCCATCCTCGCCCCCGTCCTGTTCCTCTCCGTGGCCGCCGCGGCGGGCGCCGAGACGCCCCGGCCGGCGGGCGAACTGCTCGCCCAGGCCTCGGCGACCGCCCACGCCTCCGGCAGGAACGTGATGGTGGCGTTCCACGCCTCGTGGTGCGGCTACTGCCGGAAGCTCAAGGCGTTGCTCGCCGACCCCGATTTCGCCAACACCTTCCGCAACAGCTACGAGGTGGTGTGGCTGGACGTGCTCGAACGCGAGGGCAAGGAGCACCTCGAGAACCCCGGCGGCCGGGAGCTGATGAGCACGCTCGGCGGCTCCGGCGGCCTGCCGTTCGTGGCCGTGCTCACCCCGGATGGGGGGCTCAAGGGCACCAACGACGGCATCGGCTACCCGGTCGCGCCCGCGGAGATCGACGCCTTCCTGGCCATGCTCAAGACGACGGGACCACGCATCACCGAGGCGGATCTCGCCAGGCTGCGGGCGCGTCTCACCGCCAAGTGAATCCCCGAATCGCCGCCACCGCCCTGGCGCTCGCCGCGCTCGCCCTCTCCGGGTGCGTCACCCTGACGCCGTTCGAGCAGGTGCGCCTCGCGGCCGGCGCCGAGCGCTACCTCGAGATCGACGGCCACGCCGTCCACGTCGAGCAGGCGGGCGCCGGGCCGGCGGTGCTGCTCGTGCACGGTTTCGGCGGCTCGACCTACTCGTGGCGCCACGTCGTCCCGGATCTGGCGCGCGACCACCGGGTGGTGACGCTCGACCTCAACGGCTTCGGTTGGAGTGAGCGGCCGCGCGAGCGCGGCGCCTACACCATCGAGGGGCAGGAGCGGCTCGTCCTCGGTGTCGCGGACGCGCTCGGCCTCGAGCGCTTCGCCCTCGTCGGCCACTCCTACGGCGGCGGTCTGTCGCTGTGGATCGCGTCGCGCCACCCCCGGCGCCTCACATCGCTGACCCTGGTCGACTCGACGCTGCCCTCGTACAGCACCGAGCGGCGCAGCGCGCTGGCCTCCGCGCGACCGGTGGTGTCGCTGTTCCTGCGCACCGCGATGCTCCGCGAGTGGACGGTCCGCCGGGCGCTGCGCCGCTCCATGTACGACGACTCCGCGGTCACGGGCGAGTTGGTGCGGGAGTACCTGCGCCGGGTGCGCGTCGAGGGGGTGATCGAGGCGTACCAGGGGCTGACCGCCCCGGTCGACGGGCCCGAGCCGACCGTGGACCTCGAGGCGCTGGCGGTGCCGACGCTGGTGGTGTGGGGCGCGGACGACGAACTGCTCGCCGCCGAACTCGGCGCGAAGGCCGCCGCGCGCATGCCCGGCGCCCGCTTCGTCACCCTCGAGCGGTGCGGACACGCGCCGATGGAGGAGCGGCCCGCGGAGTTTCTCGTCGCGCTGCGCGCCCACCTCGCCGCGTATCCGGGGGAGCGCTAGGCTCGTGGCCATCGCGCAGACCGGGAACGCCCGGACGACTTCCAGCGACCGCAAACGGGCGCGGCTCTTCGCCTGCGCCGCGCTCACCCTTGCGGCGCTCGCCGGCGCGTGCACCGCGCCGGCCCAAACCCTGAACGGCCGCGTGGTGCGAATCCACGACGGCGACACCCTGACCGTGCTCGTGGGGAAGGAGCGCACGCGCGTCCGCCTGGCGTGCGTCGACGCGCCGGAGCAGGGGCAGGCGTTCGGCAGTCGCGCCAAGCAGGAACTCTCCGATCTCGCGTTCCGCCGCAATGTGACGGTCGTCGTGGTCGACCGCGACGACTACGGCCGCACCGTCGGCCGGGTGCTGGCCGGCGGAACGGACGCCAGCCTCGCGATGGTCCGGGCCGGAATGGCCTGGCACTACGCCTACCACTGCCCCGACGCGCGCGACCTCGCCGAGGCGCAGCGCGAGGCGCGCGCCGCCCGGCGCGGTCTGTGGGCCGACCCGCACCCCATCGAGCCGTCCCGATGGCGCCGGATGAAGCGATAGCCGGGGTCCGGGGTCCGGGGTCCGGGGTCCGGGGTCCGGGGTCCGGGGTCCGGGGTCCGAGAGGCAGTGTCGCCGAGCTTCCCCTATTCCGGCTGTCTCGGGGTTTCTGAGCTGTTCCGTTCTTCAGTGTGAGCCGTGGCCGTTGGTCGGCACGGGTTCCAGGCGCCACACCTTCTCGGCATACTCGCGGATCGCCCGGTCCGAAGAGAAGTACCCCATCGCCGCGACGTTCCGGATCGCCTTCGCCGCCCATGCCCGCCGGTCGGTGAACAGCAGGGCGGCGCGCTCCTGGGCCTCGAGGTAGGAGCGAAAGTCGGCCAGGTGCAGGTACCGGTCGCCGTGCTCCATCAGCGCCGACCACACGCCGCGCAGCAACTGCGCGTCGCCGTCGACGAACACGCCGTCGCGGATGGTGTCGAGCACCGCCGCCAGCTCGGCGTCCTCGCGGTACAGCGCCCACGGGTCGTAGCCGTTGCCGAGCAGCGCCTCGGCCTGGTCCGAGGTGTGGCCGAAGATGAAGATGTTCTCGTCGCCGACCGCATCGCGGATCTCGACGTTGGCGCCGTCGAGGGTGCCGATGGTCAGCGCGCCGTTGAGGGCGAATTTCATGTTGCCGGTGCCCGAGGCCTCCTTGCCGGCGGTGGAGATCTGCTCGGAGAGGTCGGCGGCCGGGATGATCTTCTCGGCCAGGGTGACGCGGTAGTCGGGCATGAAGACGACGCGCAGGCGGCCGGCGACGTCGGGGTCGGCGTTGACCCTGGCGGCGACCGAGTTGATCAGCTTGATGATCAACTTGGCCATGCGGTACGCGGGCGCCGCCTTGGCGCCGAACACCAGGGTGCGGGGCACGAGTGGTCGAGACGGATCGGCCTTGGCGCGCAGGTACAGAGCGATCAGGTGCATCGCGGCGAGGAGCTGGCGCTTGTACTCGTGCAGGCGCTTGACGTGGACGTCGAACAGCGAGTCCGGATCCGCCTCGACGCCGCAGCAGGCGCCGATCTCGGCCGCCAGGTCGACCTTGTTCGCCCGCTTGATGGCGAGGAACTCGTCCTGGAACGCCGGGTCGTCTGCGTGCGGCTCCAGCTTGCGCAGCCGCCCCAGGTCGCGCCGCCACTCGCGGCCGAGGCGCCGGTCGATCGCTTCGGCGAGCCGCGGGTTGCACGACGCCAGCCAGCGACGCGGCGTGATGCCGTTGGTGATGCCGAGGAACCTCTCCGGCCACATCTCGGCGAAGTCCGGGACGACGTGGCGGAGGAGCAGCTCGGCGTGCAGACGCGCCACGCCGTTGACCTTGTGACTACCGACGATGGCCAGGTGCGCCATGCGGAATCGGCGGTCGCCGTCCTCGTGGACCAGCGACAGCCGGCGCACGCGAGCCGCGTCGTCCGGCCAGCGCTGCGCCACTTCGACGAGGAAACGCTGATTGATCTCGAAGATGATCTGCGCGTGGCGCGGCATGAGCTGCTCGACGAGGTAGACCGGCCAGGTCTCGAGCGCCTCGGGAAGCAGGGTGTGATTGGTGTAGCCGCAACTGCCCACGACCAGCGGCCAGGCGCGCGACCACGACAACCCGGCTTCGTCGAGGAAGAAGCGCATCAGCTCGGCGATCGCCAGCGCCGGGTGGGTGTCGTTGAGCTGGATCGCGACCTTCTCGGGGAACAGGTCCCACTCGTCGTGGTGGGCGCGCCGGAAGCGCTTGACGACGTCGCGCACCGAGCAGGCGACCAGGAAGTACTCCTGGAGCAGGCGCAGCTGCCGGCCCGCCTCGGCCTGGTCGGACGGGTAGAGGACCTTGGTGATGGCGTCGATGCGCTCGCGCGCCGCCACCGCGCGCAGGAAGTCGCCCTGCGAGAAGATCTCGAAGTCGAAGTCGACCGGCGCCTCGGCCCGCCACAGGCGCAGGATCGCCACCGACTCGGTGCCGAAACCTGCGACGAGCACGTCATGCGCCGAGCCGTGGAAGGTGCTGCCCGGCGTCCAGCGCGTGTCGGCGACGCCGCCCGCGCCGCGCTCCAGGTGCCCGCCGAGCCCGATCGCGACCGACAGGTCGGGGCGGTGGATCCCCCAGGTGTGGCCGCGCTTGAGCCAGGTATCGGGCCGCTCGTGCTGCCAGCCGTCGCGGATCTCCTGAGAGAAGATCCCGTAGTCGTAGCGCAGCCCGTAGCCGACCGCCGGGTAGTCGAGGGTGGCGAGCGAGTCGAGGAAGCACGCGGCGAGCCGTCCCAGGCCGCCGTTGCCCAGGCCCGGGTCGACCTCCTCGTCGAGCACCGCCTCGAGGTCGATGTCGAGCCCGGCGAGCGCCTCGCGCGCCGGTTCGAGGAGGTCGGTCGCGAGCAGGTTGTTGCGCAGCAGGCGGCCGAGCAGGTACTCCATCGAGAGGTAGTAGAGGGTCTTGGGGCGCGCCGCGCGGTGCGCCTTGCGCGTCGCCACGGCGCGGTCGACGAGATGCTCGCGCACCGTCAGCGCCAGCGCCGCGAGGTGGTCCGCCGCGCTCGACTCGTCGGGTTCGAGGCCGCGCAGGTAGCGCAGGTTGCGCAGCAGCCGTTCCTGGAAAACCTGCACCGACAGCGGACCGCTCAGATCGCCCCCCGCGTGCCCCCCGCTCGCGGGCACAAGCGGGGATTATACGACCGAAGAGAGGGTGAGAGGTTGTCGGTTGCCCGTTCTCCGCCGTCCGGAAGGAAGCAGAAGCCCGGCGGCCGACTCCGCGACGGGACGGGTTCGGAGAACGGACAAGAGAACACTCCGTACTCTGCCCTCACCCCTCTCCCCTGCTCTTCTCCGTTACCATGCGGCATGCACCGATCGGCGCGGCCCGCTCTCCCGCTCCTCGTCGCCGCCCTGTTCGTCACACCGGCCCACGCGCAGGAGATCAGCACCTTCGTCACCGCCGGGGACGGGGTGCGGCTGGCCACCGATGTCTACTGTCCGATGCTCGCCTGCCTCGGCTCGTGGCCGGTGGTGCTGCAGCGCACGCCGTACGGGCGCGGCGAACTCGAGACCATCTGCCGCACGATGAACGTCTGGGGGTTCGCGTGCGTCGCCCAGGACGTGCGCGGCAGCGGCGACTCCGAGGGGCAGAACACGGTGTTCCGCGACGACGGCCCGGACGGACACGCGACGATCGACTGGATCACGGGGCAACGGTGGTGCGACGGCCCGATCGGGACGTTCGGCGGCTCGGCGCTGGGGATCACCCAGTACGCCCTGGCTCCGGGAGCGCCGACGGCGCTCAAGGCGAGCGTCCCGGTCGTGGCGACTCCGGACTTCTACCACCACGCCGCGTTCAACGGCGGCGCCCTGCGCGAGGCGCTCACCTACAACTGGCTCGAGGGGCAGGGGTCGCTGGACTTCTGGGAGTTGATCCGTCAGCACCGGCTGTACGACGCGTTCTGGCGGGAAGTCGAGGTGCTGCCCCGCGCGGCGGACGTGCGCGCGGCCGGCTTTCATGTCGGCGGCTGGTACGACATCTTCCTCCAGGGCACGCTCGACGCCTTCTCGACGTTCCAGCACCACGGCGGGCCAGGCGCCGCCGGGATGCAGAAGCTGCTCATCGGACCCTGGACCCACGCGACGCTCGGCCAGAACGTGGTCGGTGAGCTGATCTACCCGGCCAACGCGATCGCCGCCGACGACCTGCCGACCATGTTCCGCGATTTCCTCCAACACCACCTCCTGGGCGGTCGGCCGGACGTGGCCCGCTGGCCGGCGGCGCGCGTCTACCTGATGGGCGCGGCCGGCGAACTCAACGCCCCGGGCAACGTCTGGGTGGAGCTGGACGACTGGCCGCCGGCCACCGGGACCATCCCGTACTACCTGACGCCGAGCGGCGACCTGCTTCCCCAGCGAGTGTTCTCCGGCCAGGTCGAGCTTCCGATCGACCCGGCGGACCCGGTCCCCACACGCGGTGGCGCGGAGTTGTTCCCCGATCTGGTCGTGGACGGCAGGCCGATGGGTGCCGGCCCCGCGGACCAGCGAACGATCGAGGCCCGCACCGACGTGCTGGAGTTCAGCACCTCGCTGCTCATCGAGCCGGTCACCGTGATGGGGCGGGTGAAGGTCCACCTGTGGGTCGTCCCGAACACCCCCGACCTCGATCTCGCCGTGCGTCTCACCGACGTCTACCCGGACGGCCGCTCGATGCTCGTCACCGACGGGATCGCCCGCGCGCGCACGCGCTGCGGCGACGACCGCGAGTGCTTCCTCACCCCCGGCGTGGCCGCCGAGATCACCGTCGACCTGTGGTCCACGGCGATCGTCTTCAACGCCTTGCACCGCATCCGCATCGACGTCTCGGGGAGCAACGCGCCGCGCTTCGAGGTCAACCCCAACGACGGCCGCGACCTCAACCTCGGCGGACCGGGCGTGGTCGCGAGGCCGAGGATCCTGATGGACGCCCAGCACCCATCGCGGATCGAGTTGCCGGTGCCGGGCGCGCCGCGCGCTCCCCGCCGTGCGGTGCTCCGCCGATAGTTCGAGAGACGCGCCCACGGATGTGTGCCTTCAGCGTGTCGAGGCGGAAGCGAGTCCGCTCCACTGGCCCGGCGGGGAGGCAGAGTTCCCCGAATGCCGTTCCGCTGCTCTATCCTCTCCCCCTGCCCTCTCCCCTGTCTCTCAGTCTCCGAGGCCGCGTCCGGTAACGAGGTAGACGGCGAACGTCCCCAGCCAGTGTCCCCCCTCGTAGTGCTCCCCGGTCACCGCCGCCAGGCCCGCCACGCGGTGGGCCGCGGCGGCGGCGCGCAACGAGGGCAGGCGCGGGTCGTCCGCGGGCAGGCCTGAGGCGATCCCTTCCAGCATCCACGCGCGGGAGATGTTGAGGCCGTCGAGGTGGGCGAGCTTGCCGTCGGCGCGGTCCGTGACCACGGCGAGGGGCAGCCATGAGGCGTCCGCCACCCGCGGGTCCTGCGGAATGTCCGGGAGCAGCCTTCCGAGCCACGCGGCGTAGCGGGCCGGAGGCAGGAAGCGGCGCGCCAGGTCCGCCTCGGCCAGGCAAGGGGAGAGGAAGTCCTGGCCCGATGGCTCGTAGACGAGCGGGCAGTCGCGGTCCTCGAAGTAGAACGCGTGCGAGCGCGAGCGCAGGAGCTGCTCGAGCTCCGTGTCGCCGGAACGGCGCGCCCAGTCCACCGCCAGGCCGAAGGCGAACGCGCTCTGCGAGTGCTCGCCGATCCTGATCGGGTAGCCGAGCTTCGGCAGCCACGCCCTCAGCCGGTCTGCGCCGGCGCGCTCGAGCGGGGCGAGCGTCGCGCTCCAGCGCCGGGCCTGCGGGTCGTCCCACTCGCGCAGCTCGGCCGCCAGCTGCAGCAGCCAGCCGAGGCCGTACGGTCGCTCGAAGTCGGACCGGCCCGGCCCCTCGAGGTAGCGGACCTCGGCGGCGATGTTCGCTTCCGTCAGGGAGCGATCGAGCGCCGCGCGCGCCGAGGCGGCGAAACGCGCTCGCGGAAAGGTGCGCGCCAGCCGCGCCAGCAGCCAGTGTCCATGCACCGATGAGTGCCAGTCGAAGCAACCGAAGAACGTCGGCGTCAGCTCGCGCGGCGGTTTCGCGTCGGCGTCCCCCTGCAGGACATGGGCGATCTTGTTCGGGTACTCCCGGTGCACGCAGGAGAGCGCGAGGTCGGCGAAGCGTCCGGCCGCCGCCTCGTCGAACTGCGGCGCTGGAGTCGCCGTGGCCGTCGCGACGGAGAGCAGAAGCAGTCCAAGGGCGTTCATTCGCCCATCCTAGTCCACCGTGTCGCTTTGGGGATCTCCGCAGCGCGCGACGCGGAGCCGCTCCCGCGGGCTCACATCCCGGTGAGGAACTCGGCGTGCACGGCGCCGTTCGCGACCCACTCGGCGGGCCCGGTGAGCCGGCTCGGGCACGAGGGGGGATCCCCGTCCGGGTCCACCCAGAGGGTCCGACCGGACGCGGTGCGCACCGCGACCGGGGCCGCGACCCATGCCTCGGCGACGGCGGTCAGCGCGGACGCCACCGACCCGGAGCCGCACGACAGCGTCTCGCCCTCGATGCCGCGCTCCCAGGAGCGCGCCCACAAACCGCCGTCGTCCTGCGGCTGGACGAAGGTGACGTTGGCACCGCCGTGCGGCAACTGCGCGTGGCGGCGAAGGTCCGGCGCCAGCGGGGCGAGTGCGTGCTTCCAGAAGTCCGTCCACGGAACCTTGACGACCAGGTGGGGCACGCCGAGAACCAGGTACCACGCCTTGACCCGCAGTCCTCCGGCGCCCAACTCGCGCACGGAGTGCACCACCGAGGGCGCGGGCAGGGAGAGTGTCACCCGCTCGCCCTCGACGGCGGCCGGTATCGGGGCGAACCCCGTGTGCAACACCATGTCCTTCCAGTGCCAGCGCACCGCCGCGAAACGTGCGGCGCAGCGCGTGCCGTTGGCGCAGAACGCCGCTTCCGAGCCGTCCGCGTTCCAGTAGACGACGCGCAACGCGCCCTCCGAGACCGGCACCAAGAGCAGCACGCCATCGGCGCCCAGGCCGAGACGCCGGTCGCACAGAGCGGGTACCAGCATCGGCAGCCGGTCCTCCAGAGAGGCGTCCGCTCGCCCGTCGAAGACGAGGAAGTCGTTCCCCGCGCCGTGCAACTTGGCGAAGTTCAGGGGCCCGGCCGCACCGTGCATCGCACCGCCTCCGACTGATTCCCGGCCACGTCCATCGCCTTGACGACGTACATCGTTTCGGCCGCGTATGGGTTCGCGTCGGTGTACTCGACCGCGTCCAACTCCTCCTCGAGGTGGTCCCAGGGCTGTTCGCCCTGACGGCGGAAGACCTTGTAGCGGATTCCCGACTCGGGAGACTGATCCCAGCGCAACCGGACCGCCGTGGTCTCCGGCAGGCAGAGCAGGCCGGTCACCAGCGGCGGCGGGTAGACGTCCGGGTGTGCCACTTCGATTTCCGCGCTCGGCGCGCCGCGCACGCCGGCCGTCTCGGCGCGCACCCGGTAGCGCCACGATCGTCCCTGCGGCGCCCCTCCGTCGGTGAACGTCTCGGCCGCGACCTCGGTTGCGATCGTCTCCCACGAACCTCCCTCGGCGGCCCTGCGCTCGACGCGGTACGTCTCGGCGGAGCGGGCACCCCAGGAGAGCGAGATCCCCTCGGCCCCCGGCGTGCCCGCCACGCCCTCGACGGCAGGAGGCGGAACACGCGGCTTCCAGGTGACGATGTTCGACAGCGCCGAGGGCGTGCCGTCGCGGCGGCGCGTGCGGACCGCGTACCACAGCGACGAGGGAACCGTGCCGGCCGGAATCGGCTCCAGTTGGTCGCCGTGGGCGAGCGCGCTTCCGCGCGTCGCGCGTTCGAGCGTCGCGCCTTCCAGCCGGGCGACCAGGGCTCCGCGGGTGAGGATCAACTGCCGCCGCAACTCCTCGCCGGCGGGACCGCTGCCGACCTGTTCCTGGCCGGGCGGCACGGGCAGCCGCCACACCTCGATCCTGGCCAGATCGACGAGGTTTCGCCCGGCCCGGGTGAGCTGCGGGTACGACCAGGTGAGCACGACCTGCTGCTCCTCCTGGTAGGCGGCGAGATCGGTGGTCGTCTCCGGAACCTCGATGATCGGCGGCAACGGATCGCTCTTCCGCCCGCACGCCGCGAGCAGGAAGAGCAGGGCCACGATTGTCCGGCGCATGGGGCAACTGTAACAAAGACGGTTGCCGGTTGTCCGTCGCCCGTTTCCCGTTGTCCGGAGACCACGGCAGCCCACGCCGTGACGTGCGGCGAATCAGCGCGTTCGGTCGGATCGGAGCGATGTGGGATGATCTCCGCAGGAGCTCGACATGAGACGGCGACGGCGCGCGACCTGGGTTGTGGGGATCGCGGCGGTGATGCTGGCGGCGGTCGCGGTGGCAGACCAGGCGAACGCCCCGGCGACGGAGGCGGCCGCCCCAGCGGCCGTCGAGTCCGACAACGCCGATCCGGTGGCCGCGGCGCGCCACGCGCTCCAGGCCGCGACGGCGCATCTGGCCTCGGGAGACCTGGTATCGGCCGAGGCCGAGTGTCGCAGGGGGCTGGCCCTGCTCGAGGGCCGCGCCGACCGGGCCGCCGACGAGGCGAGGATCGTGCTCCACGACGCACTCGGACGCGTGCTGTACGCGGCGGGTAAGGTGGGGGAGTCGGTGCTCGCCCATCGCGCCGCACTCGCGCTGGCCCGGTCGCTCGGCGACGTTCGCGCCGAATTCGCGGGGCTGCAGGGCGTGGCCGTAGGCCACTTCGTCCTGGGACGCTACGCGGACGCGCTCGAGTCCGCGCTCGAGGCGTTGCGCGTGGCGGATGGCCATGGACTCGACGCTGAAGCCGCGCAGGCGTGCCACCTCGCCGGGCTCGTTCACCGCAACCTCGGCCAGCCGGGACAGGCGAAGCCCCTCCTGAGCCGCGCCGCGGAGGCGGCCAGGAGGGCGCGGGATACGCCCATGCTCGTGCGCGCCCTCAACGAGGAGGGGAACGCCCTGCACGAACTCGGCGACGACGCGGCCGCCGAGGCGCGCAAGCTCGAGGCCCTGGAGCTGGCCGGGTCCGTCGGCGACGACGACGGCCTCGCGGACATCGCCAACGACCTCGCGGTGATCGCGCACGCGAGGGGGCGGTTCGACGAGTCGCGGCGCTACCTTGAACAGTCCTACGCGATCAGCAGGCGCATCGGCGATCACCGGGAGCGCGTGATCGGCGCCGTCAACCTGGCCGGCGCGGTGGCCGAGGAAGAGCCGGCGAGAGCTCGGGCGTTGTACGCCGAGGCGCTGAAGATCGCCGTGGAAGCACGGCTTCCCGTCGAGGAGGAAGTGGTTCGCGAGGCGATGGCCACCGGCCTCGCCGAACGCGGCGATCACGCCGGCGCCTACCGGGAGTTGGTCCAGGCGTATCGGCTGCGCCGATCGACACTCACCGAGGCCTCGACGCGGAGGGTCGCCGACCTGCGCGCGCTCTACGACGCCGAGCGGCGCGAGGCGGAGATCGCGCTGCTTCAGCGCGATCGCGAGATCCAGACGCTGAGAGTGGAGCGTGCGCACGTTCGGCAGCGCTGGTGGGCCGGCGCCTTCGCGGCTGCCGTGCTCTTCGCCGGCGTTCTCGCCGTCGGCTACCGCATGCGAACGCGGAGCGCGCGCGCCCTCGCCGCGGCCAAGGCCAGGGTCGAGGAGTTGGCCCGCACCGACGCGCTCACCGGCCTGCGCAACCGCCGCTACGCCACCGAACGTCTGCACGACGAGGGACTGCGCTCCCGGCGCGGGCAGTCACGCTTCGCCGTGGCGCTGGCCGACCTCGACGAGTTCAAGCGCATCAACGACACGTTCGGACACGCCTGCGGCGACGAGGTGCTCGCCCGCTTCGCCCAGATCCTCCAGTCCACGGTTCGCTCTCTGGACGTCGCGGCCAGATGGGGGGGAGAGGAGTTCATCCTCATCCTCCCCGGCACCGATCTGAACGGCGCCGTGACCGCGGCCGAGAAGGTCCGCGCGCGCCTCCGCGATTGGGGGTTCGGCTGGAACGGCGAACCCGTCACGTTGACCGCCACCTTCGGCGTGGCCGAGTGTACCGACGGTGACGTCCCGAGTTGTCTGCGTGCCGCCGACGACGCCCTCTACGAGGGGAAGCGCGCCGGCCGCGACACGGTCATCGCCGCTCCCGCCGCGGGGCCGACTCGGTCGGCCTGACGCTGACGGTGGATCATCCCGGGACGAACCGTCGTCCCACACCGACCTCGCTTCATCCTTGGGGTCGCGCCTATCCCGCCCTGTCGTCGGACCTCGGCCGCAACCCTCGGACAACCGAGAACGGACAACGGTCAACGGGCTAGAGAATGTAGCGCGCCAGGTCCTCCCGGCGCAGCAGCGGCTCGAGGGCGCGCGCGACCTCGGCCTCGCCGATGACGACGCGCGAGCCGCGCCGCTCCGGCGCCGTGAACGCGATGTCCTCCAGTACCCTCTCGATCACCGTCATCAGCCGCCGGGCGCCGATATTCTCCCCTGCTCGGTTCAACTCGGCGGCGCGGCGGGCCAACTCCTGGACCGCGCCGGGCGTCACCTCCAACTCGACGTCCTCGGTGGCGAGCAGGGCCTTGTGCTGCTTGAGCAGGGAGTGCTCGGGCTCGGTGAGGATGCGCATCAGGTCCGCTTCGCCGAGGGCCTCGAGCGTGACCCGCACCGGGAAGCGGCCCTGCAGCTCGGGGATGAGGTCCGACGGCTTGGCGACGTGGAAGGCGCCGGCGGCGATGAACAGCACATGGTCGGTGCTCACCGGTCCATAGCGCGTCGTCACGGTCGTCCCTTCGACCAGGGGCAGGAGATCGCGCTGCACACCCTCGCGCGACACGTCCGGTCCGGCCGTCGAGGCCGCGCGCGACGCGATCTTGTCGATCTCGTCGAGAAAGACGATCCCCGATTCCTGGGCCCGTTCGACCGCCTCGCGTTCGACCTCGGCGCGCTCCACCAGGCGGTCGATCTCCTCAGCTTCGAGAACGCGGCGCGCCTGCGCGACCGTCATCTTGCGCCGCGACGGCCGCGAGAACATGCCGCCGAGCGCGTCGCGAAGGTTCATCTCCAGCGTTTCCATCCCCTGTCCGCCGAACAGGTTGAACACCGGGGCTCGGCTCTCCTGGACCTCGACTTCGACCTCGCGGTCCTCGAGCTGTCCTTCGCGCAACATCTTGCGCAGCGCCCGCCGCGACTCCTCCCGGCTGCCGTCCGGGGCCGCCGGGAGCAGGAGGTCGAGAAGGCGCTCCTCGGCCGCGCGCTGCGAGGCGACCTGGACCCGCTCGGCGCGCTCCGCGCGCACCATGCCGACCGCGGCCTCGACGAGGTCGCGGACGATCGAATCCACGTCCCGACCGACGTAGCCGACCTCGGTGAACTTCGAGGCCTCGACCTTGACGAACGGCGCGCGCGCCAGTCTCGCCAGCCTGCGGGCAATCTCGGTCTTGCCCACGCCCGTCGGCCCGATCAGGATGATGTTCGCCGGGTTGACCTCGCGCCGCTGCGCCTCCGGAAGCTGCTGCCGGCGCCAGCGGTTGCGCAGGGCGATCGCCACCGCCCGCTTGGCGTCGCCCTGGCCGACGATGTCCCGGTCCAACTCGGCGACGATCTCGCGCGGCGTCAGCGGAGGCGCGCTCACGGCACCACCTCGACGCTGACGTGGTCGTTGGTGTACAGGTCGATGGCGGCGGCGATGCGCAGCGCCTCGCGCGCGATGTCCTGCGCGCCCATCGCCGTGTGCGCGAGCAGTGCCCGCGCCGCCGCCAGCGCGACCGGGCCGCCGGAGCCGATCGCCAGCACACCGTCGTCGGGAGCGATCACCTCGCCGGAGCCCGAGAGGAGGAGGAGCGTGGTTGGGTCGGCGACCACCATCATCGCCTCGAGGTGGCGCAGGGCGCGGTCGGTGCGCCAGTCGCGGGCCAACTCGACGGCCGCGCGTTCGAGGTTGCCCGCGAACTCCTCGAGTTTGGCCTCGAAGCGGGTGAAAAGGGCGAGGGCGTCGGCAACCGAACCGGCGAACCCGGCCACCACCCGGCCACCGCCCAGACGCCGCAGCTTGGTGGCGCCGTGCTTGAGCACCGAGGTGCCGAAGGTGACCTGGCCGTCGCAGGCCACGGCGGTGACGCCGTCCCGCCGCACCGCGCAGATCGTCGTGTGATGCCAGGAGAACTCCGCGCGCCGCGGCGCGCGGACGCGGGTTCCGTCGTCCGTGGTCCGGGGTCCGACCCTGCCATCCGCCCGGCCGCCGGGAGCAGACTCGTCCATGAGCGCCTCCGGGGTGAGCCTAGCACCGACCCGCCCCACGGGCAGGTATACGGAAACGGGTATTCTTCCGATTCCGGCCGCGCGGCCGGTGGTTATGCTCAAGGGAGAGATCGCCGCCCTCGGGACCGCCCTGTGCTGGGCGTTCACCGGCCTCTTCTTCGCGGAGGCGGCGCGCCGCGTCGGCGCGATGGCGGTGAATCTCATCCGCCTTCCCCTCGCGCTCGTCCTGCTCTCCGGGGCCCTCCTCGCAACCGGGACGTCGATCGGCGAACTCGACGCGCCGCGAACCGCTCTCCTCGCCGCCTCCGGCCTGGTCGGGTTGACGATCGGCGACCTTGCCCTTTTCTCCGCTCTGGTCACGGTCGGCCCGCGCCTGGTCTCGCTGCTCATGGCGCTGGCGCCGGTGTTCGCCACCTGGGCGGGTCTGCTCCTGCTCGGAGAACGTCCGGGAGCGCTGGCGCTGACCGGCATGGCCGTGACGCTCGGCGGCGTCGGCTGGGTCGTGCTGGAGCGGCGCGGCGACCAACCGCACGCGCAGGGCATGCCGCGGGCGATCGCGCTGGCGGTCCTGGCGGCGGCGTGTCAGGGGCTCGGACTGGTCCTCGCCAAGATGGGGATGGACGGCGAGGTTCCTCCCCTCGCGGCGACGTGGGTCCGGATGGGCGTGGCGACGGGCGGGATCTGGATCCTGGCGCTCGGCGCCGGACGGCTGAAGGAGCTCTCGATCCGCACCGCTGTCCACCGCGCGGCGTGGCCGGTGACCGGCGGCGCGGTGAGCGGCCCGTTCATCGGCGTGTGGCTGTCGCTGGTCGCGGCGCGCTTCACCGACGTCGGTGTCGCCGCGACGCTGATGGCGACCACGCCGGTGCTGATCATCCCGCTGGTGATGGCGGTGGAGGGCTACCGCCCGACCTGGCGCGCCGTCCTCGGCACACTGATCACCGTTGCCGGCGTCGCGCTCCTTTTCTCGAGGTGACCGCCGTCTTCCTGTCCCCCATCCTCTGTGCCCTGTCTCCTGTCTTCACGCCTTCGGGTGTGCCTTCCTGTACGTCTCCATCAGGTGGGCGAGGTCGAGGTGGGTGTAGCGCTGCGTGGTCGACAGCGAGGCGTGGCCGAGCATCTCTTGAATCGCCCGCAGGTCCAGTCCCGCTTCGAGCAGGTGCGTCGCGAAGGCGTGGCGCAGCGCATGGGGGTGGACATGGTGCGCGAGCGCGAGGTGGGTCACCGCGGCGTCGAGGATCCGGCGCAGCGAGCGGTCGGTCAGTCTCCCGCCGCGTTGATTGACGAACAGAGGCTCGCCGTCGTCCGCGCGCCCCGCCACCTGGTGCCGCCACGCCGCCCGGTCCGGCAGGTAGGCGCGGATCGCCGCCTCCGCCTGCCTCCCGAACGGCACCACCCGTTGCTTGCTCCCCTTGCCGAGAACCCGTGCCAGCCGCTGGCCGAGGTCCACGTCGTCGAGATCGAGGCCGACCAGTTCCGAGACGCGCAACCCGGCGCCGTAGAGCAACTCCAGCGCGGCGCGGTCGCGCCGGCCGGCCGGCGTCGCGGGCATGGCGTCGAGGAGGTCGGCGAGCTCGGGAGCGCTGAGCACGTCGGGAAGGCGCCTGGGCGCCCGCGGCGTGGCTACCGCCCGCGCCGGGTTGGACTCCACCCACCCCTCCCTGCCGAGAAAGCGGAAGTAGGTGCGCAACGCCGCCAGCGCCCGCTGCGCCGAGACCTTCGCGAGCTTTTCCTGGTGCAGGTGGGCGAGGAACGCCCGCACCGTCAGGGGACCTGCCGACTCGGCCCCCGGGCAATCCATCTCGGCCTCGGCGAATGCCACGAAGCGCGCTACCTCCCGCTCGTAGGCACGCAGGGTGTGCGGCGAGAGGTTGCGCTCGTCGCTCAGGTACGACGTGAACTCCTCGAGGTGCCACGCCACAGCCGGATTGTAGGCGGGCGCCGCGCCGGTTGCGCCACGACGACCCCGACCCAGGGGAAACGACAGTCCGGAGGAGCGCGAGCCGTTGGCCCCGAGATCTACTCGCTTCCCGGCACCGGCCAAGGGAACGCGGTGCGCCAGGCCCGGATCGCGTCGAGGGCCGCCGCCGCGGCGGCGGCGCGCTGACGGCGCTTCTCGCGCGGAAGCTCGATCGGGGGTCGCGCCATCAGACCCCAGGCGGCGTTGGCCGGTTGGAAGCGGTGCGGAGGCCGCTCGGTGAGGTGGCGGATCAGCCCGCCGTGGGCGGTGAACGGCGGGACGTCCTCGACCGTGACGCCGCGTGCCTCGGCGGCGACGTACAGCCCGGCGAGCAGACCCACCGCCGCCGACTCGACATACCCCTCGACGCCGGTCAGCTGCCCGGCGAGGCGCAGCGCCGGCCGCTCCTTCACCCGCAGCCGCGCGTCGAGGTGGCGCGGGGCGCAGGCGAAGGTGTTGCGGTGGATCATCCCCAGTCGGACGAAGCGCGCGTTTTCGAGGCCGGGGATCAGCCGCAACACCCGCTGCTGGGCGGCGAACGTCATGCGCGTCTGGAAGCCGACCAGGTTCCAGTGCTCGGCGGCGAGGTCGTCCTGGCGCAGCTGGACGACGGCGTGCGGCTCGCGTCCGGTGCGCGGGTCGCGCAAGCCGACCGGTTTCATCGGCCCGTAGCGCAGTGTGTCGAGACCGCGCTCGGCCATCACCTCGACCGGCAGACACCCCTCGAAGTACGGCACGTCCCGTTCGAACTCCCTCTGCTCCACCTTCTCCGCGGCGAGCAGGGCGGCGACGAAGCGCTCGTAGGCGTCGCGGTCGAGCGGCGCGTTGAGGTAGTCGTCTCCGCCGCCCTTGCCGTAGCGCGAGGCGCGGTACAGCACGCCCATGTCCAGCGAGTCGGCGGCGACCACCGGGGCGACGGCGTCGAAGAACGATAGCGACCCCTCGCCGAGCAACGCCTCGAGTTCGGCGTGCAGCGTCGCTGAGGTGAGCGGGCCGGTGGCGACGATCGCCGGGCTGTCGGGGAGCGCCACCGCCTCGTCCCTGACCACCGCGATCTCCGGCCGGGAGGCGATCGCGGCACCGATCGCCGCGGCGAACGCCTGCCGGTCCACGGCGAGGGCGTCGCCGGCCGGGAGCGCCGCGGCGCGCGCGGCGGCCACCACCAGCGAACCGAGCGCCTCCATCTCACGCTTGAGCAGACCGACCGCGTTCTCCGGGTTGTCCGAGCGCAGGGAGTTGGAGCACACCAGCTCGGCGAGTTCGCCGGTGCGGTGCGCCGGGGTGGACACTCCCGGGCGCATCTCGATCAACCGCACCCGCAAGCCTGCACAGGCGAGCTGCCACGCGGCCTCGCACCCCGCGAGCCCACCCCCAACGACTGTAACGCTGCGAGGGTCCATCTCTGTCCACGCCTCCAGGGCACCGGTTCCTGCGGATCCCCCCAGGGGTCCGGATTCCGGGATCCGGGGTCCGGACCCCACCCCGGGGAGACCCCTGCAGATCCTCGATCCTAGCGATCGGTCCCGGACCCCTGTTCCTCCGCGACGCCCTTGTAGTCGCACCCCTCGACCCGGCACTCGAGCCACACGCCCTTCTTCACCGACTTTTTCTCGAGCAGGAACTGAGCGCCGCACGAAGGACAGGGTTTTGGAACCGGTTTGGCGTTGAGGGTGAAGGTGCACTTCGGGTAGCGGTTGCACCCCCAGAACGGTTTGCCGCGCTTGGAGCGCTTCTCGATCACCTCGCCCTCGCCGCACTCCGGACAGGCGACGCCGGTCGGGGTGTTGGGGCTGGTCCGGCCGGTGACGATCTTCCGCGTGCCCTTGCACTCCGGATAGCGCGTGCACGCCCAGAACGGTCCGAAGCGCGAGCGCTTGAGCACCATCGGCGCGTTGCACTCCGGGCACGAGGGCGCCTCCTCGGCGGAGGCGGTAGGGCTGCCCGGGTCGCGGGTCGCCTTGCAACTCGTGCACGCCAGGTACTCGCCGTAGCGACCGAACCTGAGCTGCATCGGCGCCCCGCAGGCATGGCAGGTCTGCGCCGTCTCGACGCCCGCCCCCTTGACCGACGTCATCTCCGCCTTGGCCCTGGTCAGGTCGGTGCGGAAGGCCCCCCAGAATCGCTTGAGCGCCTTGCGCCACTCGATCTTCCCCTCGGCGATCTCGTCGAGCTCCTCCTCCATGCGAGCGGTGTACTTCTCGTTGATCAGGTCGCCGAATGAGGCGGTGAGCAGTCGCGTGACCAGCTTGCCCAGCTCGGTCGGAGCGAACACCCCCTTGTCCTTCACGATGTAGTCGCGCTGCGAGATCGTGGCGATGATCTGGGCGTACGTGGAAGGCCGGCCGATGCCGTTCTCCTCGAGGGCCTTGACCAGAGTGGATTCGGTGAAGCGTGGTGGCGGCTGGGTGAACTTCTGCGCCGACAGCAGCTCCTCGAGGCGCAACGTCTCCCCCTCGTGCAACGCGGGCAGGCGCCTGGATACCGCCGTTTCGTCCTCCTGTTCCTCCGGCGTCTTGTCGGCGGGCGTGGCGCTCTCCTCCTCCCGGTAGACACGCAGGTAACCGGCCTCCACCTCGACCTCGCCGCGCGCCTTGAAGCCGTACCGTCCGGCCTCGACCGTGACGTCGGTGACGTCGAACTGCGCGGGAACCATCTGCGAGCCGACGAAGCGCTGCCATATCAAGGTGTAGAGCTTGAGTTCGTCGGCGGCCAGAAAACGGGCCATCTGCTCCGGCGTGCGGGCGGCGTCGCTCGGGCGGATCGCCTCATGGGCGTCCTGCGCCTCGGAGCGGTTCTTGTAGAAGTTCGGCTTCTCGGGAAGGAACGTCGAGCCGAACTGCTCGCCGATCAGCGCACGCACGGCGTCCAGCGCGTCCGCGGCGACGCGCACGGAGTCGGTGCGCATGTAGGTGATCAGACCGACCCGCTCGCCGCCGCCCAGGTCCACACCCTCGTAGAGCTTCTGGGCGAGCTGCATCGTCCTGCGCACGGGAAAGCGAAAACGCTGGTACGCCGCCTGCTGCAGCTTGGCGGTGACGAACGGGGGCGGCGCCTTCTGCTGCCGGCGCCGCTTCTTCACCTGAGCGACGACGAACCGCTCCGCTTCGACCTCGGCGCGCACCGCAGCCGCGGTCTCGGCGTCGTGCACCGTGAACTTCTTCCCGTCGCGCTGCGCCAGGCGGGCGACGAACGGCGGCGGGCCGCCCGCGGCGAGCCGGGCGTCGAGGTGCCAGTACTCCTCCGGGACGAACGCTTCGATCTCCGCCTCGCGGTCGCAGATCATCTTCAGGGCGACCGACTGGACGCGGCCGGCCGACAGTCCGCGCTTCACCTTGTCCCAGAGCAGCGGCGACAGTGTGTAGCCGACCAGCCTGTCGAGCACTCGGCGCGCCTGTTGCGAGTCGACGAGGTGACCGTCGATGGCCCGAGGGTGGGCGATCGCCTCCTGAACCGCGCGCTTGGTGATCTCGTGAAACAGCACCCGCTGGACCGGAGTTTCGAGGTCGGCGAGCAGCTCGGCGAGGTGCCAGCCGATCGCCTCTCCCTCGCGGTCGGGGTCGGTGGCGAGCAGCACCAGATCCGCCCGGGAGGCAGCGGCGCGGATCTCGCCGATCACCTTGCGCTTCGCCGGCAGGAGTTGGTAGCTCGGCTCGAACCCGCTCTCGGTGTCGATGCCGAGTTCGTTCTTGGGGAGGTCGCGGACATGGCCGACCGACGCCAGGACCACGTACCCCTTTCCGAGGTAGCGGCCCAGCGTGCGCGCCTTGGCGGGCGACTCGACGATGATCAGGCTCTCAGACACGCGTCCTCCGGCGGCGAAACTCTAGCAGCGCTGTCAACTCGACCTGTCCTTGCCCGGGGACAGACCCCGGGGCACTGTCGGACACTCCCAGCGAATCGAGATGCCGGACGTCTTGAGAGGATACCCTGTAGGCTCGTCGTTTGACGGGGTTGGCGGGTGTCGTGCGGCGGAATCCCGGAGATCCGGGCACTGGCACGCCCCTTGCTCCGGACGCAACCGGACGACCGCCGCGACGTACCGCGACGGTAGGGAGGAACCATGAGCAGGAGCCTTTCCCGTTTTAGGCTGGCGGTCGGGGCTGCGGCCCTGCTCGTCGTCGCCGGGTGTTCGAGCGCGGTCCCGACGGACACGCCGGGCGTGGAACGTCTTGGCGAGCGCGTGCTCAGATACAGCGGCCCGGAGGTCGAGGCGGTGCTCGGCTACCGGTTCGCCTCGCAGAGCCTCGGCGACGAGTGGATGTTCCTCGACCTCGCGGTCACCGGCGTGACAGGCGAGTCGGTCGAGGTTCGGCGAGAGAAGATCTTCCTTCGCTCACCGCACGGCGAGACCATCCCGCTGGCCAGCCAGACCGAGTTCGGCCAGGCGTTTGGCGGCCTCCGCTCCGCGCTCCAGCGCGCGGCGATCGCCGGCGATCCGCTCGACTACTTCAAGGATCCCGCCGTCTGCTTCCTCAACCTCTTCGCTGCTCCCGGCGAGGGTCTGGCCTTCGATTCGTTCACGGTCCACCAGCACAGGGTCTGCGCCGGGCGGCTGTACTTCTCCATCCCGCAGACGATCCAGGCGGGCACCTGGGTCCTCGCCATCGACCTGCCGGAGAGTCGAGTGCGCATCCCGTTCACGCTGGGCACGTGATCCGCGGCAGCAACCGCGGTGTGCGCGCACGGGCACGCACTCCCGGCTCACGCCCTGAGACGCGTACGCCGGTAGCGGCCGTCCGCCTCGCGGACCAGCCAGCCGTTCAGCTCGAGCTGGACCAGCTCGTCGAGCACCTCGGCGACCGGCCGGCCGCTGGCCGCGGCGACACGGTCCACCGAGACCGCCTCGCCCGCCGGGACGTGGTCGAGGAACGGCGGCGGCTCGCCGGCGCCGCGCTCCCGCCTGGTCGTCAGTCCCACTGCCTCGAGGACATCGGCGGCGGAGACGACGGGCGCAGCGCCGGCGCGCAACAGACCGTTCGGACCGGCCGACAGGCGGGAGAAGATCGAACCCGGCACGGCCATCACCTCGCGCCCCTCGTCGAGCGCCAGACGTGCCGTCACCAGGGCCCCGCTCTTCTCGTCGGCCTCGACGACGACTATCACCTGCGCCATCGCGGCGATCAGGCGGTTGCGCTCCGGGAAGTGACGGGCCAGGGGCGGCGTGCCCGGAGGATACTCCGAGACCAGGGCGCCGGATGCGCCGATCTCCTCGGCGAGCGCGCCGTGTTCGGCAGGATAGACGATGTCCGGTCCGCTGCCCCACACGGCGACGGTCTGCCCCCGGGCACTCAGCGCGCCGCGGTGCGCCGCGGCGTCCACGCCGCGCGCCATGCCCGAGATCACGGTCGCGCCTCCGCGCGCCAGTTCGCGCCCGAGGTGCTCGGCGACCTCCCGCCCGTAGGCGCTGGCGCGCCGGGCTCCGACTACCGCCACGCCGGGGCCGCCTTCCAGGTTCCCGCGGACGAACAGGCCGAGGGGCGGGTCGGAGATCGCCTTCACGCCGGACGGCAGATCCGCTTCCGCTACCCAGCGCCAGTCGCGCCGGCTGAGTGCCGTCGTGACCTCCGCGACCGTATTGGAGCGGAGAACTTCGCGCACCCTCTCGTCCTCTTCCGCGCCGCGGCGCGCCACGAGTTCGCGCGCCTTGCGGCGCCATGCCGCGCCGCCGTCGGGGCGGGCGAGAACGCAGGCGAGAACCGGATCCGTTCCTGGAATGGAGGACTCCCCGGATGCCTATAATAGCCGTGGTCTCAAGGAGGTGCCTCATGCGCTGGCGTTGTCCGGCCGCGCTGCTCGCGGCAACTGTCCTCGTGGGCTGCGCCTCGGGCGGAGGCGGTGTGTCCGTCGACGACCAACTCGACTTCGGGGTTTCCGCGGGTCGGCGAGGGTACTGGCAGGAGGCACTGTTCCGCTTCGAACGTGTGCTCGAGGCGTCTCCGGACGATCCGGTGGCGATCAACAACCAGGCGGTTGCCCTCGAGGCGCTCGGGCGATACGAGGACGCGCTCGCTGCATACAAGAAAGCGCTCCAGAAGGACCCGAAGAACTCCAGCATCAAGAGGAACTACGCGCGTTTCGCCGAGTTCTACACCAGCTACGCGCGCGGGGTCCTGCCCAAGGGGGTTTCCGATGCGAAGCGCTAGGCTGGCGATCGCGCTGCTGATGCTCGCCGCTCCGGCGCTCGCCGGAGTGCGCGAGGTCGAACTGGCGCTCCCGGTACGAGCCAAGCTGCCGCTGACCGGCAAGGAGAAGCTGTACATCGGGCCGTTCATCCGGGAGACCGAGGGGGACGAGGCCACGCCCCGCCTCGGTTTCGACGTCGGCCAGGAGTTCGAACGCTACCTCCGGCGGCTGCTCCGCAAGGAGGGGAAGTTCCCCCAGGTGCCCACCATCGAAGGGCTCCGTCCACCGACGCTCGATCCGCTGCGTCTGGCCGCGAGCACCGAGTTCTGGCGCGACCTCGGCTCCCGCACCGGGGCGGACTTCATCGTCGCCGGTTCCATCGACTTCGAGATCCAGGACCGCAGCGGCTACAAGAGCGAGGAATACGTCTCCCCGATCGACGGGCGGACCTACTACCGTCAGGTGCTCGTCGAGCAGACCGGGTTCACCTACGACATTCTGCTCAACGTCTACAACGGCCGCACCGGCGCGGTCGTGCTCCAGGAGCCCCTCAAGGACTTCCAGGAAAGGCCGGAGCGCAACTTCGACGAGTTCACCGGGATGTTCGCCAACCTGTACGCCCTCGAGAACCAACTGATCGGCGTCTTCGTCCCGCGCACGATCAAGAGCAAGCGACTCCTGCTCACCCCCTAGGAGGCGGCCATGCGCGTTCGCTCCTTCCCCGTGCTGCTGGCGCTGCTCGTGGCAGTGCCGGCGGCCGCGCAGTACTTCGGCAAGAACAAGATCCGCTACGACGAGTTCAAATGGGAGGAGTACGCCACCCCGCACTTCCGCATCTCCTTCTACGATCGCGTCCGGCCGGCCCTGCCCAGGGTCGCCTCGTTCGCGGAGAGCGCCTACGACGAACTGGCGCGCAAACTCAACTTCCAGATCCCCGAGCCGATCCCGATGCTCATCTACGCCTCGCACGCCGAGTTCGAACAGACCAACGTGCTGGTCGAGTTCATCCCCGAGGGCGTGGGGGCGTTCGCGGTGCCCGCGCGCAACCGCATGGTCCTGCCGATCGACATGCCCGACGCAGAGCTCCTCCAGCTCATCCAGCACGAGCTCACGCACGTCTTCCAGTTCGAGATCCTGTACCAGGGCAAACTCGGCAAGGCGATCACCTCGAGGCCGCCGCAGTGGTTCATGGAGGGCATGGCCTCCTACCTCGGCGACGACGAGGACGCCCGCGCACGGGCGGTGATGCGCGACGCCGTCTTTTCCGATCAGGTCCCATCGGTCGGCGCCGGAGTCTACGGCTACTTCGCCTACCGCTTCGGCCACATGGTGTTCAAGTTCGTCGAGACCGAGTGGGGCGTGGAGGGGTTGCGCGACTTCATCTTCGAGTTCCGCAACACCATGGGCAGCGGGGTCGCGAAGGCGCTCGACCGGGCCTTCGACCTCGACGTCGAAGAGTTCGACGCCCGTTTTCGCGCCTGGCTGCGCCGCCACTACGATCCGGAACTCGAGGAGCGCGGCGATCCCCGCGACTTCGGTCCGTCGTTCCGCGCCGAGGAAGGCGTGCGCTCGGTGGAGACCTCGCCGGCCGCCGCCCCGTCGGGCGACATCATCGCGGCGTTCTCGACCTACAAATCGGACATCGACGTGGTGCTCCTCGGCGTGCCGGACCGCCGCCTCACCCGCAACCTGACGAAGGGCTACACGACGAAGTACCAGTACGTCGTCGCCCAGGCGCTCACCGTCGGGCCGCAACGCGGCAAGGACCTGGCCTTCTCGCCGGACGGCGACACCGTCGCCGTGTTCGCGCGCAAGGAGCGCTCCAGGGTGCTGCTCCTTCTCGACGCCCTCAGGGGCGGCATCCGGCGCGAAATCGAAATTCCCTACGACCAGCCGATGGCGCCGGCGTACTCGGCCGACGGCAAGACGATCGCCTTCCAGGCGTACGAGGACGCGCAGGCCGACGTCTTCCTCCTCGATCTCGCCACCGGCGAGTTCCGCAATCTGACCCAGGACGCGAGCTACGACTCGGCGCCCACGTTCACCTCGACCGGCGACCTCGTCTACAGCTCCCAGGCCGGCGACCACGCCAAGCTGTTCGAACTCTCCCTCGCCGACCCGACCAAGCGCAGGCAGTTGACGTTCGGCGTCGGCAACGACGAGGGCGCCTCGTTCTCGCGCGACGGCACACGCCTGTACTTCGCCTCGGACCGCGATCGCGGCGTCTTCGACCTGTACAGCCTGGACCTCGAGACCCGCTCGCTGCGCAGGCTGACGAAGGTCGTCGGCGCGGCGGTCAACCCGGTCCCGGTGGTCACCCGGGACGGCGAGCGCGTCGTCTACCAGGCGTACACCAAGGGTCGCTGGTGGCTGTACCTGGCGGACCCCGGACAGGCCACCGACGCGGGCAGCGAGCAACCAGCGCAGGAGCAGCCGGAGCAGACCCCCTTCGTCCCTTCGGTGACGGTGACCGTGACCCCGGACAAGATCACCGAAGTCAAGCGGCACAAGCTGTTCCTCGACGACGCGCAGGTGTTCATCGGGTTCGACACCGACAACACGGTCTTCGGCGCCACGTACCTGTCCTTCTCGGACCACTACGGAGACCGGCGGGCGCTGCTCTACCTGGAATCGGTGGAGGGGTATTCGAACTTCCGCCTGCAGTACGCGAGCCTCGCCAATCGCACGCAGTGGGGCGTCACCGTGCTCGACGACCGAGCCTACTGGGTGGCGTACCAGAGCTTCACCGGGCGCACCGAGCGGGTCCAGCAGTTGTTTCGCCAGACCGGCGGCTACGCCTTCGCCAGCCACCCGTTCACGCTCTACCACCGCGCCGAAGGGGCGGTCGGGTACTTCAACCAGACCGCCAACTACCCGATCATCAACTCCGACGGCACGGTCGGCATCCTGAACCAGAAGTACGACGTTCCCTTCGTCCAACTCGGCCTCATCGGCGACACCACCCTGTGGCGCGAGTACGGGCCGCACGGCGGGCGTCGCTGGTCACTCCAGGTGGCCAATTACTTCGACGCCAGCGGAGGAGGGACTCTGTCCAGGGACTACGTCCTCGACGTCCGCCAGTACCTGCCGCTGTCACGCCGCAACGAGTTGGCGTTCCGGCTGTACGGCGCCTATGCCGAGGGGAACAACGCGAACATCTACTACTTCGGCGGCATGGACACGTTGCGCGGCTACGAGTACCGGGGTCTCGCCGGGAACCGCGTCGCCTACCTGAACGCCGAATGGCGGTTTCCCCTCATAGACTACCTGATCCTCCCCTGGCTGCAGGTCGGCAATCTGCGCGGTCGGATCTTCGTCGACGTCGGCGCCGCGTACTTCGAGTACGACGGCGTCAAGTACACCTCTTCGCCGTTCGGCTGGAAACAGGGCTTCGACTTCATCCAGGACGGGACGCTGGTCGACGGTGTGTCGTCGTACGGTTTCGGCTTCTCCGTCAATCTGTTCGGCCTGCCGATGCACTGGGACTACGCGAAGTTGTGGAACTTCGACACCAGCACGAGCGGCTACCGCACCGTCTTCTGGATCGGCTACCGCTTCTGATTCCGATGCGTTCCGCGCGGCGCGGAGGTTCTCCGCGCCGCGGCGCGCTACCCTTGCGGCGTGAGTGACCGCCGACTGGCCGTCCACCTCGCCCTGCTCTTCGTCCAGGTCACGTTCGGGGCGTTCCCGGTGGTCGGCAAGGCCGTTCTCCTCCACCTTCCGCCTCTCGCGCTCGCCGGACTCCGCGTTCTCGTCTCGACACCGCTACTGCTGGCGTTGGCGTGGCGCTTCGAGCGGGTCCGCCCGGCGCGCCGGGACTGGCCGGAGCTGGCCCTGCTCGGCGTTCTCGGCGTGTTCCTCAACCAGGTCCTGTTCATCCTCGGCCTGCAGCTGACCTCGGCGACCAACGCCGCGATCCTGATGCCGTCCATCCCGGTTTTCACCGCGGCGGCGGCCGCTGCGTTCGGCGTTCAACGTCTGGGACCGTGGACGGTCGGAGGCATCGTCCTGGCCTGCGCCGGGGCGCTGACCGTGCTCGACCCTGGGCGGTGGAGCACGACCGGTCCGGCGTTCTGGGGCGATCTGCTGATCCTCGGGAACTGCCTCGCCTACGCGATCTACCTCGTCCTCCAGCGACCGGTGTTGCGCCGCCTGCCGCCGCTGACGGTGGTCGCGTGGGCGTTCCTGTTCGGAGGCGCGGCGACGGTCCTGGTCAGCGCGCCGGCGCTTCTCGGGACGAGCGTTTCGAACCTGCCGCCGACCGCGTGGATCGGACTCACCTACATCGTGCTCGTTCCGACCGCCGTCAACTACGCCCTCAACTCGTGGGCGCTGAGGCGATCGTCTCCCGCGCTGGTCGCCGCCTACACGTGCCTCCAACCGGTGGCCGCGGCCGCGCTCGCGATCCTGCTCCTCGGCGAGGGGTTGAATGTGCGCCAGGTCGTCGGGTTCGTTCTCATCGCCTCCGGTCTCGCCCTGGTCAACCGGCGCGCCGCGTGACGCGGCTTGCGTGACTACGTGCTCGCGGTGGATCATGGAGCAGATGCCTGATTCACCCGGAATCGAACCCGAGGGCACCAGTGGCCGCTCGCCAGGCGGATGGCTCTCGAGCCTCGCTCTCCGCGCGCCGGGCCTCCCCTTCTGGTGGCGGCGGCGCCGTTCGCGAACGGTCTCGCGCCTGAGCCTCGTCGAGGTCGGCGGAATCCCCCTCATCGTCCTTCCCGGTGTGTCGGATCCATCCCGTTGCCGCGCGACGCTGCTGCTGCGCGAGGTCCTGGCCTCCGGTGTGATCCCCCCGGGTGCTTCGGTGCTCGACATGCCGTGCGCCTCAGGCGTCCTGACCGTGGAGGCTGCTCGCTGGGCTCGCCGGGTCGCCGCGGTCGACATCGACCCACGGGCGGTCCGGTGCACGAGAATCAACGTCCTGCTCAACGGCTGCGACGAGCGCGTCGTCGTGCGCGAGGGCGACCTGTTCGATCCCGTCGTCGGCAACCGCTTCGACGTGGTTGTGTGCCGTCCGACCAGGGGTTCCGGCGAGGCGGCGCGGGACGAGCACGACGGGCCGTCGTCCCAGTCGTTCGCCGAGCGCCTGGCGGCGCGCCTCGGCGAGATGCTCACCTCCGCGGGCACGGCTTGGGTAGCGATCGCGTCCAACCAGCAGCGAAGCGTGCTGCTCGGCGCCCTGCGCGCGCGCGGTTTCGACTGTCAGGTGTTCCGGCGCCGGGCGGGCGCCATCGAGTGGGCCGAGGTGTACCGCTGCACGCGGGCGGCCCGCCCCTGACCCCGGGCGTCCGGGCATACCGTTACAATCCACCCGCGTGGCCGACCTATTGGAGTGCCTGGTTCAGATTCGCGCCCTGCGCGAGGCGCCCAAGCGTCTCGAGGCGCTGGCGCGGCGCTTCTCCGTCGAAGTCTGGTTGGTTCGACCGGCAGGCGAGGGGCGGAGCGCTGCCGAGGAACTCGCCGCCCTCGCCGAGGCCGAACTGCTCTGGGGCGTACGCATCCGGGCCATCCTGACCGCGGAGAGGCCGCTCCTGCCCGGGTTCGACCCCGACACTCTGGTCGGGCACCCGGTCTCGGGCGAGCCACTCCCCGCGATCGACCTATCTCGCTTCCGCGCCCGTCGCGGGGAGAACCTGGAACTCCTCGATCGCTGCTCCGCCGCCGACCTGGAACGGCGCGGCAGGCTCGAGGAGGGCGGGGAACCGTCGATCGCCGACGTGGTCGCGATCATGCTCGCCGCGGACACCGAGCGGTTTGGCACGATCAGGGAGTACCTTGAACTCCGGGCCGGGCACGCAGAAGCCGAATCCCGGCGGTCCGGCCCGGGACAGGAAGAGGGGGACGACGCATGACCACGATCAGTCTGAGGAAGGACTTCCCGCGCTCCTTCTGGGTCGCGAACGTCATGGAGCTGTTCGAGCGCGCGGCGTACTACGGTCTGAACTCCGTGCTCGGCGTCTATCTCACGCTCGAAGTGGCCAACGGCGGGGTGGGCGCCTCGGAGCAGGCGGCCGGTTTCCTGCAATCGATCGTCTATGCCATGACGTACATCGGTCCGATCCTCGGCGGCGCTCTCGCCGACCGGTACGGCTACAGGCGGATGCTCGTCGTCGCCTTCTCCATGCTCGCCACCGGCTACTTCGCCGCCGGACACACCTCGACGTACGCGCTGGTGTTCCTCGCCCTCCTGGTGATGGCGAGCGGCGCCGGCCTGTTCAAACCGATCATCTCGGGGACGATCGCGCGCACCACCGACGAGCGGACCTCGGCGTTCGGGTTCGGCATCTACTACTGGATGATCAACCTCGGCGCCTTCCTCGCGCCCCTGGTCGTGTCGGTGCTCAAGGGATTCTCCTGGCAGCACGTGTTCACCGCGTCCGCCGCGTACACCGGCCTGATGCTCCTCCCCGCGGTGTTCGTGTTCCGCGATCCGCCCCGCCCCGAGAGCCGCAAGAGCCTGCGCGAGGTGCTCGCCGGGGCGGCCGAGGTGCTCTCCGACGCCCGTTTCATGCTGATGATCGTCGTGTACTCCGGGTTCTGGGTGCTCTATTTCCAGAACTTCGGTTCCGTGCTCTGGTATCTCCGCGATTTCGTCGACAACGAACCGGTCAGCCGGGCGGTGACCTCTCTGCTCCAGGCGATCGGCCTGCCCTGGACCTTCACCTTCGACGCCGAGCACGTCACCGTGATCAACGCCGGCACGATCATCCTGCTCCAGGTGCTGGTGTCGCGCATCGTGCGCGACCGTCCGGCGCTGCCCGTGATGGTCACCGGCATGGCGATCGGTGCCGCCGGCTTCCTGTGCCTGGCCTCGTCGCGCAACCCGTGGGTGTTCATCCTCGGCATTGCCGTCTTCTCGATCGGCGAGATGACCGCTCACCCCAAGTACTACAGCTTCGTCGGCATCGTCGCGCCGGCCGACCGCAAGGCCGTGTACATGGGGTACGCGTTCCTCTACGGCGTGTTCGGCTCGCTGCTCGGCTCCAACCTCGGCGGCTTGCTCTACCAGCGTATGCTCAAGCCGGCGCTCGGCACCCCCGACGCGGCGACGCGCGCGACGCAATTTTGGCTGCTCTTCGCGGCGCTCGACGTGGTCGCGGTGATCGGCATGATCCTCTTCGCGCGCCGCTTCACCGCCGACACGCCCGAGACCAACCGCAAGGCGACCCGCGTCATGACCGGCGTCTACGCGCTCATCCTCGCGCTCGGCGCGGTGTTCCTCTGGGTGGCGTTTTCCGGCGAGACGGTGCAGGCGCGCACCGCCGTGCAGTCGATCATCTTCATCGCGCTCGGCGGCGGCGGGCTCCTGGTCAATCGCTTGCGGCGCTGAGCCAAGACACGTTCTCCGCTCGCGGCTCTCCGTTGGCCGGACGGGTGAGGTCGGAGAGCGCGGCGGCACGCCAGCGGCGCGCGACGGCCGGTTCCGACGCCGGAGCGACGAGTGCCGCCGGAGCACGGCCTGGGGCCGAACGACCGGACACGGTCGGCACCGGTCTCTCCCCGGAGCTGTCACCGGAATCGTCGAAGACGACGAACACCGCCACCGAGTAGCGTCCGGTCGTCGGCAGCGGCGTTTCGACATCGTCCGGGATCGACGCTTCCGGCATCTCGCCGAGCAGCACGACGGCGTCGGCTCCGAGCCGCACGGCAAGGCGCGCCAGCCGCGTGACGGCCTGCATGTCCTTGGCGGCGATGGGCGGCTGCAGCGGCTGCACCGCGAGGACGTGGAAGTCGTCCTCGGGCTCGACGAGGTAGAACTCGACGTCTTCGACCAGCGCGGCGAACGGGCCCGATGCCTCCGGCCAGGCACCGAGCGGCAGGGTTGCAGCGGCGGCGAGGAGCAGCGAACCGAACATCGTCGTCAGCGCTCCGGTCCGAGTCGCTCGGCGCCACCGAGATGCGGGCGCAACGCCTCGGGGACGGTCACGGTGCCGTCCGCGTTCTGCATGTTCTCGAGGATGGCGATCAACGTCCGGCCAATCGCCAACCCCGAACCGTTGAGGGTGTGTAGGTAGCGGGCCTTGCCGCCGCCCGCCGGGCGGAACTTGAGGTCGGCGCGCCGCGCCTGGAACTCCTCGCAGTTTGAGCAGGAGGAGATCTCCCGGTAGCACCCCTGGCCGGGCAGCCACACCTCCAGATCGTGGGTCTTGGCCGCCGAGAACCCCATGTCCCCGGTGGAGAGCGTCACCACCCGGTACGGCAGACCGAGACCTTGGAGGATCGACTCCGCCGAAGCGGTCAGCATCGCCAGTTCGTCGTAGCTGCGCTCCGGCACCGACAGGTGGACCAGTTCGACCTTGTCGAACTGGTGCTGCCGGATCAAGCCGCGCACGTCCCGGCCGTAGGAGCCGGCCTCGGCACGGAAGCACGGCGTGTACGCGCAGTAGCGGCGCGGCAGGCTCGCCTCCTCGAGGATCTCGCCGCGGTGAAGGTTGGTGACCGGCACCTCGGCGGTCGGCACGAGATAGAGATCGGTGCCCTCGACGTGGAACAGGTCGGCTTCGAACTTGGGAAGCTGCCCGGTGCCGAGCAGCGCGTCGCGGTTGACCAGGAACGGCACATACACTTCGCGGTAGCCGCGCCGGAGGTGCCGGTCGATCATGAACGCGACGAGCGCGCGCTCGAGCGCCGCGCCCGCGCCCCACAGTACGGCGAAGCGGGCGCCCGCCACGCGGCCGGCGCGCTCGAAGTCGATGATGCCCAGCTGCGGGCCGAGGTCCCAGTGCGCGATGGGCTCGAAGTCGAAGCGAGGCGGCTCTCCCCAGGTGCGCTCGGTGCGATTGGCGGCCTCGTCGGCGCCCAGCGGCACCGACTCGTGAGGGAGGTTCGGGATCGCCAGCTCAATGCCGCAGACCTCCGCGCCGAACGTCTCCGCTTCGGACTCCAGCACGGCGATCTGCGCGCCGACCTCGGCCATGCGCGTCTTGAGCTCCTCTGCCTCGTCGCGCCGCCCGGCCTTGAACAGCGCGCCGACCTCCTTGGAGCCGCGGTTCCGCTCCGCCTTGAGCGCCTCGAGCCGAGCCTGCGCCTCTCGCCAGCGGGCGTCGGCGGCGAGCAGCGCGTCGAGCGGTGCGTCGCTGGCACGGGATTCGAGCGACGCGCGGACGCGCTCGGGGTGGGAACGCCACAGATCTCGGGACAGCATGCGAACCTCCGGGACCGGCATTGTAGTCACCTTGCAGGACAGGGGACAGCGGAACGGCGGAGGTGACCGGGGGGCCGCGTATTGCCCGGCCACGCGCGAGCAACGGGTGGCGCACCGCCGCACGTATACTCGGCGGCGTGACGGGCGCGCGGCTTCAGGCGGTTATCCCTTCGGCCGCGTTCGCGGTCCTGGCGGCGGCGCTGGCCGTGATCGGCGCTCTGCCCGCCGTCGAGGCGTGGTGGGCAAGCGCCGCCGTGATGTGCGCGTTCGTGCCGAGCGGACTGATCGGGCCCGGCGGCTGGAGACGGCGCGGCGCCGAGGCCCTGCTCCTCCCTGCCGCCCTCGCCATGACCATGCTCGCCGACCCGACGATGCGCCGCATGGCGCTGCCGGCGCTTCTTCTCCTCGCGTCCTGGGGCGCTGCGGCGGCCGCGTGCACCCGCTCGTCGGTCGCGTGGCGCCCGGGGCTGGCGGCCGCGCTCGCGCTC
>JBFMCD010000043.1:0-18004 GCA_040754885.1 Acidobacteriota bacterium
GCCCGGACCGTTTGGGCGGGGCGGCCGGTTCAGGTGAGGCGTGATCAGGCCTGCGGCGCCTCGGGAGAGGGTGCACCGGCCTTTTCGGTTCTCGAGCGCGCCGGGTTGACGATCAGGGTCAGGCCGTCGACCGAGGTCTTGTCCAGCGCCTGGATCGCCACCTTCGCCTCGTCCTCGCTCGCCATCTGAACGAAGCCGAAGCCGCGCGAACGGGCGGAGTCGCGCTCCACGACCACGGATGCCGAGACCACCGTGCCGTGCGGCGCGAACCGCTCGCGCAGATCGTCCGCCGTCGTCGAGGGTGAAAGGCCGCCAACGTAGAGCTTGTACGACATGAATCCTCCATTCGGGTCCCGGAACGGACCCTGGTCACTTCCGGCTGGATCTCTCGCCGCTGCTCGCGGAAGGCCGGTACGGAGGCGAGGCCGATGGGGCGCCCGGTGGCGCGAATGTCCGGCTGAGGCCCGTAGTATACACGAAAAGTATTGCCAGTGAGAATCTTGCCCTGTGCCGGGCGCGAGCGTCCGCCCGGCCACCCCCGAATTCACAACGTCATGCGCCGTCATTCTCTCCAGCGTCCAGTCCCTCCCTCGGAGGAAAGGCACCGAAGGTGCTTGACACGACCTTGGTGACTTGGCATACTCGCCAAGTCATGAGCGGATCGGCCTCCTTCCAACGCGCGATCGGCGGCCTCAAGGCGCGTTCCGCGGTGTTCAAGGCGCTCGGCCACCCGACGCGCCTGTTCATCGTCGAGGAGTTGTCGCGCGGCGAGCGCTGCGTGTGCGAGTTGACCGCCATGGTCGGCGCCGACATCTCCACGGTCTCGAAGCACTTGGCGCTGCTCAAGGCCGCCGGCCTCGTCGACGACGACAAGCGCGGCGCGCAGGTGTTCTACAGGCTCCGGGTTCCGTGCGTGATCAACTCCTTCGGCTGCATCGACGCCGTCCTCTCGCGCTCGACCGCGACCGCGGGACTCGCCACCCCTCCCATCGATGAGGTGCTTCCAACCCTGGTGAGCCGGTGAGTTTTTTTTCTCCCTCTATTGGCGATTGCGCCAAATATCCGACCAGAACGACATGAGCAGCAACGCGCTGGTCGACTGGAAGATCGAGTGGAAGCCGCTGGCGGTCATCGCCGCAGTGTTCGCCGGAGTGTTCTACCTGCCCGCGAGTTCGCCCCGCCTGCACGGCGCCATCGTCGAGTCGCTCGAACTCGCTCGCTGGTACGCGCGCGAGCATGTCCTGCTCTGTCTGATCCCGGCGTTCTTCATCGCCGGGGCGATCTCGGTGTTCGTCAGTCAGGCCTCCGTGATGCGCTACCTGGGCGCCCGCGCCGACAAGACGCTGGCCTACGGCGTCGCTTCGGTGTCCGGGACGGTCCTCGCCGTGTGCTCGTGCACCGTGCTGCCGCTGTTCGCCGGCATCTGGCGGATGGGTGCGGGACTCGGGCCGGCATCGGCGTTTCTCTACTCGGGCCCGGCGATCAACGTGCTCGCCATCGTCCTCACCGCGCGCATCCTCGGTCTCGAACTCGGCGTCGGGCGGACGGTCGGCGCGGTGGCGTTCTCGATCCTGATCGGCCTGCTGATGCACGTCATCTACCGCCGGGAGGAGGACGAAAAGGTCGCCGCGCAGGCGGCCACGCCAGAACCCGCCGCGACCCGCCCGTTGTGGCAGACGGCGCTGTTCTTCGCTTCGATGGTGGCGATCCTGGTCTTCGCCAACTGGGGGCGGCCGCAGTCGGAGGCAGGCGTGTGGTGGCAGATCTTCGCCCACAAGTGGACGATCACCGGCATCTCGGCGATCGCCCTCGGCGCGATCCTCGTGCGCTGGTTCTCCCTCGCACCTGGCAAGGCGGCGGCGATCGCGGTCCCCACGATCGCGCTCGCGCTGGCGCTGCCCGGCCACCCCGAGGCGCCGTTCGTGGTCGCCGTCGTCGGCCTGTCGATCGTGACCAGCCGCGATGGCGGCGAGCTGGGGGCGTGGTTCGCCTCCTCCTGGGGCTTCGCCAAGCAGATCCTGCCGCTGCTCGCCGCGGGCGTACTGGTCGCCGGACTGCTCCTCGGCCGGCCCGGCCACGAGGGCCTGATCCCGAGCGCCTGGGTGAGTTCGCTCGTCGGCGGCAACTCGTTCGGCGCGAACCTGTTCGCCGCCGTGTTCGGCGCGTTCATGTACTTCGCCACGCTCACCGAGGTGCCCATCCTCCAGGGGCTGCTCGGTTCGGGGATGGGCCAGGGCCCGGCGCTCACGCTGCTCCTCGCCGGCCCCGCGCTGTCGCTCCCGAGCGTGCTCGTGCTCGCCGGGATCATGGGTTGGAGGAAGACGGCGGTGTACACCGCGCTCGTCGTCGTGCTGTCCACGGCCGCGGGACTGGTCTTCGGCGCCCTGGCAGGCTGAAAGAGAGGGAAAGACCGTGAAGACACTGCAAATCCTCGGAACCGGTTGCCCCAAGTGCCAGAAGCTCGCCGAGGCCACCAAGGAGGCGGCCGCCCAGCTCGGCCTTGAGTTCGAGATCGAGAAGATCACCGACATCACCCGGATCGTCTCGTTCGGTGTCATGATGACGCCCGCGCTCGCCGTGGACGGCCAGGTCAAGGTGGCCGGCCGCGTCCCGAGCGTCGACGAGATCAAGACCCTCATCGCATGAAGGAGATCGTCGCCATGCCCAACCGACCCGCTCTTGTCCTTGCGCTCCTCGCCTTCGCCGCCGCCGCTCTCGCCCAGCCCGCTCCGGCGCCGGCCGACGTACCCGCGGCCTCTGCCGCGGATCGGCGCATCGTCGTCACCTACTTCCACGGCGATCTCCGCTGCGCGACGTGCAAGAAGCTCGAGGCGTACGCCCGCGAGGCGATCACCGCCGCCTTCGCCGCCGAACTGGCCTCCGGCCGGCTCGCGTTCAAGGCTGTCAACACCGACCGCCCCGAGAACCAGCACTTCATCAAGGACTACTCCCTCGTCACCAAGGCACTGGTCGTGACCGAGGAGGCGGACGGCACGGTCCTTCGCTGGACCAACCTCGACCGCATCTGGACGCTCGTCCGCGACAAGGCGGCGTACACCGACTACGTCGTGACCGGCGTGCGCGCCTACCTCGGACCGGCTTCGTGACCGAGGCGCTCGCGGTCGCGGGCGGGGCGCTGTGGCTGGGGGTGCTGACCTCGATCAGCCCATGCCCGCTGGCGACCAACATCGCCGCGCTGTCGTTCGTCGGCCGCCACGTCGGCAGTCCGCGCAGGGCGCTGCTCTCCGGTGTGCTCTACACCTTGGGCCGAACCCTCGCCTACGTGACGCTCGCCGCCCTCGTCATCGCCGCGCTGCTCTCGATTGTCGAGGTGTCCGCGACGCTGCAGAAGGTCGCCGCCAGGGCGCTCGGCCCGGTGCTGATCGTCGTCGGCGTGGCGCTGCTCGGCGTCATCCCGCTGCCCTCGTTCGGCGGCGGCGTGAACGCGAAGATCGAGCGGCTCGCTGCCGCCGGGGTGTGGGGCGCGGTGCCGCTGGGCGCCGCCTTCGCCCTGGCGTTCTGCCCCGTCTCGGCCGCGCTGTTCTTCGGCTCCCTGGTGCCGATCGCGACCAGTCACGGCTCGCCCGTGATGCTGCCGGCGCTGTACGGGGTCGGCACCGCCATCCCCGTGCTCGGCTTCGCGGTGCTGCTCGCCGCAGGCAGGGCCGGGCTGGGCACCGCCTACGAACGGCTGCGCCGCATCGAGCGGTGGGCGCGCCCGGCGACCGGCGTGGTGTTCATCCTCGCCGGCGTCTACGAAACGCTGCGCGGCGTCTTCCACCTCGTCTGAGCACTGCCGCGCTCAGTTCCGCTTGACCGCCCGCACCTTGACGCTGATCACAGCATCGGCAGCCGCCTGCAGGTCCTCCGGCGGGATCGCGGCGTCGCCGAGCACCGCCAGTTCGCTGGCGTCCGGATTCGACAGCCCGATCGGATACGTGGACTCGGCGAGCACCTCGACGTCGGCGAACCCGGCGCCGCGAATCGCCGCCAGGTAGTCGTCCTTGAGCATTGCCCCGGCGATGCACCCCGCGTACGCCTCGACCGACCTCGCAACGCTGGCCGGCAGCGGCCGCGCCAGCACCAGGTCCGAGACCATCAACAGCCCGCCCGGCCTGAGCACGCGCAGCGCCTCGCGGAAGACGCGCGGCTTGTCGGTCGAGAGGTTGATCACGCAGTTCGAGATCACCATGTCGGCGCCGTTGTCCGCCACCGGCAGGCTCTCGATCTCGCCGAGGCGGAATTCCACGTTGGTGTAGCCGTGACGGGCGGCGTTGGCGCGCGCCGCGGCGAGCATCTCGTGCGTCATGTCCACGCCGATCACCCGGCCCTCGGGACCGACCCGCTGCGCGGCGAGGAAGCAGTCGAATCCCGCTCCCGAACCGAGGTCCACCACCACGTCTCCGGCCTCGAGCGCCGCGAACGCCAGGGGGTTGCCGCAGCCCAGGCCGAGGTTGGCGCCATCCGGCACGGCCTCCATCTCCGCGTCGCTGTAGCCGATCACCCGGCTGACCTGCGCGGGTGCCGTGGCACCGCAGCAGCCGCCGCCGGCCGGCGCCGGCCCGCAGCACCCTGTCCCGTTCGTCACGATCTTCGCGTAGTGCTCCCGAACCGCCGCCTTCACGTCCTGTTCCGCCATGTCGTCTCCCTTCCCGGTCTACGGCCGGGACGGCGCCGCGTGCTCGAACCAGCCGCGCGTCGCCAGGCACACCTTGCACACCGACAGCATCACCGGAACCTCGACCAGCACGCCCACCACGGTCGCCAGTGCGGCGCCCGAGCCCGCCCCGTACAGGGCGATCGCCGTCGCCACCGCCAGCTCGAAGAAGTTCGACGCGCCGATCAGCGCACCCGGCGCCGCCACCGCGTACTCCACCTTGAGGAGCTTCATCAGGCCGTACGCCAGCGACGAGTTGAAGTACACCTGGATGAGGATCGGGATCGCGATCAGGATGACGTGGAACCACCGGGTCGTGATGTTCTCCGCCTGGAAGGCGAAGATGAACACCAGCGTGGCGAGCAGCGCCAGCACCGTCACCGGGTGGAAGAACGCGACGAACCGGTCGTTGAACCACGCCTCCCCGCGACTGCGAACCAGCCACGCGCGGCTCAGCGACCCGGCCGCCAGGGGGATCACCACGAAGATCCCCACCGAGTAGAGCAGCACCCTGAACGGCACCTCGAGATCGGTCGCGCCGGACACCAGGAGCTTCACGATCGGGGCGAACGCCACGAGCATGATCAGGTCGTTGACCGACACCTGCACCAGCGTGTACGCCGGGTCGCCGTCCGACAGGTACGACCAGACGAAGACCATCGCCGTGCACGGCGCGGCGGCGAGGATGATCACGCCGGCAATGTACTGGCCGGCCAGTTCCCGCCCGATCAGCGGAAGGAACAGGTGGTTGAAGAACAGCCAGCCGAAGAAGGCCATCGAGAACGGCTTGACCAGCCAGTTGACCACCAGCGTGACGAGCAGGCCGCGCGGGCGGCGGCCGACGCCGAGGATCGACGAGACGTCGATCTTCAGCATCATCGGGTAGATCATCAGCCAGATGAGCACGGCGATCGGCACGTTGATCTGCGACCCCTCAGAGAACTCCAGCCCGCGCGCCGCGGCCGTCAGGCCGGGGAACACCTTGCCGATCAGCACGCCGGCGACCATGCACAGGCCGACCCACAGCGTGAGGTAGCGCTCGAAGACGTTCATGCGCTTCGCCGAGGTCACGGCGCGCGCTCCCCTGCCGCCACAACCGGCAGCCTGACGCCGAGCCGCGAAAGGTCGAAGTCCACGCGGCACAGCTTCACGAGATCGACCTTGCGCAGCGCCGCGAGCAGCTTCGCGTCGGCGCGCAGTTGCGGGTCTGTGCCGACCTCGGCGAGCACGCGGTTCACGATCTCCTTCTCAGGCTCGCCGTCGGGAAGCCGGTAGTACACCCAGCGCCCTGCCTTGCGCTCCTCGACCAGACCGGCGCGCTTCAGCTCCGCCAGGTGCGCCGAGATCGTCGACGGGGCGAGTTGCAGCACCGCGATCACCTGGCAGACGCACAGCTCGCCGCCGCGCAACAGTCCGAGCGCGCGCACCCGCGCCGGGTGCGCCAGCGCCTTGCAGATCCCTACGTGTCGGTCGAGGGGCGTCACGCTCATTTCGTCACCTCACGAAATATGGTATCGTCAGCCCGAGTTGTCAAGAGCGCCGGGACGGTCCGGCCGGAGGGTGGGGTGAGCGAGACGCGGAAAACGAAACGCGTACTGCTCCTGTGCACGGGGAACTCGTGCCGCTCGCAGATGGCCGAGGGGTGGGTCAACCACGGCCTCGCCGGTTCCTGGGAGGCGCGCTCCGCCGGCACCCGCCCGGCAACCGCGGTGCATCCCCTCGCGATCCGCGCGATGGCCGAAGTCGGCGTGGACATCTCCTCCGCCGTCCCCGAGCACGTGGACCGCTACGTGGGCGAGGAATGGGACCTGGTCGTCACCGTCTGCGACTCGGCCCGCGAGTCCTGCCCCGTGTTCCCGCACCCGGTCGAGGCGATCCACGTCTCCTTCCCCGACCCCGCCGACGCCGAGGGCAGCGAGGAGGTGCGGATGAGGGTCTTCCGCGCCGTGCGCGACGACATACGCGGACGCCTCCTGCCCGAAATCGCCCGCCGCGGCTGACGGTCCATTCCTGGGGGCGGTGGCGGGTCGTCACGCTCCGGGTGCCGGCGGTCGCGCTGCCCGCCGGCGCCAGACGAGGTAGACGGGCACCCCGAGCAGGATCAGCCCCAGCCCGGCCACCGCGTTCCAGAACCCGGTCGCCAGCGCGCTGCCTGCGATGTACACCACCCCGGCGAGGAAGACGATCGGCGTCGCCGGGAATCCCCACACGCGCACCGGACGCGGCATCTCGGGGCGGCGCCTGCGCAGCACCAGCACCGCTCCGACCGTCAGCCCGAGGAACACCCACTGGCCGAACACGACGTAGGCGAACAGCTGTTCGAACGTTCCGCTCAGCGCGAGCACCGCCGTCCACACGCCCATCACCACGATCGCCACGTGCGGCGTCAGGAACCGCGGGTGGACACGCGCGGCGGCCTTGAAGAACACGCCGTCGTTGGCCATCGCGTAGTAGACGCGCGGTGCGGTGAGCACCACGCTGTTCGCCGCGCCGAAGATCGACAGCAGGATCAGCAGCGCGATCACCGACGCGCCGACAGGTCCGATCGACGCGGACAGGGCGTCGGCGGCGATCCGCTGCGACGAGGCGATCGTCTCGGTCGGGAACACCCAGAGGTACGCCAGGTTGGTCGCGACGTAGGCCAGCGCCACCAGGGCGCTGCCGGCGAGGAGCCCGCGAAACAGGTTGCGCTGCGGGTCGCGCAACTCGCCCGTGCTGTACGACGCCGCCTCCCAGCCCTTGTACGCCCACAGGCAGGCGATCAGCGCCGCTCCGAATCCGCCCACCAGGTCGAGCGACAGCGGCTCCGGCGGCGGCGCGACGAAGTTCTCCGGCCTCCCGTCGGCGAACGCGAAGATCAGTCCGGCCACCGCCAGCACCGCCACCAGCTTGATGCCGGTCAGCAGGTTCTGCAGGTTCGCGCCGTGGCGCACGCCGAGGACGTTCACCACCGTCAGCACAACGATGAAGGCCACCGTGACCAGCTTGGTGCCGAGCGGCGAGAGCGTCACGAAGTGCGGCAGGTACTTGGTCGCGAACGCCGAGGCGAGCGTCGCCGCGGCGCCCGAGTCGATGACCAGGAACAGCGTCCAGCCGAACAGGAAGGCGAGCAGCGGCCCGTACGCCTCGCGCAGGTAGACGTAGGTGCCGCCCGCCTGGGGGAACATCCCGCCGAGCTCCGCCACGCACAGCGCGCCGAAGAACGTCAGCGCGCCGCCGACCAGCCACACCGCCAGCACCAGGACGGGCGAGCGGACCGCGTACGCGATCGCGGCGGGCACGATGAAGATCCCCGAACCGATCACGCTGCCGACCACGATCCCGACGATGTCGGTGAAACCGAGCACCCGCGCCAGATCGCGGGTGCCGCCCCGCGTGCCCGCCTCGCTCGTCTCCATGCCGCCTCGCAGTACTCCGGAAGTCCGGCCGCGAGTGTAGCGGACGGCGAGGCGGCATGCCGGGGTCCCGGGGTCCGGAACCAGGGGAGAAGGGGGCCTGCCACCACCCACCCACGGGAGAGGGGAGAGACCCGCCCTCCCGCTTGCTCTTGCCCCTGCTCTTGCCTTTCCTCTTGCTCTTGCTCTTGCTCCTTGCTTCTTGCTCTTCCCTCTCCCCTCTCCCCTCTCTTTGCTCCATGCCGCCGTTCCTGCTAGCGTGTGCCGCAAGGTCGGGACGCGGAAGTGCGCAAGGACTATCTCGACGAGACGAAGATCAAGGACACCATCGCGCGCCTGGCCGTGCGCATCGAGGAGCGCTTCCCCGGCTCGGGCCTCGGCCGGGTCGCCCGCCGACTCGACGAGGCGACCGCGCAGACCGCCGAGGTCGTGGCGCGAATCGACCGCCCCGACTGGCTGCTCCGCGCCGGTGTCGCTTCGTTCGTGCTCCTCGTCCTCGTCGTCCTCGCCTACACCGTTTCGAGAATGGAGATCGCGATGACGCGGCTGACGCTCAGCGATCTCGTGCAGATCTCCGAGGCGGCGCTCAACGACGTCGCCCTGATCGGCGCGGCGCTGATCTTCCTCGTCTCCATCGAGACGCGCGCCAAGCGCCGGCGGGTCATCGCCGCGATCAACACGCTGCGCTCGATCGCCCACGTCATCGACATGCATCAGCTGACCAAGGACCCTCATGCGGTGAAGGAGGTGGGGATCCCGACCGCGCACTCGCCCACGCGCGAACTGAGCGCCTTCGAGCTGGGCCGCTATCTCGACTACTGCTCGGAGATGCTCTCCCTCACCGCCAAGGTCGGTTACCTGTACGCGCAGCGCTTCCCGGACACCGTCGCGGTGGACGCGGTGAACGAACTCGAGACGCTGTGCACCGGGCTCGCCAGCAAGATCTGGCAGAAGATCATGATCCTCCCCTTGGACCAACGGCCGCGCACCGCGCAGTAGGCCGCGCGTCACGGGGAGAGCGGGGATTCGTCCTCCGGAGCTGGACACCTCGCGCCAGAGCGGACCGGTTCGAGCTCAGAACGTCCACGTGAACCCGAACGTCGGGAAGAAGGGGATCCAACCCTCGGAACCGGTCGACAACCCGAGGGTCCCGTCACCCTCTGGAGTGAAGGTGTACGACTGGGCGAGCCTCACGTTGTCGTGATCGAGGAGGTTCATGATCTCGAGGAACACGCTCAGGCTGCCCTGCCGCAGGGGCACGAGCCTGCTCACCCTCAGGTCGACGCGGCTGTACGAGGAGGTCCGGGCAGCGTTGCGCGTACCAACCTCCGACACGACCTCCCACGTACCCTCGGGAGTCCGGACGAGGGTGGCCGAGCTCTCGGTCGCTGGCCAGCCCGAGTGGAAGAGGCCGGCGACGCTGAGTCTCCAATTGCGGCCGGGAAGCCACGCCAGGGTCGCCGACGCCGCGGCGCGCTGGTCCCAGCTTCGCGGCACCCACTCGCCGGCGATCCGGTCCTCGACCGCGGACAGCGCACACCCCGCCCACCAGGCCCAGCGCTGCGACGGCGCGCCCTTGAGCACGATTTCGACGCCCCGGGCCTCGGCACGGTCAGGGGCGACCTCGACGCGGTCGGGTTCGCCCTCCGGGAAGAGGTCGTAGGTTCTGAACAGGTTTTCGAAGTGGGGACGCAGGTCGGACCCGGTCTTCCGGTACGCCTCGATGCGAAGCGTCAGGTCGTCGCCGGACGACCACTCCCACGCCACGACCGCCTGCTCGGTCGACTGCGCCGGGTGGAAGGTGTCGATGCCGTCCTCGACTTGCAACTCGTAGATCGCCTGCGGCTGGGCGAATCGGCCCCACGCCGCGCGTAGCGTGCCGAACCGGCTCGTGTCCCACACCACGTTGAACCGAGGGCTGAGCTGGTCTTCCCCCGGCGTCCACGTCTGCCTGTCCCAGCGCACGCCGAGTTCGGCGGTGACGCCGGGAGCCACGCGGAATCGGCCGGCGGTGTACAGAGACGCCTGCCAGCCGACAGGTCGCGCCTCGATGTCGCGCGCCACGACCCAGGGCGGGCCGCTGGCCGTGAACAGGGGGTCGCGGGTGACGAAGGTGCCCCGGTAGTCGTAGTCGGCCTCGGCGTGACGGACATCGAAACCGAACCGGAGAAGGTGGCTGCGCCGTGGCTCCCACTCCCACGCCTGTTTGAGACCGAAGATCCTGAACTCGCGGTTGTCCCGCACGTCCACGTAGTTCAGCGGTCCCGGGTCGGAGGACCCGCTTACCTCGCGCGTCACCTGCGTCGCCGAGAGGATCGTCCGCGCCGTCAGTCCGTCGCCGAGCTGGTTGACCAGACTCACCCACCCGTAGATACCGGTGTCGGCGCCGACGGCCTCCTCGCCCTCGGCGAGGTCATGCGACTCGACGTCGTCGTCCGCGACGAGCAGGTGGGCCGAGAGGAACGCCTCGTCTCCCAGCGGGCGGCGCAGCACCGCGTAGCCGTCCCAGTACTTCGGCAGGCCCTGGAGGTCCGGTTCCTCGTCTATGGCCTCCAGCCAGCGGAACAGCCAGTCGAGGTACCCGACGCGCGCCGACACCAGCCACGAGCCGCCATCGGCCGACGTTCCCTCGGCCAGGGCCCTGGCGTTGAGGCCGGTGACGCCGAGCGTGAACGCGCGACCGGCGGGCACCATCGTGCTCAGGTCGACCACGCCACTCATCCGGTCGCCGTGCTCGATCGGGAACCCTCCCGTGAGCAGGTCGACGCCACCGATCACTTCCGAGTCGATGATGCTCAGCACCTTGTAGAACTGCCGCAGGTGGTAGGGGTCGTGGATCTCCATGCCGTCGAGCACGACCTGAACCTCGTCGGGAGCGCCGCCCCGGACACCGAACAGAGCGGAGATGTCGCCGGCGGCGATACCGGGCAGACGATGCGCCACGCGGAACAGGTCGTTTCCCAGGTGCGGCATGCGCTGCACCTCCTCGCGATCGAGGAACTGCCGTGGTCCGGGCTCGCGGTGCAAGAACGAGTACTGGCTCGGGGTCACGACCACATCGTCGAGGAAACGGGGAGACGGCTCCAACTCGAAGAGCACGACGGCGGTGTCCCCGCCCTTCACGACAACCCCCGCGCGGACCGTTTCCAGGTATCCCGGGGCGCGCGCCACGATCGTGTAACTGCCGGGCGCGAGCCCGGCGAGGACGAAGCTCCCGTCGCGCTCGCTCCAGCTCGGGTCGCCGCCTCCTTCCAGCGAGACCTCGACCCCGGGAAACGGCTCGCCCGTGTCCCTGGCGCGGATGACTCCGCGGATGGCACCCGGTGCCGCGGCGGCGGCCGCCACCACCAGCAGTGCCCCTCCGGGACCGTCAACGGCGGCCAGACCGTGCGGCCCGAGCAGCGATTCGAGGACCTCGCGGGGCGTCTCGCCGGCAGGCTCCCGTGCCACTCGCATCGTGTCGCGAACCAGTTCCGACGAGTAGATCAGGTTGAGGCCGGTGGCGCGCAGTCGTTCGAGCGCCTGCACCAGGCTCGTGCCGGTGAGCGCCTCGGAGCCGTCCCCGCTTCCACTCGCCGCCGACGAAACCAGGAGCAGCGCCACCAGCAACCCACCGACCGGCCGATTCACACCCATCAGTTAGCCGGCCGGCCGACGACAAGGGTCCTGTCCTCCAACCGATGGACGAGTCCGCAGGTCGGGAGAATGGCCGCCGGCGCCTGGTCGGGGGGTACGCCAGTGGCGTCGCCGTGCAGAACTATCGACTCCGCCGCGGCAGCCACCTCCCGGTCGGCGAAGCGCAGGGTATGGCCGCTCTCCCGTGCGGCCCAGCGCAGGAACGACGCGGCCGTGCTTCCTTCCAGGCGGAACGGCGGAGCGACGGCGAGCACCCAGTTCCAGGCCGGGTCGTCGCTCGCGATCCGACCCACCCGCAGCCGGCCGTCCCGGCCCAGGGAAACCTCCTCGCCGGCGCTCACCGCGCGCAGCGGCCCACCGCGGCGCACTTCGGCGGCTCCCTCGCGGACGCGGACCCGCACGCGCTCGCCGACCATCCGGACCTCGAATTGAGTGCCGACCTCGACGACGTCGGCGATCGCAGTAGCGACTGTGAGCATGGGCCGATGCGACGGTCCGTCGGCATCGATGTAGACCCCGCCCTGTTCGAGCGCGATGCGGGTACCCGACACCACCACCACCCTCGTGGACTCGTCGAGCCTGACCGACGCGGCGCCGAGCCGCAACGCGACCCGCCCACCCTCGCCCGTGTCCACGATCGCTCGTGCGACCAGCTCCAGCCCTGCCGCGGCACCGACGCTCCCTCTGCCCGTGTCGACCAGCGCCTGTCCGGCCACCACCTCGACGATGCCCACGGGCAGCGGCGGCGCATGGCGCAGGTGCGGCAGGAGAACTCCGACGGCGACGAGCGCCGCCGCGGCCAGCGTCGCCGCGATCCACACCCGGCGCCGGCGACGACGTCCGTCCACCGTCCCGCGCCAGTGCGCCCTGACCGCCTCCCGCACCCGCGCTTCCCGGCCTCCCGGGACGGCGGGGCGCGGTCCGGCCAGGCGCAGCAGTTCCAGCTCCGGGTCGGGCCGGCCCGCTGTCCGCGGCTCGTCACGCTCGGCCATGGCCTGTCCCTCCGCGAGCGGTCGCCGGCTGGCCGGCGAGCAACGCCCTGAGCACCTCGCGGTAGATGATGCGCGCGCGGGTCAGCATGGACTCGGTGGCCTTCGCCGTCGAGCCGGTGCGATCCGCCATCTCCTTGACCGACACCTCATCGAGGTACTTCCACTCCAGAAGTTGCGCGTAGCTCGGCGGCAGGTGGTCGAGTGCGACGTGGACCAGCGCGATCAGCTCCTGGCGCAAGGTGAGACGCTCCGGATCGTCCGTTTCACCAAGGGCCGACTCCAGCGCGGCGCGCACCTCGGGGAGATCCTCGACCAGTTCGACCGTGACGCCGTGACGGTGCTCGCGGCGAAAGTGGTTGGCCAGCTCGCGCCGGCAGATCGCGCACAGCCAGGTCAGCAAAAGTGCCTCGCCGCGCCACGCGGCGAGGTTGTCGATCGCCGCGCACAGGGTCCGCTGCGCCACGTCCTCGGCGACGTCCTCATCGCCCCCAACCCTCCGCAGTGCGAACCGATAGAGCGGCCGGAAGGACGCCATGAAGAACTCGTCGAACGCGCGCTCGTCGCCGGCCAGCATCCTCCCGGCCAGGCGTCGATCCAGGGCGAGTCGATCCTCGACCTCGCCCTTCCCAGCCTGCCACGTGGTGTGGATCACGAAGGCGGTTCCCGTAGGTAATACGCCCGCCCCGGCATGAAGTTCGGCCGGAGGACCGGCCCGACTGCCGGCCACTCCGCCCGGCGTTTCGCGGCAGGCCACCTCTCGTCCTCCCGGGCCGCCGACTGACCGGACGACCCTCACGATTTGGACGTCCTCAACGCGTTCGATCCTTCGGCATCCCGCGTTGCGAGCGATGGCGAAGGATCGTCCGGCGACCGGACGTCTCAACTGTCGGCAGGTTGCGGAGATGTTCATCACCGCTGACCGGCGCCACGGGAGGCCACCGCAATGACCACATCGCCCGTTCACACTCGACGGCGCCTGCCCCGCCCTTCGCCCGGCCTCGTGGCCGGCGCCGGCATCGCCCTGATCGCGTTCACGTTGGTGGCGGCGATCGCGTGCCCCGCGGACGCCCTGGGCGGGGAGCCCGCCTCGACCGTCACGGGCACCGTCAGGATCGCCAGATTCGACACGCCTCTGCCGGACGCGGAGGTCTCCGTGGCCGGCGCCGCGACTGCGGTGCGCACCGACCCGGAGGGGCGATTCGTCATCTCCGGCCTCGCGCCCGGAACGTATCGGCTGGTGGCGCGCTTCGAGGGCTACCGCGAGAAGGAACGGGAGGTCGAGGTGCCGGCCGGGGGGGGGCGGGTCGAGGTCTCGTTCGGCCTCGAGACGCCGGCCAGTTTCGCCGGCGACGTCGTGGTCGAACCGAGCCGGTACACCCTGTACCAGGCGGCGCCGGACGTGCGCGCGTCGTTGAGCCGCGAGGAGGTCGAGCGTATGCCGCACCTCGCCGATGACGTGTTCCGCGCCGCACGCTGGATTCCGGGCATCACCGGCGAGGATGTCTCCGCCACCATGAACGTCCGGGGAGGCGTCGGGGACGAGTCGTTGGTCCTGCTCGACGGCGTCGAGATCTACGAGGGATTCCACCTCAAGGAGCTGTTCAGCCTGACGAGCATCATCGACGCCGAGGCGATCGACGGGCTGGAGCTGCTCAGCGGCGGGTTCCCGGCCCAGTACGGCAACCGCATGAGCGGTGTGGTCGACGTTCGCTCGTCCAGTCCGGCGACGGACCGCCTGTCGTTCGCCATCAGCACGACCAACATCAGTCTGCTCAGCGAGGGCCAGTTCGCCCGGGGCCGGGCACAGTGGGTCGTCGCCGCCCGACGAACCGACCTCGAGCAGGTGATCGAGTGGGTCGACCCCGACAACGGGCTCGAGCCGGACTTCTTCGACCTGTTCGGCAAGATCACCTATCACCTGGGCAACGACACGGTGCTCTCCGCCAGCATGCTGCTCGCCCAGGACAAGGCTCACTACGTCGAGGAGAACGGCCACGTCGAGGAAGTGCTCGACACCGACGTGAAGATCGGTTACGCGTGGCTGGGGTGGAAGACGGCGTGGTCCCCCAACCTCTACTCGGACACGATTCTGTCCGCAGGCCGGACCGAACGGGAGCGGAGCGGCTTCATCGACTACTCCTACCAGGCCGGGACCGTCGACGACCAGCGCGACTTCGAGGTCCTCGCCCTGCGGCAGGACTGGAGCCTCTCCATCTCCGAGCGCCACGCCCTGGCCTGGGGTTTCGACGTGCGGCGCGTGAAGTCCACCTACGACTACGCCGGCTACGGGATGGTCCGCGATCCGATCATGAGCGGCGGCGAGATCCAGGTCACCGAGCGCGACTTCGTGCTCGTCCCCGAAGGGGACACCTACGGCCTCTACGCGACCGACAGGTTCCGGCTCCTCGACGACCTCGTGGTCGAGGCCGGCCTGCGCTGGGACCGCCAGACCTATCTCGAGGACGACCAGGTCAGCCCGCGGCTGAGCGTGCTGTGGGAACTCGACGACAGGACGAACCTGCGCGCCTCCTGGGGGCTGTACCACCAGGCGCAGCACATCAACGAGCTGCAGGTGAGCGACGGTGTCACCACGTTCTTCCCGGCCCAGCGGGCCGAGCACCGCCTGCTCGCCTTCGACCACGCCCTGTCGCGCGACCTGTCGCTGCGCGTCGAGGTGTACCAGAAGCTGTTCACCGACGTCATGCCGCGCTGGGAGAATCTCCTCAACCCCATCGAGATCCTGCCCGAGCTGGAGGCCGATCGCGTCCTCGTCGCGCCCGAGCGGGCGCGCGCCCAGGGAGTCGAGATCGCGCTCCGCCACGACCGCGGGCGGCGCTGGAGCTGGTGGGGGAGCTACGCGTGGGCGCGGGCCGAGGACGACATCGACGGCGAGTGGGTCCCGCGCAACTGGGACCAGCGCCACACCGTGAGCTTCGACGTCAACTTCCGCCCGAGCGCCAGGTGGAACTTCAACCTCGGCGGCGTCTACCACTCGGGCTGGCCGACCACCGCGATCCTGGCCGAGTGGGTCACCGGCCCGGACGGCAAACCCGCGGTCCGGATCTACTCCGGGCCGCGCAACCGCGAACGGCTCGACGACTACTTGCGGCTCGACGCCCGAGCCAGCCGGGATTTCCGGCTGCGCCGCGGCTCGTTCTCCGTCTACTTCGAGGTCATGAACCTCCTCAATCGCGAGAACCTGGCGCGTCCCGAGTCGTTCTGGCTCACCTCCACTCCGGACGGTTCCCTGGTCGTGGGGCACGACCAGGAGGCGTGGGTCTCGATCATCCCCTCGCTCGGCATCCGCTGGACGCTGTGAGTGGGGAGGGTCGATCCGAATCGGCCGCGACCTGGACGAGGCACGACTTCCGCAAGGGTGCTGGTGGATCGGGCCGTAATCAGGCACGTGCAGAATCCAGGACGAGAACGGATGGAGAGGTGACCCGAGGCCGGCACGCCCCGGTCGAGGCGGCGGGCGAAGAGGGCCGAGCTGTTTGGTCCCCTGCCCGACGACTTCGCGGACACCTTGCGAAGCAGCGCTCGCTCCGCGGGCGCCCAACTGTGAGGGGAGGTGGCACGTGAGGCAGTTCGGACGCGTCCTCCTGTTCGCCGCCGCCGTCGCGGCCGCGCATGCGCCGGCCATCGAGAACGCCCACGGCTCGGCTTCGCAGAGGGTCCGGCGCCGCCTCGTCCGCGAAGCGCTGCCGATGTCCACGCCGGAAGAGCAAGGGATGGACTCCTACCGCCTTGCCGAGGCCGTCGCGTACCTCACCGCGCACCGCCTCGACTACCGGCCGCACCAGGTGATCGTCGTTCGCCACGGCCGCCGCGTGCTCGACGTCGCGCTCTATCCGTTCGCCCCAGGGTTGCGCCACGACATCGCCTCGGTCGGCAAGATGATCACCGGCACCCTGATCGGGATCGCCATCGACAAGGGCTTCATCGCCAGCGCCGACGAGCCGGTGCTGAGCTTCTTCCCCGGACGCGAGATCGCCAACCGCGACGCGCGCAAGGAAGCAATGACGATCGCCCACCTCCTCGCCCAGCGTTCGGGTATCTACCACGGCGACGACGGCAGCCACAACGCCGAGAGCGCCGCCATGTACGCCAGCCCGGACTGGGTGCAGTTCGTGCTCGACCGGCCGATGGCCGAGCCGCCCGGCGGCACCTGGTACTACTCCAACGCCAACCTGCACCTGGCGGCCGGCGTCCTGGCCCAGGCGACCGGGATGTCGCCGCTCGACTTCGCGCGCGCCCACTTGTTCGCGCCACTGGACATCACCGACGTCGTGTGGGACGCCGACCCACAGGGAGTCAACAACGGCGCCGGCGGACAGCAGTTCCGCCCTCTCGACCTCACCAAGCTCGGCCAGCTCTATCTCGACGGCGGCGTATGGCAGGGACGGCGCGTGGTGTCCGCCGAGTGGGTCGAGCGGGCGACCAGCCCGGCGCCGGGGCCCTACCCGGCAGGCTGGCCGCCAGAGACGTCGATCGGCTTTCACTGGGTCATCGAGGACAACTACCGCGAGGCCGGCGGCTCGGGGGGACAGACCGTCGAGTACCACCCCGACGACGATCTCGTACTCGTCGTGGTTGCCGGCGGCGGCACGCCGTACGCCGGTTGCAGCAACCCCGTCGCCCTCGCCTATCCGCTCTACAACAACTTCATCAGACCGGCCATCGCCTCCGCGTCGCCGCTCCCGCCCAATCCGGCAGGGGTCTCGGCGCTCGCCGCCCAGGTCGCCGCGGCTGCGGTTCCCAACGACGGGCAGCCGGCTCCAGTCCCCCCGCTCCCCTCTCTCGCGCAGACGATCTCGGGCAAGCGATTCGCCATGGAAGCAAACCCTCTGGAGATTCGCTGGTTTTCTCTCTCCTTCCCGGGCGGCCCGGAAGCGACGCTGGCCATCAGCGGCGAAGAGGACGTGGTTCTGCGGGTCGGCCTCGACGGCGTCGTCCGCTACTCGACCGGGGAGTACGGGCTTCCGGCGGCGGCCAGGGGGTGGTGGGACGGTTCCTCGCGCTTCGTCGCCCTGATCGACCAGCTCGCCATCTACTCCTATGCCCGGGCGCAGATGACGTCCATCGGAACTCACGTCATCATCGAAATCGACGACCTCGCCTGCCCCGGCGGCGGCACGCTCACGCTCCACGGCACCATCCAGGAGTGAAACCGATTCGACATCCGTCGGAGAGGAACCGCGGCGTGGCGCAGCCGCCAGTGGGCCTATCGCAAGGCGCGCGAGCCAAGCCGCGACGCAGCGTACTCCTCGTCCGTGAGGAGCGAGCGAGCGAAGCGTAACGCAGCGAGAGGTCCGCTGCCGGCT
>JBFMCD010000044.1:0-36259 GCA_040754885.1 Acidobacteriota bacterium
GTCGCGCTGTGCGTGGCCGTCGCCTCCCGCGGCCTGCGTGGCGCGGCCTGGGCGCGGGCGGCAGCCGTCGCGTCCGGGATCATGTGCACGCTCTGGCTCGCCGTCGAAGCCGCGGCGCGCGGCGAGCGTCCGGAAGGACCGTTCGGCAATCCGAATCCGGCGGCGACGCTGGGAGTCCTGGCCCTGGCGCTGCTGCCGGGCCTCAGGATGGGGCGCGCGGTCCAACTCGGGTGCGGCGCGTTGATCCTCGGTGGGATCGGCGCTTCCCAGTCGCGCGGCGCACTCCTGGGCGTCGTGGCGGTGGCGGCTGCGTGGGCGCTGACCGGCGCGTCGAGGACTGCCCGCCGGGCCGCGGCCGTGTTGCTGCTGGCGGGAGCCGCCGGAGCGGGAGCCTGGCTGGTCCTCGAGGTCGATCCGGTCAGGCTCGATCGCGTCAAGCTGTGGGGCGTGGCGGCGCGCACGGCTCTGGGGGAGTTCCCCTGGGGCTGCGGCCCGGGCGGGTTTTCCGACGCGGCGCTCGCGCACAACTTCCCCAGGGAGGGCGAGTTCGCGCGCTTCCATCGGATACCGGCTCTGGCCGAAAGCGATGTCTTGCAGCTCGTGGCCTCGCTGGGACTGCCGGGGATCGCTCTGGCCGGATGCCTCGCGTTGAGCGTCGTTCGCCGGGTGCGGCGGGACGGTTGGGGAGTCGTGGCCGGACTGGCCGTGACTTCGACGGTCAACACGCAGCTCGCGGCGCCGGTCGTGGCCTGGATGGCGACCGCGGCGGTGGCGTCCGCCCTCGCCCGCCCGAAGGGCGAGACGACGCGCACACCGGCGGGCGCGGCCGTCGCGGGGGCCCTGCTTGTCGCCGTGGGAACGGCGTCGGCGCTGTCATGGCCCGCCGCAGGTCCGTTCGCCGACTCGGCCGCACTCGTGGACAGAGCCGAAGCCGCACTCGCCGCCCGCGGCGACGACGACGCACTGGCGGACGCGGAGGCGCTCTCGCGCCGTGCGGCGGCGCTGCGCCCGCGTTACGGGCGGGCCTGGCGGGCGACAGGCTGGCTGGCATTGCGACGGGCGGAGGCGAGAGGCGACCCGAGCCTGGCGGCCGCGTCCCGGCAGGCGTTCGAGACCGCGAGGAGAACGAACCCGCTCGACGCCTGGGCGGCGTTCGGCGAAGGCCGGGCCAGCCTCGTCCTTGGCGACGCCGGCCGGGCGCGCGCGGCGTTCTCCGCCGCGACGGCGCTGGAGCCGAACTTCGTCTCGGCGCGCCTCGAACTGGCCGATCTGGCGCTGAGCGGAGGGGACCCGGCGGCAGCGCGCAGGGAGTTCGAGGGCGCGGAGAAGGCGCTGGCCGCGGCGCGTCCCGACCGGTTCGTGAGCGACTACGAGATCGCCCTGGCCAGGCCGGACGAACGACTCTTGAGACGCCTGCGGCAGGCCATCGGGGTCACGCGGCCATGAGGACGCCGTGGCCCGAAGGCGTGGCGGCGCTTCCCGGGCTGCTCCTCGCGGCTGTCTCGCTGACCGGAATCGCTCCGAATGCGCGCGACCTCCCGACGTACTTCGAGCCGCTTCGCCTGCGCGCCGCCGAAGTGCTCACGGAGGGGAGGAGTCCGTGGTGGAGTCCCGACACCGGCGGCGGAGAGCCGTTTTTCGCCAACCCTCAGACGGGAATCCTGTATCCACCCGCGTGGCTCGCGGCCGTGATGCCGGCGGGGAACGCGCTGGGGATCGAAGCCGGACTTCACCTCGCGCTGCTCGGCGCGGGCGTCTGCTGGCTGGCGCGCCGCCTGGGCGCGCGAAACTTCCTCGGCGTCGCGGGCGGGCTGGCGGCCACCCTTGCCGGTCCGGTGGCCGGATCCGCGGGTGTCCTGAACAACCTCGACACGCTGGCCTGGCTGCCGTGGCTGTGGGGGGCGGCGCACCTCGGCGCTCTTCCGGCCGTGGCGTTGTGCGGTGCGGCGGCGTGGCTCGGCGGCGAGCCGCAGCTCGCCGCCGTCGGCTGGGCGCTCGCGATCATGCTGGCGCCGCGGCGCAGGACCCTCGGCGGCCTCGCGATCGCGGCCGGTCTCGTGGCGACGCAGGCGGTGCCCTTCGCGTCCTGGGTCGCGGGCGGAGATCGCGGTCCCGGCGCCGCGATCGAGGAGGTGGCCGGGGGAGCACTGAAGCCGAGGGAGTGGCCGTCGTTGGCGTTCGAAAGAGAGGCGGACCCGGTCGGCGAAGACCGTTTCGTCGTGCACCCGACCCTCGCCCTCTGGGTGCTGGTGCTCGGAGCCGTGGCGGCCATGGACAGGCGACCGCCGGTGCGGCGGATGGCCATTGCCGGTTGGGTACTGATCGGCGTGGCGCTCGTGGCGGGCCTCGATTGGGGCCAGGAGGTGTGGGCGACCGTGACGCTCGGCCTGGTGCGCTTTCCGACCCGCCTGCTCCTGCCCGCCGCGATTCTGATCGCTCCGGCGGCGGCCGCCGCCGCCGGAACAAGGGTCGTGTCACCCGGCAAGGCGGTCGGTCTGGCGCTCGGACTGGCGGCCGCCGGGATCGCCGTGCACGCTCCCCTCCCGGGAGCAGTCGTTGCAGGCCTGACCGCCGGTCTGGCGCTCGCGCCTCCGCTCGCCGCCCCGGCAGCCGTCGTAGGAGCGCTCGCCCTGGCGCCCATGGCGGTGGCGGCGCTGGACCTGGAGCGGCACGCGGCTGCCGCGACACCGTGCCTGGACGCACAGGTAGCGGGTGCCCGCGTCTACGCCGTGGCCCCGTCGGCGGCGCAGCTGCAGTGGGTGGCCGGCAAGGCGGAGCGCGCCCGCGCTCTCGGCCTCGGCTACACGCCCCTGCTGGACGGTCGCCGTCACGTTCGCAGCTTCGGGCCGGTGATCTCCAGGCCTCTGAGCGAACACCTCGCGCAGGCAGATCGCGGGCCCGCCTTCCGCTGGTGGCTCGACGCACTCGGCGCCGACCGCGTCGTGGCGCATCACCCGCTCGTAGGGTTCGAGGAACTGTGTCGGGAGGGGGGGCTCCACGTCGCGGTCAACAGTCAGGCGTGGCCGGTGGTTTCGCTGGTGGCCCAGCTTCCGCGTCCCGGGCTTCCGCCGCAGGCAGCGGGGCTGCTCGAGAACGGCACCGAGCGTGACGACAGCGCGGAGTGGCGCGTCCACGCACCCGCGGGCGGCGCGGTGCTGATGCGTCTAGTCAATCCCGACGACGGCTGGAGGTGGACCGTCGACGGCCGGCGCGTCACCGTCGAACGAGGCGAGGGTATCGTCCACGGTGTGCGTGTTCCTCCCGGCCGGCACCACGTCCGGGCGCGTTACCGTCCCCCGGGTCTGGTCGCGGGAGCGGCGGTCTCGACGTTGAGTCTCGTCGTGCTGGTGGTGGCCTGGCGGCGCCGGTGGTGAGGCTCCTCGCAGCACTCGCCGGCATCGGATTGGGCGCGGGAGCCCCGGTGTTGTTGCGCCTGGGCTGTCGGGCGCTCGGCGGCATGGTCGCCGCGGGGCCGCTGCTCACAGCAGCGCTGCTCGCGGGTCTCGCCGCCGGGTTTCACGTGGCACGTGGTCGATTCGTGCGCGAGCGCCGTCTCTGCGGACCGGCCCTCGGCGTCCTCGCCCTCCTGGTCGTCGGCGCGACGCGCCTCGCGGCGTGGGGCGGGGCCTCGACCGTCGCGCTCGCGCTGGTGTTGTGCGGCGTCGCCGGCGGAGTGGCGGTCGCGCTCCTCGACGCCATGCGGCCGGGAAGCCTCGGGCTGGCGTTGAGCGGAACCGCCGCCGGGTTGGGAGTAGCGGTGACGACGCTCCTTCCCATGCTCGGCGAGCGGGCGACCTCTGCGCTCGCCTCGGCGCTCACGGTGCTCGCGGCCTCGGGCGTGTGGATCGCGACACGCTCGTGGACCGGTGATCCGGCGAGGGCTCCGGCGATCGGGAGCGCGGCGCGCCTGGCGCTGGCGGGGTGCGCCGGCTGGGCGGCGGCGGTGGCGGTGGAACGCATCACCGTGGCCGTGGCGCGCGGTTCTGGAGCGGGCGAGGGCCTCGTCACGCCCTTCCTGCTCGCCGTCGTCGGCGGCGTGGCGACGAGCGCCGCCGTGCGGAGGCGCTCCGCCGAAGCGGCGACTTGGGCCGTGCCGCTCGTTGCCGGCGCGGCGCTGGCCGCGGCGACGGCGCCGACGCTGATCTGCCCGGCGGTGGGGAGCGGGAGGGTCCTGTCCCTGGCGCTCGCTGGCGCGGTCGCCTGGAGCCCTGCGAGGTGGAGGAGGTGCGCCGGCTGGGCCGTCGCCCTGGCCTCGTTCGCGATACCGACGGAAGTACCGCTGCGCTGGCTCTCGCCCGGGCTCGAGATCGAGTCGGTTCGCGAGACCGGCGCCGGCATCGCGTTGATCGCCGGCACGGGGAACATGGCGCCAGGAGCGCGGCGACTCGAACTCGCCGGCGAACGACTGGCTAGCGACGCGCCGGAGTCGCTCGCCCATCGCGTGCTGCTCGGACAGGCGCCGCTGCTCCTCCACTCCGACCCCCGTCGGGTGCTGCTGGTTGGAACCGGCTCGTCGGTCACCGCGGCCGCGCTGGCCGAGGGCGGACCCGACCGGCTCGTGGTGGTGGAGCCTTCGGGTGCCGTGCTCGATCTGGCCGGGAGCCTCGCCGGGGGAGACACGTGGCGGAATTTCTCCGGATTGGAGTTGCGGGCGGGGGCGTTCGCGGCGCCCTCCTTCATCCCGGGAGCGGGGTGGGACGTCGTGGTGCTCGACACGCTCGCCCCCAACCGGCCCGGCGGAGCGGCTCGCTACAGCAAGGAGTCGCTGCTCGCGGTCCGCGCCGCGCTCGCTCCCGACGGCGTGCTCGCCCTTCGCGTGCCGCTCGACGAGGTCACGGACTTCTCGATGTCGCTCCTGCTGCGCGCGGTGTGGGAGGTCATGCCGGGCGTCAGCCTGTGGCACGCCGCCGGAGCGTTGGAGCCGAGCGTGGTGCTGACCGCGACCGCCCAGCCGCGACCTCTGCGCGTGCGGTGGCCCGCCCTCGAACCTCCGAGGCTGTCACCCTCGCTGGCCGCCGCCGGGATCGCCGGGGCGGAGACGTTCGCCTGTGCCCTCCTCGTCGCCCCACCGGGGGCGTCGTATCTTGTCGAGGGGGAAGAGCCGCTCTCCGACGACCTTCCGATCGTCGAAGCGGAAGTGCCCCGGCGCGCGGAGCGCGAGCAGGCTCATCTCTTCAACCTCCGCTCGCTGTACGCGGCGCGCGCCCGCTCGACACCGTTCGCGGATGCCCCACTCGACTGGGCCCGGGCAGTGGCATGTCGCGATCGTCGCCTGATCGCGCTGTTGCGGGAACTCGGCGCTCGTCACAGGCCGCGGTAGATCGCCGCGACGCCCCGCGCCGTGCGTTCCCAGGTGAAGCGCGCCGCGCGGGCGAGCCCGGCCTCGACCATCTCGGCTCGCGCGGAGGAGGACGCGGCGAGCGCCGCGATCGAGTCGAGCCAGGCGTCGGCGTCCGTCGGCTCGAGCAGTCGCGCGGCGTCGCCGCACACCTCGGGGAGTGAGCCGGTCCCGGCCGCGAGGACCGGGCAGCCGCAGGCCATGGCCTCCAGCGCCGGCAGCCCGAAACCCTCGCTGAGCGAGGGCATGAGCAACGCGAGCGCGTGACGGTACAGCTCGGCGAGCCCTTCGTCGCTCTCCGGCGGGTGGACGACGACGCGATCGGAGAGGCCGGCGCTTTCGATGGCCGCGCGCAGCGGGCCGTCGGAGGCGGCCGGGCCCGCGACGACCAGAGGCGGCAAGGCACCCGCCCGGGGGTCGGCCATCATCGAGAGCAGCAGCGGCAGGTTCTTGTGGGGGTCGGCGCCGCCGACGAACAGCAGGTGCCTGGGCGCGGCGCCGGCCTTCGGGGTGAACGGAGCCCCGACCGCGAGCGGCACGGCGACGACGCGGGACGCGGGAATCGAAACCGTCGCCAGCAGTTCGTCGCGCGCGAACGACGAGATGGCGTGCACGGCGGCCGCGCGACGCATCGAGCGGATCGCCATGCGCGCCCGCGCCCGCGCCCAACGGCGGGGCGGCGACGGGAAGCGGAACGGGATCGCGTCGTAGAACGTCGCGACCACCGGCACACCGATGCCCGGCGGAACCCCCCATGTCGGAAGGTGCAGGGCGTCGACACGGCGGCGTCGCGACGTCCAGACCCAGGCGGGACCATCGACGACGAACGCACCGCGGCGCGGCCGGCGGAGATGGACGATGGCGGCCGCGAGCCGGTACCATCGCTCGGGAGTTCGGACTCCGTGCGGCACGAACAGGACAATCTCGCCGGGCAGCAGCTCGAGCAGGGCGTCGGCCAGCGATCGCGTCACGCGGCCGAACCCCCGGTGAGGGTCGACGAAGGCGGCGCGCGCGTCGAAACCGATTCGCACGGTTCCCATCATGCCACCGCCGTCGGGCGGTGGAGCGTCGTCGTGCCGACCGTCGCGGGGTGGCGGCACCTGGCGGGAACGCTCCCGGCGCTGCTCGCGGCGCTCGACGCCCGCGGCGAGGTGATCGTGGTCGGTGACCACGCCGACCCCCACCTTCCCGTCCCGTTCGACCGACGCTGCCGGGTGGTGATCCACGACGGTCCGCGCGGTTTCGGGCCGGCGTGCAACCGCGGCGCGGCGCACGCCGGGGGCGATCAACTGCTGATCCTCAACGACGACGTCGTCGTGACGCCCGGTGTCCTCGGTGCCCTGGCCGGCGCGCTTAGTGAGCGCGCGGTCGGCGCTGCCGGACCGAACGTGTGGAGCGAGAGGCTGGGGCGGAGCGAGAGCGGCACGCGCCTCGCCTGGCGGCGAGGGGTGCTCGACGCCGGTCAGGGCGCGTTGCGGGGGGCGGGTCTCGTCTCCGTACCGTACCTGTGCGGCGCGGCGGTCGCCGTGGCCACCAAGACGTTCCTGGAGTTGGGGGGGTTCGACGAGCGCCTGGCGCCGTACTTCTGGGAGGACGTGGATCTCAGCCTGCGCCTGCGCCGCGCGGGTCGCGACACGATCGTGGTCGCGGACGCCCCGGTCACGCACCGCCACGGCGCGACCATCGATCGCGAGCCCGAGCCGGAGCGGAGGCTCGCCTACGAGCGCAATCGCTGGCTCGTCTCGTGGCGACACCTGCCCGCGGCGCGCTGGCCGGCGCACCTCGTCTGGCTGCCCGGCCGCCTCCTGGCGAGCGCCGTGCGCGATCGGACGGTGGCGAGAGCGTTCCTGGCGGCGCTGGCCGCGCGGGGTAGAGTGGAGCGCGATGCGCATCGGGGTTGACGCCAAGTGTCTGCAGCCGCCGAAGGCGGGCGTGGCGCGCTACCTCGAGGGTGTTCTCGGCGGGCTGGAGGCGCTCGACGACCCGGCGCTCTCGCTCGAACTCGTCCGGCCGAGGCGGAGGCGCCGCACGCTGCCCTGGGTGGTGTGGGATCTGCAACGGGCGAGCGGGAGTGGGATCGACGTCCTGCACTGCCCGTTCTACTACCCGCCGTTCGCGCCGCGCTGTCCGACCACCGTGGCGATTCACGATGTGCTCCCCCTCGAGCACCCGGAGTGGTTCCCGAGGCGCTGGCCGGAAACGCTTCGGATGATGATCCCGGCCGGGGCGCGGCGCGCCGCGGCGATCGTCACGTTCTCCAAGGCGACGGCGGAGCGGATCGTCGAGCTGTGCCGGGTCCCGCCGGTGCGGGTGCGCGTCGTTCCGCACGGCGTCGACCGGCGTCGGTTCGCGCCGCAGACTCCCGACCGGGCACAGGCAGTGCTCCGCGCGCTGGCGCTCGAGCGGCCGTTCGTGCTCCAGCTCGGCGCGATCGAGCCCAGACGCGGCGTGGATCTCGCGCTGCGGGCCGTGGCGTCGTTGCGCGCGCGCATCGGCGATCTCGAGCTGGTGCTGGCCGGACCGCAGCGTACGCCGGTGCCGGCCCTGACGACGACGCCGGAATGGGCGCGGCGGGTCGAGGTCGTGTCCGACGAAGACGTGCCCGCCTTGCTCTCGGCGGCCGAAGCGGTGGTGGCGCCGTCGCGAGGCGAGGGCTTCGACCTGCCCGTTCTCGAGGCGCTCGCCTGCGGTGCGCCGGTGGTCGCGTCGGACATCGACGTCCACGTCGAGCACTTCACCGGCGCGGCCGCGTTCTTTCCCGACGGCGACGCCGAGGCGCTCGAGGCGGCGCTGATGCGCGTCCTCGCGGACAGCGAGCACGCCCGGGCGCTGCGCGCCGCCGGCCCGGCGCTGGCCTCGCGCTTCACCTGGGACGCGAGCGCACGCTCCCACCTCGAGGTGTGGCGCGAGGTCGCGCGATGAAGCCCGCCGCCGTGGTCGTGAATTTCAATGGGGGCGACGATCTGCCCCGCTGTCTCGACGCCCTCTCCCGCCAGACCGTCCCGGTCGACGTAACGGTGGTCGACTGCGCGTCGGAGGACGGCTCGAGACGGGTCGCGCAGGCGCCCCCGACGGGCGTGCGCGGCGTGCCGCTGCCGCGCAACGTCGGTTTCGCCGGTGGGTGTAACGCCGGTCTCGGCTCGATCGTGCCGGACGCCGAGGTGATCGGCTTCTTCAACCCCGACTGCTTCCCGGAGCCGGAGTTCTTCGCCGCCTGCCTGCGCCTCCTCGACGAGGATCCGCGTATCGCCGGCGTCGCCCCGCGGCTGACGCGCGAGGACGGGTCGACGCTCGACTCCTGCGGCCAGACGCTGACGCCGGGGCTGCTGAGGGTGCGCGACCGTGGCTACGATGAACCGGCAGGCGGACGCTTCACCGCCCGTGCCGACGTCCTCGCCGCGTGCGGCGCCGCAATGGTCTACCGGCGCGCGGCGCTTGAGGCGGTGGCCGTCGCCGGCGAGGTGTTCCCGGCGGAGTTTTTCGCCTTCTGGGAGGACCTCGACCTCGGCTGGCGGGTCTCCGGGGCGGGGTGGCGCGTCGTCTACGAGCCCGCGGCGCGCGCCACGCACAGGCGGGGAGGGACCGCCGAGGCGGGCCGTGGCAGACTGATCTTCCGGCGATCGCCGGCGCTCGCGGCGTGTGTCCTGGTCAATCGGTGGGCAACCCTGATTCGCAACCTGCACCGCCTTGATTTCCTCCTCCGCCTCCCCGTACTGTTGCCTGCGGACGTCATGATGGTCGCGTACATCGTTGCCCGCCGGCCGCGGGTCGGTCCAGCGCTCGCCCGCGCGCTGCCGAGAATCGCGGCGGCGTGGCGGGCGCGTCACGCCATCGTGCGCAGACGGCTCGCGGAGTTGCCGTGAGCATGGCGTTGCTGCCGGTCGTGTTCGCGCTGGCGCTGCTGCTCGGCGTGTACTTCACGCCGGTCGCGCGTCAGGCGGCGATCCGGTTCGGCATCGTCGATCGACCCGACGGCCGGCTCAAGACCCAGGCCGAGGCGGTGCCGTACATGGGCGGCGTGGCGGTATTCCTCGCCTACCTGATCGCGGTGGGATTCGTGCAGGAGTACGACCGCGAACTCCTCGGCATCCTGCTCGCCGGCACGGTCACGCTGTTGGTCGGGCTGGTCGACGACTTCGGCGTCCTCACGCCGCTCGCCAAGCTCATGGGTCAGGGCGTGGCGGTGTTCGTGCTCGTGCGTTCCGGTGCGGTGATCGAACTCGTCGAGGTCCCGCCCAACCTGCGCTGGCTGCTCGCCGCGAGCTGGCTGCTCGCGGTGTGCAACGCCTTCAACCTGCTGGACATCATGGACGGCCTCGCGGCCGGGGTGGGCGCCATCGCCGGCCTCGGTCTGGGGATCGCGGCGACTGTCACCGGCGAATTGACGCTGGCGGCGGCCGCGTTCGCCCTGGCCGGGGCGCTGATCGGGTTCGGGGTGTTCAACTTCCACCCGGCGCGGATCTATCTCGGCGACGCGGGAAGCCTCTCGGTCGGCATCACGCTCGGAGCGCTGTCGCTGTGCATCCGTTGGAGCGAGCAGTCGCCGGCCGGATTCCTGGCGCCGCTCGCCATCCTCGCCGTCCCGCTCGCGGACACCGCCTATGTTTCCGTCCTGCGTGCCCGCGCCGGGCGGCCGTTCTGGCACGGCAGTCCGGATCACTTCCCTCTTCGCCTGCGCAAGGCCCTCGGCGGCGACACCAGGAGGGCGGTGATCTCCGTGTACGTGATCTCGACGGTGGGGGCGCTCGCCGGCCTCGGTTCCGCCTGGCTGTGGTCGTGGCAGGCCGCGCTGTGGGTGCTGGGAGGGTTCGCCCTCGCCTTCGTGTCTCTTCTCGCGTCGCTGGCGCGCGCGCGCATGGAGGCTGGTGCGTGAGCGGCGTGGTGATCATCGGCGCCGGGTTGACCGGCCTGTCGGCGGCCTGGCACATGCGCCAGTCCGCCCTCCAACCGCTCGTGCTCGAGGCCGAGGATCGTCCCGGTGGTGCGTGCCGGACCCTGGAACGGGACGGTTTCTCGTTCGACCTTACCGGGCACCTGCTCCATCTCGGGCGCGAGGAGAGCCGGATCCTGCTCGGTCGGCTCGGCGTGCTGAGCAGGATGCGCCGCCACCGGCGCCGCGCCGGCATTGCGCTGGCCGGGGCCGTGACGCCGTACCCGATCCAGATCCACACGCACAAGTTGCCGCCCGCGATCCGCCGGGAGTGCCTGCTCGGTTTCCTCGAGGCACGGCTGGCGGGGGAGCCGGCGGAAACCCCGGCGACCTTCGCTGAGTGGGTGACGCATCGCTTCGGCGCCGGTTTCGCCCGCCACTTCTTCTTCCCCTACAACAGCAAGCTGTTCTGCGCCGCGCCGGAGACGATGAGCGCCGACTGGGTGGGGCGATACGTCCCACGACCGGCACTCGCCGACGTCGTGGACGGCGCGCTGGGCCTGTTCCCCGCGGCGCGGGCGGTCGGCTACAACGCGGCGTTCCTCTATCCGAAGGTGGGCGGGATCTCGATGTTGCCCGAGGCCCTCGCCGCGGCGAGCGGTCCGGTTCGCTACGGGGCGGCGGTGCGGCGCCTCCACCTCGGCGACCGCAGTCTCGAACTGGAGTGCGGGGAAGTGCTCGGCTTCGAGACGTTGATCGCCACCGTTTCTCTGCGGACGCTGGCGTCGATCACCGAGGACTTGCCCGCCGACGCCGCGGCCGCGGCCGCCGCCTTGCGCGCGGTGGGAGTGGTCAACGTCAACCTCGGCGTGCGCGGCAAGGCGCCTCGCCGCGAACACTGGCTGTACGTTCCCGAGGGACGATTTCCCTTCTACCGCGTGGGCATCCCCTCCAACCACGGCTCGGTCGCGCCGGACGGGTGCCACACGCTCTCCGTCGAGGTAAGCCTGCCGACCGGGTCGCCCGTGCCGGCCGACCTGTTCGACTCGTGCCTGGCGGGGCTCGAGTCGCTCGGGCTGCTACGCGACAGAAAGGACGTGGAGACGGTCGCGCAGGAGCGGATCGACCCTGCCTACGTCGTGTTCGACGCCGCGCGCCCGCCGGCCGTCGCCGCGATCCGCGACACCTACCGGAGGGCCGGGGTGATCCTCTCGGGCCGGTGGGCGGAGTGGAAGTACTCGACCATGGAGGACGCGCTGTGGGACGGGGCGACCGCCGCGCGAAGGGTCGCGCCGTGACCCAACTGCGCGTCCTGCACGCGATCACCATGCTCGAGTTGGGCGGCGCGCAGCGCAACACCCTCGACACCGTGGCCGGCCTCGACCGGAGCCGCTTCGAGGTCGGCCTGGCGTGCGCCGACCGGGGCGAACTGTTCGGCGAGGCGGCCGGATTGCGGGGTGTCGCGCTGTTCCCGCTGGCGCATCTGCGGCGCGAGGTCCGGCCGGCCGACGACCTGCGCGCCTACTCCGAGCTGCGCTCCGCGATCCGTTCGTTTGGCCCCGACATCGTCCACACGCACTCGTCCAAGGCCGGGATCCTCGGGCGCGCGTCGGCGCGCCGCGAGAACGTCCCACTGGTCGTGCACTCGATCCACGGGTGGGCGTTCGGTCGCCACCAGGCCGCGCCGGTCCGCTGGGCCTTCCTCACCGCCGAACGGGTGGCGGCGCGCTGGACCTCGCACTACATCGCCGTGTCGCGGAGGAACGTCGAGGAGGGCGTGCGGCTCGGCATCCTCGATCGCGGACAGGCCACGGTGATCCGCTCGGGGATCGACCTCGCCGCGTTTCGCGCGCGGCAGGGAGGCGACGCGGTGCGAGCGGAGTTGGGGATTCCACGCGCCGCGCCGCTGGTCGTCCAGGTGGCGTGCTTCAAGCCGCAAAAGGCTCCCGAGCGCTTCGCCGAATTGGCCGCGCGGGTCCGCGCCGGGAATCCGGAGGCGTACTTCCTGCTCGTCGGAGACGGCGCCCTCCGTGGCGAGCTCGAGCGCCGGCGAGCCGAGGCGGGGCTCGAGGGCCGGCTGCTGCTCCCGGGGTGGCGGCGGGACATCCCGGCGGTGCTGGCCGCGGCGACGGTCGTGACGCTGACCTCGCGCTTCGAGGGGCTGCCCCGGGTCCTGGTCGAGGCGCGGGCTGCCGGCGTGCCGGTCGCCGCGATGGACGTGGACGGCGTGGGAGAAGTGGTCGAGGACGGCATCAACGGGTTCCTCGTTCCCGAAGGGGACACGGCGGCGCTCGCAGCGAGGGTCGTCGAGCTGCTCGCGGACGACGCGCTGCGCCGGAGGCTCGTCGTGGCCGGCCGTCTCGGGCTCGAGGAGTGGGATCGGCAGGAGATGGTCCGCCGGCAGGAGCGACTCTATCTGGAGCTTTCCAGGGCCTCGACTGGGCGGGAGGCGAAGGCGGGTGCCCATGCCTGAACCAGCCGTCCCCCTCTGGTACCTGTACGGTGTCACCGCCGCGCTCGGGCTGATTCTGGGGTCGTTCCTCAACGTCGTCATTCACCGACTGCCTCGGGAGATGTCGCTGATCCGCCCCCCCTCGCACTGCCCGGAGTGCGGCCAGCCAGTGCGCTGGTTCGACAACCTGCCGCTCCTTTCATGGGTGGTGCTCGGCGGCCGGTGCCGGAGCTGTCGCGCCGCGATTCCCATCCGCTATCCGCTGGTCGAACTCGCCGCCGCGGCGCTCCTCGTCGCTGCAGTCGTGCGCTTCGGCGTCACCACGCGCGGAGCGGAAGCCGGCGTCCTGTCCCTGGCACTGCTCGCCCTGGCCGTGATCGATCTCGAGCACCACCTCCTGCCGGACTGGCTGACGCTGCCGGGGACGGCCGTCGGTCTGGGTTGGTCGTTTACCGGAGGGCTCGCGTCGCCTCGCGACGCGGTGATCGGCAGCGCGCTCGGGGCGGCGATCCCTCTGGTCGTGATCGTCGTCTACCGGTGGGTGCGCGGCGTCGAGGGGATGGGCCTCGGGGACGTCAAGCTGCTCGCCATGATCGGGGCGTTCCTCGGTTGGCGCGGCGTCGTGCTGTCGCTCGTGCTCGGGGCGACCGCCGGCGCCGCGGTCGGCATTGGACTCATCGCCGCCGGCCGGGGGTCGCGAGACACCGAGTTGCCGTTCGGCACGTTCCTGTGCGCCGGAGCGCTGCCGGCGCTGTTCTGGGGCGAAGGAATGGCCAGGGTGCTGGGCTGGACGGTGCTGCCGTGAAGACGGTACTTCCGGCCCGACGGTTTCGCGAGGCCCAGTGGTTGATCGTCGCGACGCTCGTGCTCCTGGTCGCCATGGTGGTCGTGGAGTTGCAGGGGATGGTCACGCTCGCCCGTGCCGCCGAGGAGGAGGCGCGACGGGGCGCCGCGGCCGCCGCCGTGCTCATCGGCACGGAGTTGTCCGCCGAGGGGGAGATGCGCTTTCGCGGTGAGCCCCACGAGGGTCTGGGCGTCGCGCTTCTGGTCGCCGAACGGGTCGTCTCGCGTGCCGGTTCCGCCGGCCCCGAGCGCCCCGCCTGGTGGCCGTGGGCGTCGAGGGCCGAGTGGGAGAAGGCCGGCCGGGCCGTGGCCGGGCCGGTCCGGCTGCCCGAGGGCGAGGTCATGGTCGCCTACCGCGCGGTGGACGACCAGCGTTTCGCGCGCGTCGTCCTGCGCGTCACGTCCTCGCCGCTGCTCGGCCAGTGGCGCTGGGTCGGCGCCGGACTGGCGCTCCTGGTGGCGGGCGCCGGCGGCCTGCTGGCGATCCGTCTCGTCGGCCGGGTCCTCGCGCCATACCGTGACCTGATGGCCGAGGCGGAGAGGGTCCGGGTCCTCGACGAGGGACAGGCTGAGGACCGCTTTCTGGTCGAGACGTTCCGCACCACCGTCAGGCGGCTGGAGGACTCCGAGGCGGCGCTGCGCCAGCGCGCCGACGAGCTCGCGGTCCTGGCCGACGTCCTCACGCGCGAATCCGAGGCCGGCGTGGTGATCGCCGACGCCGCGGGCGTGGTGCGGGCGAGCAACGCCACCTCCGCCGCGCTCCTGGGAGTTGATCTGCCGGTGGGAAGGGAGTTGCCCGCGACGCTGCGGGGCGCGTCGGGGCGCACCCGCCTGGGCGAGCGCGTCATCGGCGTCCGGCGGTTTCCGCTCCGGCTGGCGGATGGCGCGGCGCTCGGCGAGGTACTGTTCATCGCCGACACCACGCGTGTGGACGCCCTCGAGCGCTCGCTGGCGGAGCGCGAGCAACTCGCGGTGATCGGCGAGTTGTCCGCCGGCATGGCTCACGAACTGCGCAACGCCCTGGCCACGATCACCGGATACCTGCGGCTCGTCGGGGACGCGGACGAGGCGGGTCGCGCGAAGTACGTCGCGGCGATGCAGGAGGAGGCTGCCGGCCTGACCGCGCTGCTCGAGCGATTCATGCGCTTCTCGCAGCCGCAGCACCTGCGCAAGGAAAGGGTTGACCTGCGCCACCTCGCTGCGGAGACCGTCGAACGCGTGCGCGGGACGTTTCCCTCCGTGGCGTTCGTCGTGCGTGGCCCGGACACGGACACCGAGGGCGACCCCCTGGCGCTCGGGGTGGCGCTGGAAAACCTGGTGCGCAATGCGGCCGAGGCCGTGGAGGCGCGGGCCGGCAGGGTCACTGTCGAGGTCGAGGGCGGCGCGGAAACGGTGCGTGTGCGCGTCTCCGACGACGGGCCCGGCGTCAGTCCCGAGGTGTCGGACCGGCTGTTTGCGCCGTTCGCCTCGACCAAGCCATCGGGAGGGCTCGGACTGGCTCTCGCGCGCCGTTTCGCGCGGCTTCACGGAGGGGACGTTCAGCTCCTCCCGCCGGAACAGGGGCGTACACGCTTCGAGTTGCGCCTGCCCAGGAGGAGCGTCACGTGAGCGGCACGCTCCTGGTCGTGGAGGACCGTCGGCACCTCGCCCAGATGCTCGCCGAGACCTTCGCCCGGGAGGGGATCCCGACGGAAATCGCCCACCGCGGCGACGACGCGATCGCCCGCCTCGGCGCCTGCGGGCCGTTTCTGGCGGTGCTCACGGATCTCAAGCTACCGGGCGCCGACGGCCTGGCGGTGCTGCGTGCCGCGCGCGCGATCGACGCGCAACTGCCCGTGTTCCTCGTCACCGCCCACGCCAGCGTCGAGACGGCCGTGGACGCGCTCAAGGAAGGGGCGCGCGACTACTTCCAGAAGCCGCTCGACATGGAGCGGGTGGTCGCCGCGGTCCGCGCGGCGGTCGAGCCGCGACGGCGGCTGCTGGCGCCCCCACCGGTCCCCGAGGGCGAGAGCGAGGTGATCGGTTCGGCGCCCGCCTTCCTGGCCGCGTTGGCGGCGCTGCGGCGGGTGGCGGCCACCGACGCGACCGTGCTGTTGCTCGGTCCCTCCGGTTCGGGGAAAGAACTGTTTGCCCGCGCCCTGCACCGGCTGTCGCGGCGCGCCGGCGCTCCGTTCGTCGCGTTCAACTGCGCCGCGGTGCCCGAGACGCTGGTCGAGTCGGAGCTGTTCGGCCACGAGCGGGGTGCCTTCACCGGCGCGACGGCGCGCCACGTCGGCCGTTTCGAGCAGGCCGGCGGAGGTACGCTCTTCCTCGACGAGATCGGCGAGGTGCCGCTCGCCACCCAGGCCAAACTCCTGCGCGCGCTGGAGGAACGCCGGATTACCCGGCTCGGCGGCGAAGGCGAGGTGGAGATCGACGTGCGCATCGTCGCGGCGTCCAACCGCGACCTCGACGCCGCGGTCGCCGCCGGCGGCTTCCGCCGCGATCTCTTCCACCGCCTACAGGTGTTTCCGATCGCGCTCCCTTCACTGGAAGAACGCCGGGGCGACATTCCGACGCTCGCCCTGTACCTTCTGGATCGGGCGGCCGTGCGGCACGGCGTCCCGTCCCCGCGTCTGCGGCCGGCGGCGGTTGGGGCGCTCGTCCTGGCGAGCTGGCCGGGCAACGTGCGCGAACTCGCCAATCTCCTCGAGCGCGGGGCGATCCTCTCGGAAGGGGCGCCGCTCGGCCCCTCGCAACTGGGCCTCGATCCGGCGCGCTGCGCGGCGGGACTCGCCGACGAGGGCGTGCGGAGTCTGGCGCGCGCGGCGGCCGGGGCCGAGACTGTCGAGCTGGCGAGATTCCTCGGCGTCGGACCCGAGACCTTCGATCGCTGAACCGGATCAGTCCGACAACGCCGCGAAGACGGCCCCGAGGAGGAGCGGGTCCTGCTCCGGAAACACCGCGCGCAGATCGAGGAGCAGCTTTCCCTCGTCGAGGCGCGCGACCACTGGCGGAGCGCCGCGCCGCAACTTCCCGGCGAGTGCGTCTCCGGCCTCGAGCGCCACGGCCCAGGACTCCAGTGTCTGGTCGGGCGTGGTGCCGCCTCCGAGCACCGCGCGGCACGGCGTCGCGTGGGCCGGGTATCCGGCCCGGTTCAGTGCGCGCGTGATTCGCCGCGCGCGCGACCGGAGCGCGTCCGGGCGCGTCGCGAGCAAGGCGTACAGGGGCACGTCCTCGGCCCGGCCTGCCAGGTAGGCGTCGAGCGTGGCGGCCAGGGCGACCAGGGCGCTCTTGTCCGGCCGCAGCGCGCGCCGCAGAGGGTGTCGCCGCATCGGGGCCACCGCGCTCGAGGTGCCGACGACGATCCCGGCCTGGCTACTCGCCAGCAGCTTGTCGCCCGAGAACAGCACCGCCTCGACGCCCTCGGCGAGGATCTGCCCCACCGTATGTTCCCCGTGCAGGCCGTAACGGGCGAGATCGAGGTGGCAGCCGGAGCCCTGGTCGACCCACACGGGGATCCCCGCGCGCCGGCCGAGAGCGGCGAGCTCGGCGAGCGCGGGCGCGGCGACGAAGCCGCCGAGCGTGAAATTGGAGCGGTGGGCGACGAGAATCGCGGCCGTCTGGTCGCCGATCGCCCGCTCGTAGTCGTGCAGGTGCGTACGGTTGGTGCAGCCGACCTCGACCAGCCGGGCGCCCGCGGCAGCCATGATCTCGGGCAGGCGGAACGAACCGCCGATCTCGATCAGTTCGCCCCGCGACACGATCACCTCGCGGCCCGCGGCGTGGGCGGCGAGGAGGAGGACCAGCGCCGCGGCGTTGTTGGTCACCACCGTCGCCGCCTCGGCGCCGAAGTACCGGCACAGGCGGTCGACCACCGGAGCGAGCCGCTCGCCTCTGCTCCCGGTGTCGAGGTCGAATTCCAGGGCGAGATAGCGGGGAAGCTCGGGGGCCAGTCGCGGCGCGCGGCCGAGGTTGGTGTGGATCAGCACGCCGGTGGCGTTGATCACCGCCGGGTATGCGGGTGCGGTGGCCCTGGCCAGTCGGGCGAGCGCGCCCGCGGCGACCGCCTCGACCGGTGGGGTGGCGCCGCCGTGCGCGGCCGCGTCGCGAACGGCGGTCAACTCCTCCCGCACCGCCGCGCGAACGGCGGCCCGGCCATGGGTTTCGACCGCAACGGCAAGGCTCGTGAGGGACATCACCCTGTGGACGGCCGGCAGTGCCGAGAGCTTCGATTCCATGACTGGATTGTATCGTTCCCGACCACCACCGGGCTCGAGGATCGGGTATCCTTGGCCGGCCATGAGTTCGCCGGATCACGTCTCCCAGCTGGAGCACTGGCTGGAGGATCTGACTCGCAAGTGGGAGCGTTTTTTCGCCCGCGACCCGAAGATCCCGGTCCCTCCCGACCGGGAGCGGTCCGCCCTGGAACGACGCCTGCGCGAGGTGTCGCGCGGCGATCCCCGGACCACCGCGGAGAGCTTCAGAATGGAACAGCTCCTGCAGCGGTTCATGACGTACAACCAGCTTTGGCAAAGACAGTTGCGCGACCGGGAGGAGGCGCGGGCGACTGCCGGCGAGGCCGCCCGCGCGGCGGCGTCGGCCAACGCCCCGGCCGCGGCGTCCGTACCCGTCGAGGAGGGAGGGTACCAGGCGCTGCACCGCCGGTACCTGGAGGCTCTGCAGGCGTCGGGATCCAGGGCCTCCGTGAACTTCGATCGCTTCCGTGAGACGCTCGAGAAGCAGCGCACGTTGTTCGAGGAGCGAGGGGTGCGGGTCGAGGGATTCGACGTGGTGCAGGAGGGGACGCAGGTCAAGGTGAAGGCGCGCGTCCGGAGGGAGAGGGAGTGATGAGATCGAAGTTGGTCGTGTGCGGGCTCGCGCTCGTCCTGGCGCTCCCGGTCGGCGGCGCGGTGTACGAAAAGTACCTCTCCCCGGACAACGCATCGGATCGAGTCATCCTCGCCTACCTCGATCTCGCCGACAGCGGCGCGGCGACCTCCGACGACCTCGCCGAACTGGGTGTCCTGCTCCTCAACAAGGGCTTCCCGAACGATGCCGAGCGCTTCCTTCGCCGGGCTCTCGAGCAGGACAAGACGAACACGGAAGCGCGGTTCCGGCTCGGTCTCGTGCTCCAACGCCTGGGTGAGGACCGCAAGGCGGTACGTACGTATCGTCGGGTCGTGAAGGAGCGCCCCGGTCACACCTACGCGCAGTTCATGCTCGCGCTCGCTCTCGAGCGGACCGGGAACCGCAAGGACGCCGCGTACCACTACGCCAAGGCCTACAAACACTACCCGGATCTCGCCAACCCGCAGGTCAACCCGCTGGTGCTCGGGTCGCGGCTTCAGGCCGAAGCGCAGCTGCTCCGCTACCAGCGCGAGGTGGCGTCGGCCACGATCAAGGTCCCACCGGTCGACCCGAAGAAGCTGCGCGAGATGATGGCCGCCTTCGGCGAGCCGGAGACGGAAGCGCCTCCAGAGGCTTCCGCGACGCCGGCCCAGCCGGCAGCTCCGACGCCGACACCGACGCCGCGCGTTGTCGGGCCGGGTGGAGTCGCGAGCCCGACCCCTGACGAGGCGTCCGGCGCTCAGCAGGGGAGCGCTCCTCCGAGGACGATGCCCGGCGGTCGCCCGGTCTCGCGCGGACGACAGGCGCCTCCGTCCGACGTTCCGGCCGCCGGTCCCGCCGCCACCGGTCCGGGGCTGGGCCCCGCTCCCGGCGCCGTGCCGACCCCCGCGCCGAGTCCGGACCAGCTGCCGATCCAGCCAATCCCGAACGTCTCGGCTTCACCGCGTTAGCCGAGCGCGAACCCCTGCTCGTCAGACGTTGAAGCGGAAGGTGATCACGTCGCCGTCGTTGACGACGTAGTCCCGGCCCTCGAGCCGCAGCGTCGCGCGCGTCCGACATGCGGCGAAGGACCCGGCCTCGATCAGCTCCCGCCAGGGGACGACCTCGGCGCGGATGAAGCCCCGTTCGAAGTCGGAGTGAATCGTCCCCGCAGCCTTCACCGCCGTGGTCCCGGCCGTGATCGACCAGGCGCGGCACTCGTCGTCCCCGGCGGTGAGGAAGGAGATCAGCCCGAGTAGGCGGTACGCCGCCTGGAGCAGCCGGTTCAGCGCGCGATCGGGCAGGCCGAGTTCGGCGAGGAACGCCTGCTGGTCGGCCGGCTCCAGTCGGGAGATCTCCTCCTCGATCGGCGCCGACACCGCCGTGACCGCCAGACCGGGTTGAGTCTCGAAGCGGGAGAGCCCGGCGCGCTCCACGGCGCCGGGGAGGTCGGCGGCATCCGACTCGCCGGCGTTGAGCACGACGAGCATCGGCTTGAGCGTGAGGAACGTGAACCCCTTGAGCCGCTGCCGCTCCTCGGCCGAGAGGCCGATCTCGCGCAGCGGTGTGCCGGCTTCGAGAGCTTCCTTGCACGAGAGCAGAGCGGCGCGCTCGGCTTCCAGCTCCGGCGCCTTGCGCTTCTTGAGGTCGTTCGCCAGGCGTTCCAGGCGGTTGTCCGCCACGGAGAGATCGGCGAGGAGCAGCTCGGTCTGGAGAAGATCGAGGTCGCGAGCCGGGTCGATCTCGCCCTCGGGGTGGGGCACGGCATCAGAGCGGAACCCGCGCACGACCACGGCGAGACCGTCCATGGTCCGCAACTCCGAGAGGTTGAGCGTCTGGCCGGTACCCTTGGCGATTCCGGGGACGTCGACGAAGCGGACGGTCGCGGGAGTGTGCTTGCGTGGCGTGAACAGCGCGGAGAGCGCGTCCAGCCTGGCGTCGGGAACCTGGGCGATGCCGACGTGCGCCTCGCGTTTTCCGGGCGCGGCCTGCGGCCGGTGGCCGGTGAGAAGCGAGAACACGGTCGTCTTGCCGGCCAGCTCCAGGCCGAGGATGCCGAACTCCATCGAAACCTCCGCTCCGCTGTCCCGCCGCCGCGTGCCGCGCTCAGGGCGCCGGGGGTGGCCGCGATTCTACCCCCCTGATCGGCCGATCAGGGAAGAAGGATGCTCGACCCGGTGGTGCGACGGCCCTCCAGGTCGCGGTGAGCGCGAGCCGCCTCGGCCAGCGGATAGGTCTGGAGGATCTCGATGCGCACGGCGGCGGAGCCGACCACCGCGAACAGTTCGTCGGCGGCGGCGAGCAGGTCTTCCCGCCGGGAAACGTACGTCGCCAACGCCGGTCGGGTGAGGAACAGCGAGCCCTTCTGGGCGAGGAGGAGGGGCGGAACCGGTGCGACTGGTCCCGACGCGTTGCCGTACGAGACCATCAGTCCGAGCGGCCGAAGGCAGTCGAGGGAACGCTCGAAGGTGTCCGCGCCAACCGAGTCGTAGACGACCGGGACGCCCTCGCCGCCGGTCACCTCCTTGACGCGCTCGACGAAGTCCTCCTCGCCGGTGACCACCGGGTGCGCGCACCCGTGGGCTTCGGCGAGTGCCGCCTTCGCCTGGCTGGACACCGTGCCGATCACCGTGGCGCCCAGGTGCCTGGCCCACTGACAGAGGATCAGGCCGACGCCGCCGGCGGCGGCGTGGACGAGGATCGTGTCGCCCGGAAGGACACGGTACGTGCGGCGCAGCAAGTACTGGGCGGTCAGGCCCTTGAGCATCATCGCCGCGCCGGTCCGGTCGTCGATGCCCTCGGGGAGGCGCACAAGTCGGTGCGCGGGCAACAACCGGGACTCGGCGTAGGCGCCGATCGGCGCGTGACCGTACGCGACCCTGTCGCCGGGGCGGACGTCGGTCACCCCTTCGCCGACTGCCTCGACGATCCCGGCCGCCTCCATTCCCGGTGTGGCCGGGAGCGACAACGGATACAGCCCGGAACGGTGATAGGTGTCGATGAAGTTGAGACCGATCGCCGTGTGGCGCAGGCGGACTTCGCCCGGCCCTGGCGCTCCCACCGCGACTTCCTCCCAGCGCAAGACCTCGGCCGGCCCGGACTCGTGGAAGCGGATCGCCCTGGTCATCGCATCCTCCTCGCGGCGTCCCGCCGCAGTTCCGGTCCTCGTTGCCCTACCGTGGTCTCGACAGGCGTCGGCGGGGAGTCGAACACCCGGCGTCGAGCGGAACGGCGAGCGGTTGCGACCACGCGGAGTCGGCCCCGCACGCGGCGTGCGCACGAACCCTGAGGTAGGCGAACGCCGCGTCGGCCGTGGTGGAGACGGCGGTTGTCGTCCCGGTCACGGTCACGCTCGTAGCGCCGGTGAAGTCCGGCACGGGCGCGGATTCGACCGCGTACGACACGGCTCCTGCCGACACCGGCCACGACACCGTCAACGGCGTCCCCGCGCACGCCGCGGAGGCCGACAGCGCCGTCGGCGTCGGTGGAGCGGCGCACAGCGTCGCGAGGCGCGCCAGCGCGGCCGGGGCGTCCACGCGGTTGCGCGTGATGCCGTTGCGTTTGTCGGTGCGAGCCCTCCCGGTGTCGCGCAACGCGGCGCGGATCTCTTCCGGACCGCGCTCCGGGAAGGCCTGCGCGAGCAGGGCCGCGACACCGGACACGTACGGCGCCGCGGCCGAGGTCCCGCCGAAGCACTCCTCGGTGCCGCCGCCGAGCGCCGTCGTCTTGGCGCACGTCGAGGGCGCCCATGCGTCGAGCTTGACGCCGGAGTCCGAGTAGCAGGCGATGCGGTCGGAGTCGGTGTCGTCCGAGCAGTCGTCCATGCACTGCGCCTCGCCGTACGACGCCTCGTGCGAGAAGCAGTCGAACGGCGGCGGAGCGGGAAGCTGACAGATCTCGTCGTCGTACACCGCGCCCACGGCCATGGCGTGGCTGATGCAGGCGGGCCACGCGACGCCCTTGCTGCACCCGCCGTTGCCGGCCGACGCCACGACGAGGACCCCGGCGTCGCGCAGGGCCTCGAAGGCGACCGCGAAGTCCGGGGACACCGCGTCGCAGGTGTCCGGACCGGGGAGCCAGTCGTCGTCGTAGCCGCCGAGCGAGAGGTTGGCGACGCGGATGTTGAAGGGGTTGCCGCCCTGGACCGAGTCGAGCACGGCGTCGATGCCGGCGAGGATCTGCTCCGAGGTGCCCTCACCGTCGTCGTCGAGGACTCGCACCGCCACCACGGTCGCCCGCGTGGCGACGCCGGAGGTGGAGCCGGCGGCGATTCCGGCCACCGACGTGCCGTGCCCGTCCTCGTCGCGCGGGTTGTCGTCCCGCTCCACCGCGTCGAAGAGCGGCACGGTCTTGGCGCCGGGGGAGGTTCCTCCCGGGTACAGTTCCTTGTGGCTCCAGTCCACTCCGGTGTCGAGGACGGCGATCCCGATCCCGGCGCCGGTGAAGCCGCGATTGATCACCTCGGGGACCCGCATCAGGTTGCGGCCCTCCTTGCGGAACGCGCGTGCCGTGCGGTTGGGGGCGAGGCCTCGAACCGACGGGTCTGTCGCGACGGAGGCGAGCAACGCGGCAGGGACCCGCGCGCGGAGCACAGGGAGGTTGTCGAAACGCCTCTCCACCCGCACGCCGAGCGGTTCCCATGTGCGCGTGAATCGTTCGGAGACCGCGACACGGACGCCGGCCGCGGCCGGTCCGAACGCGGCTGCCTGGGAGCGCAGCACGACGATGCAGTCGAGCGTCTCTGCACCGGCCGCGACGCGGGCCGAGATGCCGGGCGAGACGACGGCGGGAGGTGGCGTGGCCGCGGCTGCCGCTGCAGCCAGCGCGACAGGAACGACGGCGAGCCGGAACCGGCGGGTCATCGGCGCCTCCCCGGGGACGAGGATAGCCCCCTCCGCCCCGGGCGTCATCTCCGCGCCGCGGACAACTCAGCTCGCGCGCAGCCGGATGAGCGTCTCGCGGACCTCCTCGGCGTGGCCCGCGGCCTTCACGCTCGGCCAGTGGTGGGCGACTCGCCCCTGCGGGTCGATCAGCACGGTCGAACGGATCACGCCGGTGACCCTCTTGCCGTACATCGACTTCTCGCCCCAGGCTCCGTAGGCGGCCATCGCCGAATGATCGGGATCCGACAGGAGGCGGACCTTGAGGTCGTGTTTCGCGATGAACTTCCGGTGGCTGGCGGGGGCATCGGGACTGCACCCGAGCACCGCGGCGTCGAGCCCCTCGAACGCGGCGAGGCCGTCCGTGAACTCGCACGCCTCGGTCGTGCAACCGGGCGTGTCGTCCTTCGGGTAGAAGTAGAGGACCGCCCAGCGTCCCGCCAGCGATGCCAGCGAGACCTTCTTCTCGTCCTGGTCGAGCAGTGTGAACGCGGGCGCCTTCGCGCCGATCGTGATCGCCATCGTGGTCACCTCCCGGCCGGGAACAACGGGCGAGCGGCGCCCGCACTTCCCGACTCGCGCGTCATCTGGCCGCTCCCGGTTGCTCGAGCCGTTGGCGGGCCCCGGCGTGCGTCGGTTCGAGTTCGAGCACCCGTCGGAATTGCGCCGCCGCCTCCGAACCGCGACCGAGCGCCTGCAACGCCTTGCCGCGGTTGAACTGCGCCTCGACGTAGCGCGGGTCGAGCGCGATCGCCCGCTCGAAGCGTTCGAGCGCACCCGCGACGTCGCCGGTGCGCGCGGCCACGGTGCCCCAGTTGTTGTGCGCGATCGCATTATCCGGGTCGATCGCCAGGGCCCGGCGGTACGCCTCGATCGCCTGCGGGAAACGGCCCGCGGCGAAGTGGGCGTTGCCGAGCAGCGTGAGGGTGTCGGCCCGCTCCGGGTTGATCTCGATCGCCCGCTCGTAGAACGGCACCGCGTCGTCGGGCCTGCCGAGGTCCATCGCGGTGAGACCGAGGTTGTAGAACGCCGGCTCGAGTTCGGGCTCCAGTTCGACGGCCCGCCGGTAGGACTGGATCGCCTCCGGCAGGCGGCGCTGGGCGCGCAGGGCGTCGGCGAGCCCGAGGTGGGCGTGGGCGAAGCCGGGCGACAACTCGACCCCGCGCCGGAACAGGCGCTCGCCGGCGTCGGCGTCGTGCTGGTTGTAGAGCGTCTCGAAACCGATCGTCACGGGCGTCAGGGCGCGCTGATCGTCCACCGCGATCAGCGGCAGGAAGGCGATCGGCAGCGTGACGGCCGCCGCGACCGCCGGGAGGCGCAGCGCCCGGCCGGCGCCGCGGCGCAGGCGCGCGCGCGTCTCGAGCACGCCCGCAGCGGCAAGGAGCAGCGCGAGGTGGACGAGCGGGAAGCGGTAGCGGCCGTAGATGAGGAACGCGATCACGCTCGCGCCGTAGCAGGCGCCGAGCACGACGAACAGCCGGGTCGCCGCGTTGTCGCGCCAGGTGAGCAGAGCGCCGAGCACGGCGAGCGGCAGGAGCAGGCCGAAGCGCGCGAGCGTGCGGAACGCCGCGAGCGGCGCCACGAGGTCGGCGGTGCCGTACAGGTCGTCGGTGTCGGCGATCTCGACGTCGTTGACGAGCAGCATCGTCTTGCGCGCGGTCAGGAGGGCGAACGCGCCCGGTTCGGAGCGGATCCACGCGAGCGCCTGGCCAAGCCAGTAGTCCGAGACCTCCTGCGGCGTCAACGTCCTCCCCATCGCCTGCTCGGCGAGCAGCGTCGTGTCGTGGCGCTCGAACTGGGGATTGCCGCGCGCTCCGCGCAGCGGCACATAGGAGCCGTTGGCGCGCGGGTTGTTGCCCAGGTAGAAGTTGCTGCCGAACTGCGAGGTCGTCAGGTGGAACTCCCCACCCACCGCCATGTTGCGCGCCGCCACCGGGAGCAGCACCGCCGCCATCCCGGCGATCGCCAGCGCGGGAGCGGCGAGCCGCGTCCGCCACGTGGCCCCGGTCCGGCGCACGGCCAGCCAGGCGAGCAGCGGCGCGGCGATCGCCAGGGCGTTCTCCCGGCTGAGCACGAAACCGCCGAGCGTCGCGCCGAGCGCGACCAGCCGCCCGGCCGCGATCGGAGACTCGCGATCGACGGCAGAGCGCGCGGAGAGCGCCAGGAGCAGCGCGATGAAGAAGCCGTCGAGCACCGACTTCTGCAGCAAGCCGTCGTAGAACAGCGCTGGTGCCCACACCGCGAGGCCCAGACCGGCGACCATCCCGGCGGCCGGGGAGTAGGCCCTCCGCCCGGCCCGCGCGAGCAGGGCGCACGCCGCCGCGCCGAGCGCGGCCTGGAGCACCCGCACCGCCCACAGGCTGTGCCCGGTCACGGCGAAGACGAGCGCGAGCAGGTAGGGGTACAGCGGCGCCTGGTAGAAGACGCCCTCGGCTCGCGACATCCAGTCCCCGCCGGCGATCGCCCGGGCCCACTGGTCGTAACGCTCCGCGTCCCCGACCAGGATGTCGAACAGCGGCGTGGTCGAGAGGAACCCGAGGTAGAGCAGTCGCACGGCCAGCGCGACGGCGAAGACGACGGCCTCGGGTCGCCACGCGTGTTCGAGGACCGACACCGTCGTCGGTGCCGCCGGTCGTTCCCTCCGCGTTTCCTTCGAGCCTGTCACGAGGCGAGACGATAGCACCGTCGAATGGGGCCGGTTCTCCGCGACCGCGCGGACTGGAACGTGGAGAGCGGATCGCGACCCCTCCGCATTGACGCATCCTCCACGTCGTCGTTCTCCATCGGGACAGGGAGAACGGGCAACTGACCACCGACTCGGTTGACAGTCGCGTGCCGTCACGGCACAGTTGCGACGCCCGGCCGGCCTCGGCCGGCCGTTGCCCGGGAGGAAATCATGGGTCTCCAGATGGACTTCTCGAAGCTCACCCCGCAAGATGTCCTCGACATCGCGATGTACGCCGAACTGGAGGCCCAGGAGTACTACGAGGGGGTGGCGGGCGAGATGGACCGGGACGGCAACGCCGAATCAGCGGCCTTCTTCCGCCGCATGGCCGGACTCGAGAAGACGCATCACGACCAGATCGCCGGGCACCGCCGGAGGCTGTTCGGCACCACCCCAGCGACCATCACCAACAGCTGGATCTGGGAAATCGAGTCGCCCGGAGGGGGCGCGACGCCCGCCGTGCACTCGCTGCTCGACGCGCTGCACATCGCCCTCGAGGGCGAGACCCGCGCCCACGACTACTACGCCGCGGCCAAGGACTTCGTCACCGACCCGCAGGTGGAGGCGCTGTTCGAAGAGCTGCGCCTCTCGGAGGTCGGCCACCAGAACATGCTGCGCGAGGAGATCCGCCGCGCCACCAGGTGACCGCCGGCCTCGGCGAACCGACGCCGCTCGCGCAGCCGGCAGCCCGCCGCGCTCCTTCGCGTGGCGCCGGCAGCGCGCGGGAAACTCGCGTGTCTCGGCGCTGTATTGTGCGTTGAGCGGCAGGCACGGCCGGGCGGCGGTGGTCCCGTGGGCGGCGGCCGGGCCAAAGGGGGCCGGCGATGGCCGTCGATGTCCACGCTGTACTGCGCAATCTCCTCGAATTCTATGACTTTCGCGGCACGACCGTGCTTTCGGTCGGTGCCGGCGGCGGTCAGCTGGCCGAGTACGGCCGGACGGCCAAACGCGTCGTGGCCGTGGATCACGACCCGGACGCGCTTCGCGCTCTCGCCGAACGGCTGGCGGAGCGCGGCCTCGCCGACCGGTTCGAACTGCTCGCGGCCGACGTCCTGGCGGTCGAACGCCGGGCCGACGTCGTGCTGTTCGAATTCAGCCTGCACGAGATGTCGGATCCCGCGGCGGCGCTCGGGCACGCCGCCGCGCTCGCCCCGGACGTCGTGGTGCTCGACCACGCCGAGGGCTCGACGTGGGCGTGGCACGTGGTCGAGGAGGACAAGCTCGCCGTCGCGGCGCGGGCGATCGCGGCGCGAGGGACGCGCCGCTCGCTGCGGGTCGAGACCGTGCAGCGGTTCGCGACGTACGCCGAGCTGACCGACAAGGTCGGTGTTCAGGGCGGGGAAGCGCTGCGCCGAGCCGAACCGTTCGCGGGCCGAAGCGGTTTCGAGATCCCGATGGCGTACCGTCTCGACCTGATCTGAGCGTGCGCGCCGGCCGCGCGCCGGCCGCGATTGCCGCAGCGCGTCACGATGCGCTAGACTGAGCTCCGGCACCACTGTTCCGAGGAGGTCGCCGTGGCCACGGCCCACAAGACGGTGCTCCTGGTTTCGCCGCGGCGGCAGTGCGGGGATGAGCTGGTGCGTGCGCTCGGGCAGCAGCCCTGGTTGCGCGCCCGCGCCACCGAAGACGGCTGGGTGTGCGGGGGGCGCGGGCTGACGCTGCGCTTCGATGTCGCCGACACGGTCGAACAGGCCCTGGCCCGTCTGTCGAGGTCGTACTACAACGCGGTGGTGCTTGACTGCCGCCACCTTCCCGGCTGCGGGCCGGGAGGGACGCGCGAGGAGCAGGCCGCGTTCGCGTTCCTCGAGGCCCTGAGGCGGGAACCGGACCGGGAGCGGCGCTACCCGTTCCGGCGGATCATCGTCCTCATCGGCGGGGCGGACGCGGCGCGCAGCGACCGGTTGCTCTTCGCCATGGGCGAACGCCACGTCGGCCGCTGCCTGCGCGACGGATCACTGTCGGCAAGCGCCGGAGAGGGCGCCTCCGCCGAGGCCAAGGCGGGTTTCGCCGAGGAGTTCTGGTCAGTCTGCCACCGCCTGCTGCTCGAGCGGCAGCGGGGCAAGAAGACGATCAACGCTGCGGGCGGCGGGATCTCGGGGCTGTACTACGAGCTCGGTGTCCTCAAGTGCCTCGACGACGCACTCGACAAGGACGTGCGCGACTTCGACCTGTACTACGGCATCTCCGCCGGGGCGATGGTCGCGGCCGGTCTGGCCAACGGCTTCCACGTCGACGAGCTGATCGCCAAGCTCGGTCGCCTGGACGAGGCGTGGCCGTACCGATTGCAGCTCTCCTGGCGGCACCTCAATCTCGGCGAGATCCCGCGCCGGCTGCTGTTGGCACAGCGCGAGCTGACCGGCTACCTGGTGCGCATGGTGCGCGGGCAGGACGACTTCTCCGTCGCCTCGATGCTCGGCGCCTGGGCGGTGTTGCTCGGACCGCTGTTCGACAACGCCGAGTTCGAGGAGGTGATCCGCCGGCTGTTCAGCACCGCGGGGCACACCAACGACTTCGCCTCGCTGCGCCGGCGCCTGTTCATCGGCGCCACCGACCAGGACCGCCGGGAGCATGTCCTGTTCGGCGACGAGAACCACCTCGACGTGCCGATCTCCAAGGCGATCCAGGCCTCGGCCGCCATGCACCCGTTCTTCCCGTCGGTCGAGATCAACGGACGGCACTACACCGACGGCATCGTCACGCGCACCTCGAACCTGCGCCACGCCATCGACCAGGGCGCCGACCTGGTCTTCGTTCTCGACCCGTTCGTGCCGCTGATCAGCGACGAGCCCGGGACCAACGCGCGCCGCAGCAACATGTGGGTCGTCGAGCAGGACTACAAGACGTTGTCGCACACCCGCTACGAGCAGGCGCGCAACGAGATTCTGCGCCGCAACTCGCGGGTGTCGATCTACACCTTCGTGCCGTCGAACTCGATGCGCCGCCTGATGAGCGGTCAGAACCCGTTCGTGTCGCGCAACTTCCACCCGATCGTCTGCGCGGCGTACCGCAGCGCCTACCGCCGTATGTGCCACCTCGAGACCAAACTGCGCGGCGACCTCGCGTCGCACGGCATGCGTCTCGACCTCGAGCCGGTGGCGGAGAAGGTCCAGCGCCTCGAGTCGGCGCGCACGCCGGATGTCGAGGTGCTCCTCGAATCCTGCGGCGACCGCCGCTCCGTCGCCTGACCGGCCGGACCACGCCCGGCTAGCCGTGCTCCTGGTGGGGGCGTCGCCCGCCGAGGAACCACAGCCAGCGGCCGAGCTTCTCCTGCAGCGACTCCATGTAGGTGTACACCACCGGCGTGACGAACAGCGTCAGCGACTGCGAGACGAGCAGCCCGCCGACCACCGCGAGGCCGAGCGGCCGGCGCGCCTCGGCGCCCGCCCCCAGGCCGAGGGCGATCGGCAGGGTGCCGAACAGCGCCGCCATCGTCGTCATCATGATCGGGCGGAAGCGCACCACGCACGCCTCGTGGATCGCCTCGGCCGGCGCCTTGCCCTCGCGCCGCTGCGCGTCGAGCGCGAAGTCGATCATGATGATGCCGTTCTTCTTCACCAACCCGACCAGCATGATGATGCCGACAAACGCGTAGATGTTGAGGTCGACGCGAAACACCATCAGCGTGACCAGCGCGCCGAGGCCGGCGAGCGGCAGCGCCGACAGGATGGTGAGCGGGTGGATGAAGCTCTCGTAGAGAATGCCGAGCACCATGTAGATCACCAGGATCGAGAGCACCAGCAGCAGTCCGAGCCCCTTGAGCGAGTCCTTGAACGCCTGGGCCGTGCCCTGGAAGATCGGCGCGATGGTGTCCGGCAGCGTCTCGCTCGACAGCCTCTCGACCTCGGCGGTGGCCTGCGACAGCGCGACGCCCGGGGCGAGGTTGAACGACAGCGTCACCGACGGCACCTGTCCGGAGTGGTTCACCGACAGCGGCCCGACACCCGGGCGGATGCGAACCAGCCCGTCGAGCGGCACCATCTCTCCGCCCGCCGCGGCGAGGTGCAGGAAGCGCAGGTCGGTCGCGTCGGTCTGGTATTCCGGCTGGACCTCCATCAGCACGCGGTACTGGTTGTTGGGCGCGAAGATCGTCGAGATCTGCCGCTGCCCGTACGCGGTGTACAGCGCGTCCTCGATCTGCTGCGCGGAGATGCCCAGCGCGGCGGCGCGGTCGCGATCGATCTCGACGTTGAGCTGGGGGTTCTTCAGGTACAGGTCGGTGGACACGTCGGTGAGCAGCGGCAGCGCGCGTAGCTTGGCCTCGAGTTGCGGGGCGTAGCGGTACAGCTCCCCGGTGTCCGACGACATCAGCGTGAGCTGGTACAGGCCGCGCGAGAAGCGCCCGCCGATCTGAATCGCGGGCGGGTTCTGCATGTAGACGCGCACCCCCGGAACGCGCGCCAGCTTCGGCCGCAGCGCCTCGACCACCTGGTCCGCGGTGAGTTCGCGCTCGGCGCGGGGCCTGAGGCGGATGAACAAAATGCCCTGGTTGGTCGAGCCGCCGCCGCGCCCGCCGGCGTTGGACATGAAGCTCTCGACGTTGGGGTCCTGGCGAACGATCTCGGCGAGGGCGCGTTGCCGCTCGACCATGGCCCGGAACGACATTCCCTCGATCGCCTCGGTCTGGCCGAACAGCTGTCCGACGTCTTGCGACGGGATGAACCCCTTCGGGATCCTCGCGAACGCCACCACCGTGGCCGCGGTGATCAGGACGGTGTAGGCGATCGTCACGCGCCGGTGCGCGAGCGACCAGGAGAGCCCCCTCTCGTACGCCCGCAGCGCGGCGGCGAATCCGCGTTCGAAGAAGTTGTACAGCGCCTTGTGCTGCTCCCGGCCGTGCGGTTGGAGGAAGCGGCTGCCGAGCATCGGCGTCAGCGACAGGGAGATGAAGCCGGAGATGAGCACCGACACGCCGATGACGACGGCGAATTCCTGGAACAGCCGGCCGACGATCCCGCCCATGAACAGCACCGGGATGAACACCGCCGCCAGCGACAGCGTCATCGAGATGATCGTGAAGCCGATCTCCGCCGAGCCGTCGAGCGCCGCCTGCCTCGCCGACTTGCCCATCTCCATGTGACGGAAGATGTTCTCGAGCATGACGATGGCGTCGTCGACGACAAACCCGACCGAGAGCGTCAGCGCCATCAACGACAGGTTGTCGAGCGAGTAGCCGAGCAGGTGCATCACCGCGAAGGTGCCGACGATCGACATCGGCATCGCCAGCGAGGGAATGACCGTGGCGGACAGGTTGCGCAGGAACAGGAAGATCACCAGCACGACGAGCACAAGCGTGATCAGGAGGGTGAGCTTGACGTCGCTGACCGACTCGTGGATCGGGACCGAGCGATCGAAGAGGATGTGCATCGACACGCTGGCGGGGAGCTGCCTCGAAAGCACCGGCAGCAGTTCACGCACCCGGCGCGCCACCTCGACGGTGTTGGTGCCGGGCTGGCGCTGGATCGCCAGCACGACGGCGCGTTGGTCGACGAACCAGGCGGCGACCTTGTCGTTCTCGACGTTGTCGGTCACCCGCCCCAGCTCCTCGAGCCTGACCGGGCGGCCGTTGCGGTAGGCGACGACGATCGGTCGGTACGCGGCCGCCTCGGTCAGCTGCCCCTCGGCGAAGATCGTCATGTTGCGCTCCGGCCCGTAGAGCACGCCGGTCGGCAGGTTGACGTTATTGGCGCGAACGGCCTGCGCCACCTGGTCGACCCCGATGCCGCGCGAGGCCAGTTCGCGCGGGTCGAGCTGGATGCGCACGGCGTACTTCTGCGCGCCGTAGACCTGCACCGCGGCGACGCCGGAGACGGTCGAGATCCGCTGCGCGACGGTGGTCTCGGCGTACTCGTCGAGCGTCCACACCGGCAGCGTCGGCGAGGTAAACGCGACGTAGAGGATCGGCTGGTCGGCGGGGTTGACCTTCTGGTACGTCGGCGCGTACGGCATGTCCTGCGGCAGCTGCCGGCTGGCGCGCGCGATCGCCGCCTGCACGTCCTGCGCCGCCGCGTCGATGTCGCGGTCGAGGGCGAACTGCAGCGTGATGCTGGTCGAGCCGAGGCCGGACGTCGAGTTCATGTTGTCGATGCCGGCGATGGTCGAGAACTCCTTCTCCAGCGGCGTGGCCACCGAGGACGCCATGGTGTCGGGATTGGCGCCGGGGAGGGAGGCATTGACCGAGATGGTCGGGAAGTCCACGTTGGGCAGATCCGCGACCGGCAGCAGGTTGTACGCCATGCCGCCGAAGATCAGGATCGCGCCCATCAGGATGGTCGTCATCACCGGCCGGCGGACGAACGGACCGGAGACGTTCACGGCCGCTCCTCCCGGCCCGCATCCGCTTCCATCTTCTGCACGCGGCTGCCCGGGACGAGGCGAAGCTGGCCGTCGGTGACGACGGTCTCGCCGCCGCCGAGCCCCTCGGCGATCACCGCCTCGCGCTCGTCCGTGCGGGCCGTGGTCACGGATCGCATCTCGGCGGTTCCGTCGTCCTTGACCACGTAGACGAACTGGCCCTGCTGGCCGGTGAGCACGGCGCTGGCCGGGACCACGACGCGGTTCGCCTCCTGGCCGAGGACGACGGTGACTTCGACGAACTGCCCCGGCCACAGGGCCTCGATTTCGTTCGCGAAGGTGGCCTTGAAGAGCACGGTGCCCGTGGCGATGTCCACCTGGTTGTCGATGAACGTGAGCCGGCCCTCCTGTTCGGCGGTGCCGGCGCTCGGTCGCGCCAGGACGCGGATGCCGTCGTTCCGCCGCTTCTGGATCTCGGCGAGCAGCCGGCCGGGGAGAGAGAATGCCACGTAGATCGGGCGGGTCTGGTTGATCGTCACCAGCGCCTTGTCGTCGTTCGCCTTGACCAGGTTGCCCGGGCGGATGAGCAGGTTCCCGGTGCGCCCCGCCACCGGAGCGGCGATGGTGCAGAACGAGAGGTTGAGTCGGGCCGTCTCGACGGCCGCCTCCTCGGCGCGCACCGTGGCGCGCAGCGCCTCGGCGGCCGCGGTGATCTGGTCGTACTGCTCCCTGGTCACGAAGTCCTTCCTGACCAGGTCGGCGTAGCGCGTCACGTCGGCCTCGGCCTTGACGAGCTGGGCCCGATCGCGGGCGAGGCGGGCCTCGGCCTCGCGCAGCGCCGCCTCGTACGGCCGCGGGTCGATGACGAACAGTGTCGAGCCTCGCGTCACCGCCTCGCCCTCCCCGAAGCCGAGCGTGACCAGCTCGCCGCCGACGCGGGCCTTCACCGCGACCGTCTGGATCGACTCGACGGTGCCGACCGCGCGCACCTCGAGCGGCACCGTCTTGCGCTCGGCCAGCGCCGCCCGGATCGGCACGGGCGGAGCCGCCCCGCGCGCGGGCGGCTTGCCGCACCCCGGGGCGAGGAGCAGCGCGGTGCCGACCGGCACGACCGCGAGGAGCAGCGCGACGCGTCGGTCGTCCGAGGGCGAGGTGAGGGAGCGGCGGAGTCGGGACATGAGTGCGCTCATGGTTCGGTCCTCTTCACGCTGGTGACGGCGGTCTGGAAATCGGGTGCCGCGGCGCCGGTGTCGCGGGCGAGCTGGGCGAGCGCCAGGAACCACCCGGCGCGCGCCTGCACCTCCTGGGCGCGGGCTGCGGCGAGGGCGGACTGCGCCGCGAGCACGTCGATGATGGTGCCGACGCCTTCCTTGTAGCGGCCGAGGGCGACGGCCTCGGACTGGGAGGCGCTGGCGAGGAGGTCGCGTGAGGTGCGTACGAGCTGGGTCGCGGTGCGCAGGCCGTAGGAGCTGACCCACACCTCGAGGATCGCCTGCTGCTCGAGGCCCTGGGCCTGGGCCGCAGCGAGCGCGGCGTTGTCCTCGGCCTGACGCAGGAGGTAGGTGTCCTCGAAGCCGGTGAACAGCGGCACGTTGAGGAGGAGCCGCCCCGACCACACATCGTCGTCGGCGAGCGAGCCGGCGTCCACCCACGAGTGCCCGGCGGTCGCGGCGAGCGAAAGGCGCGGCAGCCCGTCGCTGCGCACCGACTTCACGCGCATCGCCGCCCTGTTCGCCGACAGCCGCGCCGCCGCCAGGTCGGGGCGTTGCCGGAGGGCCTGGGCGATGAGCGCCTCGACGTCGTTCTCGACGGTTTCCAGGGGAGGGTCCGCGGGCAGCGGCCCGACGTCGTACGGCGTCGACGCCGGCAGTCCCATGGCGGTCGCGAGGGCGCCACGCAGCGCCAGCGTCTGACCGTCGTAGAGCAGCTGCTGGAGCTCGGCCTGTGACAGCGCCGTGCGCGCCTGGAGTACGTCGGCGATCGTTCCGACGCCGGCGTCGTGGCGCACCGTGGCGGCCTCGAGCGCCGTGCGCGCGGCGCGCACGCTCGCCGCCGCGGCTTCGGCCTGCGCCCGGGCGCTCATGTACTCGACCAGCGAGCGGGTCACCCCGAGGACGACGTCCTGGACCGTCGCGTCGTGCGCCCAGTCCGCGGCGAGCAGGCCGAGACGGGCCTCCTCGGCGCCGGCGGAGCGACCGCCGAGGTCGAGGAGCAGCCACTCGAGCGAGACGGTCGGACCGTAGCTGTCGACGCGAGGGTCCCCGCGGCTGACCGTGAGGTCGGAGCGGCCGGCGGCGACGTCGAGGTCGAGCTTCGGGTAGTAGTCGGCGCGCGCGATCCCGAGTTGGGCCGCCGCGGCGCGCGCCCTGAGCCAGCTCGAACGCGTGGCCGGGTTGTTGCGCAGGGCGACGTCCACCACGTCTGCGAGCGTGAACGTGGCGCCCTCCGCCAGGAGCCGATCCGGCACCTGCGGCGTGGGCGTCGCCAGCGGCTCAGGCGGCGCCAGGTCGAGCGTCTGCGAGGGATCCTCGGGGAGGGGTCCCGGGAGCCTGGTCCCCGGGGCGCTCGCGCAGCCCGTCAGTCCCAGTGCCGCGAGCAGGAGCAGGGGCACGATCCGTTTCATCCTCGGTCCCTCCTCGTCCGTGCGCGCCGGCCGGGCGGATGGGCGCACGCCCGAAAGCCGGCCGCGGAGAAGCGGACGATGTGTTCGATGTGGGCGGCCGTCTCCGACCGTGCGGCGCCGGCGCGGTCGAGGGTGCGGGCCAGGTGGAGCAACTGGGCGATGAACGACTCGACGGCGCGGCGCACGTGATCGGCAGGCAAATCCGGCTCGATGGCGAGGACGGCCTCGGCGAGCGACGCGCGCACGGGTCCGACCAGTTCGCCCTCGAACATCCCCTCCGGGAGTTCTGGGTCGAGCATCTCGCGCTGAATCATGCGCATCAGACAGCGTCCGCCTTCGGCGACGAGCAGCGGGTCGAGAAACGACTCGGCGAACGCCCGCAGGAGCGTCTCGAGCGCTCTCGCCCCGCGTGTCCTCCTGAGCGTCTCGGTGATCGTGGCGATGCGCTGTTCGCGCAGCACTCCGAGGCGACGGCGGAACGACTCGACGTAGAGCTGGTGCTTGCCGCCGAAGTGGTAGTTGACCGCCGCCAGGTTCGCCCCCGCCTCGGCGGTGATCTCGCGAACCGACGTCGCCGCCAGTCCGTGCTGCGCGAACAGGCGCTCGGCGCTGTCGAGCAGACGGTCCCGGGTGGCGCGCGCGCCCTCGCCGGCGGTGGCGTGAGGGGAGGTGAGCATGAACAAACAATCGTATGAAACGATCGTATGGGAGTCAAGCTCCCGTGGCCGCGGCGGATCGCGCGGGCCGGCTCAGTGGCCCGGCTGCACCTCTTCGAGCAGCGTCAGGAACCGCTCGTACGACAGCGCCTGCCAACTCTCGGCGGAGAGCGCTCCCTCGGCGCGGGAGATAAGCGACACCCGGTGCGCCGTCTCGACGTCGGGCGCCTCGTAGACGTCCATGAAGTCGTAGGGACCGAGGATGGCGTAGTGGGCGAGGAACTTGACCTGCGGGCACACCGCCTTGACCTTCTTCAGCCACTCCTTGCCCATGGCGCGGCGCCCGGCGGCGTCGTGGGCGCTGGACGGCGCGAGGCGGGTCATCAGCACGAAAGTGGTCATCGGGCACCTCCCCGGGTGGTCTGGGACGAATGTCGGGCGTGGAGGGGAGGGTCGTCAAGGGCAGGCTCGCGGGCCCGCGTACTGGGCACCGTACTGCTTCTGCGAAGCATGGCCTTGTCTTGCCCGCGGTCCACCCCACCCTCTGTCATCCTGAGGCCCGAAGGGCCGAAGGATCCCGTCGCGCCTGGAGCGCCTCGAACTGGCTACGCGGCTCTCTTCAACGCAGGCCTGCAGCCCGAGCGGCTTTGTGCTTCTGCGAAGGATGTCTCTGTGATGCCCGCGGGCCGCGCGGCGAGCTGACCATCGCTCGCCCCCGGGCATATGTTGCGGGGGGCTCCGCGCCGCTCCTCCCTCCCACCCGGCGCTCGTG
>JBFMCD010000045.1:0-18940 GCA_040754885.1 Acidobacteriota bacterium
GCCGGGACGGCGAGCAGCGCGACGACGCGCCACGACCAGCCGGCGCCGGCGCGCCAGGCGAACCGCACCGCCATCAGGCCGAGCGCCGCCGGCATGATCGTCTCGACCGCCCACTGCGGCACGCCGATCGGCAGCACGGTGCCCATCTCGCGATCGGCCATGACGACCCCGTACGCGCCGCAGGCGAGCACGGCGGTGACCGCCGCGGCCACCGCCGAGGTCAGCACCCGCGCGAAGGCGCGCAGGCGGCTGCCCTCGCGGAACAGTTCGGCGGTGGACAGCGTCAGGTGTTTGCCCTCGCGCACCGCGTACAGCCCGCCGAGGAAAGTGAGCACGAGGGTGAGCAGTTGCAGATAGACGGCGGCGCCGGGGACGTGCAGACCGCCGAGAGGCCGCCCGAGCGCCTCACTGAGGGGGATCACCGTGGACAGCGCGAACGCCGCCACCAGCGCCCACTCCTCGAGGCGCGCGGGCGCCGAACGCCACGTCACCTGGCGGCCCTGGAGCGCCGGTACTCGTCGCGCAGGCGCAGCGCCGTGTCGAATGCCTCGGTGGGGACGAACGAGCCGCGGAGCGTGGGGTACGCCGCGTCGACCGCCTTCCGCCACGCCGCCTCGCTGGCCGCGTCGAGCTCCCACACCTTGAGACCGCGCGCCTTCATCGCGTCGACGTCGCGCTCGGCGGCGGCCCGGGTCTGTTCCCGCCACTTCCGGCCCGCCTCGCGCGCCGCGTCGCGCAGCGCGGGGCGGAGGTCCACGGGGATCTTCTCCCAGGTCCGCTTGGCGATCATCGTGCCGCCGAGCAGCAGCGCCCAGTCGATCTCGGTCATGTTCGGCGCGTGCACGTACCACTGCAGGAGTACGGCGGCCTGGGGGGTGGTGGGCACGGCGGAGACCAGTCCGGTCTGCAACGCCGTGGCGATCTCCGTCGAAGGCAGCGGGACGGGGTTGAAGCCGGCGGCCTTCCACATCTCGACCGCCAGCGAGTCGCCGCTCCACACGAACAGCTTGAGCGCGCGCAGGTCGTCGGGCGTGCGCACCGGGCTCTTGGTGAAGAAGCGTAGCCAACCGGCGTCGGCCCAGTTGAGGACGATGAAGCCCTTGGCCTCGAACGCCTGTTCGAGCCGAGGCGACATCTTTTCGAGGACGTGGTCCACCTCGTCGTACGACTCGTAGGCCATCGGCACAGCGAGCGCGAAGACGGAGCGGTCGACGTCCGCCAGCCCGACGGCGGTGAGCAGCCCGGCGTCGAGCGTGCCCAGGCGCATCTTCCTGACCACGTCGGAGTCGTCGCCCGCGACGCCGCCGGGGTAGAGGCGCAGCGTCACCTTCCCGCCGGACGCGGCCTTCCACGCCTCGGCCATCTCCTGCAGCGTCGTGTGCCAGGCCGAGCCCTGCGGCACGAGCGTCGCCATCTTGACGGTCACCGTCTGGGTGACGCCGGGCGCGGCCAGCGAGAGCGCGAGAACGGCGGCGAGGATCGAGGTGTTCGTTCTCATGTCGGACTCCCAGTCACTCGATGAACAGCTCGTCCACTCGCCCGAGCAACCAGCGGGCGCGCTTCTGCGCGACGAGGTTGGCGAGCCGGAACTCCGGCGCCGCGTCGGCGTCGACGGCCAGCGCCCGCCGGAGCAGACTCTCGAACTCCCTGCGCTCCTGCGCCGCCACGGAGACCGTCTCGGCGAAGCCGACAAGCGGCGAGGCGCGGCGCCCGGATGAGATCTCCAACGCGCGATCGAGATGCCGCCGCGCGCGCTCCGGCGATCCTCCCCCCGCGACCGGCCGTCCGCCCTCGTAGGCGAGAAGCAGGTCGTGAACCGAACCGCCGCCCCACGACTCGTCCAACTCGGCGGCGCGGAACAGCATCGCGCCGACCAGCGGCAGGTCGGCGGCGACGGCGCCGTCGTCCTTCGCCAGGGAAATGAGCGCGCCCCACGCCGCCGCGGTCCAGTACAGCGCCGGCACGTCCGCGGGAGTCAACGGCGCGAGCGCCGCCGCGGGGTCGCGGCGGAGGGCCGCCGGAAAGCCCGGGTGCGCCGCATCGAGGCCGCGCAGGCCGTAGTCCCGAGCGCGCAGGTACAGCCTCCTCGCGCGTGCCCGCAACGCCCGCGCACGCTCGAAGTCCGTGTCCTCGACGAAATCGGCCTCGGCGTGGACGAAGGCGTAGGAGTACTGCGTGAAGCCGCCGCTCGCCGCGAGCAGGAGTCCGCGGTGGCGCGGCGACTCCGCCAGCAGGCTCTCGATCGTCTTGAGGGCGAACGGCGTCGCGTCGCGGATTAGCTCCGGGTCGTCGTCCGCCGCCCAGGCGCTCGTGCCGCCGGCCAGCGCGTCGCCGAGCGCGTTGACGGCGGTCCGGCGCACTGAACAGCCCGCCCCGGCCAGCGCGACGACGAGGCACGCGAACAGGACAGGGCGCGGGCCGAGGGTCGATCTCTTCGCGCTCACGGTACCCGGATGGTAGGGCACCGCTCCGGTCATTGCAAACTGCAGCGCCGGTTGCGCGAGCCCGGCGGATGCGCCGCGGCCCGTGCTCATCGACCGCGCAGTCGCTCGATGCGACGGCGGTCGCGCTTCTCGGGGCGGCCGCTGCCGCGGGGCGGGGCCGGCGGCGGAGCGAACCGACGCAGCGCGCGCAACTCCAGCTCGTCCGGCGTGGGGGGTGGCGTCACGTCGTCGTACAGGGCGCGCGCGCGTTCCTTCGAGACGTGGCTCTCCGTCAGCTCCCGGACGACGATCTCCCGCCGCTGGCCGGGAGCGACGGCGACTTTCACGCGGTCGCCGGCGCGCAGTGCGCGGTGCGCCTTCGCCCGCTCGCCGTTGACCTCGACCTTCCCGCCGTCGCACAGTTCCTTCGCCTGCGATCGGGTCTTCGCCAGGCACGCCACGTCGAGCCAGACATCGAGTCGTACCGTCTCCGCCACGAGCGCATCGTAGCGCGTGCCGAAGCTCACTGCGGCACGCGCACCGGCTTGCGCCCGTCGCGGCCTCGCACCCCCCTCTGCCCCCCTTTCCCGTCCGTCTCGTCGGGGACAGGAGAGCTCTCCGCTCGGACTCTTCCCTCTCCCCTGTTCTTCTGTCCCCGGACCCCTGACCCCTGACCCCGGACCCCGGATCCCGCCGTCTTCTTTCTCCCCTCTCCCCTGTCCCCTTTCCTTCCGACGTACAATCCTCCGGTGCCGACCCCACTCGTCGTCCTGCTCGTGCTCTCGGTCGCCGGAGCGACGCTGCTCGGCGGCGCGCTGCCCTTTCGATTCGAGCGTCACAACCGGGTGTTCCTGTTCTTCTCCGCAGGGACGCTGGTCGGCCTGGCGCTCATCGAGTTGATCCCCGAGGGGATCCACGGCGGGGCCGGCGACGCCCACAACGCGATGCTCTACGTCCTCGCCGCGTTCCTCGTCACCATGCTCCTCGACAAGCTGCACGTACTCCATCCGCACGCGCACGGGATGGACGAGGAGTGCCCTCACGAGGAGCACGAGCACCCGCCGCTGGCGATGCACGGCGCGGTCGGCCTGCTCGTGCACTCGGCGGTGGACGGTCTGGCTCTCTCGGCTGCGGTGCGCGGGTCGTTCGCGGCGGCGGTCACGGTGGCGATCGCCCTGGCCGCCCACAAGTTCGCCGACGGCCTCACGACCGCGTCGCTGGTTCTCACGCATCACCACCGGCGCCGGGCCGCCGTCCGGCTGCTGGCGGGCAACGCGGCGCTGCTGGTGGTCGGTTTCGGTGTCGGCATGATGCTGCCGCTCGAGGAGGAGCAACTCTCCGGGCTCCTTCTCGTCATGGCCGGCTTCTTCCTCTACCTCGGCGCGACCGACCTGATTCCGTCACTCACCTCGCCGTCGTGCCGCGCGCGAGACGTCCTCGTCACCGGCGCGGGCATGGCGACCATCGCCGCCGTCGTCGGGTTCTCGCACTGACGCGCGCCGGGCCGCGAGCGTCGTCGGGCGCCTACTCCTTGCGCTCCTCCCACGCCACCAGGGCCGCGGTCTCTCCCTCGCCGGGGGTGACCGTCACGGTGACCTTGCGCCGCTCGCCGTCGGCGCTCGCGTTGAGCATCCCCATCGCCAGCTTGCCGCCCTGGCTGAAGCTCGAGTCCTTGACCTCGAATCCGGCGTTTTCGAGCGCCTCGCGGAAGTGCGAGAGGACCCGCTCGGCGCTGTCGGAGGTCTTGAACGTCACGCCGCCCGCGCTGCCCTCGTCGGTGGTGGCGGCGTAGGTCCCCTCGGCCGCCGACCCCGGGTACGAGGGCAGCCACTCCGGCAAATCCGCGCTCGATCCGGCGCCGAACGTCATCGTCCCTTTGTCGCTCTCGACCTTGAACCCCTGACCCTCGCCCTCGCCGCTCGACTCGAAGGTGACCTCCTCCCCCTTCTCGTTGCGGAACTTCAGGCGACCCTTCTTGATGTCCTCGGCGTCGACGGTGATCTCCTCGCCGGTCTTCTTGTTGCGCAGCGTCACGGTTCCCTTGCCGTCGTCGCTCGACACGATCTCGATGTCGGGATTGACCAGGGCGATCACCTTGGCCGCGGCGACCGCCGGGTTCTTCTCGGCGCCCTCGGCGAACGTCTTGACCTTCTTCGCGAAGAAGAAGCCGCCGACGGCGAGCGCCAGGATCACGATCACGAGCAGTCCGCCGCACCCGGCCAGCACCCACACCCAGGGGCTGGTCTTCTTGCGCGGCGCGGGCGCCGAGGTCATCGGGGGCTGTGGCGGCATCGGGGGCGGTGTGGCCATGATCGTGTCCTCCTTGGAATGTCCCGAGCATTCTAACCGCTTGTCGAACGCAACCGACCCGGACTCGCGTCTGGCCGCGGGCCGACGGCCGGCCCGTCTCGACCGGGTCATTGCTGCGCCGGTGGCCGCGCGGCCCTTCGCGCCGCCGGGTGAGATCATGTCGCAGATCACGCTACAATGAGGGCGGAGGCGCTCATGGCTGACAAGGTCTACAAGAAGCTCGACGTGGTCGGATGCTCCGCCGAGAGCATCGAGAAGGCGGTGGCGGTCGCGGTCGCGAAGGCATCCGAGACGCTCCGCGGACTGTCGTGGTTCGAGGTCAAGGAGATCCGCGGCGCCGTGAAGGACGGCAAGCCGACCGAGTGGCAGGTCACGGTGCAACTCGGCTTCAAGCTGGACTGAGGGCGCCTCGATCGAGGGCCGGGACACGCCCCGGCCCGCCCGACCCCGAGCACCGGGCCTCGATTCGCGAACGGTCAGAACCAGCCGCGCCGACGGAACATCACCACCATCCCGAGCGCGGCGGCGATCATCACCACCCACACCGCCGGGTAGCCCCACCGCCACGCCAGCTCGGGCATGGACAGCGGACCCGCCGCGGGGTCGAAGTTCATCCCGTACACGCCGACGATGAAGGTCAGCGGGATGAAGATGGTCGCGATCACCGTGAGCACCTTCATCACCTCGTTCATCCGGTTCGACACGCTCGACATGTACAGGTCGACGAGCTGGCCCGAGGTCTCGCGCAGCGTCTCGACCACGTCGATGATCTGCACCGTGTGGTCGTAGACGTCGCGCAGCCACACCTCGGTCTGCTCCCGGACGAGGTCGGAGTCGGTGCGCGACAGCGTCCCGACCATCTCGCGCAGCGGCCAGGTGGCCTTCCGCAGCCGGATGAGATCCCGCTTGAGGTGGTGCAGGTCACCGAGCGTCTCGCGGCCGGCGTGGTCGAGAAGCTCGTCCTCGAGCCTCTCGATGCGCTCGCCGATCTTCTCGAGCTGCGGGAAGAAGTGGTCGACCGCGGCGTCCAGCAGGGCGTACGCCAGATAGTCGACCGGCATCCTGCACATCTTCCCCTTGCGCTGCCGCAACCGCTCCTCGACCAGGCGGAAGACGTCCGAAGGGCGCTCCTCGACCGTCACCAGCAGGTTTTCGAAGAGGAGCAGCGTGATCTGCTCCTCGTCGAGGGTGGCCGAGCCGTTGTAGCGCAGCACGTCGACGACGATGAACAGGTAGCGGTCGTAGTCCTCGACCTTAGGGCGCTGGCCGACGTTCGCTATGTCCTCGAGCACCAGCGGGTGGACGTCGAATTCGGCCGAGAGCTGATGCAGGACGTCCGCGCCGTGCCCGACGATGCGCAGCCAGTGGCGCCGGTCGGCGTCGAGCGTCGCCGCGAGTCCGGCCAGGGAATGGGGACGGCGCTCCCTCACGTCCTCGGCGTCGTAGCTCAGGAGCGTGAACGCCGCCGGACCGGCGCCCGCCGGGGGCGGCGCCACGGTGCCCGGGGACGTCCCGGGCGGGTGGTAGCGCTTGACGTACCTTCGTCGCATCGGCCTCTCCGGAATCGGCGGAAGCATACACCGCGCACGGGCAACCGCCGCGCGGCGCCCGCGTATCATGCGTGGTCGGGGAGGAGCGGTGCCGATGCCGGCGGTCCACATCTTCGCAGTCGCGGTTCTGATCGGCGCCGCGGGGGCATCGGCTCAGGCCCCGCCGCGGGTCACCGGCGTTCGTGTCGCCGAGGCGTTCAAGGTCCTGGAGGAGCGGGAAGGTCCGCTCTCGTACACGCTGGCCGTCCGTTCCGTCGTGTCGAAGACGGACGGTTCCGACCGCAAGGAGAGCGAGAGCCTCGAGGCGCTGACCCGCGACGCGAAGGGCGCGACCACCGTCAAGGTGCTCAAGGCGACACGCGAAGGGCGCGACGTCACGGCCGAGGCGCAGCGCGACCGCGACGAGCGGCTCGCCGCGGAGGCGAGCGCCCGCCACGACGGCGGGGACGAGATCAGCGTCGGTCTCGTCCTTCCCACGGGCGAGGACGCCGGGCGGTTCGAGTTCGGCCCCGCCACGCGCGTGGGATCGCTCCTCACCACCTCGTTCCGCCCGACCCCGGCGCACCGCGGCGACGAGAACATCGCCGAGGGCACGCTCGCCTGGGACCCGACCACCCATGACCCGGCGTGGCTCGAGGCGGTTCCGGTCGATCTCCCGCGCGGCGCCTCGGAACTGAAGATCCGCTTCGAGTTCGCGCGGGCCGGCGGTCTCCTCTACCCGGCCCGGACCGTGACCGACGGCGTGGGCGGCATCCTCTGGATCAAGAGGCGGTTCCAGGCCGAGATCGCGATCTCCGATCTCCGGGCCGGCAACGCACCCTCGTCAACGCCAGCCGGCCACTGACGCCTGGCCTGTCCCGGTCTCGGGTCCCTTGACAGACCGACTGCGAGACCTTATAACTAACCTGTCGGTCTAACCAACTGGTTAGTTGAAGGGAACCCGATGACGGACGACCTCGAGAGTCAACCCCCCAGCTCACCGCGCAGCAGGATCCTGGACGCGGCCGCACAGGCCTTCGCCGAACACGGGTTCGAGGGCGCCGGCGTGGACGACATCGCCCGCCGTGCGGGCGTCAACAAGGCGATGCTGTACTACCACGTCGGGGACAAGGCGGCGCTCTACGCCGCCGTCACCACGGACTACCTCGGGCAGGTCAAGCAGGCGATCGAAAGCCAGCTGCGCCGGGCCGACACTCCCGTCGAGCGGCTGCGCGCGATGCAGCGCGGATTCCTCGCCGTTTTCGAGGCGCGCCCGGAGTTCCCTCGTCTGATGCTGCGCGAGATCGCCTCGGGCGGCACGCACCTGCCCGCCGAGGCGCTGGCCGGAATGGCCGGGGTGATGGCGCTGACCCGGACCGTCGTCGAGCGCGGACAGAGCGAGGGCGCGTTCAGGGCCGTCGACCCCCTCCTCACCCACCTGCTCGTGGTCGGAAGCGCGCTGTTCATCGTCAACGCGCAGCGGCTGCGCCCCCGCTTGGACGACGCGGGCGTGCTTCCCGAAGGCGTGCCCAACGACTTTCTCGCCGTCGCCGACCGGGTCGCCGACATCATCCTCTACGGCATCGCGGCGGCACCGACTGGAGGCCACGCATGAACCGCCCACTCCGCCTTCTCGTCCTCGCCCTCGCCGCCGTTGCCGCGCTGGCGTGCTCCGACCGCGGAAACGGCGCGATCCACGCCTCGGGCCACATCGAGGCCACCGAGGTCCGGCTCGCCGCCAAGGTCGGCGGCCGCCTGCTCGAACTCCCCCATCAGGAAGGCGCCGCCGTCGCCGCCGGCCGGCTCGTCGCCCGCCTCGACACCACCGACGCCGAGCACGAGCTGGCTCGCGCGATCGCCGAGCGCGAGGCCGCGGACGCCCGCCTGCGGCTCCTCCTCGCCGGATCGAGAGACGAGGACATCCGCCAGACGCGGGAGGAACTCTCGCGCGCGGAGTCCGAGTTCGACGCGGCGCAACGCGACCTCGACCGGCTCGAGGGTCTCGCCTCCAGAGGAACGGCGACGGTCCAGGCGCGCGACGACGCGCGCACCCGCCGCGACGTCGCCCAGCGGTCGGTGCGGGCGGTGCGCGCGATGCACGAGAAGGTCGTCGCCGGCCCGCGGCCGGAGGAGATCGCGGCCGCCCGCGCCCAGCGGAACGCTCTCGACGCGTCGATCGCCGCGATCCGCCAGCGCATCGCCGACGCGACGGTAACCGCCCCGCGCGACGGCGTGATCACGCAGAGGGCCACCGAACCGGGCGAAGTGCTGCCGCCCGGCGCGCTCCTCGGTGTCCTCACCGACCTCGCCCATCCGTGGTTGACGGTGTACGTCGACGAACCGTCGCTCGCCCGCGTGCGCCTCGGCGAGCACGTGACCGTGCGCGTCGACGGGCGCGAGCGGGACTTCCCCGGCACCGTCTCCTTCGTCTCGCCGGTCGCCGAGTTCACGCCGAAGAACGTCCAGACGCCCGATGAACGGGCCAAGCTGGTGTTCCGGGTGAAGATCGACATCGACAACCCGGACGGCGTGTTCAAGCCCGGGATGCCCGCCGACGCCTACTTCAGCGAACACGGAGCCGAAGACACGCAACGACCGCGCACGACCTCCTCGGTCTCGCTCCTCTCCCTTCTCCCCTCTCCCCTCTCCCCTTCTTCGACCCGGCGGGACGCGTGAACGCCGCCGAACCCCTCATCGACGTCCGAGGCCTGTGCGTCCGCTACGGGGCCAACCAAGCCGTGCGCGGTCTCGACCTGACCGTGGCCCGCGGAGAGGTGGTCGGCCTGATCGGACCCGACGGCGCCGGCAAGACCTCCACGCTGCGCTCGATCGGCGGGCTGCAGCGCCCGAGCGCGGGCACGGTCGAGGTGCGCGGCCTCGGCTCGTGGAACTACCGGAGAGCCCTGCACCGGTCGCTCGGCTACCTCGCGCAGCGATTCGCCCTCTACGGCGATCTCTCGGTTGACGAGAACATCCAGTTCTTCGCGCTTCTCTACGGCGTCCCTGAGTGGCGCGCACGGCGCGACGTCCTGCTCCGCCGTGTCGGTCTGGCGGAGTTCCGCGACCGCCACGCGGACCGGCTCTCCGGCGGCATGAAGCAGAAACTCGCGCTCGCCTGCAGCCTGATGCACGCCCCCGACATCCTCCTGCTCGACGAACCGACCACCGGCGTCGACCCGGTCACGCGACGCGAGTTCTGGCGCCTGCTCGCCGAGCTGGTCGCGGACGGGCTGACGCTGGTCATCGCCACCCCCTACCTCGACGAGGCGGAGCGCTGTTCGCGCGTGGTTCTCCTCCACCAGGGCCGCGTGCTCGCCGAGGACGCCCCGGCGCGCATCCCTCTCCTGCTCCCCGGTGTCGTCGTCGAGGTCGAGGCCACGCCGAGGCCGCTGGTCGCGACCGTCCTCGCCGGGCTCGCCGGGGCGCTCGACGTGCAGCCGTTCGCCGCCCGCTTCCACGCGCGCTTCGAGAGCGCCGAGCCGGCCGCCATCCGGGCCGCGCTGGAGAGCGCGGGAGCCGATGTCGCGGGAGTCAGGATCGTACCGGCGGGGCTCGAGGACACCTTCCTCCACCTCGTCCGCGCCGGCAGGGAGGCAGCATGAGTCACGACCGAGACGTGAACCGTGAACCGTGGGCCGCGGGCCCGAGGCGCGGGACAGGGGCCCGCGCGGCGCTGGTCCTCGCGGTCGCGCTCGTGCCCTGCGGCCCGGCGACCGGCGGCGAGGCGCTGAAGCTGACCGCCGATGCCGTGGCCGAGCGGGCCGTCGCGGTCTCGAACGTCGCGCGCGCCGCCACAGCCCGCGCCGAGGCGGCGCGCGGCTCGCTCGCCGCCGCCGAAGCCGCCAGGCTCCCGAGCGTCACCGTGGCCGCGGCGCTCACCCGGCGCAGCTCGGTTCCGGAGTACGCCGCGCCGATCAACGGACCGCTCCAGCCTCCGGTGGTCCTCTACCCGAACATCGAGACCACCCACGCCGCCGGCGTGCGCGCCTCGGAGGTGCTGTACAGCGGCGGCGCCGTGACCGCGGCCCGCGACGCGGCCCGCCACGAACTCGGCGCCAGCACCGCCGAACAGGCGAGGAGCGACGCCGACCTGCGCCTCACGGCGCGCGCGACGTACTGGGAGGCGGTACGGGCCCGCGCCAGCCTGGACGCCGCCGCGGCCGACGAGGCGCGCGCCGCGCGCCTGCTCGCCGACACGCGCTCGCTCCTCGAGGCCGGCAGGGCGGTGCGCGCCGACGTCCTCGCCGCCGAGGCCAGGGTCGCCAACGCGCGCGTGCGCTCGATCCAGGCGGCCACGCGGGCCGCGGACGCGCTCGCCGGACTGCGCTCGCTCGTCGCCCTCGCGGACACCGACGCCGTGGAGTTCGCCGACACCCTCGCCGGACCCCTGCCGGACGGTCCGGACGGCCTCGCCTCGCTGCGCGCCGAGGCCCTTGCGCGGCGGCCGGAACTCGCCGCGCTCGGAGCGCGTCTGGCCGCCGTCGAGGCCCGCGAGACGCTCGCCCGCGCGGCGACCAGGCCGACGCTGGCGCTCGGCGCGCAGTGGGACCTCGCTCGGCCCAACCAGCGCTACTTCCCTCAGTCGGACAGCTGGGACGACTCGTGGGCGGTCGGCGTGTCGGCCTCGTGGACGCTGTTCGACGGCGGCCGCGCCCGCGCCGACGCGGCGACCTCGCAGGCGACCGGGCGCGCGTTGCAAGCCGAGCGCGCCGAACTCGAGCGGCTCGTCTCGCTCGACGTCGAGACGGCCTGGCGCGCTCTCCGCGACGCCCTCGCGACCGTCGAGGCGGCGGACGCGGCGAGGACCGCCGCGGACGAGCGCGAGCGCGCCGCCAAGGAACGCCACGACGCCGGCCTCGCCGCGATGTCCGAGATCCTCGACGCCGAGGCGGAACTCGCGGCCGCCGAGCAGCAGCAGGTCGGCGCGCGCGCCTCGGCGTGGATCGCCGAGGCCAGGCTCGCGCGCGCGGTCGGGATGTGACGGGCATGTCGTTCCTTCCCGCTTCGGGCGCAGTGCCGGACGGGGCCGGCGAACGGCCGGCGACGGTCGTCGCCGCCGACGAACTGTCGTGTCGCTTCGGCGCGTTCAAGGCGGTCGATCGCGTGTCGTTCGAGGTCCGGCGCGGCGAGATCTTCGGCTTCCTCGGCTCCAACGGCGCGGGCAAGACCACCACGATCCGCATGCTCCTCGGACTGCTCGCGCCGACCTCCGGTCACGCCACCGTGCTCGGCCTCGACGTCGCGCGCGACAGCGAGTCGATCAAGCGGCGCGCCGGCTACATGTCGCAACGCTTCTCGCTGTACACCGACCTGACGGTGATCGAGAACCTGCGCTTCTGGGGCGGGGCCTACGGTCTCGGCGGCGCAGCGCTGCGCCGGCGCCAGGAGTGGGCGCTGGACGCGGCCGGCCTCGCGGGCCGGGAGCGCGACATGGTCCGCGATCTCCCTGGCGGGTTCCGCCAGCGCCTCGCCCTCGGCGCGGCGCTGCTCCACGAGCCGCCCGTGGTGTTCCTCGACGAGCCCACCGGCGGTGTCGACCCCGAGGCGCGCCGGCGGTTCTGGGACCTGATCGACGACCTGGCCGGCGGAGGCACCACCGTGTTCGTCACCACGCACTCGATGGACGAGGCGGAGCGTTGCCACCGTGTCGCGCTGATGCACGCGGGACGCCTGCTCGCTCTCGACACCGTTCCCGGCCTCAAGGGCGTGTTCGCGCCCGACACCGTCGTGGAGATCCGCTGCCCGAGCGCCGCGCAGGCGCTCGAGCGCGTCGAGGGGATGGCCGGAGTCCTGGAAGCCGCCCTGTTCGGAGACGTGCTTCACGCGGTGCTGGACAGGCCGGAGCGGCGCGGCGAGATCGCGGCGCGGCTGTCCGCCGGAGGGTTCGATCCGGTCGCGGTCGGCTCGGTCGCTCCGACGCTCGAGGACGCGTTCATCCACATCATCAGGGAGGAGGAGGCGTTGATCGACGTCCGTTCCCGGTTGGCCGAGCCGGACGACACGCAGCGAGTGACCGGAGGCGGGCCGGGAGCGAGGCCGTGATCCGCCGGACCGTCGCGATCGCCGTCAAGGAACTGCTCCAGCTCCGGCGCGACCCGCGCACCGCCCTCACACTGCTCGGGATGCCGATGGCGCTGCTGCTCATCTACGGCTTCGCGCTGTCCTTCGACATCACGCACATCCGCCTGGCGGTGATCGACCAGGACGGCGGCCGGGCCGCGCGCGAGGTCAGGGAGGCGTTCGTCCGCTCAGGCTACTTCGACCTCGTCGCCGCCGGCACCGACGCGCGCGCGCTCGACCGCCTTTTCGACGCCGGCCGCGTCCAGGCGGCCCTGGTCGTCCCGGCCGGTTTCGGCGAGTCCACGGCGTCCGGCGCGCCGGTCGAACTGCAGTTCGTCCTCGACGGTTCCGACGCACAGACGGCGACCACGGTCCTCGGCTACGCCCGCCAGATCGTCGGCTCGGTCACGCCGACGGTGCGCGCGCCGGCCTCGCTCGGCCCGGTCACGGCCCGGCCGCTCGTCTGGTACAACCCGGACCTCGATTCGTCGAGGTTCCTCGTGCCCGGCCTGATCGCCTTCATCCTCATGGTCACCTCCGTGATCGCCACCGCGCTCGCGATCGTGCGGGAGAAGGAACGCGGCACCATGGAGTCGCTGCGCTCGACTCCGCTCATGGCGATCGAACTCCTGATCGGCAAGACGCTGCCCTATCTGCTCGTCGCCTCGGTGGCCGCCGCGGGCTCCCTGCTCCTCGCCTGGGCGATGTTCGACGTCCCGATCCGAGGCTCCCTGTTCTGGCTGGCCGTCGTGACGCTGCTCTACCTCGCCGGCGGCCTCGGGTGGGGTGTGCTCATCTCGACGCTCGCCGACACGCAGCAGGTCGCGTTCCTGGTCGGTCTGCTCTCGTCGATGCTGCCGACCCTGCTGCTCTCGGGGTTCATCTTCCCGATCTCGTCGATGCCCCGGATCGCGCAGGCCGTGACCTACATCGTGCCGGCGCGCTACTTCCTGGTGGCGCTGCGCGGCATCGTGCTCAAGGGCGCCGGCCCCGCGGTGTGGGGGGGCGAGGCCCTGGCGCTGGTGATCTTCGGCGGTGCCGTCCTCGCCCTGGCAACGGCACGGATGGTGAGGAGTCTCTAATGAAAGAGGCGTGGACCGTGGGCCGTGTGCGGTGGGCCGCTGGATACACCAGGGCGCTCGTGACGATCCTGGTGAAGGAGCTGCTGCAGCTCGCCCGCGACCCGAAGATCCTGCCCATTCTCTTCGTCGCACCGGTGATGCAGCTGTTCATCCTCGGCTACGCCGCGACCACCGACATCAGGCGCGTCGAACTCGCGGTGTGCGACCTGGACCGGAGCCAGGCGAGCCGGGCGCTGGCCGACGCCTTCGCCGCCTCCACCTACTTCCGCATCGTGCGCACCGTCGACAGCCAGAGCGACCTCGACGGGTCGATCGAGTCCGGCGAGGCGCGGCTCGCGCTCACCATCCCGGCGGGGTTCGGCGCCGACCGCGCCGCGGGCAGGCCCGGCACCGTGCAGCTCGTCGCGGACGGATCGGACGCGACGTCGGGGACCGCCGGACTGTCCTTCGGCGCGAACCTCCTGCAGCAGGTCACCCGCGATGGCGGACTGGCCCCGCTGGTCGAACTCCGGCCCGTCGTCCTCTACAATCCCGACCTGCTGAGCAGGAACTTCATGGTCCCCGGCGTTCTGGCCATGATCATCATGGTGATGACGATGATGCTCACGTCGATGGCGCTGGTCCGCGAATCGGAGTTGGGGACGATGGAGCAGTTGCTCGTCACACCGTTCACGCCGTCCCACCTCATCGTCGGCAAGCTGGTGCCGTACGCGCTCGTCGGGTTCGTCGAGATCCTCACCGCGATGCCGGTCGTGCTCTTCCTCTTCAAAGTGCCGATGCGCGGCTCCTACGTCGTGCTCTTCCTCCTCACGTTGCCGTTCATGCTGTGCACTCTCGGTCTCGGGTTGCTCGTTTCGACGCTCTCGCGCACCCAGCAACAGGCGCTGATGCTCTCCGCCTTCGTCTTCATGCTCCCGCAAATCTACCTGTCCGGGTTCGTCTTCCCGATCCAGAACATGCCCGCCGCGTTCCAGGCGTTCACGTTCCTGGTGCCCCTGCGCTACTACGTCGTCATACTCCGCGGCGTCTTCCTCAAGGGCGTCGGGCTCGAGGTGCTGTGGCCTCAGGCGCTCGCCCTGTTCGGCCTCGGCGCCGTGATCCTGACCCTCGCGCGCCTGCGCTTCCGTCGCCGCCTCGCCTAGGAGCCGTCATGATCCCCGTCGCGAGATCGACCGCATCCGCCCTCCTGCTTGCCGCCACGACCGTCTCGGCGGGCGAGCCCGTCATGCCCGGCACGCGACTCGACTGGACCTCGTCGGAGGCCGTCGGGTTGGGGCCGCTCATCCTCCGTCCCCAGTCCCCGCTGAGCATCCTGCGCTACGCGCCGATCCCGCTGGCGCCCGCCACGACCGAGCGCGGCACGTGGAACGTCGGCACGGTGTGGAACTGGGACAACTACTTCGCCGTGGACGCCGGAGGGCGCTTCGTCATCGACGCCGAGTCGTTCGGCATCACGGTCGGCGCGTCGTACGGGCTGACGGAGCGCGTGGACGTGAACGTCTCCCTCCCTGTGTCGTACCGGGGCGGAGGGGTCCTCGACGCGTTCGTCGAAAACTTCGAGGAGACCTTCGGGGTCGCGAACGAGGTGCGCACCGAGCATCCGCGCGGGCGGTACATGGTGCGTCTCGTCGGCGAGGACGGCACGGTGTTCGAACGGACCGGCGACGATTCCGGCTGGGGCGTCGAGGACCTCACGCTCGGGCTCAGGTACCAGTTGACCCAGGGCAGCGGCACGCGCCCCGCGGTGCTCGTCTTCACGGGCTTCAAGCTGCCGTTCGGAAGGGAGGCGTCGCTCCGCTCCTCGGGCGGAACGGACATCGCGCTCGGCGTGGCGGCGGGCCAGAGACTCGGCCGCTTCCACCTCTACGGTTCGCTCACCGGAATTCACTTCACCACCACGGAGATCGCCGGCATCGAACTCACCCAGCACCAGTGGTCGCTGTTCACCGGCGTCGAGTTCCGCGCGTCCTCGCGCACCTCGTGGCTGCTCCAGTCCAACGTCACCTCGCCGGCCGCCCGGCGCTTCGGCGACTTCGCCAAGCGGACCTACGAGGTGGCCCTGGGGTTCAAGCGTCTGGTCGGAACGAATCTGATGTTCGAGGCGTCGGTGCTGGAGAATCTGTTCGTCTTCGAGAACAGCCCGGACGTCGGGTTCCACGTCGGGCTCGTCTGGCGGCCCGACCGGCGAGGGCCTTGAGCCGAAAGTCGCTCACGCCGGCACCCCCGACTCTTCAGTACTCCCCGCGGGCGATCGCGAGCAGGTCGGCGACGACCCCGAACGCCGTGGTGTGCAGGTCGGGATCCTGCTCGGCGATCAGCACGGTGCCGAGCAGGTCGGTCTCGAACCTGACGATCGAGCCGGTGCCCTCGACCGCGGCGAAGGGATGCCCCGCCGGCACCTCCGCCAGGCGAACGCCGGCGACGACCGCATCTCCTCGTCGCTGCGCCTCGGCGACCGGTTTGAGACGGCGTCCACGTGCGGCCACGGCGGCCAGTGCCTCCGGAGTGATGCCGCCGATGCCCTCGCGCTCGACCCGCTCGGGTTCCAGCTCCGCGCCCATCAGGACGTTGGCCAGCGCCGCGATCTTCACCGCCGCGTCCCAGCCGTCCAGGTCGAGGGAGGGATCCGCCTCGGCCACGCCGAGTCGCTGAGCCTCTGCCACGGCCTCGCCGAGCGGCGTCCCCCGTTCCATCGCGCCGAGGACGAAGTTGCTCGTTGCGTTGAGCACACCGTCGATCCGCCGCACGAGGTTGCCGCGCAGGCCGTGGCGGGCGAGGGAGAACACGGGCACGCCGTCCATCACCGCCGCCTCGTGGAGGAACGCCGCGCCGCGCGATCGGGCCAGCGCCGACAGCGCGCCGTACGCCCACGCCACGGGTCCCTTGTTGCCGGTGACGACGTGGCGGCCCCGATCGAGCGCGCCCCGGCAGTGCGCGACCGCCGCCGCGCCGCGGTCGCGGACCGACAGCGGCGTCAGCTCGATGAGCACGTCGTAGTCGAGTGTCGAGACGGCGGCCGGCGCGTCGAGGCCGGAGAATCCGGGGCGCCCCGGCACGAATCCCCCGTCGCGCCGGAACCCCTCGAGAGCCGCGCCCGGGTCGAGGCCTCGCTCATCCGCGAGCGCGCCGCGCGTCCCCGTGACGATGCCGACCAGCGCGACGTCCAGTTCGCCGAGCGCCGGGTAGCGGCTCCGGTTGGCGAGGATCTCCGCCAGCGTGCGCCCGACGTTGCCGAAGCCGAGCAGGAGCGCGCGCACGCTCAGGCTCGCGCGACCTCGGCGACCGCCGCCGCCAACCGCCCGACCTCCTCGTGGGTGACGTACATCGCCATGCCGGTGCGCACCACGCCGCCGCGGCCGGCCAACCCGAGCGCGTCGATGGCGCGCGCCGCGTAGAAGTCGCCGTCCCACACCTGGAGGCCGCGCTCCCCGAGTCGTCCCGCCACCTCGCCGGCGTGGAGGTCGCCGACCGTGATCGAGACGGTGGGCGCGCGCCGCCCGACCGTCATGTCCGGACCCCACACGCGCACGCCGGGGATCGCTTCGACCGACTCGAAGTAGTGGCGGGCGAGTTGCCGCTCCCGTGTCTCGAGCGCCGACATCGCCGAGACGACCCGCTCGCGCAGGCTCACCCCCTCGCCCCAACCGGCGAGGTACTCGATCGCCGCCTTCACGCCGGCGATCGCGGCGTGGTTGAGCGTCCCGGTCTCGATCCGGTAGGGAGCCTCCGGCTCCTGCGTGCGGAGCCGATCGGTGGCCAGCGACTCGAGGAGTCCGGGGCGACAGGCGAGGATGCCGACGTGCGGGCCGTAGAACTTGTACGCCGAGCAGAGCAGGAAGTCGCAGTCGAGCGCCTGGACGTCGATCGGGAAGTGCGGCGCGGCGTGCACCGCGTCGACGAGGAGCAGGGCGCCGGCCTGGCGCGTGAGGCGGCGCGCGAGGTCGAGGTCGTTGACGGTGCCGAGCGCGTTGGAGGCGTACCCGATCGCCATCAGGCGCGTCCGTCCGGTGACGCAGCGCTCCATGTCGGCGGGGTCGAGCGTGCCGTCGGGCCGCAGCGCCACCTCGCGCACCACGACGCCGTGCTCCTCGAGCGACAGCCACGGGCCGCGGTTCGCCTCGTGGTCGAGTTGGGTGATCACCACCTCGTCCCCGGCGCGCCACGACCGCGCCAGCGCGCGGGCGAGGGAGAAGCACAGCGTGGTCATGTTGGCGCCGAACGAGACCTCTCGCCACGAGGGCGTGTTGAGGAACGCCGCCACCGTCTCGCGCGCCTCGAGGAGCAGCCGGTCCGACTCCTCGGAGGTCGGAAAGCGGCCGTGCGTGTTGGCGTTGCAGCGCTGGTAGTAGGAGGCGATGGCGTCGATCACCTGGCGCGGCACCTGCGTGCCGGCCGGGCCGTCGAAATACGCCAGGGGCTGTCCGTGCACCGAGCGGCGCAGCGCCGGGAAGTCGTCGCGGCAGCGCAGGCACTCTTCGTCCGAGAACACCGTCATAGTCGTCTCTCCCGCCGGCTCACTTCGCCGCCGCGTCGTCCTTCTTCGCCGGTACCGGCGGGCGCTCCATCTCGTACGCCCGCCCGAACACGTGCTTCTCGAACCAGGCCAGCTCGGCGTTGATCTTGTGCAGGCGGTGCTTGCCGGTGCGCGGCCCGTGCGGCTCGCCCGGGAAGACGAGCAGCTCCGCCTCGCACCCGACGCCGCGCAGGGCGCGCAGCATCTCGACCGACTGCGCCATCGGCACGCGCTCGTCCCTCTCGCCGACCAGGATCAGCGTCGGGGTGCGCGCCCGCGCCACGTGGGTCACCGGCGACTGCTCCATGTACAGGCCGAGGGGGGCGCCGGCCTGCCAGGGAGTGCCGCCGAACCACGGCGTCCGGTACGTGCGCACGTCGCTCTGCGCGTACATCGACACCCAGTTCGACGCGCCGGCCCCCGAGGCCGCCGCCTTGAAGCGGTCGGTCTGCGTGATCAGCCAGTTGGTCATGTGCCCGCCGGCGCTCCACCCCATCGCGACCAGCTTGTCCGGGTCGGCGAGACCCTTCGCGATCAGGTCGTCCACGCCCGCGAGGACGTCGTCGTCCGCCTGGTTGAAATAGTGCCCGACCATGTCGCGCAGGAACGCGTCGCCGTAGCCGGTCGAACCGCGGTAGTTCGGATCGAGGACGAGATAGCCCTTCGCCGCGAGCACCGGCGTGTACGTCGCCCAGCTCGGGAAACCGAAGGTGGACGACGCCGCGGGACCGCCGTGGGTCTGCACCACGAGCGGGTAGCGCCGTCCGGGCGTGAAGTCGAGCGGATACGTGAGCAGCCCCTCGACCTTCGCGCCGTCTCGCCCCTTCCACGTCACCGCCTCGACGCGCGGCATGCGGAATCGCGCGGCCACTTCCTCGGCGAAGGAGGTGACCCGCTCGGGAGCCACCTCGATGCCGCGCGAGATCCACACGTCCCCCGGCGACGCCGGCGAGGCGATCACGACCGCGTAGCCCCCCGAGACGCGGTCGAACCACCACGCCGTCACCGAGGACTCGCCGCCGG
>JBFMCD010000046.1:0-6636 GCA_040754885.1 Acidobacteriota bacterium
GGTCCGGCTGCTGCCGGTCACCGGCGCCGCCGGACTCGGCGCCGCGGCGCGCGTCGCGTCCTCGCTGCGCGCCGTCCCGGCCACGGCCGCCGCCGCCGCCTACCTGCAGCGCACCGCGGCCGACGCCGTGCTCGCCGTCGGCGGCTACGCCTCGGTGCCCGGGGCGCTGGCCGCGGGAATGCTCGGCGTCCCGTTGCTCATCCAGGAGCAGAACGCCCTCCCCGGCGTCGCCAACCGCCTGCTCGCGCCGTGGGCGTCGCTGGTCGCCTGCGGGTTCGAGTCCGCCGTTGCCGCCTTCCCCTCGCTGCCGGCGCGCTTCACCGGCAACCCGATCCGGGACGAGTTCTTCGCCGTCGGAGCGCCGCCGGCGAGCCCGCCCGCGGTGCTCGTCCTCGGCGGCAGCCAGGGGTCGCTGTTCCTCAACCGCGTCATCCCCGAGGCGTTCCGTGTCCTCGCCCGCGAGCGGGAGTTGCCGCGCATCGTCCACCAGGCGGGACTCCGCTGGGAAGCGGACCTGCGCGACCGCTACGCCACCCTCGGCGTCCCCGCCACGGTGGTGCCGTTCCTCGAGCGGCCGGCCGACGCGCTCTCCGAGTCCACGCTCGTCATCGCCCGCGCCGGCGCCCTGACCGTGTGCGAATTGGCCGCCGCGCGGCGCGCCGCGCTGCTCATCCCGTTCGCCGCCGCCGCGCACGACCACCAGACGAGGAACGCCGAGGCGCTCGCCGCCACCGGCGCCGCCCGCGTCCTCGCCGAGAAGGAGGCGCGCGCCGAGACCGTCGCGGCCGTCCTCGGCAGTCTCCTCGAGGACCGCGAAGCGCTCGTCGAGCGCGGCCGGAAGGGCGCGGGCCTCGCGCCCCGCGACGCGGCTTCCGCGATCGCCTCGCTCGTCCTCGCCCGCGCCGGCGTCCCGGTCGCGGCCGCGGCGCACGACCACGCCCGTCACGCCGGCGATTCGGGCCATGGAGGACGGGCATGAACTTCGGCCACGTCCGCCGCGTGCACTTCATGGGGATCGGCGGCGCCGGCGTGTCCGGGCTCGCCGAACTGCTCAAGGCCGAGGGGCTCGAGGTGTCCGGCTGCGACAGCGCGGAGAGCGAGACGACCGCGCGACTGCGCGCGCTCGGCATCGAGGTGCTCGTCGGCCACTCGCCGGAGCACCTCGAGGGCGCCGACGTGATCGGCTACTCCGCCGCGGTGCCGCGCTCGCACCCGGAGATCGTCGAGGCGAAGCGCCGCTCGGTGCGGACCATGAGCCGCGCCGAACTGCTCGGCGACGTGTCGCGCTTCAAGTGGGGCGTGGCGATCGCCGGCACCCACGGCAAGACCACGACCACCTCGCTGACCGGGTTCGTCCTCACCCGCGCCGGACTCGACCCAACGGTGATCGTCGGCGGGCGGGTGAACTTCCTCGGCGCCCACGCCCGCCTCGGCCGCTCCGAGTACCTGGTGTGCGAGGCGGACGAGTTCGACCGTTCCTTCCTGCAGCTCTGGCCGGTCGTGGCGGTGATCACCAACATCGAGGCCGAGCACCTCGACACCTACGCCGACCTCCGCCACATCGAGAACGCGTTCCACGAGTTCGCCGACCGGGTCCCGTTCTTCGGCGCGACCATCGCCTGCCTCGACGACCCCGGCGTGCGCGAGCTGCTCCCCCGCCTGACCTGCCGCACCGTCAGCTTCGGCCTGGGCGGCGGCGCGGACGTGCGCGGCGTGCGCCCGTCGTGCGGGACGGGCGGCTCCACGTGCGTCGTGACGCGACACGGGCGGGAACTCGGCGAGCTGACCGTGCCGATGGTCGGCCTGCACATGCTCAGGAACGCCCTCGCCGCCACCGCCGCCGCGCTCTACGTCGGCGTCCCCTTCGAGGCGATCGCCGAGGCGGTCGCGTCGTTCAGCGGCGTGGCGCGGCGCTTCGAGCGCAAGGGCGCGCGCGACGGCGTCACCGTGGTGGACGACTACGCCCACCACCCGACCGAGGTGGCCGCGACGCTGCAGGCCGCGCGCCAGGCCTTCCCCACGTCCCGGGTCGTCGCGGCGTTCCAGCCGCACCTGTTCTCGCGCACGCAGGCGTTCGCCCGCGAGTTCGGCGCCACGCTCCTCGCCGCCGACGTCGCCCTGGTGCTGCCCATCTATCCGTCGCGCGAGGCGCCGCTGCCGGGCGTGACCAACGCGCTGGTGGTCGACGCCGCGCGCGCCGCCGGCCACGCCCAGGCGCTCGCGGCCGAGTCGTTCGACGACGCCATCGAACGCCTCGACGCGCTGCTCCGCCCGGGCGACGTCCTCCTCACCATGGGCGCGGGCAGCGTGCTGCACCTGGGCGAGCGCTGGCTCGCGGGAGGCGGGGCATGAGCGGCCTGCTCGTCCGCCGCCGGCCGCTGCGCCGCTTCCTCCTGCGCGCACTGCCGCTGCTCGTCCTCCTCGCGCTCACCGGCACGCTGGCCGCGGCGCTCCAGGTGCACGACATCCGCGTCTCCGGCGCGCGACGCTTCCCGGCCGCCCAGGTGGAGCAGGCGCTGCGCGCGGCGCTCGGCACGCCGACCGTCGCCGCGCGGCCCGAGGCGCTGCGCGAGATGGTCCTGACCGTCCCGTGGGTCGCCGACGCCCGCGTCCGCCTCTCCCTCGACGGCACCGTCACCTGCGCCGTCACCGAGCGGGTCCCGGTCGCGGTGGCGCTCGACAACGGCCGGCGCTCGCTGGTCGATCGCGAGGGCACGGTGCTCGCCCCGGCCGGACCGACGGACAGCGGACTCGAGATCGAGGGCTTCGGCGCCGAGCCGGAGACGCGCGCCGCGGTCCTCGCCGCGCTCCCCGAGCTGCAGCGCGCCTGGGGCGCCGCGGCCCGCCGCGTCACCCGCCTGGGCCCGAGCGACGTCGCGCTGCGCTTCGCCGACACCGACTGCGTCGTCGCCGTGGACCCCGACCGCCCCGAGCAGCTCGCCGCCGCGCGCCGGGTCCTCTCCGCGTGGATCGCCGCGCACGGCGCCGCGCCGCTGCGCCTCGACGCCCGCGCCGCCGGTCGGGTCGCCGTGCTGCCCGCCCCCGAGCCCGAAGCGGACGCGGAGGCCGAGTGATGGCGCAGCCTCCCCGCCTGCTCGCCGCCGTGGACGTCGGTAACTCGCGAACCATCGCGCTGATCGCCGAGCTGGGCGAGCGCGACGAGCTGGTCATCCGCGGCGTCGGCGTCGCCCCGTCGCAGGGGATGCGCGCCGGCCAGGTCGTGCAGATGAAGCCGGTGGTGGCGGCGATCAAGGCCGCCGTCGAGGAAGCCGAGCTGATGGCCAAGATGCCGGTCGAGCGGGTGTTCGCCTCGGTCGCGGGCACCTTCGTCTCGGGCCGGATGACGCGCGCCTCGATCAACCTCGGGACGCGCGAGCGCGAGGTCGGCGCGCGCGACCTCGAGCAGCTCCACCAGGCCGCGCAGCGCCAGCCGCTGCCGCCCGGCCACACGGTGCTCAACGTCATCAGCCACGCCTACGGGCTGGACGACCAGGACGGCATCGTCGATCCGCAGGAGATGGTCGGGCGGCAGCTCTCCGTGGACGCCTACGTCCTGGCCTGCCAGGAGAGCCACGTCCGCACCCTGGAGAAGGCGATCAACGCCGCCGGGCTGGTCGTCGACGAGTTCCTCTTCTCCCCCGTCGCCGCCGCGCTCGCCACGCTGACCGGCGACGAGCGGCGCCTCGGCGCGGTGCTCGTCGACATCGGCTACGGCAACACGACCTACGCCGCGTTCGCCGCCGACCGGCTGCTCGCGGCCGGGTGCTTCCCGCTCGGCGGTAACAAGGTCAACGACGACGTCGTGCACCGCTTCCAGACCACCGCGGCGGGAGCGGAGAAGGCCAAGATCGAGGCCGCCACCATGCTGCTCGGCGACGTCGGCGAGGAGGAGACGATCTCCGTCCCGACCATCGACGGGCGCGGCACGCACGTCATCGAGCGCCGCCCGCTGTGCGAGACGATCCGCATGCGCATGCAGGAGATCTTCGAACTGGTGCTCGCCGACGTGATGCGCCAGGCGCCGGCCGACCTCAATTTCACCGGCGTCGTCCTCTCCGGCGGCGGCGCCCACCTCGACGGGCTGGCGGCGCTCGCCGAGGAGGTGTTCGTCCGCCGCGCGCGCCTCGGCGAGCTGGAGGGCGTGGCCGACGCCACGCACCTGCTGGCCAGCTCGGAGCTGCCCTCGCGCTCGCCCGCCGTCGCCGTCGGCCTGCTCGCCTACGGCCGCCGGCTGCTCGTCCCCGAATCGGTTCCGGTGATCCGGCAGGCCAGGCACACCGACGGCCTGCTCGCCAGGTTGACACGAAAACTCACGGCCAGGAAGGAAAGGGAGGTGGCTCATGATCCTGTTTGACGACGATCCCAGGCGCAACGCTCCGGCGATCACCATCGCCGACGAGTCGGCTCCGGCGATCATCAAGGTCGTCGGCGTCGGAGGCGGCGGGTGCAACGCCGTCAACCGCATGATCGCGGCGGGGATCAAGGGCGTCGAGTTCATCGCCATCAACACCGATGGACAGGCGCTCAGGGCCTCGGGGGCGGGGATGCGCATCCAGCTCATCACGCCCAACGGCCGCGGCAAGGCGCTCGGCGCCGGCTGCGACCCCGAGGCGGCGAACAAGGCGGCGCTCGATCGCACCGACGAGCTGATCGAGAGCCTCGAGGGCGCCGACATGGTGTTCATCGCCGCGGGCATGGGCGGCGGCACCGGCACCGGCGCCTCACCGGTGATCGGCAACCTCGCGCGCGACGCCGGGGCGCTGACCGTGGCGGTCGTGACCAAGCCGTTCGCCTTCGAGGGCACGCGCAAGTCGAAGATCGCCGATCGCGGCATCGAGGAGCTGCGCAAGGCGGTGGACACGCTCATCACCGTGCCCAACAATCGCCTGCTCCAGATGGTCAGCCCGACCGTCTCGGTCCAGGAGGCGTTCCAGCTCGCCGACGAGGCGCTGCGTCACGGCGTGCAAGGCATCTCCGACATCATCAACGAGACCGGCGTGATCAACCGCGACTTCGCCGACGTCGAGACGGTGATGCGCGGCGGCGGCATGGCGCTGATGGGGATCGGGCTCGGCCACGGCGAGCACCGCGCGATCGAGGCCGCCCAGCAGGCGTTCTCCTCGCCGCTGCTCGAGGAGACCTCGCTCGAGGGCGCCGAGCGCGTGCTGGTCAACTTCGTCGGTGGGCCCGGCACGACCATCGCCGAGATCAACGAGGCGGCCGAGTACATCGCCAAGCGCTGCTCGCAGGACTGCCTGTTCCTGTTCGGCTACGGCCAGCGCGAGGACCTGGCGGAGCGCATCCAGGTCACCGTGGTCGCCACCGGGTTCGGGCGCACCGCCGAGGAGCGGCCCGCCGTACCGAGGACCGAGCGCACGCGGGTCCCCGAACCCCTCAAGCCGGAACCCGCGACGGCAGGCGGCAATCCGTACCTGCCGCCCAACCTGCCCAGCGACTACGGCGTCAACGTGGGCAACTTCGCCGAGTTCGACACGCCGACGTACCTGCGCCGGCAGCTCGACTAGTTCTTTTCCACCACCCTCCCCGGGGCACCGCCGCCACCTCCGGTGTCCCGGCCTTCTCCTCTCTTCTCCGCCCCGGGTAGGCCACCCGGGGCCCTTTGTTTGTCCGTGGAGCGGGCCGCCGGCGAGCTACTTGAGGTTGCCGACGATGGCGGACTCGGTCTGCGAGATCTTCTGGATCAGGTTGCTGAGCGTCTGGATCAACTTGGACCGACGGTCCATGGCCATTTGCAGTCGCAGCGACCTCTCCTCCGCCAGGCTGCCCACGTCGAGCTGCCGCGCGAGGGAGGCGGGTTCCCCGAGGCATCTGGCCGCTTCCGCCAGCACCAGGAACGTCGCCAGGTCGGATTCCGCGTCGTCGAGCCGGCCGAAGCGCGCGCGCACTTCCTGCCGGGCGCTCGCGTCGGGATCCGGCTCCCCCGGCGCATAGGCGATGTGCGCGATGACGCTCTTCACGGCGAGCGCGATCTTGCTCCGCGCGCTCGGGCGCAGCGACGCGTCGAAGCCGCGCGCACGCGCGGAGACGGTACGCTCGAACGCCAGGTCGCGGCGCACCTCGGCCCCTTCCCGAGCCGCGCCTGCCGCCACCGGCTCGCGCTGCGCCGCCACGGGCGCGGCGGCCGCGAGCAGCATCACCGAGAGGATGGTCCGGAGCTTCATGGCTGCCTCCGCCTCCATGGTAGCCCCGCGGGCCGCCCGGCGCACGGGCCGAGGCGGAGCGCTACCGAGCGATGCGGGCGCCGCGCGCCGCCGCCGTCAGCACGACCCGCTGCGGCAGGTGCGCGCCCTCGATCCACACGATGCGCTGCGCGGCGAGGTCGCGCGCCAGCGCGTCGGTCGCCGCAGCGAGCTGTTTCACGCCGCCCACGTCCACGGCGTCCCCCCACCCGGCCGTCTCGACCTCCGGCTTCACCGACCAGACGCGCAGCGGCACGCGCAGATCCGCGAGGTAGGCCCGGACGTCGCCGGGCGGCACCGAACCGGTGTTCCCGCCCGCGCCGCCGAGCAGCAGCACGACCGCGCGCGGGCGGTTCTCCGCGGCGGCCTTGAGCGCCGAGACGCACACGGCGTTGCCGAGCAACTGGTCGGCCGCGCGCGCCTCCGGATACGGGAC
>JBFMCD010000047.1:0-31847 GCA_040754885.1 Acidobacteriota bacterium
TTCCGGCTTTCCCACAGCCACTTGGAAAACCCCTGGGGTTTCCCACACGCCCCACAGCCCCGACGGCCAACATGGAGACATTTCTAAAGAGCTAACGATGGGGACATTTCTAACGAGCTTTGACAGCACCGGGCGGCGGTAGCATGGAGGCACACACGTCGACGAGGAGGTGGGGCATGTTTCGTAAGATCCTCGTGCCGGTGGACTTCAACGAGTTGGCCCGTCGACCGCTCGAAATCGGTCTGGAACTCGCGCGCGTCGGTGAGGGGAAGGTCGTCCTGCTCTCGGTGATCGACGACGCCTTCCCGAACCCCGACATCCTCTCCTTTCAGCTCCCGTGGGCCGACTACCACAGGCACCTGCGCGACGAGGCGCAGCGCCGGTTGGAATCGCTGATAGCCGCGGCGAACGCCGGCAGCCGGGTCGAAGCATGCGTCGTGCGCGGCAATCCGGCGCGGATGATCGCCCACTTCGCGGAGGAGGAAGGATTCGACCTCATCGTGATGGCCACCCACGGCGCGTCCGGGCTTCACCACGCGCTGGTCGGGTCCGTCACGCGGAAGGTGCTGCACCTGGCCGCTTGCCCGGTGCTGGTGGTGCGGCTCGGTGAGGCGACCACGCCGAGCCCAGCGCCAGCGCGATGAAGCCCGGCAGCGGCGCGGCCAGGACACGGTCCAGCGACCAGCGCAGGTGCCATGCCAGGTCGTTCGGCGTGGTCAGGTAGACCAGAACGGCCGCGACCAGCCACACCGCCGGGATCGCCAGTGTCGCTGGCGCCGCGCACAGCGCGAGCGCGACGATCACGAGCGCCCAGGCGAGAGCGATCAGCACCAGCGGGAGCGAGAGGACCTGCGCCACCGCCGCCGGGGCGTCCGGGAGGCGAGGGGCGATCCGTCCGCCGTCGATCGCGATGGCCTCGCCCTCGATGCCGTGGCTCCACATGAACGTCCGCCACGCGAGAACCGCCACGACGAGGGCGGCGCCCACCGGCCACGCTCGCCGTCGCGCGCCGGAGATCGCGGCGGCGAGTGCGACGCCGGCGGCGAGGGCCATGCCCTCGTTCTTGGTCAGGGCCAACGCCGCCGTTGCTGCGGCCGCAGCCAGGACGCCGCCGGTCTCGCCGCGCAGCATCGCCGGCAGCGACGCCAGCGCCGCGGCGACGAGGAAGGCGAGGAGCGGCTCGGCGTAGCCGCCGTGAACGGGAAGCGTGACGACCGGGGCCCAGGCACCCGCGGCGGCAGCCGCGGCACGCAGCCCGGCGGGTGCGCCGCGCGCCGCGTGCCAGCACGACGCCGCGAGCGCGAACACGAGCGGAGCCTGCCAGGCGGCGGCCGCTGCAGCGGGGTCCGCGCCGAAGCGGATGGACGTGGCGATCAGATCGCTCCACATCGGGGGATAGTCGGGGTGCGCGAAGGCGTGCGCCGGCCACGCCAGCCAGGAGGGGTCGTGGTGGCCGGCGCCGGCGAAGACGGCGGCTTTGAGGCCCCAGAGATAGCGGAAATCCCAACCCGCCGCGGGTCTTCCGGCCGCGAGGATCGCGCTCGGGATCGCTGCGCACGTGGCGGCGATCGCCCACACGCCCGGCCGGCCCGCTGTGGTGGTGTTGGATCGCGGCGCCGCCAGCGACGCCGCGGCGAAAAGGACGACCGGGACGCCCTGGGTGAGCGGGGTCGCGGGAAGTCCGACGGACTCCAGGAGCAGTACCCAGGCGCCGACTCCCCCGACACCGAGGAGGGGGATCAACACCGCCGGCGGTGGGCTTCCCGGAAGTCGATGGAGCCACCGCCAGCCGGCCCATCCCAGGACGAGCGCCAGCACCGGACCGCTCCAGGCGCTCACTCGCGCTCCACGGTCCAGTACGCGGCGATGCCGGACTGCCAGACGCGTCGGGAACGCGGCGTCGGCGAGACGTCGCCGAGCGTGAGCACGTGCTCCACCGACACGGTGTCCGGCCAGGTGTCGGTTGTGGCGAATCGCAAGTCGGGGCGGCGCCAGGCGAGTTCGTGGAGGAGGGCCTTCACTGCCGAATCGCCGGCCGGAGTCGGCGCGACGATGACCTCCACGACCGTCCCGGGTGGCGCCGTCATGTCGTGAAGGTCTGGAAGAACCCGGCTGGCCGCGGGTTCGGCGGGTTCGACACCGCGACCGGTGATGCGCTCGCTCAGCGACGCGGCGACGGCGAGCAGCACCGCGAGCAGCGCCGCCACGCGCGCGAGGGCGACGCGTGGCGAGTGCGCGTGCGTGGGCTCAGTCACCGTCCAGCCAGTTCGGAAACGCCTTCGCCGCGAGGAAGTGGGCCACGCCGCGCCGGCACTCGGGGTGTGCTCTCTGCTCGGCGTTGACCCGCGCGGCGTCCTCGAGGGCGGCGTCGAGCGACGGGAACTGGTTGTTGAGCAGAAGTCGCTTGGTCGACGCCACGGCCGCGGGCGACGCGCTGCCGGCGATGCGCAGCGCGCGCTCTCTGGCTCGGGCGAGAGGGTCCACGGCGACCTCGTCGACCAGCCCGACGGCCAGTGCGGTGGCCCCGTCGAGTGGTGTGGGGTCGAGAAACAGCTGAGCGAGTCGGGACGCCTGAACGCGGCGGGTGAGGAAGACCGAGATGAGCGCCGGCACGAACCCGAGGCGCACCTCGGAGAACTGCAACCGCGCGTCGGGCGGGGCGACCACCACGTCGCACGCCGCCGCCAGTCCGAGTCCGCCTCCGTACGCACAGCCGCGCACCGCCGCGAGTGTCGCGAACGGCGCGCGCAGGAGCTCGGCGTAGACGGCGGCCAGCCGGCGGGCGTCGGCGAGTCTCTCCGCGAGTGGGGCCTCGGCGAGGTGCTCCAGCTCCCCGAGGTGCGCTCCGGTGCAGAAGTGTCGGCCCGCGCCGGTGAGGATGGCCGCCCGGCACTCCGTGGAGCGCAACTCCGCCAGCGCCCTGCCGAGGTCCTCGACGAGCGCGGCCTCGAGGGCGTTTCCGGTTTCGGGGCGGGCGAGCTCGATGACCGCGAGGGGGCCGTCGTTGACCAGGTTGACGGGCCGCATCGGCAGCATGCTACCACTCGAGGTGTACATGTCCGTTCTCGGCGCCGATGTCCCAGCGGGCGCCCGTGAGGCCCGCGAGCGAACGGGAGAAGGCCCGCAGTGCCGATGCCTCACGGCCCAATCCGGGGATCTCCTCGAGGCGGTGCGCCGCCGATTCCGCGAACCCGGCGACCTCGGCGGGTCGGACCGCGCCGGTGTCCCCGACGGGTAGACCGGCGATCTCGGCCAGGCGCTCCGGGCTCGTGCCGAGCGCCAGACCCCCGCGCGGATCGACCCACACGTCACCGAGGAATCCTTGCCAGCGCCGCGGTCCGGGCGCACCTCCGTCGGGCGACGTGGTGCCGGCCTTCAGGAGCGTCTCGATGTGGCTCGGGATGGCGACGCCCGGCAACCTCAGGGCCCACCCGCGCGCGTCCATGGCCACGGCCAGGGCCAGCGGTCGATCGCCGCCCAACGCGGCGACCGCGGGAAGGTGTCGCCGGAGATCGGAAAACACTGCTCGAGACCGGGCGCCGAGGCTCGGCAGCGCGGGTGGCGCGCCGGCGGTGCACCGCAGATCGTCGCGGGTTGCCGAGGCACGCCACCAGGTACCTTTGATGCGGCAGATGGCCACTGCGAGGCCGTCGTCGGGTGGAAGCGCGGGTCGCCCACGCCCATCGAGCAGACCCGGACCGGTGGTGACGAACACGAGGCCGCCCCCCTCGCTCGTGGTGGCGTGGGCGTAGTGCAGGCCGAACGCCGCGGCCAGAGGTGCCAGCGACAGCGACCGCAGTTGCTTCTCGTCAACCGGAGACGCAAGTGCCACGTCGCCACCGCGCCACCACAGGACGATGCCTGCCTCGGCCCGTCTCGCCACGATCTCGGCAGCGGGCGCAAGACGGCGGAGTGCGGGGGCGATCTGCGGCGCCGCAAGCGCGAGCGGGAGCAGTGCCTGAGGGTGACGGGCCAGCCAGCGGCGCGCCCGGGCAGGTTCTCCGACGACCAGTATCCCATCAGCGTCAGGCTGGGCCTCGGCGGCGAGCGCGGCGAGATCGGCCGTTGCGGACCGTGGAGGGGCGGTGAACCACCACCACCAGGCCGCCGCGCACGCGCACAGGAAAAGCGCTGCGCCGCCGAGGCGAATCACGATGCGGATCATGTCCTAGTGTACGCTTGAGCCCGGATGGGCCGGCGAGTCGCTGTCACGCTGCTGTTCTTCGGGCACCTCGTGCGGGACATCGTGGGCTCCTTCACGGCTCGTCTCGGCCGCTGGTGGCGACAGACCGTGCTCGGCCAAGACGTGCTCGCGGTGGGCGTGGACATCTTCCCGTTCTTCGAGAGAATGACCGGCATCGGCTGGTACGAGTGGAACCTCCTCGCCTGGCTCCCCGAGGTCGATCCGGGGATCGAGCTGCATCTCTACGCGCAGACGTTCGCGGCGCCCGAGGAACCTTCCCCGCCGAGACTGCCGACGACGAAACGGACGCGCTTCCGTTTCCACCACGTCCCGCGCGGGTTTCTCCTGCCGGTCGGCCCGACTCTCGACGTGTTGCGCGCGACCGTCGAACCGCTGCTCCTCTTCCTCGACGGCCCGGACGTCTTTTTCGCACCGAACTTCTTCGTGCCGCGGCGCCACGCGCCGGCGGTGCGCAGGCTGGTGGCCACCGTCCACGATCTCGCGTTCCTGCGCATGCCGTGGACGGTTCAACGCGAGACGCACGAGAACCTCAGCCGCCACTTGCCCCGCGCTCTGGCGGCCGCCGATGCCCTGATCGCCGTCTCCGATTCCACCGCCGCCGACCTCGAGTCCATCGCCGGCGTGTCGCGGCACCGCGTGCACGTGATCCACGAGGGGGTCGACCCGGCGCTCGTCGACGTGCCGTCGGCGGCGCCGGCCAACCTGCCCGAGCGGTTCCTCCTCTTCGTCTCCACGCTCGAACCGCGCAAGAACGTCGTCGGGCTGCTCGACGGTTTCGCCGGGGCGGTCGCCGCCGGCTACCAGGGAGGGCTGGTGCTCGTCGGCCGCTGGGGGTGGCGCACCGAGGCCGCCCAGAGAGCGCTGGCGGCGTCGCCGGCCCGGGAGCGGATCGTCCGCCTCGACTACCTCGACAGGCCTGCGCTCTCGGCGGTGCTGCGCCGGGCCGAGGCTCTGGTCTTTCCCTCGCTGCTCGAGGGGTTCGGACTCCCGGTGCTCGAGGCGATGGCCTGCGGCCTGCCGGTGATCACCTCGCGGCGCTCGTCGCTGCCCGAAGTGGCCGGCGATGCCGCGCTGTACGTGGATCCCGAGGACCCGACGACGATCACCGGCGCGATCCTTCGACTGGCACACGACCCCGAATTGCGAGCCCGGCTCTCTTCCCGCGGCCTGCAGCGTTCCGCGCTGTTCCGCTGGCAGGACGCGGCGCGAGCCACCGCCGGCGTGCTCCGCCGCGCGGCGGGAGCGGGCGACGCTCACCCCGATGCGTATCGCGTGTGACGCCCGCCCGCTGCTCGGCCAACGCACGGGCGTGAGCGTCTGGCTCGAAGGGCTGGTGCGCGGGCTGGCTGCGGCCACCGACTGGGACTTCGTGTTGTGCCTGCCCCGACCGATCTCCGGCGTCGGAGTCGACGACCTCGCCGGCCGCGCCCAGACCAGCTCGCCACCGGTTCGCATGCCCGGGACGCTCTGGCTGCACACGCTCGCCTCTCCGCTCGTGAACGACGACGCCGACGTCTACCTCGGCACGCTCGGCGTCCTGCCGCGTCGGCTGCGGATGCCCGCGGCGCTCGTCGTCCACGATCTGACGCCGCGGACGCGCCCGCACCGCCACACGCTGGCGAACCGGTTCTGCTTCAACGCCTACATCGAGGAGTCGGTCGAGCGCGCCGACGCGCTGGTGTGCGATTCGAAGGCGACCGCGGCGGTGCTCGGCGCGATCTGGCCGCGGCACGGACGGCGGGCCGTCGTCGTGCCCCCGGGGATCGACGAGCACTTCTCGCCGGCCGCCGACGGCGAGTCTCCGGAACCGGTGCGCCTGCGGTTCGCCGCCGGCCGGTCGTTCATCGTTCAACTGGGAACCCTGGAGCCGCGCAAGGGGGTGGCGACCCTGCTGGGTGCCCACGGTGTTCTCCTGCGTCGACGGCCGGAAACACCGGATCTCGTTCTCGCCGGGAAGGCCGGCTGGGGCGGGAACTGGCTCGAGGCGGCGCTGGTCGAACACCCGGACCGCGACCGCGTGCACGTCGTCGGCTATGTGACCCGCGACGAAGCACGGGCCCTCCTTCGTCACGCCGAGGCCGTCGCTGTCTCCTCGGAGGAGGAGGGGTTCGGGCTGCCGCTGGCCGAGGCGCTGGCCTGCGGCGCCGCGTGCGTCGCATCCGACGACCCGGCGCTGGTCGAGGTGGCGGGCGGGGCGGCGCTGCACTTCGTTCGCGGCGACCGGGACGCGCTGGTGGCGGCTCTGGAACGCGTGTTGACACCCGATGTCCGAGACGTTCTGCGTGACGCAGCGCGCACCCGCGCGCCGCACTTTGCCTGGGGCAGGAGCCTGGAGTCCTGGCGGGCGCTCCTTCAGGGGCTGGCGGACGCGCGCGGCTAGACTCGAAGGGGCGTGGTCGGCGGAGTGGGGCAGGGCGGGATAGAATGCCGGCGATGCGTCTCGGCATCGACGCCCGGAAGCTCGCCGACTTCGGCATCGGGTCGTATCTGCGCGGTTTTCTCGGCGAGCTGACCTGCTGCGAGCCTCCCTCGGCCGCGGTGGTGTTCGTCGCGCCGGAGAGCCGCAGCCTGTTGCCGGAATTGCCGGAGGCCTGGGAGATCGTCGAGGCCGACGCCCCCGGGTACTCGATCCGCGAGCAGTTCACCCTGCCGTGGCTGGCCGAAAGGCACGGAGTCGGGATTCTCCACGTGCCCCACTACGTCGTCCCGCTGCTCTACCCCGGCCGGCTGGTGGTCACGGTCCACGACATCATCCACATCCTCTTTCCCGAGTTCCTGCCGCGCCCGGCGGCGTTCACCTACGCCCGGTTCTTCATCCGCGCCGCGGTGCGCAGGGCCCGGCGGGTGATCGCCGTGTCGCACACGACGGCCCGTGATCTCCGCCGCCTCTTCAGGGCCCCCGACGCCCGGCTCGAAGTGATTCCGCACGGTGTCGATCGCATCTTCCTCGAACCGGGAGGCGAGAGCGTCGACGCCCAGGTCCGCCAGCGTTTCGGGGTTTCGCCGCCCTACCTCCTGCACGTCGGCAATCACAAGCCGCACAAGAACGCCGAGGGGCTCCTCAAGGCCTATCAGATCCTGGCGCTCGACCGCCGCGGTGAGCCGCCGCCGCTGGTCATGGTCGGGGGGTTTTCGCCGGACGGCGAACTCGCGCACCGTGCCGCGGCGATGGGACTCGCCGGGCGCGTCAGGTGTCTGGGGCACGTATCCAGGACGGAGCTCGCGGCGCTGTTCCGCGGCGCCACGATCTTCGCCTACCCGACGCTCTACGAGGGGTTCGGACTGCCGGTGCTGGAAGCGATGGCGTGTCGGGCGCCTGTGGTCGCCGGCGACATCGGCGCCGTGCGCGAGGTCGCCGGCGATGCCGTGGTCCGGATCAACCCGAGAGATGTCGGCGAACTGGCGGCGGCGATCCGTAGATTGCTCGAGCACCCGGATCTCCGCGAGCAACTGGCCGACAGGGGGCGGGCGCGAGCACAGACGTTCTCGTGGCGGCGGGCTGCGGAAGCGCTGCTCGCGGTGTACCGTGCGGTGGAGGCGGAGGGCTGATGCGGGTCGCGTTGGTGCATGACTGGCTTACCGGGATGAGGGGCGGCGAGGCGGTACTCGCGGAGATCGCCAGCTTCTTCCCTAAAGCGCCGATTCACACGCTCTTCTGTCGTCCTGAGGCTCTCTCCGACGATCTTCGCAGTCACCCGGTGCGGACCTCGTACCTCCAGCGCTTCTCGTTGGGCGGGCGCGTCTACCGTCCGCTCCTGCCGTTCATGCCGCAGGCCGTCACGTGTTTCGATCTCGCCGACTACGACCTGATCATCTCGTCCTCGCACTGCGTCGCCAAGGGAATCATCCCGCCTCCCGGCGCGGTCCACGTCTGCTACTGCCACACGCCGATGCGCTACCTGTGGGACCGGAGCCAGGACTACCTCGACAGGTTCGTCCGGCCGGTGCGGCCGGTGATCAGGGCGAGCCTGGAACGACTGCGCACCTGGGACGTGGTCTCCTCGGCGCGCGTCGATCACTTCGTCGCCAACTCGAGACTGGTGGCGCGTCGGATCGAGAGGTACTGGCGGCGGGAATCGGAAGTGATCCCGCCTCCGGTCGACACCGAGTTCTTCTCGCCCGGGGCGGCACGCTCCGGCTATCTCCTGATGGTCGCCGCGCTGGTTCCGTACAAGAGAGTGGATGTCGGGATCGCCGTGGCCAGCCGTCTGGGGATGCCGCTGCACATCGTCGGCGAGGGACCGCTGCACAGGAGGCTGGCCTTCGGCGCGCCCCGTTCCGTGTCGTTCCTCGGTCGGGTCAGCCGGGAGCGCCTGCGCGACGAGTACCGCGGCGCATCACTCCTTCTGGTGCCCAACGTCGAGGACTTCGGCATGGTCACAGTCGAGGCGCTCGCCTGCGGAACACCGGTCGTCGGCCTCACCGCATCCGGGACGGCCGACGTCGTGATCAGCGGCGAGCACGGTGAGTTGGTGCCGTCGGGCTCGGTCGAGACCCTGGCCGACGCGTGTCGGAGGGTGCTTGCCGGCGACTGGGACGCGCGAACGTTGCGGACGCGAGCCGAGAGCTTCTCCAGGCAGCGATTCCGGCGCCGTTTCGCCTACCTGCTGGAGAGGGCGTTGCCCGGCGGCACCGGCGGGAAGCTGGCGTGATCGCGAACAAGCTCCGCTTCAACCGGGCGGCGCTGGTCGCGCTCGACCTGCTTGCCACCTACGTGGCCCTGGTCCTCGCTTTCTACCTGCGTTTCATCATCGAGATCGTCCCCGTCACGAAGGGTGTGCCGCCGTTCGGTCCGTACCTGGCGTTGTTCCCGATCATCACCCTGATCTGGCCGGTCGTCTTCTACTTTCGCGGACTGCTTCAGGGCCGGCCGCTGCGCTCCCGCGTCGAGGAGGCGTTCGCCGTCGCGGTGGCGGTGCTCCTCGCGGTGCTGGTCCTCAACGCCGGGCTGGCCTTCTACCGCGAGTTCACCTATTCGCGCCTCACCCTCGGTCTCTTCGCCGTGCTCGACGTGCTGCTCGTCCTCGTCGCCCGGATCGTCTTCTGGAAGGTGATGGCGCGCGTGTGGACGCTTTCCCGCCACCGCGAGCGGGCGCTCATCGCCGGGGCGGGCGAGTTGGGACGGATGGTCGCCGAGCGGCTGGCTCAGCATCGCGAACTGGGCATCGACCTGGTCGGCTTTCTCGACGACGACCCGGCCAAGGCCGAGACCGCCCACATGGGCGTTTCGGTGCTCGGCAAACTGGAGGATCTCGAGCCGGTCGTGCGCCGGCATCGCGTGGACTTTCTCTACGTCGCGCTGCCCGTCGGAGCCCAGCACAAGACGGTGCGCCTGCTGAAGAACGCCGAACCGCTGCTGCTCGAGGTGCGCGTCGTCCCCGACGTGCTGCAGTACTACGCCCTGCGAGCCGGCATCGACGATCTCGACGGCATCCCGGTGATCAACCTGACGCAGATCCCGCTCGCCGGGTGGAGCACGTTGGTCAAACGCGTCCTCGACGTCATCGGCGGGGCACTCCTCCTGCTCGCGCTGTGGCCGGTGTTCCTGACTATCGCGTTGCTGATCTGGCGCGAGGACCGCGGACCGGTCTTCTTCAGGCAGTTGCGCATGGGGCTGGATGGGCAACCGTTCCTGATCTGGAAGTTCCGCACCATGGTCCCCGACGCGGAGGCCGGGACCGGACCCCGCTTCGCCACGCCCAACGACCCTCGCGTGACCCGGGTCGGGACCTGGCTGCGCCGGCTCTCCCTGGATGAACTGCCGCAGCTCTTCAACGTGCTTCGCGGCGAGATGTCGCTGGTCGGACCGCGGCCGGAACGACCGGAGTTCGTCGCCCGCTTTCGCGAGCGCTACCCCGAGTACATGTCCCGGCACCGCGTTCGCGCCGGAATGACGGGCTGGGCCCAGGTCAACGACCTGCGCGGGCAAAGTTCGATCCGCCGGCGCATCACCTACGACCTCTACTACATCGACAACTGGTCCCTGGCCCTCGACTTCAAGATCCTGTGGCTGACCGCGCTGCGCTTCTGGCGCCACCGTCACGCCTACTGAGCGGACCGCGGGGATTCACCCCGGCGCGACGCACGATCGACCGCGGTCGGTACGTGGTCAGGCAAGCGCGAGCAGCGCCTCCTCGACGATGCCTCGCACCAGGTCGACCTTGTACCCGTTGTTTCCCAACGGCGCCGCGCCCTTGACCGCCGCGAGGCCGGCGTCGCGCGCCGTCCGCGCGTCGATCCTCGCGCCGGCCAGAATCCGCTCGGCCTCGGGAACGCGCCACGGCACGGGAGCGACTCCGGACAGGACGACGCGGGCCGACCTGACGCGCCGGTCACGAACGGCGAGGTTCGCGGCCACGCCGGCGAGCGCGAAGTCCCATGCGGCGCGGATGCGCGCCTTGCGGTAGGTGCCGCGCTGACCCTCGGCCGGCGGGGGCAGGAGCAGTTCGGTGAGGATCTCGCCCGGCTCGAGGATCGTCTCGCGCGTGAAGTCAGTCGAAGGAGGCACGAAGAACGTCTCGAGCGGAACGGCGCGCGATCCGCCCGGTCCGGCGATGCGCGCGATCGCGTCGTAGGCGATGAGCGCCGGCGCCGTGTCCGACGGGTGGACGATGAAGCACACCTCGCCGCCGAGGATGGCGTGGTACTGGTTCTCGCCCTCGACGGCGTAGCACACGTCGCCGCCCTTGCGCGCGCAGTGGAAATCGCCGCGGAAGTACCAGCAGCGCGGGCGCTGGCAGAGGTTGCCCCCGATCGTCCCCTGGTTGCGCAGTTGTGGGCTGGCCACCGCCTGCGCCGCATCGGCCAGGGCCGGGTAGTGGCGGGTGATCGCCGGCTCGGCGGCGACCTCGGCCACGGTGGCGAGGGCGCCGATGCGCACTCCGCCGTCGGCCGTCGTCGAGATGCCGCGCAGTTCCGTCAGGGCCGACAGGCTCACTACCGTGTCGGCGGCGAGGACGCGGTCGCGCAGGCAGCCGAGCAGGTCGGTGCCGCCCGCGTGTGCTCGCGCGCCGGGCGCGCTCAGACGCTCGACGGCTTCGGCCAGGGTGGAGGGTCGGGTGTGGGCAAAACCGGGCAGCATGGCTCACCCCTTCCTCTGGCGGTCGGCCAGCAGTCGCAGGATGCGGGCGGGCGACGCGGGGGTGTCGAGCACCCTGACTCCGATCGCGTCGTGGATGGCGTTCGCCACAGCTGCGGCGGTAGGAATGTGCGCGGGTTCGCCGAGCCCCTTGGCGCCCACCCAGTTGCACTCGATGTCGTGGGGATCGATCGGCAGAGAGACCGGATCGACCGGCACGTCGAGCATGGTCGGGATCTTGTAGTCGTGCCACGTCGCGTTGACCATCTTGCCGGTCTGACGGTCGAGGACCCGCTCCTCGGAGAGGGCGAAGCCGATGCCCTGGAAGACGCCGCCGTACACCTGGTTGTCGAAGGTGAAGCGGTTCATCACCCGGCCGGAATCCTGGGCCGCCACGAAGCGCACGACGCTCACCCGTCCGGTGCGGGTGTCGACCTCGACCTCGGCGTACTGCGCGGCGAAGGGCAGCGCGACCTTGCCCTCTGGATGAGGGTGCCGGTGAGAGAGTCCGACGACCAGCCGCTTCCGTCCGAGCTCCTTGAGCTCGGCGAACGTCATGCGCGTGCCGTCCTTCGCGACCACCGCGCCGTCGTGCAACGACAACTCCTCGACAGGGCGCTTCAACTGGGCGGCGGCGATATCGAGCACCTGCCGCCTGACATCGAGCGCCGCGCCCCGCACTGCGGGCGCGTTGACCAGCACCGTCTGGCTGCCGCCCGAGGAGGGCGCAGGCTTGGTGGTCGCGGTGTCGGCGTGCTCGATCTGGATCCGTTCGAGCGGCACCGTCAACTCCTCCGCCACCACCTGGGCCATCACGGTCTTGGTCCCGGTGCCGATGTCGCTGGCGCCGGTGTTGAGGTTGACGCTGCCGTCGGCGTAGAGGGTGACGATCGCGGTGGCGCGAGGGTCGCCGCCGTACCCCCAGATCCCGGCCGCCACACCCACGCCGCGGCGAATGTGTCCGGTGTGGCGTTCGGCGGCGCGAGCCTGCTGCCAGCCGAACTCCCTGGCCCCCTCGCGCAAGCACGCCTCGAGCCCGGTCGAGGTATAGGGCTGGCCGTCGCGCAGCTGGCTGACTGCGGTCAGGTTCTTGAGGCGGAACTCGACGGGATCGTGGCCGAGTCGCCGGGCCAGCGCGTCGATCACCTGCTCGAGCGCCCAGGCGCACGGCGGAAAGCCCGGGGCGCGGAAGGGCCGGGCCTTGCCCGCGTTGATGAAGACGTTGGTCGCCTCGGTGCGGACGTTGGCGCAGCGGTACAGGTCGCCGATCAGGTACGCCGACGTCGATCCCGACGGGTAGGCGCCGGCCGGGCCGAGCAGGCGAGCGTCGAGCGCGGTCAGCGTCCCGTCCTTCTTCGCTCCGGCCTTGACGGTGATCACGTTGCTCGGCCGGTTTCCCGCGACCAGGAACGTCTCCTCGCGGGTCAGCGCCACCTTGACCGGGCGTGCGGTCCGCCGCGCCAGCACCGCGGCGGCGAGCGTGTACTTGCCGAGTTCGAGCTTGGATCCGAAGCCGCCGCCCATGTACGTGCCGATCGCCCGCACCGAGGCGAGGGGCAGGGAGAACGCCTCGGCCAGTGACGCGCGCAGGTCGTACACCCCCTGGGTGGAGTCCCAGACCGTGAGCCGGTTGCCGTCCCACTGCGCTACCGAGACGTGCACCTCCATCGGCGTGTGAAGCTGCGCCGCGGTACGAAAGGACATCTCGACCACCGCGTCGGCGACGGCGAAACCGGACGCCACGTCGCCCCGGCTGTAGACCCGGGGCTCGCCGATGACGTTCCCCGAGTCGTGGACCTTGGGCGCCGCCGGGTCGAGGGCGCGCTCCTCGTCGACGACGAACGGCAGCGCCTCGTACTCGACGGTCACCGCGCGCGCCGCATCCACCGCCTGCTGCAGCGTGTCGGCGGCGACCGCCGCCACCTCTTCTCCCTCGTGCCGGCAGTGAGAGTCGAAGAGTCGACTCAGCGGACCCTTCTCGGTCTGGTAGAAGGGCAGGTCCGCCCCGGGCGTATCGCTCGTGATCACGGCGCGCACCCCCGGCATCGCCGACGCCCTTGCCGTGTCGACGCGGAGCACGCGCGCGTGGGCGTGCGGGCAGCGCACCACCGCGCCGTGCAGCATTCCGGGAAGCTGCATGTCGAGCGTGTAGACGGCGGTTCCGGAGACGCGCTCGTAGGCGTCGATACGCGGCCGCCGCGCGCCGACCACGGTGGTCTCGCCCCAGGGTGGGGGCGCCCCGCCGCCTGCGTCGGGTGCGAAGAAGACCCCCGGGTGTCTCATCGGGCACCTCCCCGGCGTGCACCGGCGGCGCGCCGGACCGCCTTGACGATGTGCGGGTAGGCGCCGCAACGGCACAGGTTTCCGCTCATGGCGACGCGGATCTCCTCGAGCGTCGGCTGCGGTTTGGCGCGCAACAAACCCTCGGCGGCCATGATCTGGCCGGGCGTGCAGTAGCCGCACTGCAGCGCGTCCTCCTCGGCGAAGGCCTGCTGCACCGGCCCCAACGCTTCGCCGTCCATCAGCCCCTCGACGGTCGTGATCTCGTGGCCCTCGGCCTCCACGGCGAGCGTCAGACAGGCGTAGCGGGGCACGCCGTCGAACAGCACGGTGCAGGCCCCGCACTCGCCGCGCTCGCACCCGGGCTTCGTGCCGGTCAGACCGAGCTTCTCGCGCAGCACCTGGAGCAGGGTCCAGCGGGGCTCGACGAGGACGCGGTGCTGCCTGCCGTTGACCTTGAGCGCGATCCTCATCGGCTCCGCGGCTGGGGCAACGTCGGCGGCCGCCGCGTGCGCTCGACCCGCGGCGACCGCCGCCACCGCTCCGGCGCCCACCGAGCCGAGGAACCCGCGCCGGCTCACGCCGTGGTGCGGGCAGTCATGCGGTTTCTTCTCGCCCATGCGGACCTCCTCCTGGACGACTTTCCCATTGTACGTTTGTGTGGCGACCATGGCGCGGTGTCACGATTTCGACGCCGCGGCGGGCCGATTCTGCTACGGTGCCTCAGCCACGGAGGTCGTCATGGCGCTGTCAGTTGTCCTCGCCGTTGTCGTGGTCGCCGCACAGGCAGCGACCGCCGCCGACTACCCCACACAGGACTCGCTGATCGACGCCTGGGAGAAGGCCCAGCGCGCCGACCCGACGTGTCGGCTGCTCGAGAAGGTCTCCGACAACCGTTACCGGTACGCCACCACGAGGTTCCCCTACGAGGGCGAGCTGCTCCTCCTCAACACCGTGCTCGACGACGGCATGGAGGAGCTGGAAGATGACGGCTGGATCATCGGCACGGTCGAGGTGGAGCTCGTCGGGCTCCCCGCCGACTTCCCGGCCAGGTACGCGCGCTCGTACGGTTCGTGGATGCAGAGCCACACGCTCTACTTCGACCGTGGGCTGGGGCGCTGGTTGACGTCGGGCGAATTCCGCGGCCGCCTGGCCGCGCGGGTGAGGCGGCAGACGGGCGCGCTCGGATTCCTCGGCAACGCCCTGTGGCTCGTCATCCCGATCGCGCTGGTCGCGTTCCTGTGGTACGCCGGGCGCAAGGCCAGCCGGCAGGTGAACACGGCGCAGGCGCTCCAGGAGAAGGCCATGGCCGATCAGCAGGCGGGGTTGCGCCTCGCCCAGCGCGCCGTGGACCTCAACGAGGAGGCCAACCGGCTCCTGGTCGAGATCCGCGACCTCCTGCGCCAGCGAAGCGGATCCGGCGGAGGCGGGACGTGAGCGCCGGCGCGCCCGCGGTGTGGCCGGAGGACGTGAGAGTCAGGGCCTCGGAGGCGGACGCCGCAGGACTCCTGTCGCCCCGCGCGCTGTGCGACTGGCTGCAGGAGGCCGCCGGGAACCACGCCACGGCGCTCGGCTGGGCGGTGGACCAGCTCGCCGGACGTGGCCTGACGTGGGTGCTGTCCCGGCTCCACCTGCGTGTGACCCGCTACCCGGCGTGGCGCGAGTCGGTTCGCGTCGAGACGTGGCCCGCCGGTGCCGAGCGGCTGTACGCAGTGCGCGAGTTTCGACTGACCGGGACGGACGAGGAAGAGTTGGCGGTGGCGACCTCCGGCTGGCTCCTGGTCGACCTGGCGAGCCGGCGCCCGCAACGCCCGCCGGCCGAGATCCACGAGATGGCCAGGAACACCCCGGCCCGGGTCATTCCCGACCGTTTCGAGCGCCTCGGCGAAGTCGCCGCGAGCGATGGGAGCGAGAGCTTCACGGCGCGCGCGTCCGAGGTGGATCTCAACGGGCACGTCAACAACGTGGCGCTCATCGCCTGGGTCCTCGACTCCGCGCCGCACGAACACCTGGAAACCCACCGGCTCGCCGAACTGGAGGTGGAGTTTCGCGCCGAGAGCAGGCAGGGCGATCGCGTCGTCAGCCGTTGGGCGACCGACGGCGCCACGCGGCTGCACGCGGTGACGCGCGAGGCGGACGGGCGCGAACTGCTGCGCGCCCGCACCGTGTGGGCGCCGCGTTAGCCGGCCAGCGGCTTGAACAGGGCGAATGTCGCGCCTTGCGGATCGTCGAGCACGGCGAACCGGCCGACCCCGGGTATGTCGTGAGGCGCCAGACATTGCCTCGCACCCAGCCCCACCGCCCGCGCCGCGCTGGCGTCCACGTCCTCGGCCAGCATGTACGGCAGCCACATCGGCGCGGCCTGCGCGTCCGCCGGCATCACCATCGCCCCGGCGACGTCCTTGCCGTCGCGCTTGAACAGGTGGTAGGTCATGCCACCGCCCATGTCGAATGTCCCGTGCCCCCAACCGAACAACGCACCGTAGAAGTGGGCCGCGGCCTCGGCATTGGTGGTGAGCAGCTCGTACCAGCAGAACCTGCCCGGGCCCGGCGGCACCTCCTCCGGTCGCCACGGGTCGCAGCGGAGTGCCGAGACCGAGGCCCCTTGCGGGTCGGCGATCACCGCGAACTCGCCGACCCCGGGAATCGGGGTCGGCGGCACGATCACCGTACCCCCATGGGCCTTGGCCTCGTGCGCCGTGGCGGTGACGTCGTCCACCGTGACCGACATCAGCCAGCGGGAAGGCCCGGTCTCGCCTTGCTCCAACGGCGTCGTCCCGCCGATGTCCCGATCTCCGGAGCGCAGTACCCGGTACGTCGCTCCCTCACCCATCTCCATCTCGTAGGCGGTCCAGCCGAACAGCGCGCCGTAGAAGCCGATCGCGGCCTCGATGTCGGCGGCCATGAGCTCGTGCCAGACGAACCGCCCCCTCGCGACACCCACGGAGTCCTCCATGATCCTGCCTCCCCTGGGTCGGTGTACGCGACGAGTTTGAGTCCGGTTTCATGTTGTCCGTCGCCGCGCCGCGCGGGACCGCGAGACGAAGGGACGGTTCGTTTTCCTTGACCGTCCAGGCGCGGGCCGTTACCGTCGGCGGCACGATGGCCCCCGAAAACAACTGTCTGGACGTCTTCCACCCCGTCGTCGTCGGCTGGTTCCGCGAGCGGGTCGGGGAGCCGACCGAGGCGCAGCGCCGGGCGTGGCCGGCGATCGCCGCCGGCAGGCACGTTCTGCTCGTGGCGCCGACCGGCTCGGGGAAGACGCTCGCCGCGTTTCTCGCTGCGCTCGACCGGCTGGCGTGCGGGGCGCTCCCGGGCGGCGCCGTGCGTGTGCTCTACGTCTCGCCGCTCAAGGCGCTGGGCACCGACGTGCGCCGCAACCTCCTCGGCCCGCTCGAGCAGCTCAGGACGGCGTGGCGGGAGCACGGTGAAGCGATGCCGGAGATCCGCGTCGAGACGCGGTCGGGGGACACGCCGGCGGAAGAGCGGGCGCGCATGGCGCGCCGGCCGCCGGAGATCCTCGTCACCACACCGGAGTCGCTCAACATCCTGCTCACCTCGCGCCGCGGGAGGGCGATGCTCTCCGGCGTCGCGCAGGTGATCCTCGACGAGGTGCACGCGGTGGCGGGGAGCAAGCGCGGCGTGCACCTGATCACCGCCGTCGAACGCCTGGCGCGGGTGGCGGGCGAGTTCCAGCGCATCGCGCTGTCCGCGACGATCGCCCCTGCCGAGCGGATCGCCAGGTGGGTGGGTGGCGTGGAGCCCGGACCTGGGGGCGAACCGGGGCGAAACCGCCGCGTCGACGTGCTGCTGGCTGTGGGCGTCAAGCGGTACGACCTCGGCGTCAGCTACCCGCGCGCCGCGGCGGGCGAGGAGCCCGCCGACGCCGACGGGGTGTGGCGGGCGGTGGTCGGGGAGATCGGGCGTCCGCTGCGGCGCAACCGCTCCACGCTGGTGTTCGCCAACTCTCGGCGCACCGTGGAGAAGCTCACCCGTCTGGTCAACGAGGCGGCCGGAGAGGAGATCGCCACCTCGCACCACGGCTCGCTCTCGCGCGAGGTGCGCTCGGCGGTCGAGGACCGCCTCAAAGCCGGCGCGCTCCGGGGTGTGGTGGCGACCAACTCGCTGGAACTCGGCATCGACGTCGGCGCCCTCGACGAGGTGCTCCTCGTGCAGACGCCGCCGTCGGTCTCGTCGGCGGTGCAGCGGATCGGTCGGGCCGGGCACGCGGTCGGCGCCGTCAGCCGCGGCCGGTTCGTGCCGCTCGTGCCCAGGGACCTCCTCGCCGCAGCGGTGGTGGCGCGGGCGGTGGCCGACGGGGCGGTCGAGCCGGTAGCGCCGCTTTCCGCCCCGCTGGACGTACTGGCGCAGGTGCTGGTGTCGCTGATCGCGACCGAGCCGTGGCCGGTCGAGGAGTTGTGGAAGGTGGTGCGTTGCGCCGACCCCTACCGGGATCTGTCGCGCCGGCAGTTCGACCTGGTCCTCGACATGCTGGCCGGACGCTACGCCTCGGCCAGGCTGCGCCACCTCCGGCCGCTCGTTTCCATCGACGGGATCGAGGGCACGGTGCGCGGGAGACCGGGGGCCGAGCGCCTCGTCTACCTCGCCGGGGGCACGATCCCCGACCGCGGTTACTTCCACCTGCGGCGGGACGACACCGGCGCCGTGCTCGGCGAACTGGACGAGGAGTTCGTCTGGGAGCGGTCGGTCGGCGACACCTTCACGCTCGGCGTCCAGGCGTGGCGCATCGAGCGGATCACGCACAACGACGTGTTTGCCTCGCCGGCGCGGGGCCGGTCGGCGATGGCGCCGTTCTGGCGGGCCGAGGAGCGGGCGCGCTCCTTCGAGTTGTCGGAGCGGATCGCGGAGTTCCTCGAGGGGATCGCGGAGCAACTCGACGACCCGGCTCTCGCCGGTCGCCTGGAAGCGGGCCACTTCCTCGACCGCAACGCCGCGGCCGCGCTCCTGGATCACCTGCGCCGGCAGCGCGCCGCCGTCGGATGCCTCCCCCACCGGCACTGCGTCGTCGCCGAGCGCATCACCGGCCCGCACGCGCGCGGCGAGGGGGAGTGGCTGGTGATTCACACGCTGTGGGGCGGCAAGGTCAACCGCCCGCTGGCGGTCGCCCTGCAGGCGGCGTGGCGGGAGCGGCACGGCGTGCCGCTCGAGGTGATCCACGACGACGACTGCCTCGCCGTGAGCGCCGCCGGAGGGGTGACCGCCGCCGAGCTGTTCTCGCTGGTGGACGCGGCGAACCTCGAGCGCCGGCTGCGCGCGCGCCTCGAGAGTTCGGGTTTGTTCGGGGCGCGCTTCCGCGAGGCCGCCGGATGCGCGCTCCTGCTCCCGCGCGAAGGTTTCCGGCGGCGCACGCCTCTTTGGCTGTCCCGCCAGCGGGCGAAGGAGCTGCTCGAGGCGGTGTCGCGCTACGACGACTTCCCCCTGCTCATCGAGGCGTGGCGGTCGTGCCTGCAGGACGACAGCGACCTGCCCGCGCTGGCGAGGCTGCTCGACGAGATCCGCGACGGGCGGATCCGGCTGGTGGAGGTCCGCACCGACCACCCCTCGCCGTTCGCGGCGGGCGTGGCGTGGAAGCGCACCAACGAGCTGATGTACGAGGACGACGTACCCTCAGCGGGCGGGCCGACTCGGCTGCGCGAGGAGCTGATCCGCGAGGTCTCGAGGAGCGCGCACCTGCGCCCGCGCATCGGCCTCGGGGTGATCGGCGACTTCCGCCGCAAGGTGCAGAGAACGTGGCCGGGGTACGCGCCGACGACTGCCGACGCCCTCCTCGAGACGGTGACCGATCGTGGCGCGCTGCCGCTCGCCTCGTGGCGGGACCTCGCGGCGGCCGTCGAGCGCGAGGCCGGCACCGGCGTCGTGGAGGTGGCCGCGGACCGGCTCCTCGAAGTGACATGGCCCGGCCGCACGACGCCCTCGGTCGTGGCGGCCGCCACCGAAGTCCCGCGCCTGCTTCACGGCCTGGGGGTGGGGATCGCCGAGGTCGGGATGCGCGGCATCGGCGGGCGTCCCGCGTCCGAGGAAGCGCTCGCCGCGGCCGGCGCGCACTGGCGCCAAGGCGACTCTGCAGACGCTGTGGACCCGCTCGCCGAGCTGGTCGCCGAACTGCTCCGATTCGAGGGTCCGGTCTCACGCGAGTGGGCGGCGGACGTTCTCGGCCTCGAACCGTCGGGACTCCAGGGATCCTTCGAGGCGCTCGCCGACGCCCAGCGAATCATCCTCGGCGACCTCTCCGAGGGCGGTGCCGACGAGGTGTGCGACGCCGAAAACCACGAGCGTCTGCTGCGCTTAGTGCGTGCAGCCGGAAGGCCGTCGTTCGAGACCATACCTGCGTCGGCGCTGCCGCTCTTCCTGGCCCAGTGGCAGAGGTTGGGGTGCGGGGAGGGGATCGAGGGCCTGCGCGCGGCGCTGGAGCGGTTGTTCGGGCTGCCGGCGCCCGCGGCGGCGTGGGAGGAGGAGATTCTCCCGGCGCGGCTCGACCCGTACTTCCCGGAGTGGTTGGACGCGCTGCTCGCCGACACCGACCTGGTCTGGATGGGCTGCGGCAAGGAGCGGGTCGCCTTCGCGCTCGCGGCCGAGCGCGAGTTGTTCGGACTGCCGCACGGGATCCGCGCCGGTCATGAAGACCCCGCGCTTCCCCCGGACGAGGGGCGGTGGGCGTTCGCGGACCTGGCCCGGCGCGCCGGCCTTCCGACCGCGGACGTGGCGGAGAGCTTGTGGCGTCAGGTGTGGAGCGGGGCCGCGAGCTGCGACGGTTTCGCTCCGATCCGCCGGGGCGTGGAGAGAGGATTCGCCGCGACCGGCGCACCGGAGCCGCCGCCGGGACGACGGCGGGGGAGCTACGAGCGTTGGCGATCGGACCGCCCCTTCGAGGGCCGCTGGTACCGGGTGCCGGTCCCGGATGCCCCGTCCGACTCCCTCGAGGGACAGGAACTCGATCGCGATCGGGTTCGAGTGCTGCTCGACCGCTACGGCGTGCTGTTCCGGGAGCTGCTCGACCGCGAGCCGAAGGCGTTGTCGTGGGGCCGGCTGTTTCGCACGCTGCGACTCATGGAGCTGTCCGGGGAAGTGGTCACGGGGCAGTTCTTCGCCGGCGTCGCCGGCCCCCAGTTCGCCTCGACTGCCGCCCTGGCGCGATTGCGCGACGGCCTGCCCGAGGACATGGTGGTCTGGCTCGGCGGCGCGGATCCGGCGTCGTCGTGCGGCCTCGCCGTCGCCGGCCTGCCGGCGGGCCTGCCGCGCCGGCACTCCTCCGCCCACGTCGTCTTCCACGGCACGCGGCTGGTGGTGGTGAGCGAGCGGTGCGGCCGCGAGCTGCGCATCGAGGTGGGCGCCGATCACCCGCTCCTCGACCGTTACCTGTCGTTCCTCAAGACGGCCCTGACGCGCCGGGTCCGCCCGGTGAAGGCCGTCACCGTCGAGACGATCAACGGCGAGCCGGCGGCGGCCTCGGGCTATCGGGAGGCGCTCGCCGCGAGCTTCCACGTCGTCCGCGACCGACAGGGCCTGCGCCTGATGCGACGGTACTGATGGCGGCCACGGCCGTGCCGCCGCGCGTTTCCCCGCCGGCGTCCGGCGAGTTATGATCGCTGCGATGGCGGAAGCGCACGAGGAAGCCGTCCGGCGCGTCCTGGTCGTGGGCAGCGAGGCGCCGGCCCTGGCGACGGTCATCCCGCTGCTGCGGCGCGCGAAGTTCGAGGTGGCGACGGTCCCCGATGGGCCGGAGGCGCTCTCCACGGTCGAGACGGAAAAGTACGATCTGATCCTAGTCGGCTACCCGCTGCGCGAGGCGCCCTTCGGGCGCCTTCTCGAGGCGATCCGTCGCAAGGGCGCACCGTGCCGCAACGCGGGCGTGCTCCTCCTCGCCCACCAGAACGCGTTCGACGAGGCCGAGCGATACCTCGGCCGGGGCGTCAACCGCGTCGTGCAGGAGGAGGGCGGCGCCAACCGTCTCATCCTCATCGTCGCCGACCTGGCCGGTGAGGCGCCGCGCATTTCCCTGCGCACCGTGGTCCAGATGGACGTGCGCATCGGCCGGGAGCGCGAACTGGCGCTCTATCAGACGGAGAACCTGTCGTCGTCGGGGATGCTGGTGCGCGCCGACCGGACGTTCCCCGTCGGGACGCGTTTCGACTTCGAGTTGACCCTCCCCGGGCAGGTCAATCCGATCGCGGGCACGGCTGAGATCGTGCGCCACACCGACGCCGCCCACGAGAAAGTGCGCGGCTTCGCGGTCCGCTTCCTGTCGTTCAAGGCCGACGGGCGCGACACCCTCGAGTCGTTCGTCGCGGCCCGCCCTCGCTAGCGCTTGCCGATCTCGCCGCGGCGCAACTTCCGGTACAGCTCGAGCGCCTCTCGCAGGATGCGCGAGGCGTCCTCCGGACCCATGAAGTCCTCGACCACCACCTGCTTGTGCTCGAGCGCCTTGTAGTCCTCGAAGAACCGCTTGATCTCGCGCAACGCGTGCTGAGGGAGCTGGCGGTGGTCGGTGTAGTCGGCGAACGCGGGGTCGCGCACCGAGACGGCGATGACCTTGTCGTCCAGACCCTTCTCGTCGCGCATGCGCATGACGCCGATCGCCCGCGCCTCGACCAGGGTGAGCGGGGCCACCGGCTCCTGGCTGAGCACGAGCGCGTCGAGCGGATCGCCGTCGTCGCAGAAGGTGCGCGGGATGAAGCCGTAGTCGGCCGGATAGTGGACGGCGCTGTACAGGACCCGATCGAGGCGCAGGAGGCCGGACTCCTTGTCCAGCTCGTACTTGTTCTTCGAGCCCTTGGGCACCTCGATCACGACGGGAAAGGCCGTGTCGATGAGGTGGTCGTCCAGGTACACATCGTGCCAGGGGTGCATGGTCCTCTCCCGAGTTCGCGCCTTCAGCCTACCTCCGGACACCCGACATCGCGACGCCTCGCGACATCACGCCGTCACGACACGGGCGGCGGCGCACTCCGGGCAGGGGCAGGCGGCCCGCAGTTGGTCGAGGTGGTAGATCCCGTGATCGTGCCCGTCACCCCAGGTCACCTTGATGCCGTAGTTGCCCACCGGCCCGACCGCCACCGGGACGAGCGCGCTCTCGGCCGGCGGCTTCAACGTCGGCAGCGTCGCCCTGCCGAACAGGTGCTGCTCGCCCCTGCAACCGGCGCAGGTGCAGGCCTTGCGCAGCGCCTCGCCGGGGAAGTACGACTCGTGGCCGTCCGCCCACAGCACCACGACATCGGTGCCGACCACCATCACCTCGCGCATGACTGCCGTCACGACTCCTCCCCGGCCGGCAATGGCCTGCGTGTTCCCGGCATTCCCCGCCGTGCCCGCCACGCGTGTAGCATGACACGGTGGACGTCGTCGTGGTCGCCAGCGGGCCGCTCAGGTGGAGCGAGGAACTGGTCGCGGTGGTGCGCGGCGCCGACCTCGTCCTGGCCGCCGACGGGGGCGCCAACCACCTGGCGCGTGTCGGCGTGCGGCCGGAGGCCGTGATCGGCGATCTCGACTCGATCACGCCCTCGGTGCGTACCTGGATAGGCGAGGCGAGGATCGTGCACCGGCCCGATCAGGAGACCACCGACCTGCACAAGGCGCTCTCGTACGCCTTCGACGAGCGCGGCGCCACCTCCGTGGTCGTGATCGGCGCCACGCAGGGGCGCCTCGACCACGCGCTCGAGAACCTCGCCTTGCTCGCCCGCTTCGATACGCGCGGCCGGATCGAGCTTTGCGGCGAGGAGGGGCGGGTCCTCGCCGTGCGCGGCCGCGCCGAGATCGAGACCTCCCCGGACCAGACCGTCTCGCTGCTGCCGCTCGGCCGCTGCGAGCGGGTGACCACGCGCGGCCTGCGCTGGCCGCTGGACGGAGAGCCGCTCGACCTCGCCGCCCGCACCGGCGTGTCCAACGTCGCGCTCGGCGAGCGCGTCGGCCTCGACGTCGAGGGAGGGGTGCTGCTCGTCTTCCTCCACCGCCACCCGGCCGGCTGCTAGACTCGCGGCGATGCAGTTCAAGATGGCGGGATCGCCCCGCATCCTCCAGCGCTTCTACCGCATTTACTTCAGCCTCTGGATTCCGACGCTGGTGTGGGCGTCCACACGCTGGCCTTTGTCGCTGATGTACTGGATGGCGCGCCGGCTCGTGATGCTGCCGTTCTACCTGGTGCGGCCGAAGTACCTGCGCGCGGTCGAGAGCAACTTCGCGCGCATTCTCGGCCTCCCCGCCCACCACCGCGAGGTGCGCCGCGCCGCCTGGCGGATGGGGTATGAACACGCGTACCACTGGATCGACTTCTTCCGCTGGTCGCAGATGCCGATCGACGTGCTCGACGCAAACGTGATCGAGCAGGAGGGGTTCGGGCACTTCGCCGCCGCGCGCGCCGCCAGCCGCGGCACGCTCCTGCTCACCGCGCACATGGGCAACGCCGAGGTCGGCGCCATCGCCCTCGGCCGGCGCCACGAGTCGATGCACGTGCTGTACTGGCGCGACCGGTTCGAGACCGCCGAGCAGTTCCGCCGCAAGATGCGTGAACTGGGCAACGTGCACGGCATCCCGGTGGACGCCTCGCCGCTGTCGGTCGTCCCGGCGTTGCGCGTGCTGCGCGAGGGGGGACTCCTGGGCGTCCACGGCGACCGCGATTTCAACGACCAGGGGTGGCCGGTGGAGTTCTTCGGCGCCGCCGCGAAGTTCCCGCCCGGTCCCTTCCTGCTCGCGGCCCGTGCGTCCGCGGTGATCATCCCGACGTTCTTTACGGTGGACGCCGAGCGCCGTTTCCACGTCGCCTTCGAGGAGCCGTTCGAGGTCGACGGCGACGGCGACCTGGAGGCGCCGGTGCGCGCCGCTATGGAGCGCTGGGTGCGCATCCTCGAGCGCCGCATCGGCGCCAACCCGACCCAGTGGTACTGCTTTTACCCGTTCTGGGGCCAGCCGAGCTGACGGCTCACGGCTGCGACGAACACCGCGGCCCATGGCCCGTGATGCAAGCAAGGGCGGCGGCGTGGACCGTGGAGCGTGGGCCGTGGTCAACGACAGCTTTGGGGCAGAGCGGAGGTGCGGTCGGGGGTGGTGGAGGAAAGAGCGCGAGGCCGCCCTCGTCAGGGAGTCCTGGGGCTTCCCAGGACCTTGCTTGAGCCATCCTCCAGGAGCGCATAGAACGTCTTCGTTCCCTTCCTCAAGTCCTGCTTGAAGGCGATCCCCCTCGTGCTGGTGAGGCCGGTTTCCTGGTGGAAATCTTCCAGCATCTTGATCGGTATCGGGGGGGCAATGAGGGTGAACTCGATTTCCCCGAAGAAGGACACGACGGTTCTGGTGTACCTCTGGTCGAGCCAGAAGTGGATCGAGTGGGACCCCTGAATGCCAGAGCGCAGTGGCTGTGAGCGAAAGACATGAATGTACGGCGGTCTAATGCACCCACACGTCAGGTCGCGAAGATCAGCGGCCCATGACGCTTCCTCGGCGAATCGTCTCCACACGCAGCTCAAGAGCCACTCATAGCTGATCTTGGCGATCAGTCGATCCATGGCAGCATGGGACTTAGGGGATGCGACGCCCTTGAGGGCCCGGGACCTCTTGACCAATGTGATTCCGAGTTCCTCGCATGTCACCTCCTCGTCTTGGTTGCACCGCTCGAACCGGTTCTTCAAGTCCTCGCACAGTTTGCCAACCGCGTCCGGTCCTTTGTCATGCCACAGCGAAGAGGAGCCTCTAGTCAACAATGTGGCGATCATGTCAACTGGAGCCTCATGACCTGGTGTGATCAGGCTGCCGTCCTCCATCCTCTGCGGCACAAGACGGAACCCAGTCTCCTCTGGGGTCGCTTTGAATCTCGCTGTTCCATCGACCAGTTCAGACGTGTAAGAGGTACGGAGAACACCAGTTCGATCATATCGAAGCCCGAGTGTGTCCATAGCGTTCAGCACCTGCGGCATCTTGAGGATCTGACAATCGACCTCGCGGCCAAGCCTCGCGTTGCACGCCGCGCAGACAATGTTGTCGACGAACAAGGTGCCGCCGACGCACCGGGGAATGATGTGCTCGCGGGCGAATTGTTGAGTCGGGGAATCTGACAAGCAGAAGACGCAGAATAAGGCGGGACTCACAGGGTAAACCCCCTACGACCAAGAGGCCAGCTGCGATGTTAGCAGTACGTGCATGGCTCGCGAGTTGGACGAGGTTGTACTGGTTGCTCGGCCAAGTGCGAGGCTCATCTCGAGTTACACGTAGGTCGAGGTCGGGAGCGAGCGCTGAATGAGCAGGATCGGGATGCTCAACACGTGCGGGCGATTGATGGGTTGGAGATGCGCCAACGAGGAGGTGGGGAAAGCGTCGGTACGTCAACTCCATGCAGCGCATTTCGTCGTGGCGGGAGGGGAAACAGAGAACGGACAACCGGCAACGAGTCTTGGCTGGGGAGCAGGGATTCGAACCCCGATACCGTGGTCCAGAGCCACGTGTCCTGCCGTTGGACGACTCCCCAGCGCGACAGGGGCGTCTATTTTAGGCGACCCTCCAGCGCTGTCAACGTGCCGCCCCGTCGCGTAGGGCGGGGGACGCCGCGGGTGAGAGGCGGGTGAGACTGCCCGGGGGAGCAGGAGTATGCTCTGCCAAAAGGCTGGGACCTTTCGGAACTCGCCCTTGGGAGCGGGCGGCGGCAGACGGGACGATGCGGAGGCATCGATGACAACGCGTTCGTGCCGATGCGGGTTCGTTGCGGGGATGGCACTCTCGGGACTCCTCCTCGCGGCACATGGAGAGGCCCGGGGCGATCGGTGGGAGCCGATCGGCCCCGATGGAGGGCGTGTTGCGGCGCTGGCGATCGCGCCGGACGGCGATCGGCCCGTTTTTGCCGGGACGATCGGTGCGGGGGTGTTCCGCTCGCTCGACGGCGGCCGGACGTGGAGCTCGGCCAGCGTCGGGTTGGCCGGCTGGGAGGCAACTGAGCTGGCCGTCGATCCCCACGATCCGCGCCGGATCCTGTGCGGGACGCGGGACGCCGGCCTGTTCCGCAGCGAGGACGGGGGCGACTCCTGGCACGCGGTCGGCGAAGGCATCGAGTTCCAACCGGGGCTGTCGCGTTCCGTGACGGCGCTGGCCGCCGATCCCTCTGTCGCGGGCAGGTTCTATGCCGGCGTGAATCGCGGCGTGTACAAGAGCACCGACGGCGGCAGCACCTGGCGGCGGCTGCCTCTTTTCGAGGGAGTGACGACCGTGGAGGCGATCGCGGTGAATCCGGGCGAGTCCCGCGAAATCGTGATCGCGGTGGAACAGCTCGGTGTCCTGCGCAGCACGGACGGCGGAGCGCGGTGGGAGAGGCTGGACTGGCGGCAGGGAGGCAACGTCGCGGTCCTCGAGTTCAGTCCGACGCTGCCGGGCGCGATCTACGCCGGCACCTGGGGCGAAGGGCTGTTCAGGTCCACCGACCACGGCGTCTCGTGGACGTCGCTGCGCGGCGACATCTACGACCTCGCCGTCGCGGCGATCGAGGTCACCTCCTCGGACGGTCGCGACATCCTCACCGTCGGGACGAGGCAGGGCGTCTTCCGCAGCGCGGACGACGGTGCGCACTGGCAGCGCCTGGGCGCCGCGACGCTCTCCGCCTCCGTCCACGCCCTCGCGCTCGACCCGGCGGATCCTCGTCGCGTGCTCGCCGGCACGTGGGACGACGGCGCGTACGCGAGCGCCGACGGCGGCGCGAACTGGGAGCGCAGCACGGCCGGGATGTTCAACAGCTGGGTGCAACTCGCGTTCACCGACCCACTCGGACGGGGAACCGCCTTCGCCGGGACGCGGGAAGGGCTGTGGCGGCGTGACGCGGGTACCGCGGCATGGTCCGTCGACCGGACGATGGAGGGACTGACCTCGGTCGCCGCGGCGCCCACCGGCGAAGTCTACGTCGGCGGCGTCCGGGGCGTCCTCTATCGCAGCCGGGACGGCGGCCGGACGTGGGAGGCGGCCACCGACGGACTCCCGATCGGACCGCTCGAACAGCGCATCGACTCGATCGCGCTCGACCGCCGCGACCCCGAGCGGGCTTGGCTGCGCGCCTCCACCGGCCTGTACCGCACCGCCAACGGCGGCGCGTTGTGGCAGCTCGTGGACGTCGGCGGCCAGTGGGATCCGAGGACCGTGGCCGTCAGCCCGTACCGAAGCGGCCACGTCGTCGTGGCGGGCACGACCGGCGGCATGGCGCCCGCACCCCTCGTGCTGGTGTCGGCCGACGACGGTGCCAGCTGGATCCGGGCGGATCTCGACGAGCGCGTCCAGCCGGCGTACCAGCTGTACAGCGGGCGCGGCCCCGAGCGCCTGCTCTCCGGCAGCAGCGCGGGGGTCCTCATCAGCACCGATGGCGGTGCGAGCTGGCGCCGGGCCAACACCGGCGACCCCCAGGAGTGCGGGTATGGAAGTCACGCGGTCTGGTCGTGCAGCGACGCGACGTGGCTCCTCGTCGCGGCGTTCTCCGACCCGGACACCGTCTACGGGCTGCGCGGCGGACGGGTCTGGCGCAGTCTCGACGGCGCGAGGTCGTGGGCGCCGTTCGACGAAGGGCTGCCGTCCGTCCGCCTGAATCAACTGTCGATCTCGGCGGACGGGTCGCACGTGCTGGCGGCGACGGACGGCGCCGGCGTCTGGGTCGTCGCGCCGGGACGGGCCGGACTCAGAGAGCCGCCGGCGCGCCGACGCGCGGCGCCCGGCTCGGGCCAGTAGCCACGCGTCCGCGACGGACGGCCGCGGCTGCTAGACTTTGCGCCGCGCCGCGGGACGGCGCCGGGAGCGCACGCGAGCATGAATCCGCCGGTCAGGACCAGGATCGCACCGTCCCCGACGGGGGACCCCCACGTCGGGACGGCGTACGTCGCGCTGTTCAACTACGCCTGGGCGAGGAAGCACGGCGGGCAGTTCGTCCTGCGCATCGAGGACACCGATAGGGAGCGCTCCAACCGCGTCTCCGAAGCGATGATCTTCGATTCGTTGCGCTGGCTGGGCCTGAACTGGGACGAGGGGCCGGATGTCGGAGGGCCGCACGGGCCGTACCGGCAGAGCGAGCGCTTCGAGATCTACCGCCAGCACGCCGAGATCCTCGTCGAGCGTGGCGGCGCGTATCCCTGTTTCTGCACCCGCGAGAGACTTGACGCGCTGCGCGAGGAGCAGCGGGCGAAGAAGATCCCCGCGGCCACCGGGTACGACGGCCACTGCCGGGCGCTCGATCCCGGTGAGGCGGCGCTCCGTCGCCGCTCGGGCGAGCCGCACGTGATCCGACTGGCGATGCCGCGCGAGGGGGAGAGCGTCGTCACCGACCTGCTGCGCGGCTCCATCCGCATCGACAACGCGCTCGTCGACGACCAGGTGCTGATCAAGTCCGACGGTTTTCCCACCTACCACCTGGCCAACGTGGTCGACGATCACCTGATGGGGATCACCCACGTGGTCCGCGCCGAGGAGTGGATCTCGTCGCTGCCCAAGCACGCTCAGCTGTACAGGGCGTTCGGCTGGGACGAGCCGGTGTTCTGCCACCTGCCGCTGCTGCGTAACGCCGACAAGTCGAAGATCTCCAAGCGCAAGAACCCGGTGTCGCTCAACTACTACCGCCGCGCCGGCTACCTCCCGGAGGCGATGCTCAACTACCTCGCCCTGATGGGGTGGGCGATCGCCGCCGACCGCGAGGCGTTCACCCTCGAGGAGTTCATCGCCAGCTTCGAACTGAAGGACATCACCCTCGGCGGTCCGGTGTTCGACCTCGACAAGCTGACCTGGATGAACGGCACGTACATCCGCGCGCTGCCGGGAGCGGAGCTTCTCGCCCGCCTGCGCGCAGACATCCTCTCCGACGAGCACCTCCTCGAGGTGCTGCCGCTCGCCCACGAGCGGATCGAGAAGCTCGAGGACTTCGTCGCCTACGCGTCGTTCTTCTTCACCGGCGACGTCGAGTACGACGCCGAGGCGCGCGCCAAGCTGATCGCCAAGAAGCGCACCGCCGAGGAGAGCGCCGCGGCGCTCGCCGGCCTGCTCGAGGAAGCGCTCGACCCGCTGCTCGAGTGGAACGCCGCCACCCTCGAGGCGGCGCTGCGCGGTCACGCCGAGAGACTCGGTTGGAAGGCCGGCGACCTGTTCATGCCGGTGCGTGTGGCCGTCACCGGCAGGGCCGCCTCTCCGGGGCTGTTCGAGACCATGGACGTGCTCGGCCGCGAGCTGTGCCGGCGCCGCCTGCGCCGCGCCGTCGAGGTGCTGCGGTCGCTTCCGGCGCCGGCGGGCAAGGAGTGAAGGGATGCCGTCTCCCGAGAACGCAACGACGCAGGACTTCATCCGCGAGATCGTCGCGGCCGACCTCGCGCGCGGCAGGCACGCGACAATCGTCACCCGCTTCCCGCCGGAACCGAACGGCTACCTTCACATCGGCCACGCCAAGTCGATCTGCCTGAACTTCGGCATCGCACGCGACTTCGGCGGGCGCTGCCACCTGCGCTACGACGACACCAACCCGACGAAAGAGGAGATGGAGTACATCGAGTCGATCGAGCGCGACGTGCGCTGGCTCGGTTTCGACTGGGGCGAGCACCTCTACTTCGCCTCCGACTACTTCCAGCGCATGTACGACTGGGCCGAGCTGCTCGTCACCAAGGGCAAGGCGTATGTCTGCGACTGCACCCCCGACCAGGTCCGTGTGCTGCGCGGCACGCTCACCGAGCCGGGGAGCCCGTGCGCCCACCGCGAGCGCCCGGCCGGCGAGAGCCTGGACCTGTTCCGTCGCATGCGCGCCGGCGAGTTTCCCGACGGCACCCGCGTGCTGCGCGCGCGCATCGACATGGCGTCGGGGAACCTCAACATGCGCGATCCGGTGCTGTACCGGATCCTCCACGCGCCGCACCCGCACGTCGGGGACGCCTGGTGCGTCTACCCGATGTACGACTACGCGCACCCGCTCGAGGACGCGATCGAGAGGATTACGCACTCGATCTGCACGCTTGAGTTCGAGGATCACCGGCCTTTCTACGACTGGGTCATCGACGAGTGCGGGCTGCCCGAGCCGCACCCGCAGCAGATCGAGTTCGCCCGCCTCAATCTCACCACCACCGTGATGTCGAAGCGCAAGCTCCTCCAGCTCGTCCAGGAGGGGATCGTGCGCGGCTGGGACGACCCGCGCATGCCGACCATCTCCGGCTTGCGCCGGCGCGGCGTGCCGCCCGAGGCGATCCGCGACTTCGCCGAGCGGATCGGCGTGGCCAAGCGCGATTCGACGGTGGACGTGCGGTTGCTCGAGCACTGCATCCGCGAGGAGCTCAACCGCACGGCGCCGCGCAGGATGGCGGTGCTGCGTCCGCTCAAGGTGGTGCTGGAGAACTACCTGGAGGGGCGGATCGAGCGTTTCGAGGTGGCGAACAACCCCGAGGACCCTGCGGCGGGGAGCCGGATGGTGGAGTTCTCGCGCGAGCTGTGGATCGAGCGCGACGACTTCCGCGAGGTGCCGCCGCCCAAGTACTGGCGGCTCTTCCCGGGCAACGAAGTGCGCCTGCGCGGCGCGTATCTGATCACCTGCCGGGAGGCGGTCAAGGACGCCGCGGGCGAGGTGGTGGAACTGCGCTGCGTCTACGACCCCGAGACGCGCGGCGGCTCCGCGCCCGACGGTCGCAAGGTGAAGTCGACGATCCACTGGGTCTCCTCCGCCCACGCTGCGGACGCCGAAGTGCGCCTGTACGACCACCTCTTCCCGACGGCGGATCCCGGGGACGTTCCCGAGGGGACGGATTGGAAGGAGGGGATCAACCCGGCCTCCGAGGACGTGCTGACGGGCTGCAAGCTGGAGGCGTCTCTCGCCAGCGTTTTGGTCGGAGAGCGCTTCCAGTTCGAGCGCGTCGGGTACTTCGCCGTCGATCCCGACAGCTCTCCCGACCGTCTCGTGTTCAACCGCATCGTCACGCTCAAGGACACCTGGGCGAAGATCGAGAAGAAGCAGGGGTAAGGGAAAGCCTAGCCCGACGCCCGGGCGCTGAGGATCTCCGCGGCGAGGGCGTCATGGCCTCCCCTCGCCGCGACCGTCGCCGGCGTGCTGCCGTCGTCGGCAGCGGCGTTCGGATCCGCGCCGTGATCGAGCAAGGCGCGGGCCATCTCGCTCGAGCCGTGCGCCGCGGCCTGGTGGAGCGGAGTCCAGCCGCCGTGCTGTCTTGCGTTGGGCCGTGCGCCGCGATCGAGAAGGAGACGGACCATCTCCAGCGCTGTTTCGGGATCGCGATGCGCGGCCGCGGCGTGCAGCACCGTCACCCGCATGGCATTGGCGGCGGGAGTGTTCGGGTCGGCGCC
>JBFMCD010000048.1:0-2165 GCA_040754885.1 Acidobacteriota bacterium
TCGTACCGATGCGGGGCCGGGGGCTGGTCGCTGTTCGCGGACGTGCCCGCCACCGACGGGGCTGTCGGTTCGTCCACTTCCTCGCCGCCAAAGGGATCACCTCCGGGTGCGGCGGCGGCAACTACTGCCCGACCAGCCCGCTCGGCCGAGACCAGATGGCGGTCTTCCTCACCAAGGCGTTCGACCTGGCGCTGTGGTGACCGGCGCCGGTCGCGCGACGCCCGCGTGACACCTGCCTGGACGGCTCCCTCGCTCCGCATCCCGGCGGCAGAAGCAAGGGAAGAGGGGACAGGGGAGAGCGGAAGGACGAGGTACAGGGGACAGCGAAAGACGGAAAGCAACGTGCAAGGGTCGGGACTTGATCTGACAGGCGGGTGCTTCCCTGGGACAACAGCCCGAAGCGGGCAGTGGACCAGCGATCCTGTTCGTGGACGCACCGCATCGTGCACCCCGCGATCCGGTGTACGATGAGTTGAGTCAACCCATGCGGTCTCGTAGGTCTGTCTTACCGGTCGTGATCGTCGTGCTGCGTGCCGAGCTGCTCGTGCTGGGCAGCCCCGCTGCCACCTTCCACACCAACCACCTCGCCTCCGGCCAGCTCATCGGGCGAGCCCAGTTCTACCCCTTCGGCCAGGAAGTCACGCCCGGCTCGGTCGCCGACCCGCACAATTTCACCGGCAAGGAACTCGATCCCGAGTTCGGCCTGTACGACTTCGGCGCCCGCGTCTACCACCCCCACCTCGGCCGCTTCCTGTCCACCGACCCCGTCCGCTGCTCCCTCGACGACCCCCAGTCCTGGAACCGCTACGCCTACGCCAGGGACAACCCGCTCAGATTCGTCGATCCGGGTCGCTTCTGACCACGGCGCACGGCCCACGGACCACGCTTCTCCTCCTCGCCACCGACAACGGACAACGGACAACCGTCCCCTGTCCCCTGTGCCCTGTCCCCATCTTCTCCGGCGGACTAGAATCCCGCAGTCGGGAGGGCGTGGAGATGGGCAAGCGTGGCGTGATCGCGGCGGTCCTCGGTGTGGCGGTGGCGCTGGGTGCATGGGCGGCGGAGCCGCCGCGTCCGATGACGGCGGTGGACCTCGTCTCCCTGGCCACGCAGGGGGGCGTGCGCCTGGCGCCGGGCGGCGCGACGGCGCTGTTCCTGCGCACCCAGATGGACTGGGACCAGGACGCGCTGGTCTCGCACGTCTGGATGGCCGGCCCCGGCCGGCCTCCGGTGCAGATGACCAACGGCACGAAGGGCGAGAGCGCGCCGCGCTGGTCGCCTGACGGCGCGCGCTTCTGCTTCGTCGCTACGCGCGACGGCGACACGGCGCAGGTGTTCGTGCAGTCGGTCGGTGGGGGCGAGGCGTTCCAGCTCTCCAGGCACGAGACCGCGGTGTCGAGCCCGGAGTGGACGCCGGACGGGAAGGCGATCCTCTTCCTCGCCGACGACGCGGAGGCCAAGGAGGCCAAGGAGGCGCGCGAGCGCAGCGGCGGCGTGGTCAACTACGACCGCGACTACCGCCAGAAGCACCTGTGGGCGCTCGACGTCGAGACGCGCGCCGAGCGCCGCGTCACCGAGGGAAACTTCTCGGTCAAGGAGTTCCTGCTCTCGACCGACGGCGCGACGCTGCTCTACCGGGCGGCGCCCACGCCGCTGATCGACAACGAGGACGAGAGCGAGCTGTACCTGCGGCCGCTGGCGGGAGGGGAGGCCAGGCGGCTGACGCGCAACGGCGTCGCCGAGGCGTCGCCCGCTCTCTCCCCCGACGGTGCCACCGTGCTGTTCGTCGCCGACGCCAATGAGGCGTTCGAGCCGTACTACCAGGGCAACCTGTTCTCCGTCCCGGCCGTGGGCGGGCCGGCGCGGATGCTGCTCGCGGATTTCCCCTACGAGATCCTCTCCGCGACGTGGTCGCGCGACGGGAGGATGATCCTGTTCCTGGCCAACTCCGGGGTCCGCGAGCACCTGTGGGCTCTCGAGGTGGAGAACAATAGGCTGGTGCCGGTGACCGGCGGCGAGTCCTCGGTGACGGCGTGGTCGTTCGACCGCGTCTCGGGGGGCTACGCGGTCGTGATCGCCTCGCCGGCGTCGCCGGGGGACGTGTGGATCTCGCGCGGCATCGAGGTGGCTCCCGAGCGGGTCACCTCCTTCGCCGAGGAAGTGGC
>JBFMCD010000049.1:0-17980 GCA_040754885.1 Acidobacteriota bacterium
CGATCTGCAGGGGACGTACGGGTCGCAGACCGACGATCTGGATTACATGCACGCGCGGCACTACAGCCCCGGCCTGGCGCGGTTTCTGGTGCCGGACGCGCTGCGCGGGGATCCGCGCCGTCCGCAGACCTTCAACCTCTTCGCCTACGTGACGGGCAACCCCTCGACCTACACCGACCCGTGGGGGATGGACGGGGATCGTTTCGCCGGAGAGATCGTGGTCGTGGCACAGCTACCGGACCAGGACGGTTCGGATCTGGCCTTCGGGCTGGCGTACCTGAGGTTCCTCCTCTACGGTCCCACAACGCCCCCGGTAGGAATCGATGGCGGGGGCGGCGTGGGCGGGAATACAGAGAGCGCGGGAGGAAGTGAATCGGCCCAGTGCGTACCGGTGCCTGGAGCGCTGATTGAAGAGGCGCGAACGAATGAACTCCTGGCGGCGATGCTCTTCGGTCCGAATGGCGTGCCTACAGGCGCCGAGGGCCTAAGCCTTGGGCCGCTTGATGTGGCCTTCTTCGGTATTGCAGGTTGGCTCCGCGGTGTAGCGGGAAGCGTAGCGTTCGATTGGTCGCCCTCTGTGGTCGGACACATCTTCAGGAGGGCGCCTGGTCACGTCAGCCCACTAACAGGTGCTTCACGCCAGCGGTTCGCGGGGCTCTTTGAGCGTGTCGCAGGTGATTCGCGGAATGCCGTGTCTCTTGGGGAAGCTCAGACGAGGGCGGGCCTGTTGGGTTTCGAGCGGCAATTCGCGAGGGGAACGGTCTGGGTTGAGGTGCGAAACGGCTTGATCCACAACGCTGGTGTGAATCGTTGCGGGGGGCTGTGATGGCACGAGCCCTCGATCTTGCACGCTTGCTTGACGGGGCAATCAGGCCGGTCGAGGCGGCGGCGGCCTATGAGGCTGCGATTGCTCGGGAGAACCCCGAGGTAGATGCGTTCCTCGACTTGGCGGTGCTCTACTTCGAGTGCTGCGACGGCGGGTACGCGGACTACCATCGTCTCTCGGCTGAGTTCGTGTCGTTCGCATGGGGACGCTGTATGAGCGTTCTGGACGAGGCTGAGAGACGTTTCGGCATTCATCCAGAGGTGATCTTCTGGCGCAACTACTTCGCGATCTTCCTTCGAGGTAGTAGGGCCTTCGTCCCTCTTTGTGAGGGGCTGGTCAGCGATGGCCGGTCGCTTGTGCCCGCGCTGCACCTGTTCGTTGAGTCAGGGGGCCGTCAGTGGCGGCGGGAAGCGCACGAGCTGCTGCAATCCGTACGTCTGGGTGCCACGGAGAGGCAGCGCTACATCAAGAGTGTCCTTGAATCCCACTCCCTATTGCCGATAGGAGACGGCGAGCGCACGGAGTAAGCGCGTGCGAGCTCGCCGTGGAGCGAACGAGCTGAAGGTTCATGGTGATGAGGTGCAGACCATGCGCAATCTTGCTGTAGAGGACCGACGCCCCGGTTTGGCGCGGTTTCTGGTGCCGGACGCGCTGCGTGGGGATCCGCGCCGGCCGCAGACGTTCAACCTCTTCGCCTACGTGACGGGCAACCCCTCGACCTACACCGACCCGTGGGGATTCAGCTCGGACCAGCCGGATCCCCAGCAGTGCCCGCCGGACATCCCCGGTCCGTGCTACGGGATCAGCGTAACGGGGCCGTACTGGCCGATCGGGACGATTCCCGTGCCAGTCGAAGCCTGGTGGTTCTACTACTTCCCGGTCACTCCCGGCGCGCAGCCGGGGCGCGATGGGGACCAGTACCTGGCGGGCGGGGACCCGAGAATGCTTGCCCGGAGAGAAAGTCCGGTGCCGGCGATCGATCCTCCGCAACTCGCGCCTCCTCCCGGCACGCCTTGCATGCCACGTTATGAGAGGAGCGTTGCCAAGGGTATCGAGCTTTGGGCTGCAGCGGAGATGATCGAGACAGGGGTGATAGTCGCTACCACCGGCCTTTACATGATGTCTGCTGGAGTGATGACTTCCGGGACGGGGATCGGGCCCGTGACTGGCTTCGGAGTTGGAATACCGCTCCTGGGGATTGGCGGCTTTGTGGGGTACCACGGGTTCTTGACTGCCCTCGATGCGACCGACCGGAAGGACCTGGGGAGGTTCCCTCCCCCGTGTCCGGACTGACGTGAGGGAGGACAGCATGGATGACCGTTCTCGAGTGAAGCTGGTTCTTGTCGTGACCTGGCTTCTCGTGATTGGGACGTGCGCAGTCTTCGCCGCGCGAGAGCCTGATGCCGGACTGGTGGTGCCGGTGACCATGGTGGTGCTGATGGGCTCGCTGATGGCGATGGGCTCTGTCAGTGTTTACCGGAGGCTGTTTGGGCCTCGGGTCCGGCCGTCGACCGGGCAGACGGTGTTCTTCCTTCTGGGTGCTCCCACGCTGGCTGCCATCGTCTTCGTCATAGCGGAACTGCTGGACCATCCTCGGCTTGGGGGGGTGTTGGCCGCTGCGATCGTGCTGCTGGCGTGTGGTGACTACTTCCTCCGCCCGCGCGGGGCGTCGAAGTGATGGGCGGCATCGGCGCCACCTTTGAAGGCGGCGTGGCCGTGGGCTCAGCGATCAACGCGGGAGCGATCCAACGATGCCGAATCTAGCCCGCCGACTGCTTTCGAAACTGACTCCAGTTGATCGGCCGATGAGCCGAAAGCAGTTTCTTCTCTCCAACGTCATTGACGTAGTGCTCGTCGGCCTGTGGCTGTGCGCGCTCTACTGGGTGGCCAGCAGCCCGTCGCTTTCGTGGGTGGCAAAGGGAGTGCTGGGGATCCTGCTGATCTTCGTCACACCAACCCTGGATGGTCACTGGCGGTACCACGCCTACGTCGAGTGGTGGACGAAGACGCTCGGTACTCCTGGCGAAGGCGCGAATCAGAGCGCACCGCCTTCCGAGGGTTGCCGATGAAGAGGCGGTACAGGACGCAGGTGTGCGGCCCCGAGGCGGGCCGTCGTCACGTAGCGTGGGTGAAGGACGTGTGGGCGGGGCGGATGCTGGTGGCGACGGTGTCGGCGAATCCGGACGAGGGGACGCGCTACATGGCGGTCGATCACCTGGGGACGCCGCGGCTGGTGACGGATGCGTGCGCGGTGACGCGGGCGCAGCACACCTACTACCCGTTCGGCTTCGAGGCGACGGCGAGCACGCAGGATGCCGAGGCGATCAAGTTCACCGGGCACGAGCGCGATCTGCAGGGGACGTACGGGTCGCAGACCGACGATCTGGATTACATGCACGCGCGGCACTACAGCCCCGGCCTGGCGCGGTTTCTGGTGCCGGACGCGCTGCGCGGGGATCCGCGCCGTCCGCAGGCAGTGAACCTGCATGCACATGTGGAGGGACTGGCATGAAACGCATCGCGTGGGTACGCCAGGTGACGAAGGTGGGTATGGCGATGACAGGCATGGTGGTGCTGGCCGCCGTGAGCGCGGCCCAGGGGACCTCGTGCCAGACGCTGGGGCCGCAGTGCGCGCAGGCGTTCACGGATATCTCGTTCGGCGCCTGCCAGATCGGGAAGGTGGCGCAGGCGGGCATCATGCCGGGGTGCGGAGGGGGGCAGTTCTGCCCCAATGCGGCGGTGACGCGCGGGGAGATGGCGGTCTTCCTCGAGAACGCCAAGCACCTGTACAGCCCATTCAACCTGTCCCAGCCGATCGGGCGCTTCGCGGACGTGCCGACGTCGTTCCCGCTGGCGTGCTGGATCGAGGAGCTCTATCGGGACGGCATCACCGCAGGGTGCAGCCTGACGCCGCCGCTGTACTGCCCGGACAGCGCGGTGAACCGGGCGCAGATGGCGGTGTTCATCCTCAAGACCACGTTCGGCTCGAGCCATGTGCCGCCCGCGTGCCCCAATCCACCTACCTTCGCCGATGTGCCGTGCAGTTCGCCGTTCGCCCCGTGGATCTACGAGCTCGTGAGTCTGTGCATCACGGCGGGGTGCGGAGGCGGCAACTACTGCCCGGACGCCGCGATCACGCGGTCCCAGATGGCCGTCTTCCTGTGGAACGCGTTTCTGCGCTCGCCGCAGTGCACGACACCGTGCACGACGTGCGGGACATGCTCGTAGGGCCGCGCGGCGGCTGATGCGGGGGAGATGACGGGCGGCGGCCCGCTGCCGGGCCGCCGCACTCGCCGGAGCTACCTCGGGACCACCTGGATCTCGGAGTTGGTGACGTTGTTGTGCTCGCCGTCGGGGTGGGGCTGCGGCTCTGCGACCCGGTTGAACGGGTCCACGGTGAACGCCAGCCAGTACTTCCCGGGCTGGATGTCCTTCGGCAGGAGGACCTTGGCCTGGTACTCCTTGGCCTCGCCGGGGCGCAGCGTCACGGTCGTGGTGATCGCGCCGCCCTTCAGGCGCATGCCCTCGACGAACCGGTACGGCGCCGGCTCGGCGTGTGGCGCGGCGGGGAAGCCGGCGTGGGCCGCGCCGAGGCTGAGGTGGATGACGTAGCCGCGGGCCGCCGAGCCGGGGGCCGGGGCGTGCCCCTTGTTCTCGACCTTCATCGTGACGATGAACGAGTCCCCGGGCTTGAACGGCCCGGGGCCGACGGACAGCCAGCTGACCCACAGGTCAGGGGCGTCGACCGCGGCGGGCGCGGATTGGGGGGCGGCGGCCGCGAGGGCGACGACGGCGAGCGCGGCGAGGATGGTCGGTGTTCGCATGGCGATGTCTCCTTCCGGCCGGGGACGCCGAGCGCTCCGGCCGCTACTCACGATGCGGCGCGGGCGACCTCGCTGGAATCGTCCGACGCGTCAGCCGCATGCCGGAACGCGCCACGGTTCGCGGGCGGCGCGGCTGAGTCACAATGGCCGGCCTGGAGGGGGCGATGCGTGGACGCTGGGCGGTGCTGGGAATCGTGGCGGTGGTGGGGATGGGCTGCCGGAGCGCGGCGCCTGTCACGGACGCGCGGACAGGAGCGACGCCGACGGCCGTCTCGGCAACGCCGGCGCCCCTGCCGGAGTCGCTGCGCTGGACGAGGGATTCGGCCGAGCACCGTGCGTTGTTCCTGCAGGTGTACCGGCACGCGACCGCGTACGTCGAGCGCGAGGCGTCAGGGCGCGCCGCGGGGTCGTGGGCGGTGATCCTCGACGCCGACGAGACGGTGATCGACAACTCCCTCTACCAGCTCGAGCGCGCCCGCGCCGGGCTCGGATACGACCCGCCGAGCTGGCGGGCGTGGACCGCGCGGCGCGAGGCCACGGCGCTGCCCGGCGCGGCGGCGTTCCTCGCCCGGGTGCGCGAGCTGGGCGGCCGCGTCGTGATCGTCACCAACCGCACCGCGACCGAGTGCCCGGACACCGAGGCCAACTTCCGCGCGCTGGAGCTGCCGTTCGACGCGATGCTGTGCAAGCCGGACGGCGGGAAGAGCGACAAGAACCCGCGCTTCGAGGCGGTCCTGCGGGGCACAACGGGCGCCGGGCTGCCGCCGCTGGAGGTCGTCGCGTTCGTCGGCGACAACATCCAGGACTTCCCCGGACTGAGCCAGGCGATCCGCGATCAGGGGGACGGGGCGTTCGCGCCGTTCGGCGCGCGCCTCTTCGTACTGCCCAACCCGATGTACGGCTCCTGGAACTGAGGGCACATTCCCGGTCCGCCCGGGTCACCGGACTCGGGACAGCCGTCGGCGGACGCGCGGTTCGGGAGCGCACTCGCTGATCAACACCGTGCCGGCGTCTCCGACGGCGACACGCAGGTGGTCGGCCGCGGCAAGCGAGCGGATCCAGTTGGCGGTGCGCGACCGCTCCGTCGTCCAGTTCAGTCCGTCGGGGCTGACCAGTATGCGCCCGAGGTCGCTGCTCAGGAGGTAGCGGCTGCCGTCCCAGACACTCGCGCTGAAAGCCTCCGCGACTCGTCCGGTCACGCGGGTCCAGGTGGTTCCGTCGGGACTCGTCAGGATCGCGCCGCTCGAGCCCGCGGCGACCCAGCCGTGGTCGCCCCAGGTCACGGTGTACAGGGCGTCGGTCGTGCCGCTCTCCCGAGGGGTCCAGGACCTTCCGTCCGGGGAGTGGAGGATCGTGCCGCCGTCGCCGACCGCCACGAATCCGCCGCTCCCCGGCGCGATGTCGTACAGCGTCTCCGCGCTCCCGGACGCCGCCGCGCTCCACGCGCCGTCCGAGCCGCGCACGACGATCGTCCCTTCCGCGCCGCAGGCGACAGTCACCAGTTCCCGGCACGCGACACCGAGGAGAGTCGCGGTCGTCGGCACGGGCGCGGCGGACCACCGCGCTCCGTCGGCGCTCTCGGTCACCGTGCCCTCGCGGCCTACCGCCACCAGGACACCGCCGCACCACGCGACTCCGTGAAGGGTATTCGCGGTTCCCGTCTCGTGACGCTGCCAGATTCGCCCGTCCCGACTGGTCAGGGCGACGCCGGCGCGGCCGACGGCGGCGAGTCCCTGCGGCCAGGTCCCGACCCCGAACAACCAGTCCCGGTCGCCGGTCCGGAGGTCGGACCAGGTCACGGCGTCGGGGCTGGTGAGCAGGGCGCCGTGCTCGCCGATGGCGGCAAGGCGCGATCCCGTCCACACGACGCGGGTGAGCGTGTCCTCGACGCCGGCCGAACCGGCGGTCCACGTGACGCCGTCGCGGCTCGTGGCGATTCCCCCTGAGTTCCCGACCGCGATCCAGCGCGCTCCGTCCCAGCCGACGCCCTCGAGCTTCAGGTCCGGGGGCAGTCCCGTCAGCGTGTGCAGCGTCCAGTTCCTTGCGTCGGAGCTGGTCAACGAGACCGGCGTCAGGGTCTCGGACGGCGTGAAGCCGACGACCACGAAGGTGCGCCCGTTCCAGCCGAGGTCGGTGAAGATGTGCGGGCCCAGGAATCGGATCGCCCACGCCCACCCATCGGCACTCGTGCGTACCGAGCCCCCGGTCAGCTTCACCCACTGGCTGCCGGTCCAGATCGCGCTGTCGAGGGTCGGGCCGCCGGCGATGCCGAAGACGTCGAGCAGCTCCCACCGGCCGTCGGCGCGCCGGCCGAGGACCGTTCCGAACGTGCCGGTCACGGTCACGGCCGAGCCGTCGGTGGCGACGGCGGTCAGCTCGATCCCCGTCGCCTTCCAGTCGCGCAGGAAGGGGGTGAACAGCGGCGTGGGGTCGAAGACATTCCAGTTCACGCCGTCCGAGCTGGACAGGGTGTGCCACCTGCTGGTTGCGACGAACTCCCGTCCGCTCCACACGACGTCGCGGATCTCCTCGTCGATGCCGGCGTCGCGCACCGTCCAAAGGATGCCGCCGTCGCCCGAGGTGACGATCGTCCCTCCGGAACCGACGGCGACGACGATCTCGCCGTGCACGGCGGCCGCGACCAGGGTGTTGCCGTGGGGAAGCGGGTTGGCCCACGTCCACGGCCCGCACGCGGCGTCCGCGGGCGGCGCCGCGACGGACACGACGATCGCGGAAAGCACGACGAGACGGTTCACCGGAATCACCTGCCCCAGTGCGCGTGGTGCTCTCTATGGTAACGACGAGCCGGTTCGAGGCCAAGGCCCTGCGCCGCGAGCGGCTGCTGCAACGGATGGAGGTCCGGGTCGAGGGAGAGGCGAGGCCCGCTGCGGGAGCAGGGTCGTCTCGCTGTGCGTGCCCGCAGACGGTTGGGCAGGCGGAACGCGGCTCGCAGGGACTTCGAGCGGCCGGGGATCCTCAACCGGGCCGGCGTCGCTTGAGGTCCCAGGTGAGCAGCGCCAGCGCGGCCCAGATCAGGGGGAACGTCACGGCGTGGGCGGCGCCGAACGGTTCGCGGAACACCGCCACGGCGAGGAGGAACTGGCCGGTCGGGGAGAGGTACTGGATCATCCCGACGGTGGACAGCGGCAGCCGCCGGGCGCCGGCCGCGAACAGCGCCAGCGGCACGGCGGTGACCGCCCCGGAGAGCACGAGCAGGATGTCGGTGAGGACGCTCCGCGTGCCGAGGGCGCCCGCCCCCCGGCCCGCCAGGACGAGCAGGTAGGTGGCGGCGAGGGGCATGAGGATCGCGGTCTCGACCAGCAGTCCGGTGAGGGCGTCGGCGTCCACGGTCTTGCGCCCCAGCCCGTACAGGCCGAACGTCACCGCCAGCAGCAGGGCGATCCACGGGAAGCGGCCGTGGGAGACCGTGAGGATCGCCACCCCCGCCGCGGCGAGACCGACCGCGAGCACCTGCAGGCGCGACAGACGCTCGCGCAGCACGACCACGCCGAGCAGGACGTTGACCAGCGGGTTGATGAAGTAGCCGAGGCTGGACTCGGTGACGTGGCCGTGGGTCACCGCCCAGATGTAGGTCAGCCAGTTGACCGCGATGAGCGCCGCGGTGCCGGCGAGGGCGAGCAGCGAGCGCGGCCGGCCGAAGAGGGCGCGCGCCTGGGCCCAACCGCGCCGCGCGGTGACGAACACGACCACCGCCAGGAACCCCCACGCCGTGCGGTGCGCGACCACCTCGAGCGCCGGCACGCCGGTGAGCGGCCTCCAGTAGAGCGGGAACAGTCCCCACATGAGGAACGCCGCGACCGCGTAGGCGAGCCCGGCTCGGTCGAGGTGGTGTTCGCGCATGGAGTAGCAATGATAAGGGGACAGGGGACAGCCGCCAGCCAACAGGAGCGGTACCAGGTCCGCCGGATACGCCTGAAGTGCGGAATGCACCCGAGGCTCGACGACTTCTCTCCCCGGACCCCGGACCCCGGACCCCGGACCCCGGACCCCGGACCCCGGACCCCGGACCCCGGACCCCGTTTCTTGTTCCCCGTCCCCTGTCTGCTACCTCAGCGTCACTTCGGCGCAGGGACTGGCGTCTTCAGGTAACGATCGAACCACGCGACCGAGCGGGTCAGGTGGTCGCGCCGGTAGCTCGGCTTGGAGGGCACGTGGTGCGCGCCCGGGTAGATGATCAATTGGGTGTCCACGCCGACAGCGCGCAGCGCCTGGTACATCTGCTCGGAGCCGACCAGCGGCACGTTGAAGTCGGCCTCGCCGCACAGGAACAGCGTGGGCGTGCGGATGCGGTCGGCGTGGAAGAACGGGTACGAGACCCTGAGCCAGGACTCACGGTTCCTCCACGGCGCGCCCAGCTCCTGGTCGTACTGCTCGACATACTGGTCGACGCCGTACATCGAGGTCTGCAGCGCGCTCCCCGCGCCGCTCACCGCGGCCTTGAAGCGGGCGTCGGTGGCGATGGTGTAGTCGGTGAGGATGCCGCCGTAACTCCAGCCGCCGATGCCCAGGCGGGCGCGGTCCACGATCGGCAGGGTGGCGAGGTAGTCGGCGCCGGCGAGCAGGTCCACCACCTCGAGGTGGCCCCAGTCGGCGAAGATCGCCTTCTGGAACGCCGAGCCGCGCCCGTCGCTGCCGCGGTAGTTGACCTGCAGCACGACGTACCCGTTGGCCGCCAGGAACTCGCGCTCGAAGTCGAAGGAGTGCTCGTCCTGCCCGTCCGGACCGCCGTGGATGTTGAGCAGGGCGGGGTAGGTGCGTCCGGGAACGTGAGCCGGCGGGGTCGAGAGCAGGCCGTTGACGACGGTGCCGTCCGGGGCGCGGAAACTCACGTCCTCGGTGCGGGCCAGTTCGAGGCCGGCGAGCCACGCCGCGTTGTGCCGGGTCAGCGGACGCAGGCCGCCTGCCTCGACGGCGTGCACCTCGTTCGGCGTCGCCGCGGTCCCGGCGATGACGGCGAACCCGCGCGGCCCCTCGTCCGAGAGGCCGGCAACGACCCGCCGCCCGGAGGTGACGCGCTCCACCTCGCCGCCCTTCACCGGCACGCGGCCGACCCACTGGGCGCGGTCGTCGGCGACCAGGAAAACGAGCGCCGCACCATCCCGCGTCCAGCGCGGCGAGGAGACGGCGCGGTCGAGCGCGGCGGTGAGCACGCGTGGCTCGCCGCCGCCCGAGGGCACGATCGCCAGTTTCTCCTGGTCGTAGGCGGAGAAGCGGGACTCGTCCCCCTGCAGGTAGGCGATCCACGCGCCGTCCGGCGACCACACCGGCGGCCCGGTGTCGGGGCCGGCGAAGGCGGTCAGGCGCAGCGGCGCGGCGCCCGGCCTCGCCTCGACGACGAAGACGTCGCTGTTGTGCTCGCGGTCCGGGTCGGCGCACGCCCGCTCGCTGAGGAAGGCGATCCGCCGCCCGTCGGGCGACCACGCTGGCGCGGTGTCGTCGAACGGACCGGAGGTAATCGCCTCGGCTTTCCTCGAGGCGAGGTCGAAGACGTGGATGTGGTTGTACAGCGGCTTGAGGTAGCCGTCCTCGTCGGTCTTGAACAGGTAGCGGGTGATGACGATCGGCGGGGCGGTCTTGCGCATCCACCCCGGCTTCTTCTCCGGCTCGTCGTCGGGGTCGGGGTCGCGGCTGACCAGGGCCAGCCGGGCGCCGTCCGGCGACCAGGCGAAGTCCGAGACGCCGCCGGGCAGGTCGGTGAGCTTCACCGCCTCGCCGCCGCGCCGGTCGAGCAGCCACACCTGGTCGCCGCGCTTCTTCTCCGCCTCGTCGCCGCGCGTCGCGAGGAACGCCAGGTAGCGCCCGTCGGGGCTCCAGCGCGGCGACGTCTCGCTCTCGGGTGAGGAGGTCAGGCGCAGGTGCTGTGCGCCGTCCCAGCTCGACATCCAGACGTCGGTGCCCCGCTCGTCCTTCTCGACGTCGGTCGAGGTGACGGAGTAGGCGACCCAGGCGCCGTCGGGGGAGAGCCGAGGGTCGGCCACGGTGAGGATCCTGGCCATGTCCTCGATGGTCACGAAACGGCGAGGGGAGGCCGGCTGAACCTCGGCGACGGCCCACGCGGCCGTGCAGACCAGGGTCGCGGCGAGAGCGGTGCGAATGATGGCGATCATGACCCGAAAGGGTAGCGCAGTCGGGCGCCGGCCGCTCCTGTCCTCCCCCGAGTGGGTTGACTCGATGGCCGCGGTCGCGCGTCTTGTCTACGATGGAGGCAGTGACCCTGACCACCGCACCGTTCCGCAGCGTCGCGGCGGACGTCCGCGCCGGCGCCTGGGACGACCCCGGCCCGTGGCGCGAGCTGTTCGACGCGGTTGCGTCGGGCGACGAGGGGGCGCTGGCCGGCCTCTACGACCTCGCCGCGTCCCGACTGTACGGGCTGGCGCTGTGGCGGACCGGTAGCCGCGAGGACGCCGCCGACGTGATGCAGGAGACGTTCGTGCGCGTCGCCGAGAGTCGGGGCCGTCTCGGCACGGTGCGCGATCCCCGATGGTGGCTGCTGGCGGTCGCGCACCGTCTGGCGACGGACCGCGTGCGCCGCCGCACGCGGCACCCCGAGGTGGACATCGAGGCGTGTGCGGATCTCGTCGCCGCGACGTCGGACCACGCCGCGGCGATCGACGCTGCCCGCGCCTGCCGGCTGCTGCGCGAGGTCCCGCCGAAGCAGCGGGCGGTGGTGTACCTGCACCACTTCGGCGAAATGACGTTCGCGGAGATCGGCCGCAGCCTCGGCATCCCGCGCTTCACCGCCGCGAGCCGCTACCGGCTGGCGCTGCAACGACTGCGCGCGTTGATTGGAGGTGTGTCGTGACCAGAAAGGACGACCCGCTCGCCTCGCTGCTCGACGGAGCGCGGGTTCCCGAGCCGCCTCCCGCGCTGCGCGCCGCGACGCTGACCGCGGCGCGGGAGGCGCTGGAGCGCGCGGCCCGGCGCGATCCGTGGCGCAGCGTCTGGGAGGACCGGCGGCTGCGCTGGGCGTGGGCCGCCGCGGTGGCCGCGCTCGCCGTGGCGAACATCGCCCTGCCCGGACGCCGGCCTGCGGCGCCCAGCCCGTCCCCCGCGACGGCGGCCGTCGAACCCGAACTGGCGTCGTTCGTCGCGCTGCCGAGGATCGAGGCGCGCCACCTGGGACCCGAGGCGGCCGCACCCGTCGCGCAACAGTCGAAACCGAACAGCGGTCCCGCGAAGGAGAACCCGTCATGAGAGGACCCATCCCGATCTCGCCCAAGCTCGGCATCGTCGCCGCCGTCGCCCTCGTCGTCGGACTCGCCGGCCTGCTCGCCGTGCGCGCCGCGGCGCCGCCTCCGAGCGCGGCGGCGACCGCTGTGGCCGCGCCTGCGGCCACCGTGCCGGCCCCGAAACCGATCGACGTCTCGAACCTCGAGATCCCGTGCTGGTCGTGTCCCGACGCGACCGAGTGGCCGCTGCGCTTCCGCACCGACCTGGACCTGCTCGCCCCGCTCGGCACCGGACCGGGGAACGCCGGCGTGTGGTTCGGCGCGTTCGCCAAGGTGAACGGTCCGCGCTCGGCGGAGGGGCTCGCCGCGATGGCGAGGCGGGTCGAGGTCCCCGAGATCGGCCAGATTCTGCCGCCGGACGACCCGCTGCTGCTCGAGGCGGAACCGTGGTGCGACCAGGCGAGGATGCGCATGTACCCGGACGTCTTCCCGCTCAGCGGGTGGACGACGGAGATCACCAACCTGCTGCTGCCGCTGACGTACGCCAGGTCGTGGATCGCGCGCGGCGAGAAGGCGGCGAGCTTCGACGACGCGATGGCCGACTTCCGCAGGGTGATCCGCCTCGGCCGGCTGCTCCGGCAGGAGGACGTGATCGTGATCAACGACCTGGTCGGGCTCGCGATCATCCGCATCGGCGCGGAGGCGATCTACGACCGCGCCCGGCGCGACGGCCGCCTCGAGGTGGCGCTCGTCGCCGCGGTCGTGGCCGGAGAGGCGCCCGCGCAGAAGTACCTCAACGCCGCGCGCCTGACCAGGACCGAGGTCGCGCCGCACCTGCGCGGGGGGCGGGGCACGCCTCGAACGCTGGACCTGCCGGCCGGGTTCCTCGACAGCCTGCGGAAGACGGCGACCGCCGGGCCCGATCGCCGGATGCGCTGCGAGGCGATCATCCAGCTCCAGATCGTGGCCGCGCTCGGTCCGGCCGGGACGAGGGACGAGGCGAAGCAGACGCTCGCCGCTCTCGCCGGAGAGAACGACGCCATCGTCTCCTCCACCGCTCGCTGGGCGCTCGAGCACTCCGGCGCGGCGGAGGTCGAGAAGCTCCTCGACGCGGAGTCGGTGACCGGTTCCTGAGTGCGTCCGCACCGCGGTGGTCCAGAGCGCACGGGGTGTCGCCCCGTGCGCTCAACTGCTACGCTGAGCGCAGGGAGGTCCCATGGACCAGGCTGCGGGAGCGGGTGCGCGGGGCTCGGCGAGCGACGTCAGGAACGGGCCGCTCGGCCGGGCGTTCATCGGCATCGCCGGGATCATCGGCGCGGGCAAGACGACGCTCGCCACCGCGCTCGGCGAGCACCTCGGGCTCGACGTCCACTACGAGCCGGTGACCGACAACGAGTACCTCGACGACTTCTACCGCGACACGCCGCGCTACAGCTTCGCCATGCAGGTCTACCTGCTCAACCGGCGCTTCCAGCAGCACCAGGAGATCATCTGGCGCGGCCGGGGCGGGGTCCAGGACCGGACCATCTACGAGGACGCGATCTTCGCCAAGACGCTGCGCGACATGAACCAGATGGACGCGCGCGACTACGAGACCTACGTGAACCTGTTCCGCAATCTGTCCAACTTCATGTGCCGGCCGCACGTCATCGTCTACCTCGACGTCTCGCCGGAGCGGTCGATGGATCGGATCAAGATGCGCTCGCGCGGCTGCGAGACGGTCATCACCCTCGAGTACCTGCGGCGGCTGTACGACGGCTACGAGGAGTTCCTCCGCGAGATCAGCCGGTTGATCCCGGTGCTGCGCGTGCAGTGGAACGAGTTCTGGGACGTGCAGCCGCTCGCCGAGGCGATCACCCGCGAGTACACCCGTTCGAGCTTCCTGCGCGAGGTCGCGCAGTTGGCGTGAAGGCCCGTTGTCGGTTGCCTGTTGTCCGTTCTCGGTGAAGAAGGAAGGTGAGAAGCGCGAACGAGGCGTGGCCGGCGCCGCGCGCGAGGAGGGGCGATGACGGCCAACGACGAGGCGGAGCGGGGCGGCGCGATCCGGCAGGCGCTGGGCGAGATCGGCGGGACGGTGAAGGCGTTCGTCCGTTCGCCGCGCGCCCTGTGGGGCGTCAACGTCCCGTACTTCATCGAGGGGATCGCCTACTTCGGCGTCCTCACCCTGCTCATGAAGTACATCTCCGAGGACGTCGGGCTCGGCGACGTCACGGCGGGCGTGGTGGTGGCGCTGTTCACCGGCGGCATCACCTTCGCGATGTTCTTCCTCGGCGAGGTCGGCGACCGCCTCGGCCTGCGTCGCGTGCTGCTCCTTTCGATCCTGCTCATGGCGGTCGGGCGGGTGTTCGTCGCGGCGGCCGGCCACGCGCGGGGCGGCACGCTGACCTCGCCGGCGTTCCTGCTCACCGCGACCTCGCTGGCGGTCGTGGTGGTCGGGTTCGGCCTGTTCCAGCCCGCGCTGTTCTCCGCGGTCAAGCAGTTCAGCACGCCGGAGACCTCGGCGATGGCGTTCGCGGTGGTGTACGGCCTGAACAACCTCGGCGCCTTCGTCGCCGGCGCGCTCTCGCCGGCGGTCCGGATCGCGTCGGCGGGGGTGTTCTCGGAGAGCGGCATCACCGGCGTGTTCGCCCTTTACGCCGCGATCTCATTCCTCTCCATCGGGATCACGGCCGCGATCCTCACCCCCGGCACGGTGCGCTCAGCGCTCGCGGCGCGCCCGGAGGCTTCCGCGAGGGAGGAGGCGGCGAGGGCCGCGGATCGCCCGCGCGTGCTCTCGCGGCGCTGGTTCGTCGAGCACCCGCTCGCCGACGGGCGCTTCTCCTTCTTCGTCTTCATCCTCATTCCGGTGCAGACGCTGTTCGCCCACAACTGGCTGACGCTACCGCTGTACATCAACCGGGCGTACGTGCCGTGGGTCGCCGACCGCTTCGAGCTGTTCTCCAACCTCGGCCCGCTGCTCGTCTTCCTGCTCGCGCCGGTGGTGGCCGCGGCGACCTCGCGGCGCGACTCGCTGGCGATGATCCTGTGGGGGACGCTGGTGATGGCGGCGCCGACGTTCCTGCTCGCGCTCGGCCCGTCGCCGGCGACGCTGTTCGCCTACATCGTGCTGATGACCGTCGGCGAGGCGATGTGGCAACCGCGCTTCTACCACTACCTCACCGAGATCGCCCCGCCCGGCAAGGTCGGCGCGTACATCGGCATCGGCCAGCTCCCCTGGTTCCTGACCAAGCTGCTCACCGGGCTGTACGCGGGGTGGTTCCTGAAGCACTACTGCCCGGCGGAAGGGACGCGGGACACCGAGACGATGTGGCTGATCTACGCGCTCATCGCCATGGTCTCTCCGGTCGCGCTCTTCCTCACGCGGCGCTGGCTCGCCGGCGGCGCGCCGGCGAGGAACGGAGAGACCGCTCGGGCGTGATCGGCGCCGGATTCCCGGAAAGGCAACGGCCCCGCTCGGGCGGGGCCGGTCTGGAGCGTCGGCCAGTGGGCAGGGGTACCGCGGTAACCGTGCTGCGCGCTTCAACTGCGGTACGTGCTTCAACTGCCAGGGCTCACAACTCGCACTTCACGAACGAACTGCCCGACTGACTCGTGACACCCGCCTGGGGCTGAAACGTGCCCTTAGGCGTCCCCGTGCTTCGGTTGTCGAGCCCCTGCCCACTGCTGTAACTACCATCGGTCCGCGGCGGCGCGTTGTCAAGGGGGCGCGCTACCCTTGGCGTATGGCCGACGACCGCCGCGCCCGAACCGTGTACTCGACCGCGAACGGACCGGTCTGCCCCGTGTGCGGCTGGCCGAAGTCCGCGTGCCGGTGCAGCACGCGGCTGGAGCAGGCGGTCCCGGAGAAGATCGTGGCGAAGCTGCGCGTCGAGAAGGCGGGACGCGGCGGCAAGACCGTCACCGTCGTGGACGGCCTGCCGCGCAACGCGTCGTTCCTCAAGACGCTCGCCGCCGACCTCAAGCGCCTGTGCGGCACCGGCGGCGCGGCCGGCGAGAGCTCGGTCGAGCTGCAGGGCGATCAGCGGGACAATCTGCGCGCGCACCTCTCTTCCCGCGGCTGGACGATAAAAGGCTGACGACAACGACGTGGGCCGTGATCGGTGGTCCGTGGCCCGAACGATCCGCTTCCAGTTCCTCTGCTCTCGACGTGCCTACCCAACGCGGCGCCCGCTGCGCCCGGTCCACGGCCCACGGTCCACTATCCACGCCTCGTGTCGACGGCAGCCGCCGCGCCGCTCGCGCCAGGAACCGGGTCATCTCTGGCCAGGTTGTTTCAAGCGATATACAGCGAGCGCGAGGCGAACGTCGGGTCGGACGTGACGTTGAGCCCGAGGCAGCGCAGCCCCGCCTCGTCGCCGGGCGTCGGAATGTGGGTGATGTGGAACTCGCAGCCGCGCAGTTCGGTCAGGCGCGCCAGCGCGGCCGCCGCCGCCGGGTTGGCGGCGGCGCTCATCCCGAGCGCGATGAGCGTCTCCTCGAGGTCGAGGCTGACCGACTTCATGCGCAGGACGTCCTTCTTCAGGCTGGTCACCGAGCGCATCACCTCCGGAGAGAGCAGGTGGATCTCGTCGGGGATGCGGGCCAGGCTCTTGATCGCGTTGAGCACGACCGCGGACGCCGCGTGCATGAGCGGCGAGTTCTTGCCTGTGACCAGCGTGCCGCCTGGCAGGGCGAGACAGGCGCCGACGAACGTGCCGTTGTTTCCCTTGCCGGACGACTCGGCCTCGGCTGCTGCGGCGCGCGCCGGCGCCACCACCGGGCGATCCTCGGGGCGCAGCCCGAGTTCCTCCATAATCAGCACGGCGCGCTGCGCGTCCTCCTGCTCGACCAGGCCGACGGCGTACTCGCAGGCGTAACGGAAGTGCCGGCGGATCACCTCCTGCCGTGCCGCCGCGCGAACCGCCTCGTCGTCGGTGATGGCGAACCCGGCGCGGTTGACCCCCATGTCGGTCGGCGAGCGGTAGAAGCCTCCGTCGCCGGTGATTCTCTCGAGGATGCGGCGCAGGACCGGGAACGCCTCGACGTCGCGGTTGTAGTTCACCGTCCGCTCGTCGTAGGCGGCGAGGTGATACGGGTCGATCAAGTTGACGTCGCGCAGCTCGACCGTGGCCGACTCGTAGGCGACGTTGACCGGGTGCTTGAGCGGCAGGTTCCAGATCGGGAACGTCTCGAACTTGGCGTACCCGGCGGCGACGCCGCGCCGGTGCTCGTGGTAGAGCTGCGACAGGCAGGTGCCGAGCTTGCCGCTCCCGGGGCCGGGACCGGTGACGACTACGATCGGTCGCTCGGTGCGGATGAACTCGTTGGCGCCGTACCCCTCGTCGCTCACGATCAGGTCCACGTCGGTCGGGTAGCCGCGCGTCGCGCGGTGCGTGTACACGGTGACGCCGCGCCGTTCGAGGCGCGCGCGGAACACGCGCGCCGCCGGCTGGTCCTCCCAGCGGGTGACGACCACGGCACGGACCAGCAGGCCCCAGTCGCGCAGGTCGTCGATCAGCTTCAACGTGTCGGCGTCGTAGGGGATGCCGAAGTCCGCGCGCACCTTCTTGCGCGCGATGTCGCCGGCGTAGATGCACACCACGATCTCGGCGCGGTCGGCGAGGTCGCGGAGCAAGCGGATCTTGACGTTCGGGTCGTAGCCGGGGAGCACGCGCGCCGCATGGAAGTCCCAGGCGATCTTGCCGCCGAACTCCAGGTACAGCTTGTTGCCGAGCCTCTGGCAGCGCTCGACGATGGCTCGCGCCTGCTGCTCCAGGTACGCCTCGCTGTCGAAGCCGATTCCGGGCATTGCCGCCTCCCCGCCGCGTCTCTCGCTGTCGCCCGGAAAGCAAGCCTAGCACGGCGTGCTTCTCGGCACGGAAGCGATGGAGAGGAGAGGGAAGAGGGGAGAGCGAGAGAAGGCGGAGTCTGGGGTCCGGGGTCCGGGGGCCAGGGAAGCAGGGGCAACGGAGAGGAAGCGAAGGAGGGCGCGCGCGTGGGTGGGTCTCTCCCCTCTCCCCTTCGAGTGGACAGGGGAGAGGGAAGAGGGGAGAGGCGAGAGCGAAGGAACCGGGGTCCGGGGTCCGGGCTCTGGGGACAGAAAGACTGAGGGAAGAGAAGACAGAAGAGACAGAGAAGAGCAAACCGATGTCCCCCTGCCT
>JBFMCD010000049.1:18080-29806 GCA_040754885.1 Acidobacteriota bacterium
GGAGAGGGAAGAGGGGAGAGGCGAGAGCGAAGGAACCGGGGTCCGGGGTCCGGGCTCTGGGGACAGAAAGACTGAGGGAAGAGAAGACAGAAGAGACAGAGAAGAGCAAACCGATGTCCCCCTGCCTTCGGTCGTCTCGGACCCCGGCCCACGGTTCACGTCGTTGCGTCCCGTGACGGATCCCGGACCCCAGCCCCCGTCTCTGGTTTCCGGTCCACGGACCACTAAGCCCGCCTCTCTCGTTGTTACGCACGCGGACCGCGAGAGCCTGCACGCAGACTGCAGGCGATGGTATTCAGGAGCGCGTCCGGATCAGCGCATGGGGCGCAGCCGCACCTCGATGCCCTTCTCGCCGGCGAGCAGCTCGACGAGGCGCGCCGGGTCGGTGTCGCCGTAGTGGTACGGGTAGAGGATGTGCGGGCGGAAGGCGCGCGCCGCGTCGGCGACCATCTCCGGGGTCATCGTGTAGGGCAGGTTCATGGGCAGGAAGGCGACGTCGATGTCTTCCAGGGCCCTCATTTCCGGCGTGTCCTCGGTGTCGCCGGCGACGTACACGCGGGTGGCGCCGAAGGTGAGGACGTAGCCGTTGCCCTCTCCCTTCGGGTGGTACGGCATTCCCGCGGAACGCACGCCGACGATGTTGTACGCGGGCACCGCGTCGACCTTCACGCCGGCCGCCACCGTCGACTCGCCGTTGGCGACGAACTTCGCGCCTTCGACCTTCTCCCGACACCCGGTCGCGGCCACCACCTCGGTGGTCGCCGTGCGCACGGCGGCGAGCGCCGCGGGGTCGAGGTGGTCGCGGTGCGCGTGTGTGATCAGGACCAGGTCGGCCTTGGGCAGCGTCGCGTAGTCGGCGAGCTTGCTCCAGGGGTCGACGTGGGTCACCTTGCCGGCGTGGGTGAGCACGAGCGTGCCGTGGCCGACGAACGTGATTTCGAGGTCTCCGGACGAGGTCGTGATCGTGTCCTTCTCGAACGTCTGACCGGCGGCCGCGGCGGCCGTGAGCGCCGCCGCGAGCAGGAGAGCCACGACGAGCCCCGACGCGCCGTTCGCGGAGCCCCGAACCGCGCCCGTACCCGCAGCCTGCACGAGGTGTTTTCGCATCGCTCACGTCCTCCCTGGGCGCCTGGTCGCAGGCGCCGCGCCAAGACTAGCCGAACGCGCGACTGGACGCGCTACGGCGCGGTAGCCGCCGCGCTCCGCAGGCGATCCCGGTTGCGCGTGAACAGGGCGAGGTTGGGGTCGGCGGCGCGGCCGCCGATCTCGACCGCCTTCGAGTAGCTCGCCGCCGCCTCGGTCATCTCCCCGGCGCGTTCGAGCGCCTCGCCGAGGCTGTCGTGGACGTTGGCCGACTCGGGGTAGAGCTGGACGTTGTAGCGGAAGAAGGTCAGCGCGGTCGCGACCTCGTTGCGTCCGAGGTACTGGTAGCCGAGCTGGTTGACCAGCGTCTCCGGCGCCCGGGCGGCGACGCGAAACCGCTTCGACAGGCCCGCGTAGTGCGCGGCCAGGTCCGCGATCCCGCCGTTGTAGGCGCGGGTTCGCGGGTCGGACGGCAAGCGCCAGCCGTCGAACGCGGCGCGCAGCCCGAAGTAGTGACTGCGCAGGACGACGGTGCCGTGGTCCTCGTCGGTCATCAGCCGGGAGCCCCAGGTGAACCTATCGGGCGTCGCCCTCCTGAGGATTCCCTGGAGGCGCTCGAAGCGCGTCGGCGACTTCTCGTCGCGCTCCTCGTCTCCCATGGTGACGAAGAGGAAGGCGCGCGCCTCGCCGGTGTCCCTGCTGAAGCGCAATGCCTGTTTGAGGATGAAATCGTCGTCCCAGCGCAGCGACGGGGACGCCGCGATGATCGCGTCGAACATGCCGGGGTGGGCGGTGAGGATGTGCAGCGCGAGGAGGCCGCCGAGCGAGTGGCCGGCGAACAGGCGGAACGGCGCGGTCCGGTAGTTCGCCTCGACGTAGGGGAACAGCTCCTTCTCGAAGAACTCGAGGAAGCGATCGGCGCCGCCGCTATTGGCGACCTCCTGCTGGGTGCCGTCGTCGAGGGTGCGGGAGCCACGCGTCGGCGTGAGGTCCCTGGTGCGGTCGGTGTTGACCACGGCGACCACGATCAGGTCGGGCATCAGGCCGTTGCGCGAGAGGAAGTCCACCGTCCCGCGGGTGTGCAGCAGGTGCGCGTTGCCGTCGGTCATGTACAGCACCGGGTAGCGCTCGCTGCGTTGCGCGTAACGGTCCGGCGTCGAGACCAGGATGGTTCGGGTCTCGCCGAGGACCCTGGATTCGACGGTGACGATCTCGCCGACGGTGATCGGCTCCCCGGCGAAGACCGCCGCCGCCATCGCGGCCACCGTCAGAGCCAGGAGCGTGCGTTTCATGGTCCCTCCCTGGGCACGACGCCCTCAGCGCGGCACTTACCGCTCTTTACGCATCCGGCGGCCGGGCGTTACCGGACACCGGTGGACACTCGACGGCACCGCGTGACCCTCCCGGCGCGGCCGAGGTCTAGAATCGCGGGGTGGACGGCGTGACGGACATCGGCTCGACCCGCTGGCGGATCCTGGCCAGCGCGATGGTCAGCTTCTTCGCGGTCGGTGTGACGTTCTTCGCTGTGCCGCCGCTGATCCCGGCGCTGCGTGACGCGTTCGGCCTGAACAACTTCCAGCTCGGCGCACTGATGGGCGCGATCGCCGTGCCGGCGATCGCCCTCTCCGTGCCGCTCGGTGCGGCGGTGGACCGGTGGCCTCCGCGGCGTGCGGGACTGGCGGGGCTATGGGTCATGCTCGCCGGCGCCGCCGCGTTCGCGCTCGCGCCCGGGTACTGGGCGCTGTTCGCCGGACGTCTGCTGTTCGGCATCGGCGCCCTGCTCATCAACCTGCTCCTCGCCCGCGTGCTGTCGGCGGCGTTCGCGGGCAAGGAGCTGGCGCTGGCGATGTCGCTGTTCACCGGCGTCTACCCGGCGAGCATGATCGCGCTGTTCTCGCTCCACCCGTGGCTCGAGGCGACGCTCGGCTGGCGCGGCGAGCTGGCGCTGCTCGCCGCGCTCGTGGCGGTGGCGATTCCGCTCCACGCGAGGGTCGTGCCCGAGACCCTCGAGGCGAAGGAGGCCGGGTCCGGATCGGCGGCGGAGGGGCGCGCGATTCCCGCCGGGCTGGTCGTGCTCGGCGTGGCGTGGATGCTCTACTTCGCCGCCTTCGCTCCGGTCCCGACGTTCGCGCCGGAGTGGGCGGGCGGCGGCTCCGGAGGGTTGCTGGTCGCGAGCCTGGTCACCTGGGTGGCTCTCGCCGCGACGCCGGTCGCCGGCGCGCTCATCGACCGGTCCGGCCGCCCGCAGGCGTGGTGCGCGGTCGGGATGGCGCTGCTCGCGGCGACGCTGGCGGCGATGGGAGCCGGGGCGGTCCCGCCGTGGGCGGCGATGGCGCTCGTCGGTGTGGTCGCCGCCGCGGTGCCGCCGGCCGTCTACGCGCTGCCCGCGCGCCTGGTCGGTGCCGCCCGCGTCGGGCTGGCGTTCGGCTTCATCACCGCGCTGTCGAACCTCGGCACGGTGCTCGGACCCGCGCTGGCCGGCGGGGTGCGCGACGCGACGCCGGCGTGGCCGCCGGTGTGGACGGGCCTCGCGGCGGTGGCCGCGGCAGGCGCCGCCGCCGCGCTCTTCGTCCGCTCGGAGAAGCGGGCCGTTACTCCTGGACCGTGATCCGCTTCACCTGGACCGGGGTGCGCGGCCGGTCGCCCGGTCCGGTCGGTGTCGTCTCGATCGCCCGTACGACGTCCATCCCCTCGGTGACGCGGCCGAACACCGGGTGCTTGGACGGGCCAGGCGTGAACCAGTCGAGGTAGGCGTTGTGCACGGTGTTGATGAAGAACTGCGAGCCGCCCGAGTTGGGCCGGCCGGTGTTGGCCATCGACAGCGTTCCCGGCTCGTTGGAGAACTTCGCGCCGGCCAGGTGCTCGTCGGCGATCGTGCCCTGCGGCGGCCCGCCGGTGCCCGCGCGCGCGCTTTCCGGGTCCTTGCTGTGCGGGCAGCCGAACTGGACCATGAAGCCCTTGATCACCCGGTGGAAGTGGAGGCCGTCGTAGAAGCCGGACTTCGCCAGTGACAGGAAGTTGCCGGCGGTGATCGGCATCTCGGCGAGCAGGATCTCGGCCTTGAAGGTGCCCAGCGTTGTTTCGAAGGCGGCGACGGGGTTGGCCACGGTCAGCTCCTCTCGCGCGCAGTGTAACGGAGAAGATCAGCCAATTGAGACGGCCCACAGGCAGAGACGTGGGCCGTGGGCAGTGGACCGTGGACGAAGGAACGAGCGCGGGCCCGTCGTTGGTCGGACCACGGCACACGGTCCACGGCCCACGCTCCTCGACCGCCCACCGAGTCGTCGCGGTCAGCACACGCGGGAGCCGCAGAGCAGGGCCGGCGGCCGATCAGCCGCGCTCGCGGCGTTGCGCGGCGGCCATCTTCAGCCCCTCCCACGTCAGCCAGCCGCGCAGCGCGAGGCCGCGCAACGCTCCTTGCCGCTGCGTGGCGCGGTCGAGGTGCCACTGGATGACGTGCCTGGGCGGTTCGGGCACCTCGGCCGGCGGGCGCGCAACAAGGGCGATGGCGTCCGCCGGGCACGCCACCGCGCACACCCCGCACCCGATGCAGCGCTCGCCGTCCACCCTGTAGGCCCCCTCGCGTTCGGCGATGGCGCCGACCGGACAGCGCCCGGAGGCGCACTCGCCGCACGCCGTGCAGCCGTCCTCGGCGATCTCCGCCCTCAGGCTCGAGTGGGCGAGCATGTACGGCGCCTGGAACTCGTTGAGCGAGCGGAGGAAGCCGCAGCAGCACGAGCAGCAGTTGCAGACGAACATCGGCTCGCGCTGGACGTTGTAGGTGCAGTGCACCAGTCCCTCGCGCTCCACGTCGTCGAGCAGGCGGAACGCCTCGTCGCGCGAGATCGGTCGCCCCCACTCCGGCACGTCCTCGTAGGCGTGCTCCTCGCGGGAGAACGAAAGGCAGGTCTCGATCGGGTGCGAGCACGGGTGGCCCTGGAGGGCGCGCTCGGTGCGGCACAGACAGTCCGCGACGCGGAACGCCCTGGCGTCGCCGAGCAGGGTGCGCAGATCCTCGTAGGGGAGCACTTGGGCCTGCGCCGACAGTCTCCGGTTGACCGGGATCACGCGGGCCAGCGCCGGCGCGGAGCCGCCCAGCGTGCGCAGCAGCGTCGGCGCGTACTCCTCGAACAGCGCCGCGAGTTCGCGGTCCATGTGGTTGAGCTGGAACTCCCAGATGCCGACCACGAACGGCGCCAGCGCGTAGCAGTGCCGGTCCTTGAACCAGAACGACGCGATCTGGCCGCGATCGGCCATGCGATCGAGCTGTGCGCGGACCTCCTCGACCGGCAGACGGAGGCGCCGCGCGATCGTCGCCGCGGTTTCCGGGAGGGGCTTCAGCCGCAGCGCCCACGCCGCGTCCTCGGCGGAGAAGATCTTGCGCAGGATGCGCACCTCGACGCCGCTCTCGGTGGCAGGGTAGCCCTGCGGCAGGCCGTCGAGTCGCCGGGCGAGGCGGGAGTGAACGTCATTCATGAGCGTGGTCCCCTGGGCGGAGTATAGGGCATGGAGAGTCGCTCGTTCGGAAATCCGGACAAATCGTCCGGAGGGTCGGACGAAAGGGATTCGGACCGACGCCCCGCAAGGGGAGGACATGGGCACGAGGGTTGCAGTCTGTTAAAGTGCGTCAATTCTTGCGGGGTGGGAGGGGCGGTGGGCAAGCAGGATCGGCCACCGACTCGCTCCGCCGCGCAGGGCGGCGCCGGTTGGACGCCGCCGGGAAGCGGGAGGAAGAGAGTTTGGAGCGTGGCGCGACATCGCCGTACTGCCGTCTGGCCGCCCGCTATGCGGCCAGTCGTCCGGTGAAGGCGCCCGCTCCCCGAGTGCTGGGCCCGAGCCGCAGCCGGGAAAAGACCCCAGGCCTGCTCGCGGCGGAAAGGAGGAGGACGGAGACGTTGCTCGTGAGCATCGGATCGGACCCGTTCGTTTCTACGTGACCAGTGGGTGCAGGGTTTCACGGCCCCGTGAAATGGGCCGTGAGCGTGGCGGTTCAACCCTCGCCCACCCCATCAACCCAACGTGAGGAGGAGGAGTCAATGAAGCGATTTACCTTCTTCGTGCTGGCGGCCCTGCTTGTCGCGGGCGCCGCCTACGCTCAGGAGCAGACCGGCACCATCGAAGGCATCGTCGCCGACAACACCGGTCAGGCTCTCCCCGGCGTGACGGTCGAGATCACCGGCGCCAACATCGGCACGCGCGCCGCGGTCACCGACCTGGAAGGGACCTTCCGGTTCCCCCTGCTGCCCTCGGCCGTCTACAAGCTGAAGGCCGCGCTGGCCGGCTTCACCACCGTCGAGTCCGGCAGCGTTGACCTGACGGTCGGCAAGACCGTGAAGGTCAACTTCACCATGCAGCCCGGCACCTTCGAGGAGGCGATGACCGTCGCCGCCGACGCCGTGGTCATCGACTTCGGGTCCGCCGCGACCGCCGACAACATCCGGCGCGAGCAGATCGAGTTCATCCCGCGCGGCCGCGACTTCACGTCGGTGATCAGCCAGGTCGCCGGCGCCGAGGACACCGCCCGCGGCGGCGGCATCTCGATCGACGGCTCGTCCGGCCTCGAGAACCGCTACATCATCGACGGCATCGACACCACCGACCCGCAGACCGGCGCCCAGTCGGTGCCGATGCGCGCGGACTTCTTCGAAGAGGTCCAGGTCAAGTCGGCCGGGTACGCGGCCGAGTACGGCGGCGCGACCGGCGGCGTGATCAACGCGATCACCAAGTCGGGGCGCAACGACTGGCAGGGCGGCCTGCTGTTCGAGTACCAGAACGTCGACCTCAACGGCGACGTGCGCCCGACGCTGCGCAACAACCTGGAAAACACGAGCCTGGCCGAATACGCGACGTACGACAAGGACGACAACGAGCGGATCGACCCGGGCTTCTTCCTTTCCGGTCCGATCTTCAAGGACCGCCTGTGGTTCTTCGCCTCGTACCAGCCGGGCATCACCAGCATCGACCGCACCGTCACCTTCGTCAACACCGCGAACCCGGACGGCTTCTACACCGACACCTACACCCAGGACCAGCAGGTCGACTACGCGGCGTTCAACCTGAGCGCCAACCTCGGCCCGGTGCTGCTCAAGGCCGGTGGGAACACGTCGGACTGGTCGCGCGAGCGCGACCTTCCGCCGCTGTCCGGCCGCACGTCGCAGACCTCTCAGGACGCCTATGTCCGCGGCCGTGACGGCGAGCGGCAGACCTACTCGCTGACGGCGGACTGGGTCGCCACGGACTCGTTCGTGGTCAGCGCCCGCGCGGGCCTGTACCACACCGACTACATGGACACGGGAGTCGGTTTCCCCGGTCTGATCCACAACTACTCCACGCTGGGCGCGAACCCCGCGACGGCCTTCCCGGACATCCCCGAGCAGTTCAAGCAGGTCCCCGGCTTCACCAGCGACACGCTGATCACCGACGCCACCGCCAGGAACGAGTACGAGCGCGAGCTGTACGGCGTCGACGCGTCGTGGTTCTTCAACGCCGGCGGCGACCACACTCTGAAGTTCGGCTACCAGCTCGAGAAGATCAGCAACGACGTGCAGAGCGGCTACAACGCCGACCGCATCCTGTACTACTGGGATCGCTCCTACACCACGACCATGGGCGAGAGCGTGCGCGGCACCTACGGCTACTTCCGCCTGCTCAACATCGCGACCCTGGGCAAGGTGCAGACCGACAACGAGGCGATCTTCGTCCAGGACTCGTGGGTAATCGGCAAGAACTTCACCCTCAACCTCGGCGTCCGCAGCGAGCACGAGCGCGTCCCGAACTTCGGCAACGTCGGCCCTGACCCGGCGATCGAGTTCGACTGGGACGAGAAGATCGCGCCGCGCATCGGCTTCGCGTGGGACGTCACCGGCGACCAGAAGTGGAAGGTGTACGGCTCCTACGGCACCTACTACGACACCACCAAGTACGAGATGCCGCGCGGCTCGTTCGGCGGCGACAAGTGGGTGGACTACTTCTACACCTTCGACAACTACGACTACACGCTCAACGGCGCGGGTTGCACCGTCGGCAGCAACACCACCGACGAGCGGCCGACCTGCGGCGCCGGCACCCTAATCGAGGTGGTCGACCGCCGGCACAACTCGGCCGACCCGAACGAGTCGTACATCGACCCCGACCTGGCTCCGATGGAGACCTGGGAAGCCCAGCTCGGCGTCGACCACCAGTTCACCAACGACATCGTCATCGGCGCCCGTTACGTGCACAAGCAGCTGGTCAAGACGATCGAGGACATCGGCATCCTGGTCCCGGGCATCGGCGAGGTGTACTACATCGGCAACCCGGGCTACGGCCTGTCCACCTCGATCGCCGAGAAGCCGTTCCCCAAGGCCGAGCGCGAGTACGACGCCCTCGAGCTGACGTTCAACAAGCGCTTCAACGGCCGCTGGTCGCTGAACGCCGCCTACACCTACAGCAAGCTGTGGGGCAACTACTCCGGTCTGGCCAACTCCGACGAGTTCAACACCGTCGGCGGCGGCGGCCGGCTGTCGCCCAACGTCAGCCGTCTGTTCGACACCATCCAGAACATGTTCGACGCGAACGGTGACCTGGTCTACGGCCGCCTGGCCACCGACCGGCCGCACCAGTTCAAGGCGCAGGTGATGTACCGCTTCCCGTTCAACCTGACCGCCGCCGTCAACCAGTACATCGGCAGCGGCACGCCGGTCTCCGAAGAGGCGACGGTGCCGATCAACACGCCGTTCCTGCCCTACGGCCGCGGCAACCTCGGCCGGACCCCGACCCTGACCCAGACCGACCTGTCGCTGTTCCAGGACTTCAAGCTTCTCGGTCTGGACTGGCAGTTCGGCGTCACCGTCCTCAACCTGTGGGACGAGGATACCGTGGTCCAGCGCTGGCCGTCGCGCGTGGACAGCGACCTTCCGGTCTCGGCGGAGGAGTTCTTCGCCGGTGGTTGGGACTACGAGGGCCTGATCAGCGAGTACGAGGAAGGGGACCTCGATCCGTTCTTCAACATGGCCGACGCCTTCCAGGCGCCGCGCGAGGTCCGTGTGTCCTTCAAGGTCACCTTCTAGACCTGTTCCAGTGTGCGCGCCGCGAGGCGCGTTCCGGGGCCGCCTTCGGGCGGCCCCGTTTCTTTCTCGTGCGCTGCGCCCTCCCCGAGGCGTCCTCGTCGCCGGGGTGGTCCGGCGGGAGACGGCCAGTCCCGCAACCTCCGGGCTCCGCGTGCCGTAAGATGTGGCATCCGCGCGGCGGATGCCATGCCCGCGGTCCGGGAGACCATTCATGAAGAAGACGCTCGTCGTCGCACTGCTCGTGCTGGCGCCCCTCGCGCTTGCCGGCGCCGAGGAGGATCCGTTCCAGTGGCTCGAGGACGTGCAGGGGGAGAAGGCGCTGGCGTGGGTGAAGGCGCAGAACGCGAAATCCGTGCCGGTGCTCGAAGCCGTGCCGGAGTTCAAGCCGACCTACGACAAGGTGCTCGAGATCCTCGACTCCAAGGAGAAGATCCCGTTCCCGAGCTGGCGCGGCGACACGGTCTACAACTTCTGGAAGGACGAGCAGCACCAGCGCGGCATCCTGCGCCGGACCAGCCTCGAGTCGTACCGGACCGCGCAGCCGCGCTGGGAGACGGTGCTCGACATCGACGCCCTGGCCGGGGCTGACGGCACCCCGTGGGTGTACAAGGGCTCGAACTGCCTGCCCCCGGAGTACCGGCAGTGCCTCGTCTCGCTCTCCCGCGGCGGCGCCGACGCGGTGGTGGTCAGGGAGTTCGACAGCGTGTCGAAGAGCTTCGTCGAGGGCGGCTTCACGCTGCCCGAGGCCAAGGTGGCCGTGTCGTGGAAGGACGCGAACACGCTGTGGGTCGGCACCGACTTCGGCCCCGGCTCGCTGACCTCCTCCGGCTACCCGCGGATCGTCAAGCTGTGGTCGCGCGGCACGCCGCTCTCGGCGGCGCGCACCGTGTTCGAGGGGCAGGCCGAGGACGTGTCGTCGCGTGGCATGACGATGTTCACGCCCGAGGGGACCTACGACGTCGTCTCGCGCACTCCGGCGTTCTACAGGCAGGAGACGTTCCTCATGCTCGGCTCCCGGCTGGTCAAGCTGGAGTTCCCGGAGGACGCCGAGCTGCAGGGCGTGTTCAAGGACTGGATGCTGCTCTCGCTGCGCACCGATTGGGCGACCGGCGGCGCGACGTATGCTTCGGGATCGCTGATCGCGATCCCTGTGGGCGACTTCCTGCAGGGAAAGCGCTCCTTCGCCACGCTGTTCGCGCCGAGCGAACGGGTCTCCCTGGCCGGCGTCGCCAGCACCCGCGATCGCGTGCTGGTCGAGACGATGGACAACGTGCGCAGCAAGCTCGCGTCGTACACGCTCGCCGGCGGCGGGTGGGCGCGTGAGGAGATTTCCCTCCCCGGGTTGGGCAACGCCAACGTCACCGCGGCGAGCGACGAGGCCGACGTGTACTTCCTGTCGTATCAGGACTTCCTCACGCCCTCGTCACTGTGGCTGTCGCGGGGCGGGGCGAAGCCGGAGCGGGTCAAGTCGATGCCTACGTACTTCGACGCCGCGGGCATGAAGGTCGAACAGCACGAGGCGGTGTCGAAGGACGGCACGAAGGTCCCGTACTTCGTCGTCTTCCCGAAGGGGTTCAAGGCGGACGGCACGGCGCCGACGCTGCTCTACGGCTACGGCGGCTTCGAGATCCCGTTGCTCCCGACGTACAGCGGCGGCAAGGGCGCGACGTGGCTGGCGCGCGGCGGCGTCTACGTGCTGGCCAACATCCGCGGCGGCGGCGAGTTCGGCCCGCGCTGGCACGAGGCGGCGCTGAAGGACAAGAGGATCAAGTCGTTCGAGGACTTCATCGCGGTCGGGGACGACCTCGTCGCGCGCAGGATCACCTCGCCCAGGCACCTCGGCATCATGGGCGGCTCGCAGGGCGGGCTGCTCGTCGGCGGCGCGATGACGCTGCGCCCCGACCTGTTCGGCGCGGTGGTGTCGCAGGTACCGCTCGCCGACATGCGCCGCTTCAACACCCTGCTCGCCGGCGCCTCGTGGATGGCCGAGTACGGCAACCCCGACGTGCCCGAGCAGTGGGCGACCATCCGGACCTGGTCGCCCTACCACTTGCTGCGCAAGGACGCGAAGTACCCGACACCGTTCTACTGGACGAACACGCGGGACGACCGGGTCCACCCCGGGCACGCGCGCAAGATGGTGGCGAAGATGCAGGCGCTCGGCCACCCGGTGCTGTACTTCGAGAACGTCGAGGGCGGGCACGGCTCGGGTTCGGTCAACACACAGACGGCGTACGTCACGGCGCTGGAGACGGCGTATCTGTGGAAGATGCTGCGCTGACGAGATAGGGAGGCGGGCCTCGGAGGCCCGGGTGCCGTGCGGCGAGAGGGTGCCGTGCGGCTGCAGCCTGAGCAACTCTGTGCTTCTGCGAAACATGGCTTCTTTATGCCCCCGGACCGAGCGGCTGTGGTCGGCCCTGGCGCGCCCCCGCGCGCTGCGGGCCGACTGTCCTCGGCCGCGACCCGGATGCGCGATCTGCTCGCGGGGCCCTCGGTGTTCGCTCCTCGCTGTGCTCGTCGCGCCCCCGACACCCACTCGCATCTCGCGCGCCGGGTGCCCCGCGGCCTGCGGACCCATGAGCCGCTCGGACCGGG
>JBFMCD010000050.1:0-12457 GCA_040754885.1 Acidobacteriota bacterium
GAGTCTGCCAGTCCCGTCAACGCAGGCGCGGAGCGCCTGCGCCACGAGGAAGCGGCGCCAGGGCGTGGATGCGCTCCAGGTGCGACGGGATCCTTCGGCCCTTCGGGCCTCAGGATGACAGCGGGTGGGGTGGTGAATTCGCGGGCGGAGCGGGACGCTCCGCCTTCGGCATCTTCGCCTTCACGGACCCCGGACCCCGGACCCCGCCTCTGGTTTCCGGTTCACGGTCCCCGGCTCCCTGTTCCTTCCCCTGCGAGTGGGGGAGCGGAGTTCAGAACACGAACGCGTAGCCGATCTTGGCGAATACGGTGCGGTTCGCGCGGGTCAGCGAGTACGCGTCGGTCCCCTGCGACGTGTCGGAGTAGCCGGCGAAGAGGACGGTCTGCGGGTTCAGCTTGTAGGAGAAGAGGAACTGCGTGAAGAGCAGCTCGCTCTTCGCTTCGGGAGGCTCCCGGTACTGTTCGACGTTGTAGCGGGAGTCGACGTACTGGACGATGGCGCGGACGAACGCCCGGGCGTTGAACTGCCACGCCGCCGTGAGCTGCGCGATCTGCGCCTCGTACAGCCAGTCTTCGTCGAGGTCCATGCGCTCGCCGGTGTACGACAGCTCGAGGCGCAGGTGCGGGCCGAACCGGTACCAGAACCCCGGCTGGACGAGGACACGGTTCCCCTCGCGCGCCTCGGTGTAGTCGATGTTGTCGCCGACGGTCGCGTTCAGCCACAGGTGGCTGTGACCGTTCGGCTTCATGCAGACGTGCAGCTCGACCTCGCCGAGGTCGAACTCCTCACCCTCGTAGCCCTGGCGCGTGAAGCTCGGACGGACGTAGGCGTGGCTCTGCAGCGGCCCCTCGACGTTGAACCTCACGGCCGTCTCGTTCTCGAGGAGGTTTCCGTCCTGGTCCTCGAGCATCGACACCTTGCCGATCAGCCACAGCCGCGAGTACCAGTCATCCTTGCGCCCGGTCCACAGGTACTGCGCGCCTCCCTCCGTGTGGCGGAAGTCGACGCGGGGCATGAACCCCATGTCGGCGCGGAAGTCGCTCCCCACGTCCGCGTACGTCAGCCAGGACGACCAGGTACGGGTGTCGTGGTAGTAGGCGAGCCACTTCGCCCAGTCGTCGAGGGAGCCGGTGGGCTGGTCGAACTCCTGGGCGAGCGCGGCGGGGTACTCGGTCGAGGAGGCCAGCACCTGGGCGACGATGCGGTCGCGATCCGACAGGCGGAGCTCGACGTCGGCGCCGGCCACGCCGTTGGAGTAGCCGTCGGCTTCCCGCCCGGTGGCGAGCACGCCGAGCGTGTAACGGTTGCCCAGGTCGAGCTTGTAGCGGGCCACGCCGGCCTTGGAGCTCTCCTCGAGCGTGGTCGTGAACGAGCCCTGGCTGCCGGGGAAGACGAGGTTGGTCACGGCGTCCTGGACCAGGTAGGCGCCGATCGTGTGTGCCCCTTCCTTTCCCGTGACCTTGGCGCCCCAGTCCGGATCGCGGACCATGCGGGTGTAGACGGCGTCGAACGGCGTGGTGAAGAAGTCGGCGCCTTCCATGAAGAACGGGCGCTTCTCCGAGTAGAAGATCGCGAAGGGGCGGTTCACGTCGAGCTGGCGCGCGTCGGCCTCGACCTGGGAGAAGTCCGGGTTGACCGCCGCCGAGAGCGTCAGGTTCGGGGTGAACCCCCAGCGCACCGTGGCCCCCGCCTCGACCTCGGTGTCGCCGTTCTCCATCGGGCCGCCGGGGACGTCCGCGCGGGTGTCGGTGCGGCTCCCGATCAGCGTCGGCACGAGTTCGAGGTTGAGCCCCGGCGACACCCCTTCGAACCCCTCGATCTTCAGCGCCTGGCACAGGTAGCAGTTGTTGTTGCGGTCGCGCGGAAACGCGCCCATCTGCTTGAACGTGGTTCGCGGGTACCCGCGGACCGCGTCGAACCCCCAAACCTGGGGTCTGTCGCTCCTCTGAAAGCGCAGCGACGAAAAGGGAATCTCGAACTCGGCGCTCCACCCCCACTCGGTGACGCGCGCGGCGGCGTCCCAGATCGCGTCCCACGCCGTCTGCCCGTTGGGCCAGGCTTCGATGTTGTCCATCTGGACGCCGAGCGGGTTGATCACCAGCAGGTAGTCGCGCCGCTCGTCGTTGAACGTGTCGAGCACCACGCCGACCCAGTCGTCGGCCCACGCCTGGTCCCGGTCGGAGAGGTGGGCGCGGATCTGGCGGGGGTCGGGGTCGTGGGAGCGGAAGCCGACGTAGAGGTGCTTCTCTCCGTGCATCACCAGCACCTCGGTGCGCACCGGCGCCGGAGTGTTCTCGCCCGGATCGACCTCGAAGCCGAGTTCGTAGTGCCACGCCGTGGCCCACGCCGGCTCGTCGAGCGCGCCGTCAACGCGAACCGCCGCGTCGGTGCGCGGAATTTGGTGCGTCGGTCGCGGCGTGGCGTCAAGTTGTCGTCCCGCGGCGGCTGGGACGCCGATCGCGAGGGCGAGGAGGCCGGAAAGGACGCGAAGTGCTCTGGGGACGGAGGGGCCGGTGAGTCGGGGGGGGCGTCTCAGCGCGGTCGACATGATGCTCATACGGTCTCAGCTTCGAGAGGTTGACGAGCAGCCGGGCGGATTTCGACGAGTAGAATCCGGCTGGCCGTTCCGCCCTTTCTGGCGGGGAGGTGCGCGGTGGTGATGGGGATCCTCCGCGCCGGCGCATCGTCGGCCGGAGCCGGCCTGTTCGCGGCCGCCGCGGGGAGCGCTCCCAGGAACGCGAGCCCCAGCGCGATGCGAAGTGCCTTCACCTCGGTCCTCCGATCCCGACCGCGCGCGGGCGCGGGCCTTCTCTCGTCCTCCTGCCTACGTCTTGAAAGACCAGTGGGTTGGAGCGGATTTCGACACTCCCGTACGGCCTCTCGCGCCGGGCATCGGGGCAGGACCGGAAACCGTCTCGATTCGCGCTGCGTAGAAGGCCGAGGCCCGGGTGGTCCAGCCCGGGCCATGCCCCGAGGAGGCACGATGCGGAGAACGAACTGCGGTCATGTCGCGACCCGGGCTCTGGCCCTGGCCGTCGCCCTCTTCACGTCCACGGCGGTGTGGGCCGCCGAGCGCGCCCTGTGGCTGCGCTACCCGGCCATCTCCCCGGACGGCCGGACGGTCGTGTTCAGCTACCGCGGCGACCTGTGGAAGGTCCCCGCCACCGGCGGCACGGCGGTGCCGCTGACGGTGCACGCCGCCCACGACACGATGCCGGTGTGGTCGCCGGACGGCGCCCGCGTCGCGTTCGCGTCCGACCGCTACGGCAACGCCGATGTCTTCGTCATGGACTCGACCGGCGGCGAGGCGAAGAGGCTGACGTTCCACTCGGCGGACGAGATCCCGACGAGCTTCACGCCGGACGGCACGGCGGTGCTGTTCAGCGCCGCGATCCTCGACGGGGCCTCGAACGTGCAGTTCCCGACACCGGCCCAGCCCGAGCTGTACCGGGTCGCGGTCGCGGGCGGGATGCCGGTGCAGGTGCTCACCACCCCCGCACTGTTCGCGGCGTACGACCGCGCCGGGCAGCGCCTGGCGTACTCCGACGTCAAGGGCTACGAGATGGAGTGGCGCAAGCACGACACCTCCTCGTTCGCCCGCGACGTGTGGATCTGGGACGTCGCGAAGAACACGCACACCCGCCTGACGGACTTCGGGTTCGACGATCGCCAGCCGGTGTGGAGCCCCGACGAGCGCTCGCTCTTCTACCTCTCCGAGCGCGGCGGCAGTTTCAACGTGTGGCGACTCGACATCGCCGATCCGAAGAGCCCCGTCCAGGTCACCGCGCACGCGACGCACCCGGTCCGCTTCCTCTCCGCCTCGCGTGCGGGCGACCTGTGCTACGCGTGGGACGGCGAGATCCACGTCCGGCCGGCCGGCGCCGCCCAGAGCCGCAAGCTCGAAGTGGTCGTCGCGACCGACTCGCGCAGCACCGACGTGATGCGCACCGACGTGGCGAGCGAAATCACCGAGTTCGCCCCCTCTCCGGACGGCAAGGAGATCGCTTTCGTGGCGCGCGGCGAGGTGTTCGTCGCCTCGACCGAGTACGGCGACACGCGGCGCATCACCGACACGCCCGAGCAGGAGCGCTCGGTCAGTTTCTCCCCCGACGGCAAGAGCCTGCTCTACGCCGCCGAGCGCGACGGCAGCTGGAACGTGTACCGGATAGACCGTACCGACGCCGACGAGCCGGCGTTCTTCAACGCCACGGCGTTCAAGGAGAGCGCGGTGGTCGCGACGCCGGCCGAGGAGTTCCAGCCGGCGTTCTCGCCCGACGGCAAGGAGGTCGCGTACCTCGAGGAGCGCACGACGCTCAAGGTGGTCAACCTGGCCACCGGGGCGATCCGCACCGTCCTGCCCGGCGAGCTGAACTACTCCTACGCCGACGGCGACCAGTGGTACGAGTGGGCCCCGGACGGGCGGTCGTTCGCCGTGCAGTTCCTCAGTCCCGGCCGCTGGTCGTCCGAGGTGGGGATCGTCGCGGCGAGCGGCACGGGCAAGGTGGTCAACATCAGCAGGAGCGGATACGAGGACGGCTACCCGCGCTGGTTCGGCAAGGGCGAGATCCTCCTCTGGGCCTCCGATCGCCACGGCATGCGCTCGCACGCCGGCTGGGGCAGGGAGAACGACGTCTTCGCCGCCTTCCTGACCCGGAAGGCGTGGGACCGTTTCCGTCTCGACGAGGCGGCGTTCGAGCAGCTCAAGGCGAAGGAGAAGGACGCGGACAAGGACAAGGACAAGGCGAAGGGCAAGGAAGGCGATCGGGGGAAGGACAAGGACGCGAAGGCGAAGGACGAGAAGACCGCCGACGCCGCGCCCAAGCCGCCCGACCCGGTTGCGCTCGATCTCGAGGGAATCGAGGACCGCACCGTCCGCCTGTCGATGCACTCGGCGGACCTCGCCGCCGCTGAGCTGACGCCGGATCGCGAGACGCTGGTCTACCTGGCCAGCTACGAAAAGGGCTACGACCTCTGGAAGTACACGCCGCGCAAGAAGGAGGTCAAGCTGGTCGCCAAGCTCGACGCCAAGCGGCCGGCCGACCTGCGCCTGGACAAGGACGGCAAGAAGGCGTTCGTGCTCGCCGGCGGCAGGTTGATGACCGTGGATCTCGACGGCGGCAAGAGCACGCCGGTCAAGGCCTCGGCGCCGATGGAGCTGGAGCCGGCCGCCGAGCGCGCCTACCTGTTCGAGCACGCCTGGCGCCAGACGGCCAAGAAGTTCTACGTCGACACGATGCACGGCGTGGACTGGCCGGCGATGAAGCAGGCGTACGCCCGCTTCCTGCCCTCCATCGACAACAACCGCGACTTCGCCGAGCTGATCTCGGAGATGCAGGGCGAGCTCAACGCCTCGCACACCGGCGGGCGGTACCGGCCGGAACGGCCCGACGCCGACGCTACCGCGGCGCTCGGCATCTTCCCCGACCCGGCCCACACCGGCGCCGGGGTCCGTATCTTCGAGATCGTCGAGGGCTCGCCGCTTCGCAAGGCCGGCACCAGGATCGCGGCCGGCGTGGTGATCGAGGCGATCGACGGCGAGACGATCGCCGCCGGCGCCAACTGGCACCCGTTGCTCAACCGCAAGGCGGACATTCCGGTGCGGCTGTCGCTGTTCAACCCGGCCGACAACGCCCGCTGGCAGGAGACGGTGAAGCCGATCTCGTGGGGTGAGCAGGGCCAGTTGCTCTATCGCCGCTGGGTGCGGTCGCGCCGCGCCGAGGTCGAGAGGCTGTCCGGCGGTCGGCTCGGCTACGCCCACATCCGGGGCATGAACGACGGGGCCTACCGCGAGATGTTCGAGGAGGTGTTCGGCAAGGAGGTCGGCAAGGACGGGATCGTCCTCGACACCCGCTTCAACGGCGGCGGCAACCTCGTCGAGGCACTGACCATCTTCCTCTCCGGCGAGGTGTACTACCGCGCGGTTCCGCGCGGGAGGCAGATCGGCGTGGAGCCCGGGCAGCGCTGGACGAACCCCTCGATCGTGGTGATGAACGAGGGCAACTACTCCGACGCCCACTGCTTCCCCACCGCGTACACGTCGCTGCGCCTCGGGCAGACCGTCGGCATGCAGGTGCCAGGCACCTGCACGTCGGTGTGGTGGGAGCGGTTGCAGGACCGCTCGCTGGTGTTCGGCATCCCGCAGGTCGGCTACCTCGACAAGGACGGCGACTACACCGAGAACAAGCACCTCGACCCTGACCACCAGGTGGACAACGACCCGGCGCTCGAAGGCGCGGGGCGCGACCAACAGCTCGAGAAGGCGGTCGAGGTCCTGTTGGCCACGCTGCCGAAGCGCTGAATCGGCGACGCTCACGACACCAGGGCGCCCTCCGGGGCGCCCTTCGTGTCCCAGGGGACTGGTGGAGCGGGGGACAGGGAGCGGGTGGAGGGGGAAAGGGTAGAGCCGGACGTCGCCCGGGTACGTTCGCTTGACGAGAGCACCGCAGCCCGTACAATTCGTGCGGTTCCACCGACGAGAGGACCGAGCCGGGGCGTGAGAAGGTCGCTGATCAGGAGGGTCGTCACGCGTGTGCACGAGGGCTTCCGTGGCGCGCTGGACGGAGTCTTCGCCGAAGTCCCGGAGGCGTTGTCCGGGCAGCGCTTCGTGAGGGGTCGGTGCAACGTCTGCGGCCGGCGGACGCGTTTTTTTTATCCCGCGCCGGAACTGTTTCGCGAGTCGCTTACCTGCGAACACTGTCGGACCACGAGTCGGTACCGCTCGATCGCCCGCGGCCTGCTCGTCGCGGTCGAACGGCAGGCCGGCATCCGCGCCGCGTCGGTCGCCGGCCTGGCGGCGCTCCGGCCGAACCGGCGCCTGCGCGTGCACGACACCCAGCCGCCGTTTCGTTTCGAGGTGTGCGCATACCCGCTCCCCGAAATGCTGCGCCGGTGCTCCTGGATCGATCTCTCCGTGTCGACCTTCAAACCGGGGTCGCAGGCAGGGGCCGTCGTTGCGCCGGGGGTGGTCAACGAGAACCTCGAGCGGCTCACGCTCGGCGACGCCAGCGTCGACGTGCTCATCACGAGCGACGTGATGGAGCACGTCAGATTGGATGGCCGCGCGCACGCCGAGATTGCCCGCGTGGTGCGTCCGGGCGGCTGCTACCTCTTCACCGTTCCCCATTTCCGTGACCGGCACGACACTCTCGTGCGGGTCGAGGTCACCGATCCGGACGATCCCGACCGCGACCGGTTTCTCACCGAGCCCGAGTACCACGGCGACGCGAACTCCGAGGACGGCCGCGGGGCGCTGAGCTATCGGTCGTACGGCACGGAGCTCGACGAGCAACTGGCCGGTCTCGGGTTGAGCGTCGAATACACCAAGGCCGACTGGCCTGCCGCCGGAATCCTCAACACCGAGCTCTTCTACTGCACGCGCGTCGGCGCTGCGTGAGGGCGCGTCCGGAGCTGCAACCGGCCGCCCTATGTCCGCCCGTGGTGGCCCTGTAAGACGCTCATCAGTTTCGTTTTAGAGGAGCGTGAAGGCGGCCGGCGTGTCCATGGGCCGGGACCGGGGCGCTTCATTCGAGTCGGCCCCCGGGTCTCGAAATCCGCCGCCGAAGAGAGATCACTTCTGCGCCGGGCTCTGGTACGCTGTGCGCCAGCCAAAGCCAGCCGACAGGGACTGTCGCTGTGCAAGGGGGTGCGAAAGATGTCACGCGGAACCGGGTGGCGGATGTTCGGACTCGTAGCTCTCGCTCTGTGTGTGGCGACCTACGGCGGGCTCTCCTTCGCGCAGGAAGCCGCGCCGCAGCCGAAGCCCGGCGAGGCGCAACAACAACCCGACCAGCAAATGACCGAGGAAGAGTTGCTCAAGGAGTTCGCCGGGAGCGTCACCGTCACCGCGCAGAAGCGCGCGGAGAACGAGCAGGAGGTGCCGATCTCGCTCACCGCGGTGCGCTCCGAGGACTTCCGGGCGATCACGGCGGGCGGCGCGGACATCGTCAACTTCCTCTCCGGGCGCGTGCCCAGCGTGATGATCGAGACCTCGTTCGGGCGCGCCTTCCCGCGCTTCTACATCCGCGGCCTGGGCAACACCGACTTCGACCTCAACGCGTCGCAACCGGTGTCGATGGTGGTGGACGAGGTCGTCCTCGAGAACCCGGTGCTCAAGGGCGTGCCGCTCTTCGACCTCGACCGCGTCGAGGTTCTGCGCGGGCCGCAGGGCACCCTGTTCGGGCGCAACACACCCGCCGGCGTGATCAAGTTCGAGACCAAGAAGCCGAGCCAGGAGTTCGAGGCCGACTTCCGCCTCTCCTACGGCACCTTCGACACCATCGACTTCAGCGGCGGCATCGGCGGCGCGCTGACCGACACGATCTCGGCCCGTTTCTCCGCCCTCTACCAGTCGCGCGCCGACTGGGTCGACAACGCGCACACCGGCGAGGACAACGTCCTGGGCGGGTACGACACAACGGCCTACCGCCTGCAGTTTCTCTTCGAGCCCAGCGACACCTTCAGCGCGCTGCTCAATGTGCACGGCTGGGATCTCGACGGCACGGCGCGCATCTTCCGCGCCAACATCATCAAGAAGGGCAGCAACGACCTGGTCGACGACTTCGAGCAGGACGTCGTCTTCCACGACGGCCTCAACGAGCAGGAGATCTCGGCGATGGGCGCGGTGCTCAAGTTCGACTGGAACCTCGGCGCCGCCACACTGACCTCGGTGACCGGGTACGAGAAGGTCGACGACATGTACAGCCGCGGCGACATCGACGGCGGTTTCGGCGGCGCGTTCGACAACCAGGTCCCGTTCGGACCCGGTTTCATCCCGTTCGCGTCGGAATCCGCCGACGGCCTCCCGGCGCTCGACCAGATCACCCAGGAGATCCGCCTGGCGAGCAACGGCGATGGCCCCTTCCGCTGGCTGCTCGGCGCCTACTACTTCAACGAGGAGCTGAACATCGACTCGTTCAGCTACAACTCCTACGCTTCCGGCAACCCGCAAAACGGGTACGCCACCCAGTACCAGGACTCGACCGCCTACGCGCTGTTCGCCTCGATCGACTACAAGTTCTCCGATCAGTGGTCGGTCAAGGCAGGCGTGCGCTACTCCGACGACGAGCGGGACTTCGAGGCCGACCGCCCGCAGCCTCTGTTCCAGCCGCCGCTCTCCGCGCCGATCACCAGGAGCGTCAGCGGCGACAACATCAGCTGGGACCTCTCGACCTCGTACAAGGTGAACGAGAACGTCAACACCTACGCACGCCTGGCGACCGGCTACCGCGCGCCGTCGATCCAGGGGCGGATCATGTTCGCCCCCGACTTCGAGGACGGGGCCAATCCGGCCACCAACGGCGTCTCGGTCGCCGAGGAGGAGAAGATCACCTCCGTCGAGGTCGGTGTCAAGGCGTTCCTCGCCGACAATCGGCTGCGCACGAACTTGGCCCTGTACATGTTCGAGATGGACGGCCAGCAGCTCACCGCGGTCGGCGGCCAGTACAACGTCGCCACGCTGCTCAACGCCGACAAGACCGAGGGGCACGGCTTCGAGGCGGACATCGAGTATGTCCCGAGCGCCAACTTTTGGGTGACGATCGGCGCGAGCTGGAACCCGACTGAGATCAACGACCCGGGCCTGACGGTGTCGCCGTGCGGGCTTGGCGGGACCGTGTGCACGGTCACCGATCCGGTGGACGCCAATGGGAACGTGCTCATCGACGGCAACTCTCTGCCCCACGCCCCGGAGTGGATCCTCAACGGTATGATCAACTTCCAGACGAACCCGGTGTCCAAGGGGTTCTTCGGCACCCTCGACTGGGCGTACTACAGCGAGAAGAGTTTCTTCCTCTACGAGTCCGAGGAGTTCAAGGGCGACGGCCTCGAACTCGGCCTGCGCCTGGGCTACGGCTGGAACAACGGCCGGTACGAGGTGGCGCTGTTCAGCCGCAACCTGCTCGACGAGGAGATCAACCAGGGCGGCATCGACTTCGACAACCTGACCGGCATGACCAACGACCCGAGGACCGTGGGCGTGGAGTTCGTCGCCAGGTTCTGATCACCGTCACCGCGGTGCAGCGCACCGTGTCCGGTAGCACGCGAAGGGCGGCCGAGTCGGCCGCCCTTCTGATTCGAGAGCCGGGATCGGGGCACAGGGGACGGGAGACAGAAGGGCAGGGGAGAGGGAAGAGGGGAGAGGGAGGACGACGACTCCAGCCACACGGCGTCATCCTGAGGCCCGAAGTGCATGCCGTCCCCTCACCCTCTCACCCTGGGAGAGGGGACCTCGATGGGTCGCGCTGCATGGCGCGGCGAGAGGCGGAGATCCGAGAGGCGTGGGCCGTGGATCGCGTGCTGTGGCCCGACGGGCTCGATCACCCCGGTCCACGGCGCACGGCCCACAGCCCACGCATCCCTCCTGCCTCGCGAACAACGGGCAGCGGACGTCGGGTTCACTGCTTCTTCGGGAAGGTGAACTCCCCCGACGGATCGCGCTGCTTCATCGCCTTCACCGCGCCGTTCTCGATCACGAACTCGAATGTGACGTCGGAGAAGTCCCCCTCCTTGAACACCAGGCCCTTGTACGGCACGAGCACTGTGTCGCGCTGGCCGGGGAAGACGATCGCCAGCGAGCCGTCCTCGCGGATCGCGATGCGGAACGCGGCGCCGTTCGGCGTCTCGTAGGTGCCGGCGAGCTTCGCCAGCGTGGCATGGTCGAGGGTCTCGGCCTTGCGCACGAAGACGACCTCGCCCTCGTCGAGCGACATCACCGCGCTGTCCACGTCGCCCTGCGGGTTGGTCCGGAAGTTGACCGACCACCGGCCGTAGCGTTCGTCGTCCGGGGTGTCGAAGCGGTCGTAGTGGAAGTGCTCGAGCGGCAGGCGGATGTTGTGGAAGTCGAAGGTCAACCCCGCGTCCCTCGCGCCGACCGTGAGCACCCCGTAGGCCGGGTGCTCGAACGCCCCCGGATAGGCGCCGATCGCGTGCGACGGCGCGGTGTTCGGGACCTTCTCGGTGCCCGCCTTGGCGCGGGCCTGGGTGCCGGCCTTCTTGCCCTTGAGCCGGATGTCGAGCAGCCTCTCGCTCCACGGCGTCTGGCTCATCCCGAGCAGTCGCTCGTAGACGTTGTAGCTGACGATGTTGTACAGGTTCGCGCAGTGGTCGCCGATGACCAGGACGATCACGCCGATCTTCTCCTGGGGCATGAACGAGACCTGCGAGTGGAACCCGTCGATGTCGCCGCCGTGGTAGGTGAGCAGGCGGCCCCGGTACGAGGCCGTCAACCGGCCCATGCCGTAGGCGGGATTGAGCACCTCCCAGAAGCCGCGCACCTCGCCCATGGTGTTGGGCTGCGCGATCGCGGGCTGGAGCGTCGCCTTGAGGATGTCGGGGGGGATCACCTGCGTTCCGTTGTAGGCGCCGCCGTTCATCAGCGCGATCAGCCAGTGCGACATGTCCTCGACGTTGGAGATGATCGCGCCGGCGGGCGCGACGCCGACCGTGTCCTCGTAGTAGGGGATACGGTACAGCTCGAACGAGTCGCGCCGCTCGGTGAACGGCACGCCGTGATCGGGCGCCACGGTCATCTCGTCGATCGTGAACACGGTGGAGCGCATCGCCAGCGGACCGAACAGGCGTTCGCGAACGAACTCCTCCCAGGTCTTCCCGCTGGTCAGTTCGATGATGTAGCCGGCCCCCGCGTACATCATGTTGTTGTACAGGAACAGCTGGCGCAGCGGCTGCTTCGGCTCGAGGTACTTCAGGCGCTCGAACAGCTCCTTGCGCGTGAAGTCGGACTTGTACCAGATCGTGTCGTGGCGCGTGATCCCGGTGCGGTGCGCGAGCATGTCGCGCAGCGTCACCGTCGTGTTCAGCTGGTCGTCGTGGAAGCGGATCGACGGCACCTTCTCGCGCACCGGCGCGTCCCAGTCGAGCTTTCCCTCGCTGACCAGGAGGCCGGCGGCGACGGCCGTGAACAGCTTGGTGTTCGAAGCGATCGGCGCCAGCGTGGCCGGCGTGAACGGCAGCTTCTTCTCGAGATCCCGGTAGCCGTACCCCTTGGCGAAGACGAGCCGGTCGCCGACGACGACGCCGACGCCGATGCCGGGGGCGTTCCAGTCCTCGAGGAGCTTCGCCATGGCGGCGTCGAAGCCCTCGAGCTTCGCCGCGACGGCGGCGTCCTGCGCCGCGGTCACCGACGCCAGGGTCAGCGCGAGCAGCGCGCAGGCGATTACGACGGGACGGACGATTCTCATCGGATTCTCCTCCTCACTGAGTGCGAACAGGTGCCGAAGGCGCCGCTCCGGGGTGCCGCATGGGGCGACGCGGGAGCCGTGGTGGTCACATGACCAACTACGTCGGCGGGGCCCAACGGGTTCGTGCGAACCGTCGCGCCGGCGACGGACTCCGCGCCGGCGGCGAAGCGGCACCGCCGAACGCGACCCCGGACCCGCACGCGGTCACCGGCAGGAGGGGAGGATCGCCCTAGCGGAACGCCAGCGCCGTGCCGGGGCCGCCG
>JBFMCD010000051.1:0-28618 GCA_040754885.1 Acidobacteriota bacterium
TCGCAAGGCGCGCGAGCGAAGCCGCGACGCAGCGTACTCCTCGTCCGTGAGGAGCGAGCGAGCGAAGCGTAACGCAGCGAGAGGTCCGCTGCCGGCTGCGCAGGGTGGCGGGGTGGGGGGCTTCACGCCGCGTGTGGCAGGACGAAGGCCGCGCCGGCGGCCGGGGGCGGGTGAGCGGCGCACGCGGGAGGCCGGGGGGTAGGCGTGCGCTGCGAGCGCGCCCCGCACACCCCACGCCCTGCCGGAGGCAGGGCGCTTCGTCTTGCCACCATGCGTACGCTCCACGGTCGACGTGGAAGTGGTATCACGCCGGCGGCGAGCCGGGAGCGTCTCGGTCCACCGCCGATGCGGCCGGCTACACCGCAGTCCCGCACCCCGGGCAGAACTTGGCGCCGGCCGGCAGCGGCGCGTGGCACGACGGGCACGCGACGATCGAGATCGCCGCGCCGCACCCCGGGCAGAACCGCGCGCCGCCGGGCAGGACGCCTCCGCACTTCGCGCAGAAGCCTGCCGCCGCGGCCCCGGCCGAACCTCCGGCCGCCCCGGCCCTGACCGTCTCGGCCACGGTGCCGGCCATCTGCACACCGAAGCCGGCGCCCAGGCCGACGCCCAGGCCCGCCGCGGCGGCGCCGCCGCCCTCGCCCTTGGCGGCGTCGCCCATGGCCACCGCCGCCTTGAACCTGGTGTAGGCGCCGAGGTCTCCGATCGCTCCCATCGAGGCGCGCTCGTCGATCCTCGCCAGCACCTCGTCCGGGGGCGTGATCGAGGCGACGTAGAAGTCGGAGAGATCGACCCCGTACTTGCCGAAGTCCTCGCGCAGGCGCGCCTTGGCGAGAGCGCCGAGTTCGTCGTAGGACGCCGGCAGATCGAGCACCGAGGTCAGGCTCTCGCCGAGCAGATCGTTGAGCCGCGAGACGATCAGGTCCCTGTAGAACTCCTCGAGCCTGGAGGTGTCGAACTGCCCGAGCGAGCCGACCACCGTGTTGACGAAGGTCCGCGCGTCGTCGATCCGGTACGCGTACGTCCCGAAGGCGCGCAGTCGGACCGCGCCCAGGTCGCGGTCGCGGAACACCACCGGTTCACGCGTGCCCCACTTCTGGTCGAGGAAGGTGCGCCGGGAGACGAACACCACCTGCACCCGGAACGGCGAGGTGAAACCGAACGGCAACGACAGCGCCCTGGTCAGCAGTGGGATGTTCTGCGTGGTCAGCGTGTGGCGCCCAGGGCCGAAGACGTCGAGCGCTCGCCCATCCCTGTAGAACACCGCGAACTGGGCCTCGTGGACGACGAGCTGCGCGCCGAGCTTGATCGCCGCGCTGCCTTCCGGCGGATGGCGGAAGGCGATCTCCTGGCCGGTCGGATCGAAGTGCTCGAGAACTTCGAGGAATTCGGACATGACCCCTCCCTGCCCGCCGGCTCAGCGAGCCTCGCCGAACGCCGAACGTACGACGCCGGGCCGCGAGTCGATCTGGGCGCGGATCCCGCTCACCGCCGACTCCAGGTGCGACAGCGCCTCGCCGCGCTCGCCGAGCGCGGCGGAAACCGCTTCGATAGCCTCGACCGACTCGACCAGGCCGAGATCGTGATGGTACAGCTCGGCCAACTGTTCCTCCCCAACCTTGAAGGCGTCGAAGTAGCCGGCGTACCCGGATCCGGCGTGACGCAGGGCCACCGCCGCGGCATCCAGCGCCAGGTCGAGCGCCCGCGCCCGTTGCAGTTCGCCGCCCGAACCGAGCGACAATCCGCGCGTGTAGCCCGACACCCGGTCGCGGCACGCGTCGAGCCTTCCGGCGAGCCCCTCGCGCAGCGACTGGTCCGTCTCGCGACGGAGTTCCCGCTCCAGGTAGCCCCGGAATCCGGGCAACTTGGCTGCGATCCGCTCGAGCAGGTTGCGCGCCTCGCGCACGGTGTCGATCGCGTCCGACATCACGGCACCTCCAGATCCGCCGTCGATCTTACACAAGTCCGACGGCTGGCCGGCACGTCGGCGGAAGGGTACGATCCCGGCGGTGAAGATCCTGCTCGGATTGGGGGGCAACGTCGGCGACGTGCGCGGCGCGTTCGCCGCGGCGGCCGCGGCCCTGGAGTCCCGCTTCGGCCGCATCGCACGGTCGTCGCTGTGGCGCTCGGCGCCCTTGGGGCCGGCGCAGCCCGACTATCTGAACGCCGCGTTGCTGACGGAGATCGACTGCCACCCTCTGCGGCTGCTCGCGATCTGCAATGCGCTCGAGGGCGCGGCCGGTCGCGACCGGGCCGGTGAAATCCGCTGGGGACCACGGCCGCTCGACCTCGATCTGCTCCTCGGCGCCGGCGTGGTAATCGAGTCTCCCGGCCTCATCCTGCCCCACCCCGGACTGCATCGGCGGGCGTTCGCGCTGCGTCCGGCCGCGGAACTCGCCCCGGAGTTGACCCACCCTCGCCTGGGCCAGACCCTGTCGTCGCTCGCCGCCGCCGCCGACCGGGGCCGGGAGTGCGAGCGAGTCGGGTCCTTCCCCGGGCCGGGGTGACGGGGCTCCCGCGAACGAGGCGGACCGCCCGCCGCCTGGCGCGTCAGCGTTCGCCGCGCAGGATGGCGGTGGGATCGAGCCTCGCGGCGCGGCGCGCGGGGCCGACGGCGGCGAGAGCGCACACCGCCACCGAGACCAGCAGCGACGAGAGGTAGAACGACGGCCTTTCGGCCATCTGCAGGTGTTCGTTGCGCAGCACCGCCTGCTCGCCGAAATCGACGGGGATCGCGGCGACGGCGCGGATCAGGGCGAAGCCGGCGACCCATCCGGCGATCGCACCGAGCAGTCCCAGCAGCGCGCCGGCGTGCAGGAAGATCATGCCGATGTCGTGGCGGGAGAAGCCGGAGGCCCGCATCACCGCGACGTCCCTGCGCTTCTCGGAGACCAGCTGCACGAGGACGTTGGCCACGCCGAAGGCGGCGACCAGCGTCGTGAACGCGACCAGCACGAGGGTGATGGCGTTCTGCCGCCGGAACGCCTCGACGGAGGCGGCGCTCCGCTCCTGCCACGAGCGACAGACGTACCCGGTCCGAACCTGCGCCGCGCGGGCCACCGCCGGCGCCTCGAGCGGGTCGTCGAGCGCCAGTCGGATCGTGGTGGCCTGATCGCTGGACAGACCGGCCAGCCCCTGCGCCAGGGGCAGGTTGACCAGCGCCAGGCTCTTGTCGATCCGGGCGAGTCCCGCCGAGACGATGCCCACCACACGGAGCGGAATCGAACCGCCCGAAGACCCCTGTGCCTGCAGGTGCGCTCCGAGATCGACCCCCAGAGAGCGGGCCAGCGAGCCGCCCAGTATCACGCCGTCCGGCACGCGCGTCAGGTCGGCCCATGAGCCTCGGACCAGCTTCTCTTCGAGCGCCGTGACCGCGCGCTCCAGCTCCGGCACGACGCCGGAGAGGACGGCGGGCCTGCGCACCGTCCCGTAGAGCAGCACGACCTGTGCGTCCACCGCGGGGGTCGCCACCTTCACCCCCGGGACGCCGCGCAGCGCCGCCAGGGCGCCGGACACGGCGCGCACGGCCCGCTTGTCGTCGGGGCGGACGTGGCGCGAGACCGCGAACACGTCATCGCCGTCGCCCCGGATGACCTCCGGGCGCCACCCGCCGGGCAGGCGGGGCAGGACCTCGACGTGGGCCGACGTCTCTGTCGTCTTCCTGAGGAAGTCCTCGGAGAGCCCCGTGGTGAGCGACAGCGTGACGATGAGCATCGCCGTCCCGACGGCGACCGAGGCGAGGGCGATCGCGCTCTGCCTCGGGCGTCCGCGCAGCTGCGCCTCGGCGATGCGCAGGTGGTCGATCATCCACGTCCCTGGGCCACGCGCACCGCCTCATCGAGTCCGGCTCGCCGATCCGGTTCGGAACCGAGGGATCGCGGCGACGCGCCGGCCGAGGGCGCAGGCGGCCGCGCGCCCTCGTCGACGTGGACCCTGTCGCCCGGCGCCAGCCCCGGAGGAAGCGGCGCGACCACGCGCTCACCCGCCGAGACACCCTTGAGCACCTGGCACCGCTTCTCGTCGCACGTGCCGACCCTGACATCGCGCCTCACCGCTCGCCGGCCTTCCCCGATCAGGAACACCGCGCGCGCGTCGCCGCTGCCGTCGAGCGCGTCGCGCGGGACCAGCAGTTCGTCCGCGAGCGTGCCCGTGATGATGTTCACGGTCACCGTCAGGTCGAGTTGGAGCGGGGGGTGGGATTCCGGAAGCCGAACCAGCACGTCGGCCGACTTGGTCAAGCGGTCCACCGCCGGCACGAGCCGCCACACCGCGCCTTCGAACATGTGCCCCGGATAGGCGTCGAAGACCATGCGCACGCTCTGGTCGGGACCGACGCGGCCCACGTCGCGCTCGTCCACGGCGACGCGGACATAGGCATCCGAGACATCGACGATGGTGAGAACGTCGTCGCCCTCGCGCAGCGCGTCTCCCGCTCGGCGCGCCAGCGACGACACCACGCCGTCCAGCGGCGCCCGCAGCACCGCCCAGCTCTCCTGTTCGCGCGCGAGTTCGAGCGCCGCGAGGCGAGCTTCCACCGTGGCGCGCTGCTCCTTCGCCCGCTCGCGCGCGCGGACCAGGCCTTCCTCCGGAAGCAGGGCGTCCGCCGCCAGCCGTTCGGCCCGTCGCGCCGCGTCCTCCAGTTCGGCGAGCGCGGCGCGCGCGCTCTCTGTCTCCAACGCGGCGCGCTCCCGCGCGAGCCGGAAGGCGGTCGCGTCCTGCCGGGCGAGCACCTGTCCCGAGCGCACCTTTTCGCCCGGCCCGACCGCCAGTTCGAACAGCGGCGCGGCGACCCGAGCACGCACCGTGGCTCGGCTGTCGGTGTCCACGCGACCGGTGGCGTAGACGGCGGAGACCACGCGCCCGCGGGTCACCTCGGCCAGGCCGACCGCCTGTCCCTGCCATGCCCTCAGCCCGAGTCTGCCGAGCACGGCGCCCGCGACCAGGAGCAGGCCGAGCAGGACCATCCAGCGCCTCATCCCTCACCCCCCTTGCGCATGTCGCCGACAAGCGTGCCGTCGAGCAGTTCGAGCACCCGGTCGGAGCGCTCCGCCCACTCGCGATCGTGCGTGACGACGAGAATCGTCTGTCCGAACGCGCCGTTGAGCTCGCGGAACAGTTCGTACACGGCGCGCGCGTTGACCGAGTCGAGGTTTCCGGTCGGCTCGTCGGCGAGCAGGATGCGCGGCTGCGTGACCAGCGCGCGAGCCAGGGCCACGCGCTGCTGTTCCCCGCCCGAGAGCTCCCTGGGCAGCCGGCCCGACCGGTCCCCGATCTTGACCCTGTGGAGAAGCTCCTCCGCCCACGCCTTCTCGGACTTGGAGTTCCCCGCGCCGCGCGCCCACAGGGGCATGAGCACGTTCTCCGCGGCGGTGAACTCGGGGAGCAGGAAGTGGAACTGATAGACGAATCCGATCAGCCGGTTGCGCAGCCTGGCGAGAGCATCGCCGTCGACGGTGGAAAGGTCGACACCGGCGACGCGCACCGAGCCTCCGTCGGGGCGATCGAGGCCGCCGAGCAGGTAGAGGAGCGTCGACTTGCCCGACCCCGAGGGCCCGACGAGCGCGGCGAACTCTCCGCCGTCGATCGCCAGGTCGATCCCGCGCAGCACCTCGCGCGCCGCCGCGCCGCTGCCCAGTCGCCGCCTCAGGCCGCGCGCCTCGAGCACGCGCCCTTCACCAAGCCCTTCGACCGGCGCGCGGGCATACTCGCCGTCACGCCGTGCCACGCAGGACCTCCACCGGAACGACGCGCACCGCCCGGCGCACCGCCGCCAGCGCCGCCAGCGCCGAGATGGCCAACGCCGCCCCCGCGATGACCGCGTAGTAGCGCGGGTCGTTGGCCAGGTACAGCTCGGTGTACGCCATCACCTGGCCGCCGCCGCGCGCCGGGAAACGGATCGGGAACGCCGTCAACAGCGCAATGACGCCCGCCGCTGCGGCACAACCGAGCGCCGCCCCGGCGCCTCCGAGGACCACTCCCTCGACCACGAAGACCGCCCGGACGCTGCCCTTGGAGAAGCCGCAGGCGCGCAGGATGGCGATGTCCCGCTCCTTGTCGAGGATCACCGTGGTGAGGCGGTTCGCGACGCCGAAAGCCGCCACGATCAGAACGAACCCGGTGAGCAGGTAGGTCGTGGTGCCGATGGTCCGAAAGAGCTGGAGCGACGCCGCCGACTGCTCCTCCCAGGTCTCGACGCGGTGGCCCGTCAGATCCTGGAGCCTGCGGCGCAACCCGGCGAGCCCTTCGAGCGTCCCGGTGCGGACACGGATTTCGCTCGCCTCGTCGCTTCCCCAACCGGCCAGACCCTGTGCCACTTCGAGGTGGACGAGCACCTGGGACTCGTCGATCGAGCCGAGTCCCGAGGCGATGATTCCGACCACCTCGAGATCGCGCTGGCGGCCGATCTCACCGGTGACCACGAGGCGGTCGCCGACTTCGGCCCCGAGCCGCTCGGCGAGCAGGATGCCGACGACCGCACCGTCCCGCCGGCGCGCCAGGCCGGACCACGAGCCGGCCGTCAAGGCCCCCGGGAGCGACGTGATCGACGGTTCCTCGCCCACCTCCACGCCGTTGACCGTGGCCGGCTCCGCGACCACACCGAACGAGGCGATCGCCGGCGTCAACGCCGCGAGGCCGACCCCCTCGATCCCCTGGATCTCGCGCAGACGGCCGGCCAGTCCCGGAGCGCCGCGGATCGTCCGCCGTTCGTCGGGGACGGGCGGTCGTGTCAGGGCCAGCACGTCGCCGGCACCACCGGCGCGAAGCGCCGCGCGCGCATCGGTCACGTCGAGGCGCTCCGGCAGCACCGTGAGCAGCGGCGAGACACGGATGAGCCGGCGCGTGAAGTACACGACCAGACCATCCATCATCGACACCGTGAAGACGAACACCGCGACACCGAGGGCAACGCCGGCGACGGTGAGCCAGGTCTGACGGGGTCGGCTGCCCAGGTGTCGCAGGGCGAGGCGAGCCAGGGCCCTCATCCACTTCGCCGCACGCGCGCGTCGACGGCGACGCATCCGCGCCCCTCGTCGAGGACGAGCAGGGGATTGACGTCGCACTCGGCGATCTCCGGGTTGGCGGCGATCACGCCGCCGAGGGCGACGAGCGAACGGATCAGCGCGGCTCGGTCCGCCGGCGGCCTGCCGCGAAACGCCCCGAGGAGGGCCTCCCCGCGCAACTCGCTCAGCATGGCCTCGGCGTCGGCGCCGGAGAGCGGCGCCGGCCGGAAGCTGACGTCGCGCATCGCCTCGACCGCGACGCCGCCGAGGCCGCACATCACCAGCGGACCCGCGTGCGGATCGCGGGTGGCGCCGAGGATCATCTCGCGCCCGCCGCCGACGAATCGCTGGAGCAGGTAGCCGTCCGGGGCGACTCCGGCGGCGTCCAGTCGCGCGGCCATCGTCCGGGCCGCCGCGCGGAGTTCGTCGGCGTCGCGCAGGCCGACCGCGACCGCCCCCGCCTCCGTCTTGTGAACGAGCGCGCTCCCGAAACCCTTGAGAACGACCGGGAAGCCCAGTCGCCGCGCTGCGTCGGGGAGTGCCTCGGTGCTGGCGACGATCTCGAAGGGGGCTACGGGGATCCCGACTTCGGCCAGGAGCGCGAATGCGTCAGGCGGGCTGAGAAACCCGTCGGCGCCGACGCGTGCCGCCGCGAGGCTCCGACTCGGCGCTGGAGCCGGCGCCTCGAGGTCGCGGCGCGGGGAGCCGCCGCGCAGGGCGACGGCCGCCAGCGCCCGCGCCGCCGCCTCCGGGAAGCGGAACGTGGGCGGCAGTCCGGCGATCCCGCGCGCCGCCTCGTGAAAGCGGGGATCGGTCATGAACACGGAGAGCACCGGCTTGCCGCACGAGCGCGCGGCCGGGGCGATGCCGCCGGCGATGTCGAGGGGGCCGACCATGATCGGCGTGACCATGATCGTCAGCAGCGCGTCGACACCGGCGTCGGCGGCGACGAACGAGACCGCGTCCCGGTAGTTCTCCGATGTCGCGGAAGGGAGCATGTCGACGGGATTCCCGACCGCGGCCTCGGGCGGAAGAAACCCACGAAGCGACGCGCGCGTCTGCGGAGAAAGCGCGGCGAGCTCGAGTCCACTGGATTCCAGCGCGTCGGAGGCCGCGATGGCCGGACCGCCGGCGTTGGTGACGATCGCCACGCGCCGGCCCTTCGGCGGCGGCACGGCCGCCAGCGACCGGGCGGTGTCGAACAGCTCTTCGAGCGTGGCCGCCCGGATCACCCCCGCCTGGCGCAGGATGGCGTCGATCCCCGTGTCGGCCGCCGCCAGTGCCCCGGTGTGGGAACTGGCGGCGCGCTGGCCGGCCGCCGAGCGACCCGCCTTGAGGACGACCACCGGCTTGACGCGCGCGACCCGCCCGGCGACCTCGAGGAAGCGGCGCGGTTCCTCGATCGCCTCGAGGTAGAGCATGACGACGCGTGTCGCCTCGTCGTGCTCCCACGCTTCGAGCAGGTCGCAGACGTTGACGTCGGCCGAGTTGCCCAGGGAGACAAACTGCGAGAACCCCAGACCCGCCTCGCGCGCGAGTTCGAGCAGCGCCACGCCCAGCGCTCCGGAGTGCGATCCGAAGGCGACGTTCCCGGCCAGCGCCGCGACCGGCGAGAACGTCGCGTCTAGACGCACCGTGGAGTCGGTGTTGATCAAGCCCATGCAGTTCGGGCCGATGGTGCGGACCCCGGCGGCGCGCACCCGCTGGAGTACGCTCCGCTCGGCCTCCGCCCCGGCGTCACCGCCCTCGCGGAAGCCGGCGGTGATCACGACCAGCCCGCGCGCGCCCGCGCCGAGGCAGTCCTCGACCGTCTCGAGCACGGCGTCGCGCGGCACCATGAGCAGCGCGAGGTCCACGGACTCCGGGATCGCCGCCACGCTCGGATAGCACCTCAGCCCGCGCACGGCACCGGCCCTCGGGTTGACCGGGTAGACCGGACCGGTGAACCCGGCGTTGAACAGGTTGGCGAGGAGTCTTCCGGAGAGGCTCTCGGCCCTGGACGAAACCCCGACGACGGCCAGCGAGCGCGGGGCGAGGATGCGATCGAGCGAGCCCGCCACGGGCACCTCCCCGTTTCCGGATGCTAACACGCCGTGATCGCTCGCCGTTTCCCCGCTCGAACCGAGCCGTCAGGGCACCAGCACCCATATCCGTTCGCCGGTCGCCCGCGCCCGTACCGGCAGGTGGCCGGCCGGGTCGCCGTCGAGCTGGTAAGGGATCGAGGTGTCCCCGATCAGACCCACCTCGAACACGACGTGCCGTTCGACGCCGCGCTGCCTCACGTGCCGTCCGGACGGAATCGCGAAGAAGAACGGGATCACCGCCGGCCGGCCGTGGCGGGTGAGGACCACCGCCTCCAGGCCGCGCTCGAAGGGATCCGCGCCCGGCGTGGCGGGGTACGGTCCCGCGTAGGAACGGGAATTGCCCACGATGCACCAGGAGGCGTCCAGCGACTGCTCGCCCAGCTCGACGCTGAACCTGGGCAAGCGGGCGCGAGCGAACTCGACCAACGCCTGCACCGTGATACCCAGCTTTCCGGCGTGGACCTTGAGAGCCGCGGGGAGGTTCTCGAGGATCAGGGAGTCCGGCCCGACCGAGAGCATGAGCAGAAAGAGCTGGCCCCGATCGGTGCGGGCCACGGACATCGCCCGACGGCGTCCGGCGAGCTGGACCGTCAGCGCCGCCCCCGGATCGCGCGGCAGCCCGAGTTCGTAGACCAGCACGGAGGTGGTCCCGCCGGGGAGCAGGAGCAATGCCGTCTCGCTGTCGATCAGCCCTCGCGCCGTCTCGTTGTAGGTGCCGTCGCCTCCCCATGCGGCGATCGCCGGGAGGCTTTCCCTCACCGCCCTCTGCGCCAGTTCGGTGGCGTGGCCCGGGCCCTCCGTTTCCCACCACACGGGCTCCGCTCCGGCCGACCGGGCACAGCGTTCGAGCACGTCGCGAGGCACCGCGGACCGCCCGCCGCGCGCCGCCGGATTGACGATCACCGGCAGGCGCGTCACGCCTCGCCCTTCGGGAACAGATCGCCCTGCGGGTCGTCGCTTCCCGGCAAACCGAGGTGGCGCCTCGCGCGTGACGTGGCGACGCGGCCGCGTGGGGTCCTCTGCAGGAATCCGGACTGCAGGAGGAACGGCTCGTAGATGTCCTCCAGCGTCCCCTGGTCCTCGCCGAGCGTGGCCGCGAGCGCCTTCAGTCCGACCGGACCGCCGCCGTAGTGTTCGATGACGGTGGAGAGCAGCCGCCGGTCCAGTTCGTCGAGGCCGAACGCGTCGACCTCCAGACGTTCGAGCCCGAAACGGGCGATCTCGAGCGTCACGCGCTCGCCGCCGCGAGCGTGGGCGAAATCGCGCATGCGCCGCAGCAGCCGGTTGGCGATGCGCGGTGTGCCGCGCGACCGCCTTGCGACCTCGGCCGCCGCGTCGTCGTCGACGTCGGCGGCAAGCAGGCTTGCCGAGCGGCGCACGATCCTCGTCAGCGCGGAAGGATCGTAGAAGTCGAGACGATGGACGATGCCGAAACGGTCGCGCAGCGGCGCGGGGAGCAGGCCCGCCCGGGTGGTCGCACCGACGAGCGTGAAACGCGCCAGCTGCAACCTCATGGTCCGCGCCGCCGGTCCCGTCCCGACCACGAGATCGAGGGAGAAGTCCTCCATCGCCGGGTAGAGGATCTCGGCCACCGCGGGTCCGAGGCGGTGGATCTCGTCGATGAACAGTACCCCGCCCGGGGGCGCGTTCGTGAGGATCGCGGCGAGGTCCCCGGCCCGTTCCAGGACCGGCCCCGACGTGATCTGCAACGGGACACCCATCTCGGCGGCAATGATGTGCGCGAGCGTGGTCTTGCCCAGCCCGGGAGGCCCGAAGAGCAGGACGTGGTCGAGGCTCTCGCCGCGGGCGCGCGCCGCCGCGATGAAGACCGAGAGATTCTCCGTGATCTTCTCCTGCCCGATGTACTCCGCGAGCCGCCGCGGTCGAAGGCTCTCCTCGTCGCGCGCCTCGGCGGGGTTGCGCAGGGGGTTGAGGACGCTTTCCGGCACGGTCGTATGGTACAGGGTGGCCGGGGAAAGGCGAAAAGCCGTGCGCGCTTCGACGTGCGCCGCCGGCGAACGCGTCGGCGCGGCGACAGACCCACCGGGTCAGCGGGTGAGTGCCTGCAGCGCGCGGCGCAGCAGTTCGCCGAGCTCGAGGCGAGATTCGCCGCGCAGCAATTCGGACACAGCTTCCTCCGCGGCCCTCTGCTGATAGCCGAGGTTGACCAGCGCCGAGATCGCGTCGTCCCGGGCGGCCGCGCCGGGCAGCGCGGCGGCGGGGCCGAGCTTGCCCTTCAGCTCGACCACCAGTCGCTCGGCGGTGCGGCGGCCGATACCCGGCACGGCGGCCAGTCGCCGCCACTGTTCACCCTCGACCGCCGCCGCGAGCTCGTCCGGCGCCAGCCCGGAGAGAATCGACAGCGCCGTCCTCGGACCCACGCCGGAGACCGCGATCAACGAGCGGAACAAATCTCGCTCCCGGCGCGTGACGAAGCCGTACACCGCGAGTACGTCCTCGCGCACGTGGGTGTGCACGAACAGCGCGACGCGCTCGTTGCCTTCGAGTAGGGCGTGAGCGGAGAGCGGGACGTGCACCTCGTACCCCACTCCGCCGGCCTCGACGAGCGCGACGCCGGGCGACAGGTCGCGCAGGCGCCCCTCGAGGTAGCCGATCATCCCTGCTGCGGCTTGAAGCGGTCGATCAGTTCGCTGTTGATCTCCGCCGGGTTCTCGCGGCGGGCCTCGGCGATCATCGCGGAGATCATCTGCTGCACCTCGTCCTGGACCATGCTGGCGCGCAGTGTCTCCCGGTCGCGCGCGAGCGCGGCGGGGTCGACGGTCGCCTTGGCGGTGACGCGCGCGAGTGCCGCGCCGCGGTCGCCGACGGCCACCGCGGCCGTCGTGGTGCCGACCGGCGCCGCGAACACGGCGTCCTCGAGCGCCGGGGCGCTGCCGACTCCGGCGACAGCCGAGCCGCGCCGGTGATCGCTGACGGTCTGCGCGGTGCCGCCCACCTGCTCGGCGAGCGTCGCTGCCGGTACCGGGCCGAGCTGACTCCGCCGTCCGGAGAGTTCCTGCTGCGCCAGCTCCACCGCCTTGGCGCGGCGCGCGCCTTCGAGCGCCTCGGCCTTGGTCTCCTCGAACGGGGTCGTGCCGGCCTCGCGGACCTTGGCGATCCGGTAGACGATCCAGCCCCGCTGCGTCCGGCGCGGTCCGCCGACGAATCCCTCCTTGGCGCCACCTGCCTCGTTGAGCAGTTCGGGATCACGGCCCAGGCCCGGGATCGGCTCGTCCTTGGCGAAGAACGGCGTCACGTTCGAGGACACGACATCGTCGGCAAGCGCGCGCCACTCCTCGTCGGTGGTCAGCTTCGCGGCGTCGATCTTCTCCTTGAGCGCGTTCGCCCGGCGGCTCCCTTCGGCGTCGGCCAGCCCCTCGGCGAGACGCGCGCGGATCGATTCGCGAACCTCGGCGAGCGGGCGCTGGCCGGCCGCGCGCCGCTCCTCGAGCCGGATCAGGTGATAGCCGTATTGACTCTTGACCGGCGCCGAGACCTCGCCCGGCTGGAGCGCGAACACCGCGTCCTCGAACTCCTTGACCATCCTGCCGCGCCCGAACCAGCCGAGATCGCCGCCGGTCTCGCGGCTGCCGGTGTCGTCGGTGAACTCGCGCGCGAGCGCGGGAAAGTCCGCGCCCGGAGCGACCGACCGTGCCGACACCTCGCGCACCCGGTCGAGCGCCTGGCGCCACGCCTCGTCCGAAGGCTCTCCGCCCTCCTGCGCTGCCGGGCGGATCAGGATGTGCCGGGCGCGCACCTCCTCGCCCGAAGTGAACTCCGAAGAATGGCCGGTGTAGTACTCGGCGATCCTCGCCTCGTCGACGGCGATCGACCGCCTCAGGCGGGCGTCGTCGACCAGCAGGTAGCGGATCTGCCGCTGCTCAGGGTGGGTGAAGCGATCCTGGTGGGCGTCGAAGTAGGCGCGCGCTTCGACGTCGCCGACCACCGCCCGCGCGACGGTCTTCTCGATCGGCAGGAACACGACCTCGAACGACGCCGTCTCGTTGCGCTTGCGGTACTCCCGCTCGACGTCGCTGTCGGTGACCAGGATGCCCGCGGAAAGGGCCTGCTGGAGTTTCTCGATCCGCATGTCCTGGCGCAGCGCCGCCTCGAACTGCTCGGGCGTGGAGTTGTTGGTGCGCAGGATGCGGGTGTACAGCTCCTCGCCGACGAACGCGCCGTCCTGCCCCTTGAAGACGGGATAGGACGTGATCCTGTCGAGCAGCTCGCGGTCCGAGACGTCGAGCCCCATGCGGTCCGCCTCGGCGAGCATGAGTTGCCTGTCGATGAGGTTCTGGATGGTCATCGACGCGAGGTCGAGCTGACCCCGCAACGCCTCGTATTGCTGGCCGTACATGCGGCGGAAGCGCTCCTCGTTGCTGCGCATCTCGTTGAGGAACTGGGCCTCGGAGATCGTGACACCGCTCACCTTGGCGGCGATCCCTTCCCAGCCCCGCGGCCCGCCGGCACGGCCGGTTCCCCAGTCGACGAAGATCAGCAGCACGAACACGAAGACCACGAACCACAAGACGATCTTCAGGTTCTTGAACTGTTCGCGCATCAGCTTGAGCATCCCGGTCCTCCACGTCACCCCAAGGGGACGGGATTCTAGCTCACCGGCCGACGCGGGGCAAGTGGCGGGAGATTCGCGGGTTGCGTGCCCTCGGGCGGCAATGCTAAGGTGATCCCGGCTCGGAGATGAGTCCGGATAAGCGTCTCCCCTCGCCCCGCCGGCTGGAGCTGGATTGGGTGATCGTCTCCCTGGACGGCATGCGCCGCTGGGGACTGATCGTTCTCTTGGCCGTGATCGGCCTCGCCGCGGTGGGAGCGACCTACTACTTCCTCCACGAGCCGATCGAGCGCCGCGCGCAGCGTGCGCTCCGGCGCGCGTCCGCGGTCCAGGAGGAGGTGCGGCGCGGCGGTGTGTCGGAAGGGCTGCGCTCCGAGTTCGACCAGGCCTCGCGACTGCTCGACGAGGCCAGGGCCGACTGGGAGCGTAAGGACTATCCGGCCTGCCTGGCACGCGCGGAGGATTCGCTCCGCCGCTTCGAGCTGCTCTCGGGCCTGCTCAATCGGGAGTTCGTCGGCGCCGGCCAGGTGATCGCGGTTCACGGCAAGGTCGAAGTCCAGCGGACCAATCAGCCGCAGTGGGAGCGCGCCCAGGAGAAGATGCCGCTGTACAACGGTGACTTCGTCAAGACCGGCAGCGACGCGACGTGCGAGGTCATCTTCGCCGACAGCACGGTCTACCGAATCGGGCCGGACTCGCTGCTCGAGGTCAGGCGCGAAGCACAGGCCGGCCGGCCGACGCCGAGCGGCGAGGTCAAGGTCAAGGTCGGTCAGGTCAACGTCTTCACCGCGCTCAACCCGTCTTCGGTGGTCACCGACTCGGCGCGCGCGGAGGTTGACAGCGATTCGCGCGTCGGGGTCGAGGTGGCCGACGACTCGAGCACGACCATCGCCGCGTACGCAGGTCGCGCGGCCGTGACCGGGAGCGGCGGGGACCGCGTCGACCTCGGTGCGCGACAGGCGGTCAACGCCGCGCCCGGGGGCACCCTCTCGGAACGGCGCGCGGTGCCGGACCGCCCGATCCTCGACTCGCCCCTCGCCAACGCCGTTTTCAACCTCGATGCGACCAGCCGCGTGGACCTGACCTGGAAGCAGGTGATTTCCGCCCAGGGCTATGAACTGCAGGTCTCCCGGTCCCGGCTCTTCGCGGCGTCCAACCTCCAGTTTCCGACCAACCGGCGCACGACCACCAGCGCGACCCTGAAGATCCTCCAACCCGGGACGTACTTCTGGCGCGTCGCAGCGCTTGGCGAGGGGAGGATCCGTTCAGAGTGGAGCGACCCTCGTCCCTTCAAGGCGTTCAGCGGTTCGCGCGTCGAGGTGATGGGCGACACCACACCGCCCCGCCTCGAGGTGGCGCGCCCCACGCAAATGGGCAATCTGATCCTGATCCAGGGGTCCACCGAACCCGGGGCGACGGTGGCGATCAACGGTGAGCCGGTGGAGGTCGGAGGCGACGGGACGTTCCGCAAGACCATTCAACTCAACCGTGAGGGCGTCAACACGATCGTGGTCCGGGCCGCCGACCCGGCGGGCAACGCCGCAGAGGTTTCCAAGCAGGTGTTCGTGGAGGTCGATTGAACGGCATGAGCCTCTTCTCCTTCCTCTCGCTCTTCTCCTCCGACCTCGCGATCGACCTCGGCACCGCGACGACGCTGGTCTTCACCAAGGCGCGCGGGATCGTGGTCTTCGAGCCCTCGATCGTGGCGGTCAACCGCGTGACCAACCGCGTCGAGGCGGTGGGCGCGCAGGCCAAGGAGATGCTCGGCAAGACTCCCGGCAACATCGTCGCCATCCGACCGATGAAAGACGGCGTGATCGCGGACTTCGAAGTCACCGAGAAGATGCTCGAGTACTTCATCCGCAAGGCGCACGGGCGCAACCTGTTCGTCCGCCCCCGTATCGTCATCTCCGTGCCGTCGGAGATCACCCCGGTCGAGAAGCGCGCGGTCAAGGACTCCGCGCTGCGCGCCGGCGCCAGCGAGGTGTACCTGATCGAACAGGCGATGGCCGCGGCGATCGGGGCCGGCCTGCCGATCACCGAACCGACCGGCAACATGATCGTGGACATCGGCGGCGGCACGACCGACGTGGCCGTGATCTCCCTCGCCGGCATCGTGTACGCGCGTTCGGTGCGCATCGCCGGCAACGAGATGGACGAGGCGATCATCGCGTACATCAAGCGCAAGTACAACCTGCTCATCGGCGAGCGGACCGCCGAGCAGATCAAGATCGAGCTGGGCAACGCGTGGCCATCGGACGACTCCCGGACCATGGAGGTCAAGGGGCGCGACCTGGTAGAGGGAATCCCCAAGACCCTGACCGTCAACGACGAGGAGATCCGCGAGTCGCTCGCCGAGACGGTCAACACCATCGTCGATGCGGTCCGCACCGCGCTCGAGCGCACTCCGCCCGAGCTGTCGGCCGACATCATCGACAAGGGCATCGTCCTCGCCGGTGGCGGTTCGCAGTTGCGCAACCTCGACGCGCGGCTGCGCGAGGAGACCGGCATCCCGGTGGCGCACTGCGAGGACCCCGTCTCCGCGGTCGTTCGCGGCACCGGCAAGATGCTCACCGACATGGCGCTGCTCAAGAAGATCTCGATCGAGTGAAGTGGCCCGCTTTCGACTCCGACCCGCCACCGCGCTCGTCCTCGCGTGCGTTGGCCTCTACGTCGCCGCGGCGGCGCAGGTCCGGAGCGGCCGCGGCACCGCCCTGTCGCTAGCGTTCGACGCCGTATCGACACCGCCGCTCGCGCTGGTCGCGGCCCTCTCCTCGCTCTGGGACGATGTGACCTCCGGACGTCACGATCTGAAGACGACTCTCGGCGACGTTCGCGACCTGCGGCGCGAGGTCGCCGAGTTGCGGCAGTCCAACCAGTTGCTCGCGGCCGAACTCGCCGCCATGCGCCAGGGCTCGAGGCTGCTCGCCGGCCTGCCGACACTGAGCGAGAACGCCTCCGTGGCACAGGTGGTGGCCCGGGATCTGTTCGTCACGCACACCATGGTCCTCGATCGCGGCGCACGGCACGGCGTCGCCCTCGACGCTCCGGTGCTCGGCGAGACGGGCGTGCTCGGACGAGTCGACCGGGTGTACGGGGCCTCCTGCCGCGTACAACTCCTCACCCATCCGGCGGCGGCGGCGGCCGCGCGGCCGGTCGGGTTCGACGCCGAGGGGTTGCTCGAGGGCGGCGACCAGCCTCGCCTCACGGGGTTGCCGCCCTACACCGAAGTCTCCGCCGAGACCGCCGTGGTCACGACCGGCTCCGAGGGGATCTACCCCCCCGGGCTGCTCCTCGGCGTCACGGGCGAGTCGCACACCGAGGGGCTGTTCACCTCGGTGAAGGTGATCCTCGCCGCGCGTCCGGCGGAGGCCATCGTGGTCGCCATCCTTCCCGCGGGTCGAGGCCAGCCATGAGCGTGGCGCTCGGCTTGGTCGCGGCCGTCCTCGTCCAGTTCGCTCTGCAGAGCGTCCATGTCTGGAGCGCGCTCGCCGCGTGTCAGCCGGTGCTCCTCGTCGTGGTCGCATCGGCTCGACGCCTGCGTCCGACCTCGGTCGCCTGGCTGGGGCTCGGCGCCGGACTCGCCACGGATCTCCTCGCCGGGCGGGTGATCGGACCGGGAGGCGTCGCGGGCGCCGCGGCTGGAGCCCTGGTCGCGCATGTCATACGCAAGTTCGAACTCGAGGGGCCGCTGTTCTGGATCGTCGGCTCGCTGCTTGCCGCGACCAGCGGTGAGGTCGTCTGGCTCGCCCTGACGACATCGCTCGGAGCGCAGCCGGACCACGGCCCGATCGGCGTACTCGCCGCCGTCGCGACGACCGGGATGCTCGGGCTGCTCGTCGCCGCCGCCGAGCGGGCGTGGGCCTGGTGGATCTCGCCGGAGCGGCGGCGACGCCGCGGGTTGCGAAGCCGATGACGTTCGTTCGGGAGGATCTGCGCGCCGTGCAACGGCGGATCGTGGTCGTGCTGGCCACGGCGCTGTTCGTCATCCTCCTCCTGTTCGCCCGACTCTGGCTCCTCCAGGTCGTGCAGTCCAGTCAGTGGCGTCAGATGGCGGAGAACAACCGCCTGCGCCGCATTCCTCTGGAAGCCCCTCGCGGCACGGTCACCGACGTGCGCGGCGAGATCGTGCTCGACAACCGGCCCGCGTACCAGCTTCTGCTCTTCCCCGAGGAAATGTCCGACGAGGGCCGAACGGTCGAGTTCCTCGCCCGCATCGGCATCGCCGAGCGACACGAGGTGCAGGCGAGGGTGGACAAGGCGCGCAAGACCTCGCACCTGCCCTCCGTCCTCGCCGACAACATGACCTGGGCGCAGGTGGCGGCGGTCGCCGCCCACCGCGCGGAATACCGCGAGCTCGAGGTCCACCCCGCGACGCGGCGCTCGCTCCCGGCCGGCCCTGCCGTCGCTCACCTCGTCGGGCAACTCGGCGAGGTGTCACCCGAGCAGCTCGCCGCGAATCCTCGCCTTCACCCCGGTCAGTTGGTCGGAAGGTCCGGTCTGGAGAAGAGCCACCAGGCGACCCTCGGAGGTACTCCGGGAAACCTCGTCGTGGTGGTCGACGCGTTCGGCAGACAGGTTTCCTCCCTCTCGGACGAGCCCCCCGTGCCCGGCCACCCACTGCAGACCACGCTCGATCTCGCGCTGCAACGGGCGGCGGCCGAAGCCATGGCCGGTCAGGTCGGCGCCGTGGTGGCGCTCGATCCCCGCGACGGCGCCGTGCGTGTCCTCCTCTCCCAGCCGGCGTTCGACCCGGAGTTGTTCGCCGGTCGCCTCGAACCGGCGACCTGGAAGCAGCTCGTCTCGGACCCGCTCAAGCCGCTCAACAACAGGGCGCTGCAGGCGCTCTACCCGCCGGGCTCGACGATCAAGCCGCTGTACGCGGCGGGGGCGCTGGCTGACGGGTTGCGAGTACCCTCGTCGCAGGCGTACTGCACCGGGGCGGTCACGATCTACGGCCACCCGTACCGGTGCTGGTTGCGCGGCGGCCACGGCCACGTCGACCTGTACGACGCCATCGAGGTCTCCTGCGACACGTTCTTCTACTACCTCGCCCGCGACGCCGGGATCGAGCGGCTCGGCGCCTGGGCGCGCACCTTCGGACTCGGGTCGGCGACCGGCATCGGCCTCGCCGCAGAAGCCTCCGGTCTGGTTCCTGACGACGCGTGGAGCCGCCGCGTTCGCGGTCAACCGTGGTACGGGGGCGAGACGATCTCGGTGGGGATCGGCCAGGGTCCGATTCTGACCACGCCGATCCAGCTCGCGGTCGCGTTCGCCGCGCTGGTCAACGGCGGCACGCTCGTCCATCCGCACCTCGTGCCGAGCGAGAACAGAGGCGGGCGGCCCTTGGGGCTGCCCGCCGACGCGCTCGTCGCTGTGGGCAGGGGCATGGAACACGTCGTGAGCGGCGAACACGGCACGGCCCGCCGGCTGGCGTCGCTCCCCGTCGCGATCGGAGGCAAGACGGGGACGGCACAGGTCGTCCGCAAGGTGGAGGGAGTGCGGTGGCAGGACCTTCCCTGGGAGCAGCGCCACCACGCGCTGTTCGTCGGCTACGCCCCGATCGGCGCGCCCCGGCTCGTGGTGGTCGTGGTGGTGGAACACGGCGGTGACGCCGCGGGAGTCGCGGCACCGATCGCAGGCGCGATTCTCGCGCGCGCCTTCGGTCCCGACGTCGACTCGACGGTGCTGTCCGCGCAGGACGGCAGTCGGGCCGGCCACTCTCCCCCGTCCGACCTCACGCGGACCCCGGACCCCGGACCCCGGATCCCCGATCCTCCCGGAGGCGGCGATGCGGCGCCTTGACCTGTGGCTGCTGGCGGCGGTCGTCGTGATCGGCGCCTGCGCCTACCTCGCCCAGACCTCGACCTCCCAGGCGCTGGCGAGTTCCGGGTTCGCGACCCGCCAACTGGTCTGGCTCGGGCTGGGCGGAGCGCTCATGCTCGTCCTGGCGTTCACCGACTATCGCGTGCTTGCCCGTTTCTCGCCGCTCTTCTACCTGGCTTCGGTCGGCGTGCTGCTCTTCACCCTCGTCGCCGCGCCCCTGCGCGCCGGAACGCGGGCGTGGCTGGCGATCGGAACGTACACCGTTCAACCCTCGGAGTTCGCGCGCGTTGCCGCGATTCTCGCCGTGGCGGCCCTGGCCAGCGAACACCGGCAGGACCGCCTCTCGTTCCCTGTCGCCGTCAGGCTCGCGGCCGTCGTCGGCCTGCCCGCCGTGCTGGTCGCGCTCCAACCCGACCTCGGCGTCGCGCTCACCTACGTCCCCGTGCTGCTCGCGGCGCTCTGGCTGGGCGGACTGCCGTGGCGCGCGTGGGGGGCGCTGGCGGCGGGCGCCGCGCTGCTCGCGGGCGCGGCGTGGTTGTGGTACCTCAAGCCCTACCAGAAGGAGCGCATCCTGACGTTCGCCGATCCCAGCCGGGCGCCGTACGGCGCCGGCTACCAGCAGCGCCAGTCCAAGATCGCCGTCGGTTCGGGAGGGCTGGTGGGCAAGGGCATCGGCTCGGGCACGCAGTCACAACTGCGCTTCCTGCCCGCGCAGCACACCGATTTCATCTTCGCCGTGTGGGCCGAGGAGGCAGGTTTCATCGGCGCCGGCGCGCTCCTCGCCGCGTACGCCCTGCTCATCTTCCGCACCTTCGTCGTCGGCCTGCACGCGCGCGATCGCACCGGCGCGCTGATCGCCGGATCCGTCGGTTTCGTGGTGGCGGTCGAGGTGATCGTCAACGTCGCGATGGTCACCGGCTGGGCGCCGACCACCGGGATCACGCTGCCGCTGATGTCGTACGGCGGATCGTCGGTGCTCGCCACCGCGATGGCACTGGGCCTGGTGCTGTCGGTCTGGCGCCTGCGCTACGCCAACGTGTAGCGGCCTTCTCCCTCCCGATCCCCACGCCCCGCGGACTGGCCTCGACACCCTCGTGTCTCCGGTCCCGGTCCAAGGTTCACGGCCCACCGCCCACGCCGATGTGCCCGAGAACGGGCAACGGACAACAGAGAAAGGAACAGGTAGACTTGCCTCATGGCGACGGTCGTCTACGCCAACGTGACGCCGTACGAGACGCGGGTGGCGGTGCGCGAGGACGGTGTCCTCGTCGAGATGCTCCACGAGCGCGTGCGCGAGCGCTCGATTGTCGGCAGCGTGTACAAGGGGCGGATCTCGCGCGTGCTGCCGGGAATGCAGGCGGCGTTCGTGGATGTCGGCCTCGAGCGCGACGCCTTTCTCTACGTGGACGACGTCGCCGAGGCGCTCGAGGACGAGGGGGTGGAGGCGGCAGAGGTGCCGGCCGCCGTGCCGATCCAGGACCTCTTGCGCGAGGGCCAGGAACTACTCGTCCAGATCACCCGCGAGCTTGGTTCGTCCAAGGGGCCGCGCGCCACTTCGCACGTGACCATCCCCGGCCGCTACCTGGTCCTGCTTCCCGATTCGTCGCACATCGGCGTGTCGCGCCGCATCACCGACCAGACCGAGCGGGACCGTCTCCGCTCGCTGCTCGCCGAGGTGGCGGTCGGTGGCGGGGTGATCGTGCGAACCGCCGGCGAGGGGCGCGAGCGCGCCGACTTCCTCGCCGACTACTCGATGCTCCAGTCGATGTGGAGGCACGTCAGCTCCCGCGGCGAAGAAGTCCGCGCACCGTGCCTGCTGCACCGCGACCTCGACCTGGTGCTGCGCGCAGTGCGCGATCTCGCCGGACCGGCGATATCCGAGTTCTGGGTCGACGACACCGACGCCTACCAGCGCGTCGTCGAGTTCCTCGACCGCGTCCAGCCCGACCTGACCCGTCGCGTTCGCCTGTACCGCCGCCAGGTCGACATGTTCGAGGCGTTCGGAATCGATGCCGAACTCGAACAGGCGCTCCAGCCCAAGGTGTGGTTGCGCTCCGGCGGGTCGCTGGTCATCAACCAGACCGAGGCCCTCGTCGCGATCGACGTCAACACGGGCCGGTACGTCGGCGGGGAAGACCTCGAGGACACCGTGTTCCGCATCAACCTCGAGGCCGCCCGCGAGGTCGTCCACCAGCTCCGCCTGCGCAACCTCGGCGGCATCGTCGTGGTCGACTTCATCGACATGGAGGTCGAGGAGCACCGCGAGGCGCTGCAGGAGGAGCTGCGCCGCGCGCTCGCCCGCGACCGGGCGCGCACGCTGCTCGGGCCCGTCGGCCCGTTCGGTCTGGTCCAACTCACGCGCAAGCGCAGCGAGCGCTCGCTGGAGCGCGCCCTGACCCAGCCGTGCCCCACTTGCGAGGGGCTCGGCCGGGTGAAATCCCCCGAGACCGTCGCGCTCGAGATTCGCCGCGCCGTCTTGCGCGCCGCCGCGAACCGGGAGGCGACCGAGTTCGCGGTGCGCGCCCACCCGGAGGTCGTGCACCTCCTCGCGGGCGAGTTGCGCGGCATCGTCGAGGAGCTGCGCGACCGGCACGGGCTGGTGATCCGCCTGCTCGAGGTGCCGGAGTTCAACCCGGCCCGCTTCGACGTCTCCGGATAGCCTCCCACTCACCCAGACGTCGCCGCTCCCTGCTCTCCCCTCTTCCCTTTCCCCTGCTCCCTGTCCCCCTTCCGACCGCCGGGAACGAAGGCGTCCCCCGCATGGTTGCATCTCGAGATGGCAGGGTCGGGGAACTGGCAGCGCGCTGCGGCGGGTGTGGTCCGCGAGGCGGCCGGAACGATCGGGCGCGACCGCCTGCGCGCTCTGTCCCGGAGAAGCCCGGCGCGGCACCTGGCGGTGGCCGGCGCCTGGCTCGCCGCGGGAGCGATCGCCGTCGCACTCGCGGCCCAGCAGCGCGCGCCGCTTCTCTGGCCGTTCGGCATGGCCCTCGCCGGGCTGTTCGCCTTCAACGGCACCGTCCTCCTCCACGAGGTGCTTCATGGACTGGTGTTCGGCGCGCGGCGGCCGCGGGTCGAACGGGTGCTGGCCTGCCTCTACGCCCTGCCGTGCGGCATAGCGCCGAGCCAGTTCACCCGCTGGCACCTCGATCACCACGCGGAGCTCGGCGACCCCGAGGCCGACCCGAAACGGCACCACCTGTCGCCCAAGCGGACCTCGCGCCTGCTCAAACTGCTCTACTGGACGCCGGCGCTGTTCGCCATCTACTTTCGCGCCGCGGCCAGGGAGAGTGCGACGTACGAGCCGGCGCTGCGACGACGGATCGCCCTCGAGCGTCGGGTCACGATCGCGGCGCACGTCGGGCTGGCCGCGGTCGTGGTCGCGAGCGCCGGCTGGGGTCTGTGGCTGCGCGTCCACGCGCTGCCGCTCCTCTTCCTCTTCCCGGTGTGGTTCGCCCTCAACAGGCTCGGCCAGCACTACGACATCGACCCCGCGGACCCGGTGCGCTGGGCGACGCTGATGCGCGGCTCGCCGCTGCTCTGGGATCTCGTGTTCCTGTGGTCGAACTACCACCTCGAGCATCACCTGTTCCCGGGCGTGCCCGCATACCGGCTGCCGGCGCTGCGCCGGGCGCTCGCGCCGTTCCTCGCCCGTCACGGCGTGCCCGAGCGCGGCTACGGCGAGCTGCTCTGGGGGTGGCTGGTGCGCAACCGCACGCCGCACTCCGACTGGCAGGCGGACGCGCTGGTCGGCTGAGGACGCGCGCCTGATACCATCGCTGCACCTCCGGGGAGGGCGTGCCGATGCTCGACGTTATCCGATCCCTGTTCGGCCACATGGCCTGGGCCGACCACGCCGTGTGGCGTGTCGTCCAGGGGTGTGAGGGCGCGCGCTCCAGCGAGGAGATCGTGGAGCGCTTCTACCACCTTCACGTCGTGCAGCACGCTTTCTGGATGATCTGGCAACGGCGCCGCGTCGAGGTGCCGCGCCAGGAGGAGATGGCGACGTTCGAGGCGCTGCGGCCGTTCGCGGCGGTCACGCACCGGCGGATTGCCGCCTACCTCGCGGACGCGTCGCCGGAATCGCTGACCGAAACGCTCGAGATCCCGTGGTTCAGGGACCCGCCGCTGCGCGTCTCGACCGGTGACGCGATGCTCCAGGTCGCCAGTCACAGCACACACCACCGCGGCCAGCTGGCGTCAAGGCTGCGCGCGCTGGGCGTCGAACCCCCGACCGTGGACTACATCGTCTGGTTGTGGAAGGGACGGCCGGCGCCCGACTGGGAGTGAGGCCCCGCGGTGACCGGGCCCGCCGTGCGCGCGAGCTTCTCCGCCTCCCGCGCCGCGCCCCGCAGCATGCCCCGAAACACCACGCCGTGGAGCGGAAGCACGGCATACCAGTAGATCAGACCGAGTAGTCCGCGCGGCTTGAATCTGGCGGTCTGCACCAGCACGCTCCTCTCGGTCTCCCCGTCCTGCCCCTCGATGCGGAACTCCAGTTCCGCTTCTCCGGGCAACTTCATCTCCGCGCGCAGGCGCAGGTCACGACCGGGCTCGAGGCCGGTGACGCGCCAGAAGTCGAGGGCGTCGCCGAACCGGACCTGCTCCGGATCTCGCCGGCCGCGACGCAGACCCGGCCCCCCGACAAGACGGTCGATGAAGCCACGCAGGCGCCAGAGCAGGTCGGCGGCGTACCAGCCGTGGCCGCCACCGATCCGGCACACTGCGCGAAAGGTATCGGCCGGACCGGCCTCGACCTCGACGCGCCGGACATCGACGAACGAGGTGCCTCCGGCCCAGTCCGGGTCCCCAGGAATCGGTCCGGCGTCGGACCACGAGGTTTCCACCTCATGCGCCTCGACACGACCGAGAGCGGCCTCGATCGCCTCCCGCGCGGTCAGCAGGCGCTGCGGCAGGAGCCGGGCCGCCTCGGCGTCGCGACACACCACAGGGTTGCGCAGACCCTCGGCGAGCGGCCGGGCGATGCGGGCGCTGACCGGAGTGACGAGGTGGATCCACAACGACGAAAGCCGCGGCGTGAGCACGGGGACCGGGACGATCACTCGCCGCTGCAGCCCCAGGCACGACGCCATCAACTGCATCAGTTCGCGGTAGGTGAGGACGTCCGGACCGCCGATGTCCAGCGTGCGCCCCACCGTCTCCGGCACGTCGAGACAGGCGACCAGGGCGTGCACGACGTTCCGCACGGCGATCGGCTGGCTGGGCGTATCGACCCACCGGGGCGTGATCATCGCGGGCAGGCGCTCGACCAGGTAGCGTAGGATCTCGAAAGACGCCGAGCCGGAGCCGATGATCATCGCGGCGCGGAAGGTGGTGACCGGAACACCGGCGGCGCCGAGCGCCGACTCCACCTCGCGGCGCGAGGACAGGTGACGGGACAGGTCCGCGCCCTCCTCGCCCAAGCCGCCGAGGTAGATGATGCGGCCGACGTCAGCCGCCTTGGCCGCCACACCGAACGACCGCGCCAGTTCGCGGTCGCGTTCGACGTAGGCGTCGCCCGCGACGAGCATCGAGTGCACCAAGTAGAACGCCGCTTCGCAGTCGGTCAGGGCGCGGGCCAGCGCCGTGCCGTCGGCGACGTCCCCCTCGACGATCTCCACGCCCTCGCGGCCGTACCAGGACCGCGCCTCGAGCTTCTCCTTCGAACGGGCCAGGCAGCGCACGCGAAACCCGGCGTCGAGCAGGCGCGGCACGAGCCGGCCGCCGATGTACCCGCTCGCGCCGGTGACCAGGATGCGTCGTGCGTTCACCACCCTCCCGCCGTCCTCAGCGCGAGGTTACACCCAGCGCGGACAGTACCTCCCGGCGCGCCTCCCGGTCCTCGCGAAACAGGCCACGGTGAGTGATGGTGCGCATCGACGAGGTCGGGCTCTTGGCGCCGCGCATCTTCATGCACAGGTGTTCGGCCTCGAGGACGACGGTCACGCCGCGCGCACCCAGCTCCCTCTCGATGGCGTCGGCGACCTGGGCGGTGAGCTGCTCCTGGATCTGCGGCCGCCGCGCGAACACCTCGACGGTGCGGGCCAGCTTCGACAGCCCGACCACCTTGCCGTTCCCCGGCTGGTAGGCGATCGAGGCGGTGCCGAAGAACGGCAGCAGATGGTGCTCGCAGACGCTGTGAAACTGGATGTCACGCACCATGACGAGTTCGTCGCCGCCGTGCTCGAACTGCTTGCCCAGGTGCTCGCGCGCGTCCTGTGTCAGGCCGGCGAAGATCTCCCGGTACGCGCGGGCGACGCGCGCCGGAGTCTCGCGCAGACCCTCGCGTTCCGGGTCCTCGCCGACCGCGAGGAGAATCTCCCGCACCGCGCGCTCGATCCTCTTCTCGTCGAACGGCCGCGCGGGCGGGGCGCCCACTTCCATCTCAGCGGGTACGGCTTGAGGGAGGACGACCGAGAGTGGGAAGTCGATGGCGCGGTGGGCGCCGTGAGTGGTTCCGCCAACCGGAAAAACGTTCAAATCGCTCATGTCTGTCATTATGAAGATACTGAGACGTCTTGTCAAGATCCAGAGGAAAAGGCGAGTTGACAATTGAACATAAATGCTTTATTGTCATTGCTCATGGAGGTCGCGGCTTCATGAAGCTAGATGCCATATCGTCCAATACGGTCACATAAGATGGCAGAATCGAATGTCATGTCGACCGGGGATCTGGCCCGAGCGATCGGCGTCAGCGAGTCGTCGATCAAGCGTTGGGCGGATGAGGGCGTCATCCGCGCCACGCGCACTGCGGGCGGCCACCGCCGCATCCCGACCTCCGAGGCGGTGCGCTTCATCCGCGAGTCGCACATCGCGGTCGTCCGCCCCGAGTTCCTCGGGCTTCCCGAGGCCGGTACGCCAACAGGCACCGAGCCGGGCGCCGACGATGACGCCGCGCTGCTCACCCGATTCCTGCTCGCCGGCGCCGCCCCGGAGGCTCGCGGGTTGATCCACTCGCTCTACCTGAGCGGTCGTTCCGTCGCCGCGATCGCCGACGGTCCCCTTCGTGCCGCGATGGCCAGAATCGGCGAGATGTGGCGTCACGACGCGAACGGCATCTTCCTCGAGCATCGAGCCACCGACGTCTGCGTCCAGGCGCTCAACCGCCTGAGAACCGCGTTCCCCGAGAAGCCCGGCGCGGCGTTGGCCCTGGGCGGCGCGCCCCCGGGCGATCCATACCTGCTGCCGTCGCTCACGGCTGCGACGGCGCTCGCCGCCGAGGGCTTCCGCACCATCAATCTCGGCCCGGAGACACCCTTCGAGACGCTCCACAGGGCATGCCGGGACATGCGACCGGCGCTCGTCTGGCTGAGCGTGTCGACCACAACGGACCCGGCGGCGCTGCGAGGGTCGATCGAGCGGTTCTCACGCGATGTCGAACCTGCAGGGGTCAGCGTGGTCGTCGGGGGACGGGGCCTGGTCGGAGGGACACCGACGGCGGAGAACCTCCACGTCGGCGCCTCGATCGGCGAGCTGGCGGCCTTCGCCCGCGGCCTGCTGGCTTCGACCGCTTCGTGATTCCGCCTACTTGGCCCAGATCGCGCGCAGCTTGTCGAGCTTCTCGTCGCGCGCTTCCTGGAAGCACGGGTTGTAGCGCGTCGGCCCGAACGATGCCGCCCAGGGAATGCAGTCGTCCTCGCAGCCGCAGCTGTACGTGAACGTGGACAGATCGTCAGGGTCCATCCAACCAGACTCCGGCTTGGACGAGCCCTTCCTCGGATAGATGACGCGCACCCGTCCGTTTTCCTCGACGAACTCGTACTGAATGACGATCGCCATGCGGTGCATGCCGGCGACCGCGTCGCCGCGCTTCAAGCTGCGGATCACCTCGGTACTCGACTCGTCTTCGTAGACGGGAGCGCCGTCCCGGACGACGATCGCGCCCTGCCCCTTGCCATGGCGCCCCGATTCCTCCATCCACTGCGCCCACGAAGGCTGCGCCGTCAGCGCCACCACCACAGCGACCGCACCGAACCGCCAACCCATGCGCCCTCCTCGCCGCTCCAACGGCGCCGACGATTATGCCCGATCGGGTTCCCGTCCGCTGCCCGTCGTCCGCTCTCCGTCGTTCGGCGCCACCGCCCCCCTCCGCTCGGATGCGTGGCTACCCTCGCCTGCCAACCCCGCAGCCTCCTCCGCCCCGAGCCCCCCGGCTCGGCCGAAGTGAATTCGGCCTCGCCCTCTCACCTCCATCACCCCTACCAACCTCCCACCCAACCCCCGCTCTCCTCCCCCAACACACACGCCCTCCGGGGCTTCTCATCCACCCCCTCTCCTCACATGTCGTGGCGTTGCTCTCGGCACTCGAACTACCGGTGGAGCCGGCGGGCCTCGGCAAGGGAAGTGGCGGAGAGGGGGGGATTCGAACCCCCGGTCCAGGTTTACCCTGGACAACTGCTTAGCAGGCAGCCCTGTTCGGCCACTCCAGCACCTCTCCGCGCCGGCCCGCGGAGTCTACCGCCCGGATCGAACAGCCGCAAGCCGGAACCTCAGGGCCGCTTGGAATGTCGCCCCCCGACGGTGGTTCTGGAGTGCGAGCGAGGGCTCCATGACCGACACCGAAGCCTTCCTGGCCGCCGTGACGGCGGGCGATCTCGACGCTGTCGGACACGCACTCGCCGCCGATCCGTCGCTGGCCGCGCGCCGCGATGCATCCGGCGTCTCCGCGGTGCTCCTCGCTGCATACGCCGGCCATGCCGCGGTGCGGGACCTGCTCGCGCGGTTCAAGGGTTCCCTCGACGTGTTCGAGGCGGCGGCGGTCGGCGACGACACGCGCCTTGCCGCCGTGCTCGCGGACGAGCCTGAAAGCGCCCGGTCGTGTGCTCCGGACGGCTTCACTCCCGCGGCGCTGGCCGCGTTCTTCGGCCGTCTCCCGTGCCTGCGCGCGCTCCTCGACGCGGGCGCCGACCCGAACACTCCCGCCGCCAATGCCATGCGGGTGACGGTGCTGCACGCCGCGGCCGCGCATCGCGATCCCGAAACAGCGCTGGAGATGGTCCGTCTCCTTCTCGATCGCGGCGCACGGCTCGAGCGAGATGGCCCGCGCCTTGCTCGATCACGGCGCGGATCCGAACGCCGCTGCCGACGACGGCAGCACGCCGGCGACGGTCGCGGCGAGGGGAGGCCATGACGCCCTCGCC
>JBFMCD010000052.1:0-63273 GCA_040754885.1 Acidobacteriota bacterium
CGAGCCAGGGGCGGGGCCGCGTGCGGCCCCGCTTTCGCTTTCTGCTCCCCTCCTGTCCCGTATCCCACGTTCGTGGGATTGCGTCACAGCAGCAACGCGGCGAGACTGCGCGGGCAAGGTGGTAGCTGGCCGCTCCCTCCGGGTGGTGCTCGTGCACCACCTCTTCTTTTTTCTTCCCAGGTTCCTGAGGCCTCTCCGCGCCTGGATGCCGCACTTCCGTGCCGCGGTGCGGCGTCGAAGGCGGCGTGGGACCGGGGCTTTCGCATCTTGACAGCAGTGTCGCCCATGCTAGCCTCAGGACAGCTTTGTCTTGAGGAAGGGAGAGGTCATGCGAGGAAAGACGGTGCGTCTGTGGGGAAGTCTACCCCGGAAGATGGGGTTGGTCTGGCTCGCGACTCTGCTGCTGTTCGCGGCGGTTCCGACGCAGGCCATCGACTACCAGTCGGGAGACTTCAAGATCAGCTGGGGCAACACGTTGTCGTACGGCGCGGCGTGGCGCCTCGAGGACCCGGACAGGGCGATCATCGGCCTGTCCAACGGCGGCACCGCGTACTCGGTCAACGGCGACGACGGCAACCTCAACTACGAAAAGGGACTGTTCAGCAACGCCTTCAAGCTGACCTCGGAGCTCGAGATCAGCTACAAGAACGTCGGGGCGTTCGTCCGCGGCTTCGGCTTCTACGACTACGAAAACGAGGACGGCGACCGCGCGCGCTCGCCGCTCACCGACGAGGCGCTCGAGCGGGTCGGCAGTCGGGTCGAGTTACGCGACGCGTTCGTCTGGCTCAGGTTCAACCTCGGGAAGGTCCCGGTCGAGTTCCGCGCCGGCGACCAGGTGTTGAGTTGGGGCGAGAGCACCTTCATCCAGAACGGGATCAACGTCATCAACCCGGTCGACGTCAGCGTCCTGCGCGTCCCCGGCGCCGAACTGCGCGACGCTCTGTTGCCGGTCGGCCTGGTCTCGATGTCCCTGGGTCTGTCGCAGAACGTCGCACTGGAGATGTTCTACCAGTACGCCTGGGAAGAGACGATCATCGATCCCCCGGGAACCTACTTCTCGACCACCGACCTCGCCGGTATGGGCGGCAGCAGGGTGATGCTCGGGTTCGGCTCGGTCCCCGACACGATTCCGATCGGTCCCTCGCCGACCAACCCGATCGGGGCGGTCGTGCCGCGCACCGCCGATCGCGAGGCGTCGGACGATGGGCAGTACGGCGTCGCGCTGCGCTGGTTCGTCCCGGCGCTCGCCGGCACCGAGTTCGGCCTCTACTACATGAACTATCACTCGCGCCTGCCGGTGATCAACGCCATCACCGGGACGGCCGCGAGTCCGATGCCGCCTGGCCCCCCGTTCAACGGGTCGCTCAACTACGCGTCCTCCGCCCGTTACTTCCTCAGCTATCCCGAGGACATCACGCTGTACGGCCTGAGCTTCAACACCCAGCTCGGGAGCAGCGGCATCGCGTTGCAGGGCGAGTACTCGTATCGGCAGGACGTGCCGCTGCAGGTGGACGACCTCGAGCTGCTCTACGCGGCGCTGACGCCGCTGCGGCTGATCAACGTGGCTGCCCTGCCTGCGCCGTACCAGCCCGGCTACGCGCGCCTGGTCGGCGTGGGCGGGTTGCTCGCCGGCACCAACCAGCTCGGCGCGTACGGGTGGGAGGAGGAGATCGAGGGGTACCGCCGGTTCGACACCTCCCAGTTGCAGATGACCGCGACCAAGGCGTTCAGCACGGTGCTCGGCGCCGACCAGTTCGTGTTCGTCGCCGAAGCGGCCGTCGGGTACGTTCACGACTTCCCGGAGAAGGCCGAACTGCGGCTCGAGGGACCGGGAACGTACGTGTCGGGGAACCCGATCCACCAGCAGTACGCGGTCCAGCCCCACACCGAACCCGAGGCGGCGTTCCCCGACGAACTCGCGTGGGGCTACGTGCTGGCCGGGCGCCTCGACTACAACAACGTGATCGGCGCCGTCAACCTCTCGCCGCGCTTCTCCTGGGCGCACGACGTCCAGGGGCTGTCGCCGGGCCCCGGCGGGAACTTCATCGACGGCCGGAACGCCCTCACGCTCGGCCTCGCCGCGACGTACCGGATCAACTGGGAGTTCGACGTCAGCTACACCCAGTACAACGGGGCGAACCGCTACAACCTGCTCACCGACCGCGATTTCGTCGCGGCGAACGTGAAGTTCTCGTTCTGAGATCGGAGGACGGCGATGCGAGTGAACACTGCTATGAAGGTTCTCGGCGCCGCGGCCCTGGTGACGGTCGCGGCGACCTTCGCGTGGGGTGAACTGGGTCCGCAGGACCTCGCCCGGCTTGGCGCCGACCTGACTCCGCTCGGCGGCGAGAAGGCGGCAAACGCGGCGGGGAGCATCCCGGCGTGGAACGGCGGCATCACCACGCCGCCGGCGGGCTTCAAGCCGGGTATGCGCCACCCCGATCCCTATGCGGCCGACAAGGCGCTCTTCACCATCACGGCCGCCACCATGAACCAGTACGACGCCATGCTGACCGAAGGCCACAAGGCCATGCTCAAGGCCTACCCGTCGTACCGCATGGCCGTCTACCCGTCGCACCGCAGCGCCTCGGCGCCGCAGTGGATCTACGACGCGACGAAGAAGACGGCGGCCACGGCCAGGCTGGCCGAGGGCGGCAACGGTGTCGAGTCGGCGCTCAACGGCATTCCCTTCCCGATCCCCAAGACCGGCATCGAGGTGATCTGGAACCACCTGTTGCGCTACCGCGGCGGCCAGTCGCACCGGATGTTCGTCCAGGCGGCTCCGACCCGTGGCGGCCAGTACACGATCGTGGAATTCGAGGAGGACTTCCTCGCCCTCTACAGCCTCCAGGGGATGACCGAGGAGAAGCTGCGCAACCGCATCCTCCTCTTCAAGCAGAAGGTGCTGGCGCCGGCGCGCCTGGCCGGCGGCATCCTGCTCGTCCACGAGACGCTCAACCAGATCAAGCAGCCGCGCGACGCCTGGGTGTACAACCCCGGCCAGCGCCGCGTGCGCCGCGCGCCCAACGTCGCCTACGACAACCCGGGCACGGCCTCGGACGGGATGCGCACGTCGGACAACCTCGACATGTTCAACGGCGCGCCGAACCGTTACGACTGGAAGCTGGTGGGCAAGCGCGAGATGTACGTGCCGTACAACGCCTACGCGCTGCACAGCGGCTCGCTCAAGTACAAGGACATCCTCACGCCGCTTCACGTCAACCCGGAACACCTGCGCTACGAGCTGCACCGTGTGTGGGTGGTCGACGCGACCCTCAAGGCCGACGCCCGACACATCTACAAGCGGCGCACGTTCTACGTCGACGAGGACAGCTGGCAGATTCTCGTCGTCGACACCTACGACAACCGCGACCAGTTGTGGCGCGTGTCCGAGGGGTTCCCGATCAACTACTACGACGTGCCGACCACCTGGGTGACGGCCGAGGTGCACACCGACCTGCAGGCCGGTCGCTACCTGGCGTACGGCCTGAGCAACGAAACAGCGCCGTTCGACTTCACGATCAAGATCGACGAAGCCGACTTCGCCCCCGACGCGCTGCGCCGCGAGGGCGTTCGCTGACGTTGACCCGACGTGCCGGTCCGGCCGGGGCCTCGACGCCCCGGCCGGACCGTGATCGTGCTCGTCCGAGCGGATTGGGGGTCCCATGAGCAGGCGCTGGTGGGTGGTGGTCGGCCTCGCGTTCGTCGCGGGGGCGGGGTGGGTCGCTGCGAAGGACCGGGGTGGGGCGATCATCGCGCCGATGGCGGCGCGCTCGCTGCTGCTCGACGTGACCGCCGTCGGCGAGCGACTGGTCGCCGTCGGCGACCGCGGGCACATTCTCATCTCGGCCGATCGGGGCGCGAGCTGGCGCCAGGTGCCGGCGCCTGTAGACGTGATGCTCACGTCGGTGGCGTTCGCGGACGGCTCGGTCGGCTGTGCCGTCGGTCACGACTCGGTGATCCTGCGCACGAGCGACGGCGGGGAGTCGTGGCTGTTGGTGCACAGCGATCCGGAAACGGAGAGCCCGCTGTTCGACGTCGCTTTCGTTTCGCCGACGCAGGGGTTCGCCATCGGGGCCTACGGGCTGTTCCTCGAGAGCCGGGACGGCGGACAGAGTTGGGAGAGCCGGACGATCTTCGACGGCGACGCGCACCTCCACCACTTGTCGCGTACTGCGGACGGCAGGCTGTACGTCGCCGCCGAGCAGGGCATCGTTCTCACCTCCGACGACGGCGGAGAGAGCTGGAAGGAACTGCCCTCGCCGTACGAGGGTTCGCTCTTCGGCACGTTGCCTCTCGACGGGCGGGCATTGCTGCTCTTCGGCCTGCGCGGGCACGCCTACCGCTCCGACGACGGCGGCGCGAACTGGCTCGAGGTGAGGACCGGCGTCGACGCCATGCTCACGTCGGCGTGCAGACTCGCCGACGGCAGGATCGTGCTGGTCGGGCTGGCGGGCTCGGTGCTGGTCAGCGACGACGGCGGCCGCTCGTTCGCGCTCCAGCAGCAGCGTGACCGGCTGGGCATCGCGTCGGCCGTCCCGACCTCGGAGACCTCGATCGTCGTGGCCGGTGAGTTCGGTGTCCGCACGCAGCAACTGCCGGCCGGCGGCGCGGCGGCCAGGTGAGGGGAGGGGAGCGATGACCCGCTGGCTCGAGAACCTGATCTTCGGCCACCGCCGCATGGTGCTGGTCGTGTTCGCCGTCGTCACCGTCCTGATGACCGTCAGCGCCTCGCGGCTGCGCATCGACGCCGGCTTCGCCAAGCTGCTGCCGCTCAAGCACGAGTACATGCAGACGTACGTCAAGCACCGCGACGAGTTCGGCGGCGCCAACCGCGTGCTCATCGCGCTCAAGGTGCGACAGGGGGACATCTTCAACCCGCACTTCTTCTCCGTGCTGCGCTCGATCACCGACGACGTGTTCTTCATCCCGGGCGTCGACCGCACGCGGGTCAGCTCGCTGTTCACCCCGAACGTGCGCTTCACCGAGGTGGTCGAGGACGGGATCTCGGGCGGCAACGTCATCCCGGCGGACTTCAGCCCGACGCCCGAGGGCCTCGACCGGGTGCGTCGCAACCTGCTCAAGTCCGGGTACGTCGGACGGCTGGTCGCCAACGACTTCTCAGCCGCGATCGTCAGCGCCGAACTGCTCGAGATCAACCCCAACACCGGCGAGCGCCTCGACTACCTCGACGTCGCCGCGCAGCTCGAGGCGATCCGGGCGAAGTACGCCAACGGCACCGTCGGCGTCGACTTCGACTACCACATCATCGGTTTCGCCAAGGTGATCGGGGACATCTCGGCGGGCGCGACGCGGGTGGTGCTCTTCTTCCTCATCGCCTTCGTCGTCACCGCCCTGCTCGTCTACGTGTACTCGCAGTCGTTCCAGCTCACCGTCGTGCCGCTCGCCTCGTCTCTGATCGCGGTGGTGTGGCAGCTCGGGCTCCTGCCGCTGCTCGGCTTCGGCATCGATCCGATGTCGATCCTGGTGCCGTTCCTGGTCTTCGCGATCGGCGTCAGCCACGGCGTGCAGATGGTCAGCGCCCACGGCGCCGCGGTGTTCGCCGGGGCGAGCAGCGAGGAGGCGGCGCGGCAGGCCTTCCGCCGCCTGCTCCTGCCGGGCAGCATCGCGCTGCTCACCGACACGATCGGGTTCGTCACCATCCTGTTCATCGAGATCCGCATGATCCAGGAGATGGCGATCACCGCCTCGCTCGGCGTGGCGATGATCATCTTCACCAACCTCGGGCTGGTCCCGGTGCTGCTCTCGTTCGTCCGCCACGACGAGATCTACGAGCTGAAGCTGAAGCGCCGGCACCGCCACATGGAGCCGTTGTGGAACGCGGTCGCGCGCCTCGCGCAGCCGCGCCAGGCGACGGTGATCGTGGCCGTGGCCGTGGCGTTGCTCGCGTTCGGCGCATGGAAGGGCCGCCAGGTGAAGATCGGCGACCTCCACCCCGGCGTGCCCGAGTTGCACGCCGACTCCACGTACAACATCGACACCGACGTGATCACCAGACACTTCTCGATCGGGGTGGACGTGCTCACAGTGATCGTCGAGACCGTGCCCCAGGCGTGCACGGACTACGACAAGGTCACGCTGATCGACCGGTTCGAGTGGCACATGCGCAACGTGCCTGGGGTGCAGTCGGTGGCCGGCTTGCCGATGGTCGCCCGACTGTTGACCGCAGGCTGGAACGAGGGCAGCCTGAAGTGGCGGGTGATCCCGCGCGACCCCTCGATGCTCGCGCAGGCGGTCACCTACATCGACACCTCGACCGGCCTGCTCAACTCCGACTGCTCCGTGATGCCGGTGCTCGTCTTCACCGCCGACCACAAGGCCGAGACGATCGAGCGGATCGTCGCCGCGGTCAAGGCGTTTCGCGCCGAGCACGAGAGCGACGACCTGAAGTTTCGTCTCGCGACCGGCAACGTCGGCGTGATGGCGGCGACCAACGAGACGGTGGACGCGGCGCAATTCCCCATCCTCGCCGGCGTCTTCGCCGCGACGATCCTGCTCTGCCTGATCTCGTTCAGGTCGGTGCGGGCGACGGCGTGCATCATCCTGCCGCTCGGGCTGGTGTCCCTGCTCGCCTACGCGCTGATGGCGATGCTCGAGATCGGGCTGAAGGTCTCGACGCTGCCGGTGGCCGCCCTGGGCGTCGGCATCGGCGTGGACTACGGCATCTACATCTTCGGCCGGATGAAGGCTTTCCTCGAAGCGGGGCACCGCCTCGAGGAGGCCTACCGCGAGACGCTCACCGTCACCGGCAACGGCGTGGTGTTCACCGGCCTGACGCTCGCGCTCGGCGTGGTGACGTGGATCTTCTCGCCGCTCAAGTTCCAGGCCGACATGGGGCTGCTGCTGACGTTCCTGTTCTTGTTCAACATGCTCGGGGCGATCCTGCTGCTCCCGGCGCTGGCGCACTTCCTCCTCGACCATGCGGGGAAGGGACGAAGCCGGGCGTGACGTCGGCGCCCGGCGAGGTCGGCCGAGGCCGGCGGGCCGGACCGCACGAACGGCGCGAGGGCGTGGCGGGTTCAACCGCCACGCCTGCGTGTCTCGGTGCGCCGCGGGAGGAACCGACCTACGGGATGGCGGCGGCGCGCAGCGACGCGAGGATCGCGGCCTCGGCCCGGGCGTGCCGTTCCAGCGTCGCCTGCCACGCCGCGTCGGCCCGGGACACGAGCGCCCGGCCGCGGTCCTTGTCGGCGAGCCCCGGGAGGTTGATGCACACGTTCATGTAGGCGCCGGCGGCCGCCGCCCGCGCCACTTGTGCCCCGACGCCGGCGTCGGAGCGCGACGCCTGCAGGCCGATCTCGCCGATCTCGAGGCACAGGTCGATCACCTCGGGACAGGCCTCGAGGACGCCGAGCGGCACCTCGATCGCCGCCACCGTGGCGTCCGCGATCGCAGCGTCGCGCGCCGCCTGCTCCTCGGGCGTGCCCTTCGGCAGGCGCATCGCCTCGAGCAGGCGGTCGAACGCCGCGGTGTCGGTATCCACGGCGCCGAGCAGGCGGTCCTTGAGTTGCTGGCCGCGCACGGCGATCACGTCGAGCCTCTCGCGCTTCGCCTCGAAGCCCTTCTTGGCGTGCGAGAGGTTGGCGACCATCGCGGCGAGCGCGGCGCCGAGCGCGCCGACCAGCGCCGCGACCGAACCGCCGCCGGGCGCGGGCGAGTCGGAGGACAGCTCGTCGGCGAACCGGCGCAGCGTCATCGCGGCCAGCCGGGCAGGCGAGCCGAGTCGCTCCTCGATGATCCGCTCGGCCGGGTCGAACGGCTTGATCTCCGACAGGCCGAGCGTGCGGATCGCCGTGGCGAGCAGCGTCCGCTCGGGCACGCCCGCCGAACGGCCCATGCGACGCAGGTAGTGGCGGCCCGCTTCCAGTAGCGCCCCCTTCGGCACCAGCCCGACGAGTTCCGAGCCGGTGACGCGCAGCCCGCGGTCGGTGGCGCGCTCCTCACATGTGTCGAACGCCACGTGGAGCGGCGTGACGTCGAGATTGGTCAGGTTCATCGAGATCTGCGCGCAGCCGTACTCAGGGATGGTCCAGCCGACCGCCTTGACCGACTTGAGCAGGCCGGGGTCGAACACCGGCTGGCCGCTGGCGTCGAGCACCGGCTGGCCGTGCTCGTCGCGGCGCATCCGGCCCTTCTCGCGGACGTCGAGCGCCACCCGCGTGGCCAGGCGCCTGTCCTCGGTGTTGAGGTTGATGTTGTAGGCGACCAGGAACGTGCGCGCGCCGATCACGCACCCACCGGAGCGCGGCACGAACGCCGCGGGGCCGAAGTCGGGGTGCCAGGCGGGGTCCTCGAGCTTGCCCGCCAGCCCCTCGTACTCGCCGGCGCGGATGTCGGCGAGGTTGCGCCGGTGCGGCGCCGACGCGGCGAACTCGTAGAGGAACACCGGGATGCCCCTCTCGCGGCCGAGTCGCTCGCCGAGACGCCGGGCCAACTCGACGCAGTCGTCCATGGTCACGCCGGAGACCGGGACGAACGGCACGACGTCCACCGCGCCCAGCCGCGCGTGGGCGCCCCGATGCGCGCTCATGTCGATCATGTCGAGCGCCGCCGCCGCCAGACGCCACGCCCCCTCGAGAACCGCGTCCGGCTCGCCGACGAAGGTGATCACCGTGCGGTTGGTCTCCGCGCCCGGGTCGACGTCGAGCAGCGTGACTCCCGGCGCCGACGCCGCGGCGCGCGCCGCGGCCTCGTACACCTCGGCCCGCCGGCCCTCTGAGATGTTGGGAACGCACTCGACCAGACGCATGGACGCCTCCCGGACCCGGCATGCTAGTCCTTCGCCCGGTCGGTGACAACGGCTGCCGGATGCGCTCAGGGCCGGATGCGGGAGCCCACCGGCAAACCCATCGCCCGCCACGCCAACCGGCGGAGAGGGGACTCAGTCCGAGGCCGACTGCAGCGGTGCGCCCGTACTGGCCTGACGGGTAAGCACTGGTGGCAAACCAGGGGTTAACCACTCTCCGCGAGACAGACCGAAAAGCGGCCAGAGGAGCCATCGGGCGGGAGCGAGGCCGAGATAGGCCGCCCACCTGACTCGGGAATGGTAGAGATGGGCGAGCACGAACGGACTTCGCCGCGAGCCTCCGTGGCGGCGGAAGGCGCGCCACTCCTCTGCCCAGAACCGGCGCTGGGCGGCCACCGTCTTGGAGCCCGGGTGGAGTCGAAAGGAGCTGAGAATCTCCGGTACGAACATGTACCTGACCGACCGCCCGATCCGCAGCCAGTACTCGAAGTCGAGTGCATAGTGATAGGAGGCGTCCAGGGGCCCGTGACGTTCGATCACACGCCGATGGAGGAACGTAGACGGCTGGCAGATGTGGCAACCGAATCGATACAGGTCGCCGATGACCTGAATAGGAGTCTCGGGGATGATCTTGATGAAGTTGCCGGTCGGACCGGCAAGGATCCCGAGTCCGGAGAGCACGTCGAGGTCTGGCTCCCGGGCGAAGAGATCCACCACGCGTGCCAGCGCCCCGGAGGTCAGGCAGTCGTCGGCATTGAGCCAGCTGACGATCTGACCTGAAGCCATGGTGAATCCCTTGTTGATCGCGTCGGCCTGCCCGCGGTCGGGTTCCGAGATCCACCGCAGGAGGAGCCTGGTCTCGGCGGCGCGGACGATCTCGAGCGTTCCGTCCGTCGACCCGCCGTCTACGACCAAGACCTCAAGCTGAGCCTCGCGCTGTCCGACGAGCGAGTCCAGTGTTTCACTCAAGAACTCGGCGCTGTTGAGCGTGGGGACAATCACCGAGACTCGCGTCGGCGCGGGCATCGGGACGAGGATAACAGAGCGCCCAGCGCCTCCTCATGTGACCTCTCTCTGCCGTGAGCGGCGACGCAGCCCGGCGGCGAGCAACCGGAGAACCCGCTGATCGGCAAGCCGGACTCGCCAGAACCGGTAGCCTGGTGGTGCAAGCGCCTTCAGCGAGGCAAGCGATCGCCGCGTATTCGCCGGCTGGAATACCCAACGGGTCAGCAGCAGACCGGCGTTGACGAGCGATCGACTGCGAGACGGGGCAACCTCGCCGAGCACGTGGAGGAGCGCAGCGAGGTAACAGTCCTCGAGCAGACTACTGCGCCCGCTGTGTTGCAGGTCGAGAGTGAAGCTCCTCTCGCCGCGCGTTGACTCGCCAAAGTGCACGACCGCATCGGCAGTTCGAACGACGAACGGCCGCTCCAGACAAAGTCGCCACGCTGGCACAGCGTCGAAGCCGATGCCATAGTCGCGGCAGGGCAAGCTGCTGGGCACCGGGAGTTCCGCGGGAAAGACACGGAGGAAGTCGTCCCGTCGGAACAGGAACGCGCTCGGGCTGACCGGCACATTGCCGAGCAGATGCTGCCAGAGGAACTCCTCGCCGTCGATCGCACCCTCCGGGGCCGCGTCGTACAGCGTCAAGGCACGCCCATCCGCCGTCTCGAGCTGAGCTTTGCTGTAGGTGAATCCCAGGGCGTCAGAGGTTAGCAGCGGCCGCAGCAGTTTAGCGACCGCCGACGGCTCTAGCCAGTCGTCGGAGTACAGGATCTTCAGGTAGCCTCCGCGGCACTCGTTGACGCAGCGGCGCCAGTTCTCGACCGGCCCGAGGTTGCGCTCGTTGCGGATCACGCGGACCCGGCTGTCACGTCTCGCCCACGACGCGGCTACCTCGTAGCTCCTGTCGCGGCTGCAATTGTCCGAGACGACAACTTCGACGGAGGAGTAGGTTTGCGCGATGGAGCTCTCGAGCGCCCGGTCAAGCAACCGCTCGCGGTTAAACACAGGAATGGCGATGCTGACCAGCGGATCAGGCACCGGCCGAGACCTCCCGCGCCCAAGACAGCATTGCGGTGAGGCCGGCACCGACCGAAACGCGTGGCGTCCAGCCGAGAGCGGCGATGGCCTTCGCGTTGTTCGAGACGAACACGCGCTGGTCACCTGGGCGCCATGGCAGACGATCGAAGCGCATCGGTGCGCCCACGAGCCGCTCGAGTGCGGCGAACAGCTCGATGAGAGAAAGGGAGTTCACGGCACCGCCCCCGACGTTGAAGATGCGGCCGACTGCGGCATCGTCGCCGGCCGCGATCCGGTAGAGCCGCACCAGGTCGTCGCTATGGAGTGCGTCGCGGACCTGCTTGCCATTGCCGGAGATCGTGAAGGGGCGCGTGGCGGGATCCGCCATCTCGATCGCCTTGAGGCAGAACCAGCCGATCCATCCCTGGTCGAAGGTGGCGAACTGACGCCCACCGTACATCGACGAGTGGCGGAAGACGGTGGTGCGCAACCCGAAGCTCCGGTTGTAGTCGCGAACATACTGTTCTGCCGCCAGCTTGGAACAACCGTAGGGAGAGCAGCCATCGAGCGGCAAGTCCTCGTCGAGGCCGTCAGGGTAATCGCACAGGACGTAGCGCGTCGGCCGCTCCTCGACGCGCACCCCCTCAAGCGCTCCGTAGACCTTGTTGGTCGAGGAGTACAGTACCCTGCAGTCGGGAGAGCCGCGCCTGACGGCTTCCAGGAGATTGAACGTTCCGGCCGCATTCACCTCGAAGTCGAGTCGCGGGTCTGCGAGACTCGTTGTCATTGCAACCTGTCCGGCGAGGTGGGCGACGATGGCCGGCCGGAGCTCGCGGAGCAATGCTTGGAGTCGGTCGCCGTCTCGTACGTCGCCTTCGACGAACCGCCAGTCCCTACCGTGGCGCGTACGCAGCCAAGCGAGGTTGACCGGCGACCCGTGCCGGCTGAGGTTGTCGAGGACCGTGACGTCGAGGCCGTCGGAAAGTAAGGCGTCGGTTAGGTTGCTGCCGACGAAGCCGCAGCCTCCGGTAACTAGCCAGGGTTGATTGGTCATCGCCTACCTCCCCTGCCGCCGATGCACGAAGTCGTACACCGAGTCGACCACGAAGTCGAGCATCTCGGAGGTGAGGCCAGGGAAAACCCCGAGCCAGAGGGTCCGCTCCATCACCGTGTCGGTGGCAAGCAACTCACCGGCGACGCGGTGCGTGACGCCCCCAAACGCTGGCTGCCGGAGTAGGTTGCCCCCGAACAGCAAGCGCGTGGCGATCCGGCGCGCATCCAGGTAGGCGATCAACTCGGCTCGGGTGAATGGCGCCGCTGGAGCTACGGTGATCGCGAAACCGAACCAGCTGGGCTCAGAGTTCGGCGTCGCCCGCTGCATCACCAAGTATTCCTCGAGCGGGTGCAGTCCTTCGGCTAGCCGTTGCCAGTTGCGCCTCCGCGCCGTTATGAAGCCAGGGAGCTTGTCGAGTTGGGCGATACCGACCGCAGCTTGGAGGTCGGTCATCTTCAGGTTGTAGCCAAGGTGAGAGTAGGTGTACTTGTGATCGTAGCCGGGCGGAAGCGATCCGAGCTGCCAGTTGAAGCGCCGCCCGCAGGTGTTGTCCTTCCCCGGCGCGCACCAGCAGTCGCGCCCCCAGTCCCGGAGGGACTCGACCACGCGCTTGAGCTGGCCGTCGTTCGTCAGGACCGCTCCGCCTTCACCGGTGGTGATGTGGTGGGCTGGGTAGAAGCTGAGCGTGGCCAGCTCGCCAAGTGAGCCGACGGCGCGCCCACGGCTGGTTGCACCCAGGGCGTCGCAGGCGTCCTCGATCAGCCAGAGGCGGTGGCGCTCAGCCACCTTAGCGACGGCATCGAAGTCAAACGGATTGCCGAGGGTGTGCGCGATAACCACGGCGCGGGTGCGCGGCCCCACTGCCGCTTCGACGAGGTCGGGGCGCACGTTGAGGGTTTCTGAGTCAATATCGATGAACACCGGGACCAATCCGTTCTGGATGATTGGAGCGACGGTGGTCGGGAAACCAGCAGCAACGGTGATGACCTCATCTCCCGGTACAAGTCGGCGCTCGCCGAGCACTGGCGAACAGAGTGCGGAAACTGCCAGCAGGTTCGCCGACGACCCGGAGTTGCAGAGGACGGCGTGACGCACCCCGGTCACCGCCTCGAGACCACGTTCAAAGTCATCTGCGAAGCGCCCGCTGGTTAGCCAGAAGTCAAGCACCGCCTCGGTCAGGCTGACAAGCTCGCGGGCGTCGAAGACACGTCCGGAGACGGGCACCGGCGCCTGTCCGGCAACGAAGGGTGCCTGGGCGAACGCCTTGACGTGGTACGCCGAGACTAGTTCGAGGATCTTCTGCCGCAGCAAATGCTTGCTCTCCACGTTCATGTCTCCTCGACGCTGCGCAACCAGGAGAACGTTGCCTCGAGTCCCTCGCGCAAGCTCCAGCGTGGCTGCCAGCCGGTCAGCGCCGCCGTGCGCCCGGTGTCCGCGACGCCGTCGCCGCCAGAATCGTCGCTGCACGCGCCGGACGACGGTCCAGTCTCGCCATGGCCGGATACGACGCGGAAGGCAAGTGCGGCCACGTCTCGGACTGCTACGGCTTCCCCCGACCCAACGTCGACCGCTGCACCGGCCGCAACCGGGCAATCGGCCAGCGCCAACAGGGCAGAGACCACGTCGTTGACAAAGACAAGGTCACAGCGACGCTCTGGACAGCGCAGGGCGGGGAGTTCTCCTCGAAACGCACACCGCAGCACGTACGGGACCAAACGGCTGCGATTCTGGCCAGGCCCGTAGGCGAGGAAGATACGGGCCAACACCGCCGGCACGCCGAAGGCCTCGCAGTACATTCGGGTATACAGACTGGAAGCCACCCGTGACGCGGCGTACGGCGTTCGGGGCGGCTCGCCTGGGCGGGGCTCGTCCGCCGAAGCCGCGACAACGACGCGGCCGCAACCAGTCTCGCGGGCGGCCTCGAGCAGGCTGACCGTGGTAAGAAGGTTGCTGCGCAGCGTCGGTTGGACGAGTTCGGGGTCGACCGCCGTGGCCACTGCCCCGGCAAGATGGTAGACGACCTCGGGACGAGACGCCTCGAATACCGCGCGTGCGATGTGTACGTCGGCGAGATCGCCGGCGTGAGTCACGCCGCCGGCGAGGGAACTGCCCGGTGCTGCCGACCGCGCGACCGCATGGACCGCGGCGCCGCGAGAGGCCAGTGCCTGGCAGAGATGGTTGCCGATGAATCCGGTCGCGCCGGTGACCAGGACCTTCCGGCCGCGCCAGATGACCCGGTCGTCAGCGGGTGAAGTACGCGCGATACCAATCAATGGTCTCACGCAGTCCTCGGTCAAGGTCGATGCGCGGCTCCCAGCCGAGGACCCGGCGAGCCTTCTCGGCCGAAAGATACTGGCTGCGGATCTCTCCGACGGCGGTCCCCAGGATTCGCGGCCTCACATCACTCCTTCCCATCAGCAATCGGATCCTGGTGACCAAGTCTGAAACTTCGACCGGTCTTTCCGGACCGAAATTGAACGCCTCCCCGGCGACTTTGCCGGCGAGCAGTGCCTCGGCGAGCGCCAAATAGGCGGCGACCACGTCCTCGACGAAGACGTAGTCACGAACGAAAGAGCCGTCGCTGCGCACGACGGGCGGTTGGCCGAAATGGAGGGAGCGAATCGAACCTGGGACGATTCTGCTCCAGTTCAGGTCGCCCCCTCCGTAGACGTTGCCGCACCTAGCCACAGCCACCGGCACCCCGAAGGTTGTGTGATAGGCCTGCGCGAGCAGATCGCCGCAGCTCTTCGAGACCTCGTAGGGGTGGCGACCGGCCAGTTTCATCTCCTCGCGATACGGGAGCTCTTGGTGCTCCCCGTAGGCCTTGTCCGACGATGCGACGACCGTGGCTTGAACCAGATTGGCGTGGACTCGGCAGGCCTCGAGGAGGTTGGCCGTACCCATTATGTTTGCCTCGAGCGTGGGGAGCGGTGAGCGGTGCGCTGGTTGCACCAGCGCCTGTGCGCCGAGGTGGAAAACGACGGACGCCTCGAACTCGTTGACGGCGCGCTCGATAGATCGGTAGTCGGTGAGATCCCCATGGTGGACGGTGGTTCTGGCCACGGTGCCGGAGCGGATCAACTCCGATTGCGGGTCGAGGTCGCGTACCAGACAGGCGACGTCCGCACCGGCGTCGAGCAGTCGGCGGACCAGCCACGAGCCGATGAAGCCAGTGGCCCCGGTGACCAGGACCGTCCGTCCGGGCCAAGGCGAGGCAGCTACTTCCAGGACATCGCTCATTCCCAGATTCTCCAGGGCGCTGAACCGCTCTCCCACAGACTCTCGAGCAGGCGGAGCTCGCGCATGGTATCCATGCACTGCCAGAATTCGGTATGTCGGTAAGCCATCAACTGGCCGTCGGCCGCCAGTCGCTCGAGCGGTCCCCGCTCGAAGATCGTCTGGTCGCCGTCGATGTAGTCGAGGACCTCGGACTCGAGAACGAAGAAGCCGCCGTTGATCCAGCCTTCGGCGATTTGCGGCTTCTCGGCGAACGTCGCTACCGCGTCACCCTCCAGCCCCATACCGCCGAACCGAGATGGGGGTCGCACGGCGGTGACCGTCGCGAGCCTGCCGTGGCTCCGGTGAAACGCCAGCAGCCGCCCGACGTCGATCCTGGCCACGCCGTCGCCGTAGGTCATCATGAACGTACCATCAGCGAGCAACGGCGCTAGCCGCTTCAGGCGCCCGCCTGTGTCGGTCGCAGCCCCTGTGTCAATGAGGTGTACCTGCCAGTCCTCGCGGGTTGCGTCGTGTGCCCTGACTGCGCCCGTGTTGAGATCGACGGTAAGGTCGCCGCGCAGCGAGTAGTAGTCGAGGAAATAGCGCTTGATCAGGTCGCCCCTGTGTCCGAGCGCAACAGCGAACTCGCGGATGCCTCCTGCGGCGTAGATGCTCATGATGTGCCAGAGTATCGGTCGACCGCCGATCTCCACCATCGGCTTCGGCTTGACCGACGTCTCCTCCTGCAGCCGCGTGCCCAGCCCTCCGGCTAGAATGACGGCCTTCATCGCACCTCCGCATGCCCTTCTGCGCCCCTGGTCTTCGGGGCGTCGAGCCGCACCACCTCCCATTCTAGAGGCGGGCAGATGACGCCGGGCCACCGCTCGGCGAAACGGTCGCCCAGGCTGCTCAGCTGCACGACCCGGAACGAGAGAGCCGCGTCCTCGACCGCGAGGACCTTGACGAAGGGTACATCCGCGCTGATGTTGACGGTGTAGAGCCCCTCGTTTAGGAGTCGCCCGGGAATGATGCACGAGCTTTCGTACGCGCCTGGCTCGCGCGGTCGGTCGTCCCAAGCCACGTTGGTGCTGTCACAACTCTGAAAGACGGTGACGCCGTCGCTCGCGAGCAGCCGAACGCATAGCCTGAACTGGGAGAGCCGTTCGGCGAGCGAGTAGCGCACGGAGATCCGGATCGGTTGCCGGTTGTCGAAGTCCTCGGTGGGTCGTCCGTCGGGCGCTTCGACGGCCGCGCGGTTGAGCGCGAGCGGTCCCCGCCGCGCATCGTCGTCCACAGGGGGCCAGACCCGCACACCCGATGACGGCGCGAGCGAGGCGAGGTAATCTCGGATGATCGCCTGCGCGTCCCCGGCCCGGACGAGGGTACCGCCGAGCCAGAGGATCCTTCGGCAGAGGTTGGCGAGTGCACTCATGTTGTGGCTAACAAACAGCACGGTCCGGCCGGTGCGGGACACGTCGCCTATCTTGCCAAGGCACTTCTTCTGGAATGCGGCGTCGCCGACGGCGAGGACCTCGTCGACGAGCAGAATCTCAGGGTCGAGGTGTGCTGCGACGGCGAACGCCAGCCGCAGGTACATGCCCGAGGAGTAGTGCTTCACCGGCGTGTCGATGAACTTCTCGACCTCGGCGAAGGAGACGATCTCGTCGAACTTCCGTTCGATCTCGGCCTTCCTCATGCCGAGGATGGCGCCGTTCAGGTAGATGTTCTCTCGACCGGTGAGTTCCTGGTGGAAGCCGGTGCCGACCTCAAGGAGCGAGCCGACGCGGCCGTGCAGTTCGACGCGGCCCTCGGTCGGCTCGGTGATGCGCGAGAGGATCTTGAGCAGCGTGCTCTTCCCGGCGCCGTTGCGTCCGATGACGCCGACGACCTCGCCCTCGCCGATCTCGAAAGAGACGTCGCGCAAGGCCCAGATCGTCTCGCGCGCGCGGCCGGGTCGCAGCCGCGCGCCGCGGGCCAACGCGCGCATGATCGACTCGCGCAGCGACTTGTAGGGGAGACGCTGGCCGATCCGATACTGCTTGCCGAGCCCCTCGACGCGGATCGTCGGCCGACTCATCGGGCCACCGCCACTTCATCGGGCCGCGGAGGGTCACACCACATCGGCGAACGACCTCTCCGTGGCGCGGAAGTAGAACGCGCCGCTCACCAGGACGGCCGCGCCGAAGAGCGCGCTCGAGGCGAGCAGCGACCAGGGTGCCGTCGGCGTTCCCACTACGGCCCAGCGGAACCCCTCGACCACCCCCGCCATCGGGTTCAGTCCGAGGAGCCACACCGGAAGGCCCCGCGAAGCGAGGAGAGGGCCGACCTGGGACGCCGGGTAGATCACCGGGGTCATGAACAGCCAGATCTGGACGAGGAACGGCACGACGTAACGGACGTCGCGGTACTCGACGGTGAGCGCCGACAACCAGAGTCCGACGCCGAACGCGGATCCCACGGCGAGGATCAGGACCACGGGTACGAGGATCAGCCGGCCGCCGGGATTGACGCCGTAGTAGACCATCAGCAACACCAGTACGGGCGTGGCGACGGCGAGATCGACCAGGCCCGAGAGCACGCTCGAGGCCGGGACGACCGCGCGCGGGAAGTACACCTTCGTGATGAGATTGGCCGAACTGACGAGGCTGCCGCCGGCCTGGGAAATGGCCTGGGAGAAGAACGTCCACACGAGCAGGCCGGCGTAGGCGAACAGAGGGTAGGGCACGCCGTCCGAGGGGATTCCGGCGAGACGGCCGAAGAAGACCGTGAACACGGCCGCGCTCATCAGGGGCTGGAGGATCGCCCACGCCGCGCCGAGCACCGTCTGCTTGTACCGGACCTTGACGTCCCGCCAGACGAAGAAGTACAGCAGTTCCCTATACTCCCATAGCTCGCGCAGCCGCAACGAAGTCCATCCCCGCTCGGGGCCGATCACGAGCACCGAAGTGGCTGGACCGGGTATCAGCTCCTCAGCGTCCATTCGCGCATCGGCATTGATTCTAACAGCGGTGTGCTCCCCGGGCCCTGCGAGGAAGGGTCGAGAGGAACACGGCGCGCAACCCGAGATAAGATCGAGGTGTAGGCGCCAGGCCCAGGTACAACCAGCCCTTCAGCGACCACGGCCAGGTTCTCACGCTCTCCATCGCGGCATTGCGGGCAGAGCGGCTGTCCCCTTCGAGCAGAGCGGCGTACGCCTGCTCACGAGCCAGGCGAGCGATCCTACGCCTTACGAGCCCGCGGGGTGGGAGCCTGCCTGTTCCTGACTCGCGTTCGAGGCATTCACGAATGACCGAAATGGCGGACTCCGCCATCCGCCCGAGATCGCGGCTGCTGCGCTGCTCGTGGCTCCGAACGAGAGCGAGGCGTTCATGGAGAACCGGAATCGGTCCGACCGCCGAGATTAGCCGGAGCCACAGCTCGTAGTCCTCGGCGAAATCGAGGCCAGGACGGAAGCCGCCGAGGCGGAGGAGCGTCCTCCTCTCCACAAGCACGGCGTTTATCGGGAAGAGGTTGGCGAGGATGAGGTCTGCAAGATTGATCGTGTCCGGCAGCGGTACGGCTATCAACCCTCGCGTTCCGGCCGAGCCGGCCGGGCCGTGCAGGATGCGCGACGCAGACACTTCCTGCTCGAGCGCGGCGTCGAACGCCACTGCCTCGCAGCAGCAGGCGTAGGCGCCAGAGGCCGCCTCCAACATGCGCGCCGCGAACGTGTCCGCCACGAGGTCGTCATCGTCGAGGAACACAACCCACTTCCCGCGGGCATTGGTCAAACCCGTGTTTCGCGCGGCAGAGCGCCCTACCCCCGGACAGCGGAAGGCTCGAATCCGCTCATCTCCACGCTGTGCCGCCGCGCAGACGCTCGCCGTGTCGTCGGTCGAGCCGTCGTCCACGACCACGATCTCGATATCCCGGACCGTCTGCCCGCGGGCGGCCTCGATGGCCGCCTTCAGAGGCGTCGCACGATTGCGCGTGGCGATGATGAACGAGACTGTTGGCCCGGACCGATCGGCCATCGGGTCAGCTGCCCGCCAGCGCCTCGACGTCGGCGGCGACCATCAGCGTGACCAGGTCGGCGAAGCCGTGGCGCGGCGTCCAGCCCAGCTTTTCGCGCGCCTTGCGCGGGTCCGCGTGCAGGTGCTCCACCTCCGCGGGGCGGAAGTACGCGGGATCGATGATCACCAGCGTGCGCCCGGTCGCGGCGTCGAGCGCGCGCTCGTCCGTTCCCGCGCCCTGCCAGCGCAGTCCGATCCCGACTTCCTGAAACGAGGCTTCGCAGAACTCCCGCACGGAGTGCGTCTCCCCCGTGCCGACCACGTAGTCGTCGGGCGCCTCCTGCTGGAGCATCAGCCACATCGCCTCGACGTAGTCCCCGGCGAACCCCCAGTCGCGACGCGCCTCGAGGTTGCCGAGCGCGAGCGGCGCGCTCCGCGTGCCGGCGCCGAACTCGGCGACCGCCTTGGTGATCTTGCGGGTGACGAAGTTCTCGCCCCGGCGCGGCGACTCGTGGTTGAAGAGGATGCCGTTGGCGCCGAACAGTCCGTACGCCTCCCGGTAGTTCACCGTCGCCCAGTAGGCGTACATCTTGGCGACCGCATACGGCGAGCGCGGGTGGAACGGCGTGCGCTCGCTCTGCGGCACCTCCTGCGCCTTGCCGAACAGCTCGGAGGACGATGCCTGGTAGAAGCGCGCCTCGGGCGCGCGCTGGCGGATCGCCTCGAGCAGGCGGATCGCGCCCAGGGCAACGACCTCGCCGGTGTAGGTCGGCTGGCGGAACGAGATGCCGACGTGCGACTGCGCGGCCAGGTTGTACACCTCGTCGGGCCGGCTTTCGCGGATCACCTCGTGGAGCGAGTCGGCGTCCGAGAGGTCGCCGTAGTGGAGCCTCAGGCGGGGGCGCAACTCGGGATCCTCGCGCAGGTGGTCGATGCGTTCGCGATTGAAGGTTGACGAGCGGCGGACCAGTCCGTGCACCTCGTACCCCTTGGCGAGCAGCAGTTCGGCGAGGTACGAGCCGTCCTGGCCGGTGATCCCGGTGACGAGCGCGCGTGCCATCGCCGACGATACTATCAGGTCGCCGCCCGCCGCACTGCTAGGCTTCCCGGGATGGCTCTCGGTGAGGCGATTTGAGCGGCGTGAGCGGGCGAGCGGATGGCGCGGACTCGCCGGCGTGGCGGTGGCGCAGCGGGGCGATGGCGGTGGGCCTTGCGCTGTACGTGCTGCCTTTCCTGCCCATCCTGCCGGTCGGGTGGATGACGTCGCGGTACACGACGATCCCCCTCGCGGGTGTCCTGACCGTCGTTGCCGGGGTGGCGGAGCACATCGCCGCGCGGCTGCGTGGCGGTGTTCGGTGGACCGCCGGAACGGGCGCCGTCGCCCTGCTCGTCGTCGTGACCTGCGCCGGCGTGCTGACCCTCCGGGGCGACCTCGCGGACGCCCGCCGGTACTGGGGGTTGCGCGAGCGACTTCTCGCCCGGGCGCGAGCAGTCGTGCCCGAACTCCCGACCGATCGGGTGCTGGTGGCCGTGCGACTCGAGCGGGCCAATCCACTCGAGGAGCTCTCGAGGACCACGGAGGGTATCCCGAAGACGTTCTTCGTACGCGCCGCCGATCCCGATACGCTCGTTGACTGGAGCGCATTGTGGTCATACGTACTCGATCCCGGCGGTGGTCCCCTGTTCGAGGACGTCCCTGCCGGGCGGGCCGGGGACGGACCTTACGCCGTGATCGGCCACGTCGAGGGGGGATTCGTCCTTCTCGAATCGCGGGCGGAGTGCCGGGCCTCCCGGATCAACTCGGCGTGGGCGCAAGACACCCTCGCGAGGTCGCCGAGGTCTGCCCGGACCGTGAACCAGCCGGCAGCGAGAACGATCCCGGCCGCCGCCACGATGGCCGTGGCCAGCGCCACCGTCCAGGTCCACTGGAAGCCGAGCGGCAGCAGTGTCTCGAGGTGGAGGAACGCGGCGAGCTGGTGGGGGATCTTGGCCAGGACGTCGGGCTCGAGGCGGTAGTAGCCCTTTCCTCCCGGAAACGCCGCGAAGTAGGCGAGTGCGTAGGCGGCCGAGGCGCACGCCGCGAGGGCGGCGACACGCGCCGCCGACCTGACCGTGGCCTGGCGCCACCACCGCTCGAGCGCCCAGACGAGTCCCGGCGTGACCACCCAGGTCTCCTTGCTGGCGGCTGCCGCCGTGACGAGCGCCGCGACGGCGATCAGCCGGCTGCGCGTCCAGACCCCTCCTGGTCCCGGCCAGGCCAGGAACAGGCCCAGCCAGGCGAGCAGGAGGAGGGACTCGAAGCGGATCGCCACCGAGACGGCGGGCTCGAGAGCGAACGGCGAGCACGCCCAGAGGAGCGCGACGGCCCACGCGGCGATCCGTCCGAGGCCCATTCGCCGCGCGGCCGCGCCGAGCAGCACCGCGGCCGCGGCATGGAGCAGGAGATTGGTCAGGTGATAGCCCGACGGGTTCCACCCCCAGAGGAGGCGGTCGGCGGCCAGCGTCCAGGTGCTGGCGGGACGGTAGAAGGTGTCGAGGTCGGCGAGCAGCGGCGCCGGCCGGTGTAGCGCGGCGTGGGCCAACTGGAGCCACTGGTAGTCGTCGCCCATCAACTCGAACCGCAGCACTGGCCGGTAGAGCGTCAGCACGGCGGCGACGACCAGCGCCGGTCCGAGCACCGCATGGAGTCGTTGCACCGCACCATTGTGCCGCACTCCGCTGGTACCGCTCGAAACGGCGCGCGGCCGTGGGTTTGGGGAGACAGTGGAAAGGGGACAGGGGACAGGGCACAGCAACGACGGTGAGGGGCGACGAGTGGGTGCGTGGGGGCAGGGAGGGTAGGCGGCGAGGGGAGGGAAGGGAGAGCTGGGGCGTCGAGATGCCGTTACCGTCTCGATCCACCGACCACGCCGGCGCTCTTCCTCACGGAAAACGGGGAACGGGCGGCGGTCGACGGTCTCGACTACTGCTCGACCCGGTAGTTCGGCGCCTCCTTCGTGATCACCACGTCGTGGGCGTGCGACTCCTTTAGCCCGGCGGAGGTGATGCGGATGAAGCGCGCCTTGTGCTGGAGTTCGGCAACGGTGGCCGCGCCGGACAGGCCCATGCCGGCGCGCAGGCCGCCGATCAGCTGGGCGAGCTGCACGGAGAGCGGGCCCTTGTACGGGACCATCCCCTCGATCCCCTCGGGGACGAGCTTGGAGAGGTCCTCCTGGGCCTGGAAGTAGCGTTCGCGCGCGCCTTCTCCGGCCTTCATCGCACCGAGGGAGCCCATGCCCCGATACGACTTGAAGGTCCGGCCCTGGTAGAGAATCTGCTCGCCCGGCGACTCGTCGACTCCGGCGAACAGCGAGCCGATCATCACCGTGTCGGCGCCGGCGGCGAGCGCCTTGGTGATGTCGCCCGAGTACTTGATGCCTCCGTCGGCGATCAGCGGGATGTCGGCCTCGCGGCACGCCCGGGCGCACTCCACGACCGCCGTGACCTGCGGCACGCCGGCGCCCGTGACGACCCGCGTGGTGCAGATCGAGCCGGGCCCGATGCCGACCTTCACGCCGTCCACGCCGCATGCGATGAGGTCCCTCGCCCCCTCGAAGGTGGCGACGTTCCCCGCGATGACCGATATCTCGGGGAAGCGCTCCTTGAGGGCGGCGGCGGCGCGCAGGACGTTCTCGCTGTGGCCGTGCGAGGAGTCGAGGCAGAGAACGTCGGCCTTGGCGGCGACCAGCGCTCCCGCCCGGTCGAGCAGGTCGGCGCCGGCGCCGACCGCCGCGGCGACGCGCAGCCGGCCCAGAGAGTCCTTGCAGGCGTTGGGGTACTCCTGCGCCTTCTTGATGTCCTTGACGGTGATCAGGCCCTTGAGGGCGCCCTCTTCGTCGACGACCAGCAGCTTCTCGATGCGGTGCCTGTGGAGCAGCGCCTTGGCCTCCTCGAGCGTCGTCCCGACCGGCGCCGTGACCAGGTCCTCCCTGGTCATGAAGTCGGCGATCGGGCGGTCGTGCTCGGTGCAGAAGCGCAGGTCGCGGTTGGTCAGGATGCCCTTGAGCTGGCCGTGGCGGTCCACGACCGGGAGCCCGGAGATGCGGAAGCGCGCCATCTGCTCGAGCGCCTCGCGCACCAGGCGGTCGGGCTGGATGGTCACCGGGTCGACGATCATCCCCGATTCCGATCGCTTCACCATGTCGACTTCCTCGGCCTGGTGGTCGATCGTCATGTTCTTGTGGATCACGCCGATGCCGCCGTGCTGGGCGAGCGCGATCGCCAGGCGCGCCTCGGTGACGGTGTCCATCGCCGCGGACACGATCGGTACGTTGAGCCGGATGTCGCGGGTCAGCCTGGACGAGATGTCGACCTGTGCCGGGTGGACGCTCGAATGCGCCGGCAGGAGCAGCACGTCGTCGAACGTCAGGGCGAGGGGTATGTTGTGATCAGGCATCGCGACCGACCTCCGCGGTGTCCGGACCGGATAGGGTGGGCGAACCCGGGGCGTGGGGAGGGTGCGGCGTGGGGCGCTGCGGAAAAGCACGGTCCGGCATGGCGAAGTGTCGCTGATCTCGCCGAGAGGCGCAAGTGCCTGAGCCGTCGCGTGCCTGAGCCGTCGCGCTACTGAGCGGCGCTGTCGCCCGCCCCGTGACACTTCTTGTACTTCTTGCCGGAGCCGCACGGGCACGGATCGTTGCGCCCGACCTTGGGAGTCGAACGGCGGACGGTGGTGGGCGGGCCGGTGGTCGGGGACTGCTGGGCCTCGCGCCGCTCGCCCTGCAGCCCGGTCGCCTCGGCCTTGACCTCGCGCGCCGCCACCTGCCGGCGCGGCTGGGGCGCGGCCTGCTTGAGTTCGACACGGAACAGGTACTGCACGACCTGGTCCTCGATCCGCTCCATCATTTCCTGGAACAGTCCGAACGACTCGCGCTTGTACTCGACCAGCGGATCGCGCTGGCCGTAGGCGCGCATGCCGATGCCTTCCTTGAGGTGGTCGAGCGCGAGCAGGTGGTCCTTCCACTGCGCGTCGAGCACGGACAGGATGATGTAGCGCTCGAGCGGACGGAAGTTCTCCTCTCCAAAGGTCCGCACACGTTCCTCGTACCGCGCCTCGACCGCCGCCTTGAGCGCCTCCTCGAGCTTCGGGCGGTTGACGGTGTCCCACGACACGTCCGCCGCCGCGAGGGTCAGTCCGAACGTCTCTCCCAGTTCGAGTTCGAGCGCGGCGCGGTCCCAGTCGTCCGGGTGCTTCTCGTCCGGGCAGTGGGTGTCGATCAGCGTGCCGACGATCTCGTCCCAGGCGTTCTTCACCCACTCCTGGACGCCCTTGCCGGCGAGCATGTCCTTGCGCAGGCGGTACACCGACTCGCGCTGCTTGTTCATCACGTCGTCGTACTGGAGGAGGTGCTTGCGGATCTCGAAGTTCCGTCCCTCGACCTGCTTCTGGGCACGCTCGATCGAGCGGGTGACCATCTTGGACTCGATCGGAATGTCCTCCTCCATTCCGAGGTGCTTCATCCACTCGCGCAACCGGTCCGAGGCGAAGATGCGCATCAGGTCGTCCTCGAGAGAGAGGATGAAACGCGACGATCCGGCGTCGCCCTGACGTCCCGAGCGGCCGCGCAACTGGTTGTCGATGCGCCGTGCCTCGTGGCGCTCGGTGCCGAGGATGTGCAGACCCCCCGCCGCGAGCACCCGCTGCCGCTCGTCCGCGCACTTCGTCCGATATCGGACGAGCGCCTCGGCGTACGCCTCCGGCTCCTTGAGCGGATCGCACTCGGCCCTGGCCAGCCCCTCCGGATTGCCGCCCAGGATGATGTCCGTGCCGCGGCCGGCCATGTTGGTCGCGATGGTCACCGCGCCGTGGCGGCCGGCCTGGGCGACGATCGCCGCCTCGCGCTCGTGGTACTTGGCGTTGAGGACGACGTGGTTGACGCCGCGCCGCTTGAGCAGCTCGGAGAGCTTCTCCGACTTCTCGATCGACACGGTGCCGACGAGCATCGGCTGCCCCTTGCCGTGCAGGTCGACGATCTCGTCGACCACCGCCTTCCACTTCTCCTTCTCCGTGCGGTAGATGATGTCCTGGTTGTCGGCGCGCACCATCGGCCGGTTGGTCGGGATCACGATCACGTCGAGCCCGTAGATGTGCGCGAACTCGTCGGCCTCGGTCTCGGCGGTGCCGGTCATCCCGGCGAGCTTCTCGTACATGCGGAAGTAGTTCTGCAGGGTGACCGTGGCCAGAGTCTGGTTCTCGGCCTCGATCTTCACGCCCTCCTTTGCCTCGACCGCCTGGTGCAGGCCGTCGGACCAGCGCCGTCCCGGCATCAGGCGCCCGGTGAACTCGTCGACGATGATCACCTGGCCGTCCTTGACGATGTAGTCGCGGTCGAGCTGATACAGGGTGTGCGCGCGCAGCGCCTGCTGGACGGCGTGCAGCACCTCGATGTTGGACGGGTCGAAGAGGTTCGGCACGCTGAGCAGCTTCTCGGCCTTGGCCACGCCCTCCTCGGTGAGCGCGGCGGTGTGCGCCTTCTCGTCGAGGATGTAGTCGCCGGTGGTCGACTTGTTGCCGTGCTTGTCGCGGATCTCCTCGCCGGCGACGAGTTTGGGGATGACGTGGTCGACCTGGTAATACAGGCCGACCGACACCTCGGAGGGGCCGGAGATGATCAGCGGCGTGCGCGCCTCGTCGATGAGGATCGAGTCGACCTCGTCGACGATGGCGAAGGTGTGTCCGCGCTGCACCATGTTGGCGACGTCGAACTTCATGTTGTCGCGCAGGTAGTCGAAGCCGAACTCGTTGTTGGTGCCGTAGGTGATGTCCGAGCCGTACGCCTTCTGCCGTTCGGCGTCCCCCATCTGGTTCTGGATGCACCCCACGGTCAGTCCGAGGAAGCCGTACAGCCGCCCCATCCACTCGGCGTCGCGGCGGGCGAGGTAGTCGTTGACCGTGACCACGTGGACGCCGCGCCCGGTCAGGGCGTTGAGCACGACCGGCAGCGTCGCCACCAGGGTCTTGCCCTCGCCGGTCTTCATCTCGGAGATCTTCCCGTCGTGGAGGACCATGCCGCCGATCAACTGGACGTCGAAGTGACGCATGCCGAGGGCGCGCCGCGACGCCTCGCGGACGATCGCGAAGACTTCGACGAGACGCTCGTCGAGTGCGGCCTGGACCAGCGTCCGTCGCTCCTTGTACTCCTCGGGCAACGTCGCGGTCGCCTGTCGAACCGCGTCCCGGATCGCGCCCAGACGCGCGCGCAGAGCGTCGTCCCCGAGCTTCTCCAGCTCCTCTTCCAGCGCGTTGATCGCCGCCACCCTGGGCTGCAGCCGCTTGAACTCGCGCTCGTGCTTCGAGCCGAGGAACAGATCGATGACCTTGTCGACAACCGTGGCCGGCATACTCACCTCGAACTCGAAAGCTTACGCCGGAGGTCGAACGCGGGCAAGCGACGCGATCCAAGTGCCTCGCGGGCAGTGGATTGGCGGGGGCTCCGGGCGGCGATCAGGCCCGCACGGCCGCCACCGCGTCCACCTCGACCAGCACGCCGTGGTGGAGCGGACCGGTGGGAACGACTGAGCGGGCCGGCCGGTGGGCGCCGAAGGCCCTCGCGCAGGCCGCGTTGATCTCCGCCCACAACCCGACGTCGGCGACGTAGACGGTCACCTTCAGGACGAGATCGAGGCCGCTCCCGGCCGCCTCCAGAACCGCCCGGAGGTTCTCGAGCGCGCGTTCCGTCTGGGTCGCGGCGCTCTCGCCGGCGAGAACCCGGCCGCCGGAGGGGTCGACGGGGAGCTGCCCGGCGACGTAGACCACGCCGCCGTGGACGATCGCCTGCGAGTAGTGTCCGCCCGGACGCGGCGCCGCGCTGGTCGAGATCGGTGTCGGCATCGGTGTCTCCCGCGTGTCAGTGGTGCGTCCAAGGGAGGTCGTCGAGGTCGACGTTGCCCCCCGAGACGATGATCCCGACCCGCCGTCCGGCGACGTCCAGGCGCCCCTCGAGAAGCGCCGCGAGCGGCACGGCGGACGACGGCTCGACGATCATCTTCATGCGCTCCCAGATCAGCCTCATGGCGGCCACGGTCGCCTCGTCGGGAACCGTGACGATCCCGGCGGCCCGCGCCCGGATGATCGCGAAGGTGTTCTCCCCGAGCGAGGTGAGCAGCCCGTCGGCGACCGTGCGCGGAGCCACCGAGGGCACGATGCGCCCCTCCTGGAGCGAGTGGAACGCATCGTCCGCGCCGGCCGGCTCGGCGCCCCACACGGCGGCGTGCGGCGCCATGCCCGCGACCGCCGTGGCGGTGCCGGAAAGCAGGCCTCCCCCGCCCACCGGGGCGAGCACGATGTCGAGCTCCGGCACGTCCTCGAGGAGCTCCAGCGCGGCGGTGCCCTGTCCGGCGATCACGCGGGGGTCGTCGTACGGGTGCACGGCGACGGCGCCGGTGGCGGCGACGACCGTTGCCAGCGTCGCCTCGCGGGCGGCGAGGGTCGGTTCGCACTCGGTGACGCGCCCGTCGTACCCGGCGACCGCCGCCTTCTTCACCGAACGCGCAGTGCGCGGCATGACGACGTGCGCCACGACGCCGCGCAGGCGCGCCGCCAGCGCGAGGGCCGCGGCGTGGTTTCCCGAGGAGTGGGTGGCGACGCCGCGCGCCGCCTCCTCGTCGGCCAGCGACATCACGGCGTTGCACGCGCCGCGGAACTTGAAGGCGCCGGCCCTCTGCAGGTTTTCGCACTTGAAGAACAGCCGGGCGCCGGCGAAGCGATCGACAGCCGTCGAGGTGAGCACGGGCGTGCGGTGGGCGAACGGCCGGATGCGCGCCGCCGCGCGCACCACGTCGTCGAGATCCACCGGCAGCGTCACCGCCGCACCGTAGCACGTCGGGCGCGGGAGGGTCACAGTCCGAGAAGGGAACAGGTGAGGAGGACCGCGGGGGGGATGATCGCGCATCCGATCGCGTCGAGCACGATGCCGTTGCGCAGCATCGAGGTGATCGGCACCAGTCCGGAACCGTAGACGATGGCGTTCGGCGGGGTCGAGACCGGGAGCATGAACCCCATCGAGGCACCGAAGCACGCGGCGAGCGCCGGCGCCACCGGGCTCACGCCGGCCGCCTGCGCCGCCGCGATCGCGAGGGGAGCGACCATGGTCGCGGACGCCGTGTTCGAGGTCGTTTCGCTCATGACCACGGCGACGGCGCAGAACAGGAACGCCAGCGCGACGCCGGACGTGGCGCCTGTGTGGCGCACCAGACCCTCGCCGAGCGCCGCGGCGAGGCCGGTGCGGAACATCGCGGAACCGAGCGAGAGCCCGCCCCCGAACAACAGGAGCGTGCCCCAGTCGATCTGCATCGCACGCGACCACGCCAGCGTGAAACGGCGGTTCTTCCAGTCGACCGGCAGGACGAAGAGCAGCGCCGCTCCGAAGACCGCGACCACACCCTCCGGAAGGGCGGCCTGTGCACGGATCGCGGCGGGGGAGGCGGCGCCCGCTCCGAGGGCGACCAGGCCTGGAAGGAGCCAGAGCGCGACGGTCAAGGCGAAGGCAACGAGGACGTTGCGCTCGCCTCGGGTGAGCGCGCCGAGCTGCGCCCGCTCCGAGACGATGAGTTCGCGCGCCCCCTCGACCCGCGTGAGGCCTGGAGGAATCGCGCGACGGAGAAGGAGCACCAGGAAGAGCATCGACAAGACGGTCGCCGGGGCGGCCAGCACCATGAACTGGAAGAAAGAGATCCTGACGTCGGCCAGTTTCGAGAGCTGACCGAGGACGATCAGGTTCGGCGGTGTCCCGACCGGAGTCGCCAGTCCACCGATCGAGGCGGCCCACGCGACGGCGAGCATGAGGACCGTGGCGAACCGCCCCTCGGCCCTTTCGTCGCGCGCGTCGTCGCCGAGGCCGCGCAGGCGGGAGAGGGAGACGAGAACCGCGAGAGCGATGGGGTAGAGCATCGCGGTGGTGGCGGTGTTGGACAGCCACATCGACAGCCCGCCGGCGATGGCGATGAAAGCCAGCATGATCCGGCTCGGCGAGGCCCCCACCCACGGGCGGGCGAGGACGGTGAGCGCGAAGCGGCGGTCGAGACCGGTGGCCAGCATGGCCTCGGCGAGGATGAAGCTGCCGAGGAAGAGGAAGATGATCGGGTCGCCGAAGGGCGCGAACAGCTCCGTCGCCTTCCCGACCCCCAGCACGGTGGCCAGCGCGGGTCCGAGGACGGCGGTGACCGCCAGCGGCACCGCCTCGCCCATCCACCACACGATCACCCAGGCGAGGACGGCGAGCAAGCGCGCCGCCTCCGGCGGAAGTCCATCCGGAGGCAGGACCAGGAGCGCGGCAAAGGAAAGGGGGCCGAGGAACAGGGTGACGGTCCGGCGCCAGCGCTCGAAGACCCTCTCCCCCGCAGACATCGTCTCGATCGGGTCGGGCCCTCGTGGATTCTTCTCGGCCTCGCCTCGGGCAGATCGCTCGTCCGGCAGCGACATTGGGCGCGAATATACCCCACCGCTAGGGTGATTCTCGTAACACTCGACCTGTTCATGTCACGATTATTGGACCGTCTGTTGTTACGATTGTTCCACAGTCGCATCTATGGTGCTGATCAGATAGGACTTTCCGCATCATCTCTTTTCGTCTTGCAAGGTATCCGCCTTGCATGCCCTCCTGACAGAGGTGTCACCATGGCGATCATCACGATCTCGCGGGGTTCGATGAGCGGAGGCAAGGCCCTGGCCGAATGCGTCGCCAACGCTCTCGACGCGCCGTGCGTCGGGCGGGAGATCCTCGTAGACGCCGCTGCGCGGGTCGGCGTGCCGGAGCGGGTGCTGGCCGAGAAGATCGAGCGCGGGCCCGGTTTGTGGGAGCGCCTGACGCTCGAGCGGCGGATCTACGTCGTCGCCGTCCAGTCCGCCCTCGCCGAGCACGCCACGGCCGGAAGGCTCGTCTACCACGGCTATGCGGGGCACCTCCTGCTGCGCGGCCTGCCGTCGGTGCTCCGAATCAGGCTCGTGGCGCCGATGGAGTACCGCATCCGCAAGGAAATGGAGAGCAGCGGGGTCGATCGGGAGCGCGCGGAGCAAGCGATCGAGCACCTGGATCAGGGCCGGCTGGCGTGGACCAGGGCGATGTACGGCGTCGACGTCCGCGACCCCGTCCTCTACGACCTGGTCATCAACCTCGAGGTGATGTCCATCCCGAGCGCCTGCGCCGTGGTCGTTGAGGCCGCCAATCGCCCCGAGTTCCTGATCACCGACGAGGTGCGCTCGCGCCTGCGCGACTTCACGCTGGCGTGCCGGGTCAAGCTGGCGCTCGCCACGCATCCGGCGAGCAGGGGGCTCGACCTCAGCGTCACCACCGCGGCAGGCGTCGTCTCCATCTCCGGTGAGGTTCCGTCGGCCATCATGCTCACCCACGCGAGTTTGCGCTGGGAGCACGAGTTGCGCTCCGTGGCGCAGGGGGTGGAGGGGGTGCGCGAGGTCGTCCTCGACATTCAGCCGTTCGATGCCTACCACTGACGCCGCCGACGGAATCGCCCTCAGCGGCGCGCGGCGAGGGTGCACTGGGAGGTCAACGTGGATGTGATGGCCTGGTTACACGAACTGGGACGTGACGCGAACCCGCTGGCGGAGGGGTTCCAGGCGGGGCCGACGTATGTGCTGGTCTGCGTGACGATGCCGGTGGCGGTCGGGCTTTTCGTCGGCTGGGGACTCAGGCTGATCGAGCGGATCCTGGGCGTCGAACTGGGCAGGGGTGGAGGTCACTGATGTCCGCCGGCGAATTTCTCCTCGGGATCGACAACTTCCCCTACCTGGCGCTGTTCGGCTTCGTGGTCGGCGCGCTGGGCGGATTCTTCGGCGTCGGAGGCGGCTTCCTGATGGTGCCGATGCTCAACGTCGTGTTCGGAATCCCCTACAACATCGCGGTCGGGTCCGACCTCGGCCAGATGTGCGGCATGTCCACGGCGGCAACGGTCAGGCACATGAGGTTCGGCAACATCGACTTCAAGCTCGGCGTGCTGATGATCGCGGGCACCGCGACCGGGGTCGAGGTCGGCGCACAGGCGCTGGAGGCGCTCAAGCACGTGGGCGCGATGACGATCCTGGGCAGGGAGATCGACGCCATGACGGTGGTCATGAGCGTGGTCTACGCCGCGCTGCTGATCTTCCTCGGGCAGGCGATGATCCGGGAGTCGCTGCGCACGATCCGGCGGGCGTCGGGCCGGGTCGAACTCGCCTCGGAGGACATCGCCTCGCCGGTGGTGGTGAAGCTGAGGACGGTGAAGCTCTGGCCGATGGTCAAGCTGCCGGCCTCCGGCATCGAGGCCATGTCGCTGTGGGTGATCCTCGGGATCGGATTCGCCACGGGCTTCCTCTCGGGCATGCTCGGAGTGGGCGGCGGATTCATCAGGATGCCGGCCCTGGTCTACATCCTGGGATGCCCCACGGTGGTCGCGGTCGGAACGGACCTCTTCGAGATCATGTTCAGCTCAGGGTACGGAGTGCTCACGCACGCGCTCAAGGGCAACGTCCACCTCGTGCTGGTGCTCGCCCTGCTCGTCGGGACGACCGTGGGCGCGCAGATCGGCGCTTCGTACACTCGCAAGGCCGGAGGGCCGTGGGTGAGGTTCGGCTTCGGGTGTCTGGCGTTCATCGGCGTCTTCATGGTCGTCCTGAAGCTCTACCTGAAGCTCGCCCACGGCTAGGGCGATGTCCGGGGGCTGGAAGCGCCTCGCGTCGCTTCTCTCGGCCCGTGGGACGCCAAAACCGCGCCGTGCGCCGGTCGCCGACCGCTTCCGTCTCTTCCGTACGATCGGCGCGGCGAACAACGAGTTCCTCTCGACGCTGGCGACGCTCCAGGACAGGCTCGGACGGGGAGGCGGGGTCGAGGCGGCGTCGCTCGCGTCGGCCTACGAGACTCTCAGCACTCCGATCGGGACCATGGCGCGAGCCCTCGCGGAGATGGCGGGGGGCCGCTACTCCTCGCTGATCCAGCGTTACGAGGCCCTTGACCGTGAGCTGGTCCTGGAGGTGCTGAAGGAACGGCCGATGGAGGTGGGTCCGCTGGTGGTCTGGCCCGACAACCCGGAGGCGGGCAGGCCTGCCTCGGTGGGACCGAAGGCCGCGCGCCTGGCGGAGGTCGCGGCCAGCGGCGCCGCCAGCGTCCCCCCGTTTTTCTGCGTCACGGTCCACGCGTACCGGCTGTTCATGGAAGCCTCCGGGATCCAGGATCTCGTGCGCGAGGCGCTCGGCGCCGGCGACCTGGCCGATCCGCACTCCCTTCGCAGTTTCTCCTCGGTGATCGTGAACGCGATCGAGACCGCCAGCGTACCGGCGGCCCTGGCCAGCGAGCTGCGGGGCGCGCACGCACGCCTTCGGGAAATCGACCGATCCGAGTTCGGCGTCGCCGTGCGTTCCTCCGCGGTCGTGGAGGACTCGGAGTCGTCGTTCGCCGGCCAGTTCGAGAGTCTCCTCAACGTCGGAGAGGACGGCCTTCTCGAGGCCTACAAGGGCGTCCTGGCGAGCAAGTACCGACCCGAGGCGCTTCGCTACGCACTGGCGCGAGGATTCATGGACGAGGATGTCCTCATGCCGGTTCTCGTCATGGCCATGGTCCAGCCCAGAGCAGCGGGCGTGGCGTACTCGAGGTCGTCCGACGGCCCGGCGCACGCCATGGTCACGGCGGTTCGTGGCCTGGCCCAGCCGATCGTCGAGGGGCGGGTGATCCCCGACGTCATCATGGTTGCCCCGGGGCCGCAGCCAAGGGTCGAGGCCGCAAGTCGCGGATCGCGCTCACTCGAGATTCGATGTTCCCGTTCAGGGGGACTCGTGGAGTCGGCTCCAGCAGAGGCCCCCGACGACCACGTCCTCGACGACGCCGGGGCCACGCGGGTGGCGCGGGCGGCATGGGCGATGGAGCGGCACTTCGGGTGCCCCCAGGACGTCGAGTGGGTCGTCGACGAAACGGGCGCGTTGCTCGTCGTTCAGACGAGACCACTGCAGATGTCGCCGTTGTCCGAGTCCGGGGCGACCGAGGCGCCTCCGGTCGACGGCTACCGCGTTCTCGTCAGGGGCGCCGTTTCGGCGAGTGGCGGCGCGGCGTCGGGGGAGGTGTTCGTTCTCGTCGATCCCGCGCTCGCCGACACGGTCCCGGAAGGAGCCGTCCTGGTCACGCCCACCACCTCGCCCCGGCTCGCCGGCCTGCTGCCTTCGGTGGCCGCGGTCGTCGCGGCGGCGGGAAGCGCGACGGGCCACATGGCCACGGTGGCTAGAGAGTTCGGCGTCCCGTGTCTGGTCGGGGTGGGGGCGGCCCTGGCGAACCTCCGCGACGGCGCGACGGTCACGGTCGATGCCTGGACCGGGACCGTGTACGAGGGCGAGGTGCAGGGGCTGGCGCCCTCGGCTTCAGGCCCGGAGGCTGCACGGCGACGCAACGCCGTTCAGGAGGGTCTCCAGCGGCTGCTCGAACGGACCGCGCCGCTCACGCTCACGGAGCCGGACTCGCCGGAGTTCAAGGCGGACAACTGCAGGACCTTGCACGACATCGCGCGTTTCGTCCACCAGCGCGCCATGGCCGAGATGTTCGAGCTCGAGGGGTTGTCGGCTGTCGAGCGCCGGGCGAGCAAGCGCCTCGACTGGCGCATGCCCATGCCCGTCCTGATGCTCGACCTGGGCGGCGGGCTGGCTCCCTTCGCCGGGTCCACCTTGCGCCAGGAATACGTCAATTCCACGCCGCTGCTTGCCCTCATCGAGGGCATGACCGATCCGCGCCTGCGCTGGTCGGGGCCGGTCGGCTTCGATCCCAGGGGGTTCATGTCGGTGGTGGTGCGCAGCGCCGTGGACGACCAGCGCTACGGCGAGCCTTCCTACGCGCTGTGCGCGCGCGACTACGTGCACTTCGCCTCGCGCCTGGCCTACCACTTCGCGACCGTCGACGCGGTGTGCGGTAGCATCGTCAACGAGAACTACGCGCGTTTCCTCTTCCACGGGGGGGCAGCGGTCGCACAGAGGCGGGAGTGGCGGGCGCACTTCCTCGCGCTCGTCCTGGAGTACAACCTGTTCGCCGTCAAGCAGACCGGCGACCGAGTGGAGGCGATCCTGGCCAAGCGCCCCGCGGAGCAGATCGAGGAGGCGCTGGTGATGCTCGGAAGGTTGATGGTCGCGTCCCGCCACCTCGACATGGTGATGGAGAGCCACGCCGCCGCCGAGTCGCTGGCGCAGGCGTTCCTCGCCGGGGATTTCGGCTTCGATCGTGTCCGCCGCGGAATGAGCTGAGATGAGCTTCCTGCGCTCCCTCTTCCGCCCGGCGCACACCGAGATCGGCGACGTGCTGCGCGAGAAGTACGCGGCGTTCCGAAGACTGCTGGCGACCAACAACGAGATCCTCGAACAGCTCGCCGATCTCGAGGGCGCGCTCGCCACCGCCGAGGGCATGGAGCAGCAGGAACTGCGCGACCTCGTCGAGGCGATCGACGCCCGCTGCCGGCTCATGGTCGACGACCTCAACGTGATCGCCGACGGCCGCTTCCGCAGCCTCGCCGGGAACCTCGGCAGGATCTCGTCCGGGGTCGGGGAGCTGTTCCGCAGCGTGCGCGGGACACCGGTGACGGCGGCGTGCATCCCCCTCGAGGAGGTCAACCGGGAACTCGCCGACGTCGTCGGCGGCAAGACCGCCAACCTCGGCGAGGTTCGAGGGTCGGTCGGCCTTCCTGTGCCGCCCGGGTTCGCGATCAGCGCTTTCGCGTACCGTTCGTTCGTCGAGTCGGCCGGGCTGCAGGCGAAGCTTACGGCGCTGTGGGAGGGGATCGACTGGGAGGATCTCACCTCCCTGTTGCGGGCGAGCGGGGAGATGCAGGCGCTGGTGCTCGCGGCCGACATCCCCCGGGACGTGCGCGAGGCGATCACGTTGGCCGCCCACGACCTGTACCGGAAGGCCCCGGGAAGACCGCGCATCTCGCTGCGCTCGTCGGCGATCGGAGAGGACAGCCACTCCTCCTTCGCCGGCCAGTACTCGAGTTTCCTCAACGTGCCGATCGAGCAGGTGCTGCGCCGGTACCGGGAAACCGTCGCCAGCAAGTTCGGCGCGCGCGCGATGTTCTACATGCACTCCAAGGGGTTCCGCGAGGAGGAGATCGCCATGAGCGTCGGCTGCTTCCTGATGGTCGACGCGGTGGCGGCGGGGGTGGCCTACTCCGTGGACCCGAACGACCCGGCGCTCGACACCATGACGGTCTCGGGGGTCTGGGGTCTGGGCAAGCCGGTGGTCGACGGCAGCATGACGCCCGACGAGTTCCTCGTCCCGCGCAGGTCCGGCGCGGGTGCCGTGCAGTCGAGGCTCGCGGTCAAGCCGAGGCGCGTGGTCGCGTCTCCCGACGAGGGGATCGTCGAGGAGGACGTTCCCGAGGAGCTTCGCCAGGCGCCCTGCCTGACCGAGGCGCAGCTCTCGACCCTCGCCGACTACCTGCGCGCGCTCGAGGCCCACTACCGGACGCCGCAGGACGTCGAGTGGGCCCTCGACCGCCAGGGGCGGCTGTTCATCCTGCAGAGCCGGCCGCTCGCCCTCGCGGCGTCGCTGGTCGAGCGGACCGTCGACGCGGGTCAGCTCGGCAGGTACCGCGTCCTCCTCGAGGGCGGCGCCACCTCGTGTCCGGGCGTGGGGTCGGGGTTGGTCGTCCACGCCGACACCGACGAAGAGCTGTCGCGCGTCGCGGAGGGCAGCGTCCTCGTGGCGCGCCAGAACTCGCCTCGCTTCGTCAAGGTCATGACGCGCGTCGCGGCGATTCTCACGGACGTCGGCAGCGTCACCGGGCACATGGCGTCGCTCACGCGCGAGTACGGCGTGCCGACGATCTGCAACCTGGGAAAGGCGACGTCGCTTCCGGCCGGCACCGAGGTGACCGTCGACGCGAGCCTCCGCCGCGTCTACGCGGGCAGGGTCGAGGAGCTGCTCGTCGCCGGAGCCTCGCGTCCCCGGCAGCAGCGCGACCGGCCGTCGCTGGCCGTGCTCGAGCGCGTCGTCCAGAGGATCGCCCACCTCAACCTCACCGACCCCTCGAAGAACTCCTTCCGCGCCAAGAACTGCGCGACCTATCACGACGTCGTGCGTTTCTGCCACGAAATGGCGATCTCGGAGATGTTCAACATCAACGACGTCTCCAACCTGCGCGAGCGCGGCGCGGCCTTCCGGCTCGACACCGACATCCCTCTGGGCATCTACGTGATCGATCTTGGCGGCGGGTTGGCGCTCGCCCCGGGAGCGCGCACGGTGGTGCCCGAGCAGATCCTCTCCGTGCCGATGCGCGCCCTGTGGCGCGGCATCACCGCGCCCGGCGTGCGTTGGGCGGGCGCGCGGCCGATCGACGTGCGCGGCTTTCTCTCCGTCTGGGCGAACACCATGGTCGACTCGGCACGCTCCGAGCGCGGGCTCGGCGACAATTCGTACGCCCTGGTGGGCGCCAACTACGTCAACTTCGGGTCGCGCCTCGGCTACCACTTCACCACCCTCGAGTCGGTGTGCGCCTCGTCGGTGCACGACAACTACGTGTTGTTCCGTTTCAAGGGCGGCGCGGCGGACATCCAGCGGCGCGAGCGCCGCGTGCGGTTCATCGCCGAGGTCCTGCAGCGGGCCGGATTCGACGTCGACCGCCGCCAGGACCTGCTCAACGCCTGGGTGCGCAAGCGGCCCGGCGAGTTCATCGAGGAGAAGCTCGCCCTGCTCGGGCGCCTGATGGGGTGCGCCCGGCAGCTGGACGTGGTCATGGAGGCCGACACCACCGTCCACGAGTGCGTCGAGGCGTTCCTCGCCGACCGCTTCGATTTCTTCGACTTCGGCCACGGCGGGCCGGCGCCGAGCCGTCACGCGTGAAGCGGAGCGTCAGTGCCCGCCGCCGCGCCGGAAGAGCACGCCGGCGAGCCAGCCCGCGGCCACGGCGATGACGATACTGAACACGCCGTAGGCCGCGGCGTGACGGTCGGCCAGCCGCGTCATCCACGCGACGAGGCCGGACGCGCGGACGAAGAACGTCGAGACTTCCGTGCCCGTCGTTCCCGCCGCGCCGAGGAAGATGGTCGTCACGGTGTAGCGCCCCTCCGGGGCCTGGCTGGGGAGCATGAACCGGTGGTAGTACGCGCCCCGCTGGTTGAGGCGGACGGCGTTCGGGGTGACGCGATAGAGTCCGCGGCCGGACTGGAGATCCCAGTATCCCTGGAACGCGCGCTCTGCCTCGCCGGCCTCGAGCGGGCCCGACAGGCACTCCAGTTCACCTCTCGCGTTGATCGCCGCCGGGCCGAGCGGGAACCCGACCCTCGCGGCGAGGGGCTCGAGCGCGGCGTCGTCGGCGTGCCGGCAGCGCGCGAGGCCCTGGCAGATCGGGCAGCTCAGGTGGACGAGGTACAGCCCGGGGACGCCGCCCAGGCTGTACTGTCGGATGCCGAGCCAGAACAGGGCGACGCGCCCCTTCTTCATCAGCCTGACGTGCCCGGCCGGCGGGCCCTCGAGGATGGCCACCACCTGCTGCGTGCCCTCCGGCGCGTGCCCGTAGAGGAACACTTCCTCGCCGGAGAAGGTGGCGGAAATCGCTACCCGCGGCCAGCGGGTCGGTGCCGCGGCCTGCGCCTCGCCGAAGGCCGGCGCCGCGAGCGCCGTCAGCATCAGTGTCACGGCAGCGGCGCGCATCAGTGGCCTCCCCCGGACTTGGCGAAGTCGATCAGGTGCTCGGGCGGGACGAGGAGCTGGAACAGGAGGATCGCCATCACCACCATGACGATCAGGGCGAGGAAGACCCTGATCTGCTCCCCGCGCAGTCGGCGACTGGCCATCACCCCGAACTGCGCGCCGATCACCGAACCGAGGAACAGCGTCACGGCGAGCATCACGTCGACGGTGTGGTTGGTGATCGCCTGTTGCAGCGTGACGTTGGCCGACGTGAGCACGATCTGGAACAGGTCCGTCCCGACCGCGACGCGGGTCGGAATGCCGATGATGTAGATCATCGTCGGCAGCATGATGAAACCGCCTCCGACGCCCAGGAAGGCGGCCAGGATGCCGACCAGCAGCCCGGCGAGAAAGGGCAGCAGGGCGGAAGTCCGCAGGCCGCACTTCGGGAAGTTCATCTGCAGCGGGAGGCGGGCGAAGAACGTCGAGACGCGGCCGGTCTTCGGCTCGCCGGCGCCGCCGCGGCCGCGCCAGGCGCGCAGTCCCTCGAGGAACATCGTGATGCCGATGAAGCCGAGCACCAGCACGTAGACCAGCTTGAGGAAGAAGTCGAAGTTGCCGAGGTTGCGCAGCACCTTGACCAACTGCACCCCGACGACTCCGCCCGTCCACCCGCCGGCGACGATCACCAGACCCATGCGGAAGTCGACGTTCCCGAGACGGGAGTGGGAGAGCGCGCCGGAGGTCGCACCCGCCGTGATCTGGGCGGCGTCCGTCGCCGCCGCCACGGCGGCCGGGATGCCGATGAAGATGAGCAGCGGAGTCATCAGGAACCCGCCGCCGACGCCGAACAGGCCGGACAGGAAACCGACCAGGGCGCCCATCCCGGAGATCAGGAACGGATTCACCGCCACGCCCGCGATCGGGAAGTACAGCTTGAGCGCGCCCAGGATGCCGCCGCCGCCGACCGGGCCACCCGAGTGCCGCGCGGCGGCGATCATCTCCTCGGTCAGGTCCTGGTGGCAGGCGCCGCAGGTCTGCCTGAGGTTGGCCGGGTTGACCCTCGAGCGAGGGTCGGAGGCGGGCAGGACGGCGTGCGCGCCGTGGCACGACGCACAGTTCGCCACGTCGGTGATGCCGTGCTCCAGGGCCATCCCGTGGAACGTCGCCTCGAACCCCTCCACCGGCGCGTACGGCAGGTTCGTGTGGCGCAGGACGGCAGGATCCTCGTGGCAGTTGGAGCACGTCAGCTCGACCCGGCCGGCGCTCGTCGGCGCGCCGTCGTCCCGGGCCCGCAGGATGTCGTGACCGCCGTGGCACGAGACGCACGTCGGCGCGTTGGCGTCTCCCGCCTCGACGCCCCGCCCATGCGCTCCTCCCGCCCAGGCGTCGCGCTGGGAAGCGTGGCAGCGCCCGCACGTCGCCGCCACGCCTCTCCGGTTCACCGGCGAGGTCGGATCGCCGTGCGGCGTCACGTCGCCGGGTCCGTGACACTCCGCGCACGCGAGCGCGGCGTGCGCGCCGGTCACCGGCGGCGGTCCGGCCTTCGCCGGGCGGCCCGGCGACGCGAGTGCGATGGTCGAGACGGCGATGAGTGCCAGCCAGAGACGGTGCAACCGTCGGGCCCGATCCATGCGCACGCCCACCTCCTTCGAGCACCTGCCGGCGTGACGACGTCGCCAAAGGCCGCGCGTACCGGAGCGCCGGCGGTTCCCGGGACGCGATCCAAACAGCTGCCCAGATGAGTCCGGACACTCTGAGCAAGCAAGACTCGCGCCGCCGGGGGTTGACGCGCAACATACTGATAGTTCGTGCCTTAGGTGCGAGAGGTGACTCGCTGCGCGTTACGGATTCTCAACGCGTTGATAGCTCTGGGCGTGCTTGTCTCGTAACTCGTATTCTCAGAGAGACCTAGGTCCGTCACGATTCGGTGACGCCGGTGTCCACCCGGACACGCCCTCTCGTCAGGGCCGTCCCGGGCAGGGAGCGGCACCTCCGGGACGTAGAATGGCCCATGCGCCGAATCCCCCGTTGGCTCGTCCTGGTTGTGCTGGCCGCCGCCGTCGTCATCGCCATCCGGATGACCGTGTTGAGACCCGATCCCCTCAGGGTCGAGACGGCCCGCGTCGAGCGGGGAACCGTCGAGGAGAGCGTGACCAACACCAGGGCGGGAACGATCAAGGCGAGGCTGCGGGCGAAACTCTCGCCGCAACTCGGCGGGCGAGTGGTCGAACTTCCGTTCCGGGAAGGGGAGACCGTGCGCGCCGGGGACCTGTTGCTCCGTCTCGACGACTCCGTGCCCCGTGCCCATGTCCGGCTCGCGGCGGAGGACCAGCGTGTCGCCGACGCCCGGGCGAGCGAGGCGTGCCTGGCGGCGGAACTGGCCGAGCGCGAGTGGCGGCGCGGTTCGGCGCTGGAGGCGGACGGCATCTCGTCGCGGCAGCTCGTCGACACGCTCGAGACCGAGCGCGACCGCTCGCGCGCCGGGTGCCAGGCGGCGCGGGCGGCCCAGGACCAGGCGCGCGCCCGCCTGCGACTGGCCGAGGCCGAGCTGGCGCTGACCGAGGTGCGCGCCCCCTTCGCGGGCGTGCTCGCCGAGCGCGGCACCGAGGTCGGCGAGTGGATCACTCCGGCGCCGCCGGGGGTTCCGATCCCGCCGGTACTCGACGTCATCGATCCCGGCTCGGTGTACGTCAGCGCGCCGATCGACGAGATCGACGCCGAACGGGTGCGGGCCGGCCTCGAGGTGCGGATCACAGTGGACTCCCGTCCGGGCGAGAGCTTCCCCGGCCGCCTGACCAGGGTGGCGCCGTTCGTCCTCGACGTCCTCGAGCAGAACCGCACCGTCGAGGTCGAGGCCGACTTCGGCGATCCCGCCGTGGCCGGCAGCGTGCTGCCGGGCACGTCGGCCGACGTCGAGGTGATCCTGTCCAAGGCCGAGGGCGTGGTGCGCATCCCCAGCTCGGCGATCGGCGAAGGCAATCGGATCCTGGTCCTGGGCGACGGCCGGCTCGCCGAACGCGTGATCGTGCCCGGGCTGCGCAACTGGAGGTTCACCGAGGTCCGCGAGGGGCTGGACGAGGGGGAACTGGTCGTCACCGCGCGCGGCTCCACCGAGGTCAAGGCGGGCGCCCGCGCGGAGCAGGCGCCGTGATCGAACTGACCGGAATCTGGCGCACGTACACGATGGGATCCCGCCCGTTGCACGCGGTCCGCGACGTGTCGCTGCGCATCGGCCCCGGCGAGCACGTGGCCCTGATCGGCCCCTCGGGCTCCGGCAAGTCCACGTTGTTGCACCTGCTCGGGTGCCTCGACCGGCCGACCGCCGGCGCCTTCCTCTTCGAGGGACGGGAGGTCGGCGCGCTCGACGAGGAGGAGCGATCCAAGCTGCGCCGACACAGGATCGGATTCGTCTTCCAGTTCTTCCATCTGCTGCCCCGGCTCGACGCCCAGGGCAACGTCGAGCTGCCGATGCTCTTCGCCGGCGTGTCCCGCGCGGAACGGCGCGAGCGCGCGGCCCGGGCGCTCGCTGCCGTCGGCTTGGCGGCGCGCGCCTCGCACCGCCCCGACCAGCTCTCGGGCGGGGAGCGGCAGCGCGTGGCGATCGCCCGCGCGGTGGTGATGGGTCCTTCCCTGCTCCTCGCCGACGAGCCGACCGGCAACCTCGACCGCGCCTCGTCGCAGGAGGTGATGGCGCTGCTCGAGTCGATGAACCGCGACGGGCTCACCCTGGTCGTCGTCACCCACGACGCGGAGATCGCCTCGCGCGCCCGGCGCGTGGTCCGGCTGGCCGACGGCGAGATCGTCAGCGACGCGCCCTCGTCCCGGGCGGAACCGCTCCCCGGAGGCTAGGTGGCGTTCCTCGACCTGCTCCGCTTCGTCGTCGCCGCGCTGCGCGGACACCGCCTGCGCACCGTCCTCTCGGTCTCGGGTGTGGCGATCGGCATCGCGGCGGTGGTCGCGCTCACGGCGCTCGGCGAGGGCGCGCGCCGCTACGTGACGCGCGAGTTCATGAGCCTGGGCAGCAATCTGGTCATCGTCCTGCCCGGCAAGGTCGAGACGACCGGTGGCTCGCCGCCGTTCGGCGGCGTCGTGCACGACCTGACGCTCGAGGACTACCGCGCCATCCTCACCCGCGTGCCGGGCGTGCGCGACGCCGCGCCGCTCGCCGTCGCCAGCGAGGAGATCCGATTCGGCGACCGCGCCCGCTCGGTGCCGGTCCTGGGCACGACGGCGAACTTCGCCTCGGTGCGCAGGATCCGCGTCGCCGCGGGGCGCTTCCTCGGCTCGGAGGACCCCGACGCGGGCGGCAACGAGATGGTGCTCGGGACCAAGGTGGCCGACGAGCTGTTCGGGTCGGAGAGCGCCCTCGGGCGGGTGGTCAGGGTCGGTCCGTACCGCTTCCGCGTCGTCGGCGTGCTGGCGCCGCGCGGGCGCGGCCTGGGCTTCGACTTCGACGACCTGGTCTTCGTTCCGGCGCGCACGGCGATGCGCATGTTCAACCGCTCCTCGCTGTTTCGCGTCCTCGTCGAGGTGCGCGACCCCGGGGAAATGGAGTCGGTCAAGAAGGCGGTCACCGCGCTGATGAGCGAGCGGCACCGCGTCGACGACGTCACCGTGATCACCCAGGACGCGATGGTGGCGGCGTTCTCCTCGATCATGAACGCGCTGACTCTGGCGCTCGCCGGTATCGCGTCGGTGTCGCTCGCCGTCGCCGGCGTCGGGATCATGAACGTGATGCTCGTCTCGGTCACCGAGCGCCGCGCGGAGATCGGCCTGCTCAAGGCGGTCGGGGTCACCGACCGCCAGGTGCTCGCCGCCTTCCTCACCGAGGCCGTCGTGCTCTCGGCGACCGGCGGCGCGGTCGGCATGGCGCTGGCCGCGGCGGCGATCGCCGCCTTCACGCGCGTGTACCCGACGTTCCCGGCGGTCCCGCCGGCGTGGGCCGTCGCGGCGGCGGCGGCGATGTCGCTGCTCGTCGGGACGGTGTTCGGCGTCTGGCCCGCCCGCCGCGCGACCAGGCTCGACCCGATCGCGGCGCTGGCGAGGCGTTGACGTGGACGCGTACGAGATGACCCGCTTCGCCGTCGGTTCGCTGCACGGCCACCGACTGCGCTCGCTTCTCTCGGCGCTCGGAGTGGCGATCGGCGTGGCGGCGGTCGTCCTGCTCACCTCGCTCGGCGAGGGGGCGCGCCGGCACGTCGTCTCGCAGTTCACCCAGTTCGGCACCAGCCTGATCGGCGTCAATCCCGGCAAGGTCAAGACGATCGGCATCCCGGGCGTGTTCGGCGGCACCACGCACTTCCTGACCATCGACGACGCCGAATCGCTGCGCCGGGTTCCCGGCGTGGACTTCGTGGTGCCGGTGGCTTTCGGCCAGGCGCGCGTCGAGACCGGCGCGCGCGGGCGATCCGTGTTCGTCTACGGCGTGAACCACGAGGCGGACGACGCCTGGCAGTTCCGTGTCGCGCAGGGGAGCTTCCTGCCCAGGATGGACCCGCGCCGCCAGGGTTCGTTCGGGGTGCTCGGCCCGACACTGGCCCGCGAGCTGTTCGGCGGCGACTCGCCGCTCGGCAGGAGGGTGCGCATCGGCAGCACCTCGCTGCTGGTGGTCGGCGTGATGGAGCCGAAGGGACAGTTGCTCGGATTCGACCTCGACGACGCGGCCTACGTGCCGGTCGCGACCGTCATGGCGCAGTTCAACATGGCCGAGCTGAACGAGATCGACGTCGTCGCGACGAGCACCGACGAGGTGCCCGCCGTCGTCGAGCGGGTCCGCGCCGCGCTCAAGGCGCGCCACCGGGGCCAGGAGGACTTCACGATCACGACCCAGGGCGAGGCGCTCGAGACGTTCGGCCGGGTGATCTCGATCATCACCGTCGCGGTGTCGGCGATCGCCGGCGTCGCGCTGTTCGTCGGGGCGATCGGCATCCTCACCATCATGTGGATCTCGGTCCACGAGCGGACCAACGAGATCGGCCTGCTGCGCGCGCTCGGCGTCACGCCGGCGGCGGTGCAGCGCCTGTTCATGCTCGAGGCCGTGCTGCTCGCCTCCGCCGGCGGCCTCGCCGGGGTCGGACTGGCGTTCCTCCTCGGCGCCGCGCTCCGCTCGCTCCTGCCCGGGTTGCCGCTGGCCACGCCGCCCGCAGCGGTCGCCGCGGCGCTGGCGATGAGCATGGCGGTCGGATTCGCCTCCGGCGTGCTGCCCGCCCGGCGCGCCGCCGCGCTCGACCCGGTGGATGCCCTGCGCGCCGAGTGAGGCCGCCCGCGGGTGCGGCGGCAGGGGCTCGGGCGGGGAGCTCGGACGGGGCGCCGGTCCTGCCGCGCAGACGACGTGGACCGTGTGCCGTGGACCGTGAGCCGTGGCCCGAACGGCACGCTCCAGGCGGCCCGAGTCTCGGCCTGCGGTGCAAGGGGCCCAGCCCTGCGGCAAAGCCGGTCTGGTCGAAGCCGGATCGTGAGTGGCCGGCGGCGAGGTCAGGCGGGTGAGGTCGAGACCTCTGCCTCGGCGAGCCGTGGCCGGAGGAGCGGCAGGAGGAGCAGTCCGGGCAGCGCGATCGCGGTGGTCAGCGCGAAGTAGGGCGCGTAGCCGAGGCGCTCCGCGCCGAGGCCGGTGAACGCCCCGGCGACGTCGCGGGTGAGCGCGAAGAGGGCCGACAGCAAGGCGTACTGCGTGGCCGCGTGCTCCTTGTCGCACAGCGCCATGAGCAGGGAGAGGAACGCGGCGGTGCCGAGCCCCTGGGTGAACGACTCGATCACCGAGGCGACGTAGATGCTCTCGCGCGGCAGGTCGACCGCGGCGATCAGAACATAGCCGAGGTTGGACACCAGTTGCGTGACCCCCAGCCAGAGCAGGCCGCGCAGGATCCCGATCTTCTTCACCACCCACCCACCGGTCAGCGCTCCGGCGATGGTCAGGACAACGCCGAGGCTGACCGAGACGAGGCCGATCTCGGCCAGCGTGTAGCCGCGGTCCACCCAGAACGGCCTGACCATCCGGCCGAGCGTCGAATCACCGAGCTTGTACAGGGGCACGAACAGAACGACGGGCACCATCTTCCAGCGCAGCAGCCAGCGCAGCACGGGCACGATCGGGTCGCGCCGCTTCGCGTCGGAGAGCGGCACGCGCGGGCTGGCGAAGGCGACGGCGGCGAGGGCGAAGAACGCCGCCGCGGCGATCCACCACAGCGGCCGCCAGCCGGTCATCCCGGCGAGCGTGACCATCCCCCCGCCGGACACCAGGTACGCGGCGCGCGCCGCCGACGCGCGCACGCCGTTGATCGGGCCGGTGTTCTCCGGCGTCCGGAGGTCCACGGCCCAGGCGTCGATGGCGATGTCCTGCGTCGCCGAGGCGGTGGTGAAAACGAGCAGGACGGCCCAGAGCACCCACCCCGGGCGCGACGGGTCCTGCGGCGCGATCGCCAGCGTGGCCGCGCCGAGCACGACCAGGCAGGCGGTGATCCAGTGCTGGCGCGCGCCCCACCGGTCGGCCAGCGGCGCCCACGCCAGCTTCCACGTCCAGGGCAGGGAGAGCAGGCTCATCAAACCGATCTCGGCGAGCGACACGCCGTGGACGCGGAAGTACACCGGCAGCACGTCGTAGACGATGCCGAACGGCAGCCCCTCAGCGAAGTAGAGGACGGCGACCCAGGTCAGGACGCGACGCGGGTTCATCCGCGGGATTCTAGCCTGTGGGCGAGGCGGGACCCGACCTCGCGTGCGTCACGACCGCTCGCGCAGCTTGTCGGCGACCATCGCGCGGTCCGCCTCGCGCAGCGTGGTGTCCGGTTCGCCTCCCGGGGGGAGGTGGGCGACGCCGACGGACAGCCGCAGCGCCGGGCCTTCGCCGCACGCCACGGCGACCAGCCGGCGGACCTCCTCGAGGCGCTCCGCGGCGCCGGCCGCCTCGAGGCCCGGGGCGACGACGAGGAACTCGTCCCCGCCCCAGCGGAACAGCCCGTCGGCGGGGCGGAACACCTCCTTCAACGCCGACGCCACGCGGCGCAGGCAGGCGTCGCCCGCGACGTGACCGTGGCTCTCGTTGATCGCCTTGAAGCTCCGCACGTCGAGGAACGCCACGGCGGCTCCGCCGGCCCGGGCGCGCGCCATCGTCTCGCGCAGCGACCGGCGGTTGGCCAGCCCGGTCAGCGGGTCGAGATCGGCGAGCGAGCGCAGGCGCTCCTGCGACGCGACGAGTTCCTCGTTGAGGCGGCGCAGGTGCTCGGTGGCGAACGTCTGGAGCGTGACGAGCGCCCCCATCGCGACCAGGAGTTCGGCCGCGGCGTCGAGGTACGACGCGTACGCGACGTAACCCGCCAGCGGCCGGCCGCCGCCGAGCGTCGGCGCGAGCAGCGGCACGTAGTGGAGGAACAGCAGCCCTTCGATGAGCATCGGCCAGCCGAGCCATGGGGACTCGGAACTGCGCGGGTTGCGCAGCACCCACAGCGCGCCGGTGGTCAGCACCGCTCCGGTCATCAACGCCTGGCCGACCTGCACGGCGGCCAGAGAGGGGGCGAGCGCGGCGAGCGCCCCGCTCCACAGCCCCACCAGGAGCGCGACACGCCACCGCGGGATGGGCAGGTCGACACCGCGGCGGACATGCGAGCGCGCGGCGCCGACGAGCATGACCGCGAACGCCGTCTTGCCCGCGGCGTACACCGCGACCGCGGAACGGGTGACCAGCCACGGCGAGTCGGTGAAGGCGGTGACGAAGACGGCGCCGAGAGCGATGGCGTTCGCGCACCAGGCCCCGGCCCACAGACGCACCTCGACGAGGCGGACGGCGCGAACCAGGATGAGGAAGAACAGTGCGACGATCGTGACCACGCCGAACTGCGTGACGACGGACCAGCGCTGGAGCGCCAGGGCGGCCTCGACCGGGGTCACGGGCGCGCCCGTCCCTGAATGCGGGGCTCGCGGGAGGGGGGGCGTGCTTCACGCGCGGTGGGTTGGGGGTGTCCGGTCATGCCGATCTCGCCCTTGCGCCGACTGGGGCGAGTCGGACAACCGCCCAGGGCGCAGCGGGATTCCTGCGCGGCCGGGCTAGAGTTCGATGTCCTCGCGCCCGCGCAACTCGGCGAGGGTGCCGACCGCGTGACGCAGGTGAGGGATGACGATCGAGCCTCCCACCACCAGACCGACGTTGAGCGCGTCGACGATCTCTTCTTCCTTCCAGCCGGCCTTGACGCACTGGACGAGGTGGTAGTCGACGCAGTCGTTGCAGCGCAGGACGAGCGACGCGACCAGGCCGCACAGCTCCTTCACCCTGGCCGGCAGGGCAGCGTCGCGGTAGGCCGCCTCGTCGAGGTTGAAGAACCTCTTGATGCCGAGGTGGTCCTGGGCGAGCACGCCCTCGTTCGCCTGCCGCCTTTCGCGGATGAAATCGTCGATGCCGCTCATGCTCGTCCTCCCTGTCCCCCGTGCGGGCGAGGGGCAAGGATAGCGGACGCTGCGACAGGGGTCACCGTTGCCCGTCGCGGCTGTGCGGCTACAATCTCCGCTCGTGCGACGGATCTTCGCCACACTCGCGATCCTGGTCCTGGCCGCGTCGTGGACGTCGGCCGCGGCGCCTGCCAAGCCCAAGCCGGGGACCAAGCGTCCGCGGCGCCCTCCCCTCCAACTGGTCTGGCACGTCGAGACGGTGGACGGGCGGGTCGTGGAATCGGGCCGCGGCGAGGAGCCGATCAACCCCGCGTCCGTGGTCAAGGTGGCCACCTCGATGTGGGCGCTGGAACGGCTCGGTCCCGACTTCCGCTTCGAGACCAGGGTCTTCGCGCGCGGCACGGTGGACGCCGCGCGGGGTGTGCTCAAGGGCGACCTCGTCGTCCAGGGCGGCGGCGACCCCGACTTCCACGCGGAGAACGCCTTCCTCGTCGCCGACGCGCTGAACCGGATGGGCGTCCGCCAGGTCACCGGCGCGCTGGTCGTCAACCGCACCTTCTGGATGGGGTGGGAGAACGGCTCGCAGGGCACCAACCCCGACGCACTCCAGCGCGGTCTGACCATGGCCACCCGCCTGCGCCAGGCGCTCGACCCGCGCCGCTGGAGCGGCGCGACACGCGCGGCGTGGCGCGATCTCGCCCCGCGCCGCGGCTTCGACGCCGCCCGGCCGCCGCGGGTGCAGGTGCTCGGTGGCGTCGGCGTCGACGGACAACGCTCCGGCGATCTGCTGCTGGTTCACCGATCGGGGCCGCTGTCGGGGGCGCTGCGCCGCTTCAACTCGTATTCCAACAACGACATCGAGCGCATCGGCGCGAACCTCGGCCCGGTCGAGGAGCTGGCCTCCCTGCTCCGCGTGCGCTGCGACGCCGCCGACGGCGAGATCTCGCTCGAGACCTCCTCGGGCCTCGGCGTGAACCGCCTGTCGCCGAGGCTGGTCGTCCGCCTGCTCCACGAGTTCCGCGACACCTGCGGCCACGTCGGCATCCCGGTCGAGTCGGTGCTGCCGGTCTCGGGGTGCGGCCCGGGGACCGTCACGCGCTTCTACCCGCAACTGGCCTCCGGCGCGAACGCGACCTCGGTGGTCGGCAAGACCGGCACGCTCACCTCGACCGACGGAGGCGTCTCGGTGCTCGCCGGGTTCGTCAACACGAGGGACGGCGACTACGCCTTCTGCGTCGCGGCGCCGAAGGCCGCCGGCCGACTGAAGAGCGCGCGCGTGGCCGAGGAACGATGGCTCGTGGAGTTCATCTCCCGGCACGGCGGGCCGATGCCGCGCGCGTGTTCGGCGACGGTCGGCGACTCCGACGTCGAAGCCTCGGTCATCGTCGTCGGCCCGCGGGCCGACCCGTCCGCCTCGACGCCGGCCAACTGACGACCGGGGAGTTCGCCTCCGTCCCAAAGCGTTCCACCACCGGCTCCACGGTCCACGGTGCACGGCCCACGCCCTCGCCGTCTCTGTTGGACCTGCGATTCCCGCGTTGTCGGGCTCCCGGCCGTCGCGGCCCTACATCTCCGGCTTGCCGGGCGTCGTGGCGGGCAGGGCGCGGGTGCGCGCCCAGCCGCGGATCGCCTTGATCTGCTCGGACATGGTCGTCGAGAGCGGGACGATCTGCCCCATCGAGAAGAGCAGGTCGCGCTCCTCCACCGGCCGGTTCTGCGAGAAGCAGGCGATGCGCGCCGACGCCACCGCTTGCTCGATCTCGGCGCCGTTCCAGCCGCGCGTCGCCGAGGCGAGCAGCACCAGGTCGTACTTCCCCTGGTCGAGCACCTGGCGCTTCATGTGAATCTGCAGGATCTCCTTGCGCTCCTCCTCGTTGGGCAGCTCGACGAAGAACACCTGGTCGAAGCGCCCCTTGCGGATCACCTCCGCGGGCAGCAGGTTGATGCGGTTGGCGGTGGCGGCGACGAAGACGTCCGCGCGGTGCTCCTGCATCCAGGTGAGGAAGGTGGAGAAGATGCGCGTCAGCGAGCCGCTCTCCCCCTCGTGGTAGCCGGCCACGCCCATCTCGATCTCGTCGATCCACAGCACCGCGGGCGCGACCGCCTCGACCGCCTCGAGCGCGCGGTGGAACACCCACTCCGGCGAGCCGTGCACGCCGGCGAACACCATGTTCATGTCGAGGCGGAACAGCGGGAGCTTCCACTCGTTGGCGATCACCTTCACGGCCAGCGACTTGCCGCAACCGGACATACCCATCAGGAGCACGCCCTTGGGGCGCGGCATCCCCTGAGCGCGCGCGTCCGGCGCGAACAGCGCGGCCCGCTGCCGGACCCAGGTCTTGAGCTGGTCGAGGCCGCCGAGTTCGGACAGGGCGCGGTCGGGGGGGACGAACTCGAGGATCCCCTCCTTGCGCATCACCTGTTCCTTCTCCGCGAGCACTTCGGCCATGAACTCGGCGCCGAGGTTCTGGTGGCGGCCGAGCAGGCGGCGGAGCAGGTGCTCGACCTCGAGCAGCGACATGCCGCGCAGCGAGGTGACGAGCTGCTGGACCAGGGCCGGTTCGGCGGTGCGCCGCCCCTGCTGCAGCACCGTCGTCACCGTGGAGGTGATCTCCCCCTCGTCGGGGAACAGGGAGGACACGACGTAGGTGAACGGCTTCAACTCGTCAGGCAGCTCGATCGCCGGCGCGAGCAGGAACAGGAAACGGCCGGAGTTGCGCACCGCCGACGCCGTGTCGCGCAGGCGGCGCAGGAGCGGGCGGTTCCCGGGCAGCATCGCGTGCAGGTCCTTGAAGACGTAGAACCCCGGGCGCCCGTCGGCGGCGACCGTCCCCAGCGCGGCGACCGGATCGGCGGCGGTCGCCTGCCCGGGGAACCCGTCCAGGCAATTCCACATCGTCACCGGCAGCGGGTTGGGCTTGGCGCCGGCGGCGAAGCGGGCGAGCAGCTTCTCGATCCTGTCCTCCTCGGGGGAGAGGACGACGATCAGCGGGTAGGCGCTGGCGAGCGCCGTGGAAACCTGTTCGACCGTGGTGGCCATGAACGGATTGTAATCCGTTGCCCGTCGCCCGCGCTCCGTGGAACGGCACGCGGAATGCGGGGAGGAGTGCCGTGGGGCCGCGAAGTCGAGAGAAGCCCGCGCCCGGCCACGATTCCGGTCCACGACCCACGGTCCACGGACCACGCCTTCCTGCTCGGAGAACCGACAGCGGGCAACCGTCAACTGGTTTTTTGCTAGACTCGCGCGCCGCGGCGTGTCGCGACGTGCCGGAGTGGCGGAATGGCAGACGCGCGGGACTCAAAATCCCGTATCCGCAAGGGTGTGTGGGTTCGACTCCCACCTCCGGCATGACCTTCACCCTTGGGGGGCCGGCAGTCCCCCGCCCGGTCCTCCGCCGCCTCGCTCCCCAAGCCCCCTTCGCGCGCCGGCCAGGCCGGACGCGCTCACATTTCTCCTCCGCCCTCCCGGTCGCTCTACCCGACCGGCCGCCGCAGCCCTGTGCCCCCCGACCCGCTCGCGCTCGCCGAGAGTGAATAGCGGTCGACGGTCTCGCCTCCTCTCCCCCGTCCACGTAACCCCTATTCTTGATCACGGTCCAGGGACCATAGACCCGGAGGCTCGCCGGGTCGCCACGGGAGCGTAAGGCGTGGATCGATTCGACAGCACCACCTCGGACAGGCAAGGGACGACTGAGGGTCGGCGGCCGGAGCCGGCGTCGCTTCGCCGGAACGGAGGCGCCGCCGCGTTCGCTGCTGTACTCTGAGTACCCCAGGGTCCACTCCGGTCGGCGGTCCTCGGCGGGCGAGATCCGCCGCGAGGCGGGTCTCGAGGTGGCTTTGCCGGGGGGGCTGAATCGGACTCGGGAACGTGAGGGGCAGGGTGATGCGGCCAGCGATCTTCACCCGTCTGGAACGAACGGCGCGAGCGGCAATCCTCGCCCGGGGCCCCGTGCCCCTTCTCGTGCTGGCCGCGACGATCGGCTCGGCCTCGGGCCTCGTGTCGTCGGCGTTCTGGAACGCGATCGCCGCGTTCTCGGCGGCGTTGTCGTTCTACGTGGTCGCGCCTCTGGATCGCGCCGCCGGGTTCCTCCCGGCGCCGTCCTCGTGGCGAGTCCTGGCGCCGGCGGCGGGAGGCCTGATCGTCGGGCTGCTCGCTCGCTGGGTCTTCCGGACCCCCGAAAGGCTGGGCGTGCCCGCCGTGATGCTCGACGCCAGGCAGGCGTGGGGGAGGATCCCGCTCCGCTACGTCCCCGCCACGTTCGTGAACTCCGTGTTGACCATCGGGTCGGGAGGGTCGGCGGGGCGCGAGGCGCCCGTCGTGGCCATGGGAGGGGCGCTGGGCGCCTGGGCGGCGCGCCGGCTCGGCATGCCGCGCTCGAGGCGGCGACTGCTGGTCGGATGCGGTGCGGCCGCGGCGATCGCCGCGGCGTTCAACGCCCCGCTCGCCGGGGTGTTCTTCGCCCTCGAGTTGATCCTCGGCGACTGGCGGACCGGCACGCTGGCGCCGGTGATGGTCGCGTCCGTTGCCGGCACCGTGGTCTGTCGGGCCACCGAGGGCAGCGCCGAGGCCATCCACTTCCGATTGCCGGCGTACGCGATCGGCGTGTGGTGGGAAGTGTTCGCCTACGCCGCATTGGGTGCGGCGGCCGGCGTGTTCGGCCACCTCTTCATCCGGACCTACCACGCCCTCGAGCGCGGTTTCGCGCGAATTTCCGGCTGGTGGCGTCCGGCCCTCGGAGGCATGGCGGTCGGCGTCATGGGCTTGTGGCTGCCGCAGGTGCTGGGCAACGGCTACCCGCAGATCCTCGCCGCCTGCCACGGGCAGTTTCCGCTGACTCTCCTGCTCGTCCTGGCACTCGCGAAGATCCTGGCAACCGCGTTGACGCTCGGTTCCGGCGGATGGGGCGGCGACTTCGCGCCCACGCTGTTCGTCGGGGCGATGGTCGGAGGCGCCGTGGGTTCGCTGTTCGACGCCGTCCTGCCCGCCGGCACCGGCGACGTGGGCGCCTACGCGATGGTGGGGATGGGAGCGATGCTGGCGGCGGTGGTGCGCTGTCCCGCCACGGCCGTGCTCCTCTTGTTCGAGATGACTTCCTCGTACCAGGTCATCCTGCCGATCATGGTCGCGGTCGCTGTGGCGACGGTCGTGGCGCGCCGCTTCGACCGCCGTGGGCTGTACCACCAGCGACTCGAGGAACTCGGCGGACCCTCGGGCGAGGCCCTCTCCGAATCGGCGCTTGCTACGGTTCGCGTCGGCGACCTGATGCACACGTCGTTCGAGACCATCGCCGAACGGACGCCGTACCCCGAAGTCGTCGCGCACGTCTCGGGAGCGGAGCAGGTGGTGTTTCCTGTCGTCCGCGACGACGGCACCGTGCTCGGAGTGATCCGGCTCGTCGATCTGCGCCGGCACCTCTCGCACCTGGGCGAGCGCTTCCCCGTCGTCGCCGCCGACTTGGCGCTGGAGGAGATCCCGGAGGTGACGCCGAAGACCCCCGCCGAGGAGGCGGCGGCGCTACTCACGGCCGCGGAGTGGGACGAGGTGCCGGTGCTCGCCGGACCGAACGACCGGAGGGCCGTCGGGCTCCTGTCGCGGCACGACATCCTCCGCGCGACGGTCCGAATGGGCTGAACGGGCGTGGACGCCACGTCACGTTCTGGCCGCGGCGGGACGAGCATCTCGATGCGTCACGGGCGCGGCTGATGCTTCACACGGGCGTCGGGGTGCTCTCCCCTGCGGCCTGCCCGGGGAGGCATACCGTGAACCGGATCCACTCGCCGGGCACGGATTCGACGGTGATGTCGCCGCCGTGGCTCCGCGCGACCTCGCGCGAGATGAACAGCCCGAGGCCGTCTCATCGCTGCGCCGCCGGCCGGTCCCGCGTCGAGCTACATCAACGTGACCAGCAGGATCGCGGCGACGCCGAGCGCGGTGTTGATCGCGGACAGCGCGTCGAGGCTCTTGCTCGCCGAGACGAACCGCGGCAACGGCGCGCTTCCCGGAGCCGGAGCGAGAGCGCGCAGGCGGGGCGCGACGGCGAAGGTGATGACCAGGCCGACCACGATCATCACGGCGAACGCCGCGCGTTTGGCGAAGAGCAGCGCCCCGTAGCCGGTCGAGGTGTCGAGCAGCATGCCGGACGGCGTCTTCAGGAAGTCGGTGACGAGCAGCGTCGCCGTGCAGGTCCGGGCGACGATCGTGAAGCGCTTCGCCACTCCGCCCATCAGGCGGCCGCGATGGGCGTTCCCGGGCCCAGGGCCGACGAGGGCCTGCGGCAGTCTGCTTGGCCCCACAAGCGTTGGCCCGGCGGACATCGGGCGGGGCGGCGCCCGGCGGCGCCGCCCCGTCGGGATTCAGCGTTCCGCGCGAAGAGCGGGCGGGAAGCCGAGATCGCGCGAGAACTCCATCCGCGTCGCGAGGGCCTCGACGTCCAGGGCGCTCATGCCGGAGAGCGAGGACTGGAGCAGGTCGATGACCGCCACCGCCAGCTTGGACACGTAGAACTTCCCGGTCACCGGAGCGTGCACGGCCACGCCTTCGAGCGGGATCTCGAGGCCGAGCGGTTCGTAGCGCACGACGTTCTTGGCCGACGGAACCGAGCAGTGGCCGATCCGGAACACCGGGTTCGCAGGGTCGGAGAGATCGACGCGCGAGCCCGGGTAACGGCTGGTCGCCTCGACGAACAGGTGCTGGTCCACGGCCGCGAGGTCGAAGCCGAGCGCCTCGGCCACCACGGTCGCGAGCTGCGTGTTGTCGAGCAGGCCGGCCGGTTTGCCGGGACCGTACGCCCACAGCGGCACGTCGTGCCCGGTGTGGCCGTGGCCGGTCCAGCCGATCACGGTGTAGTTGCGCGAGATCACCTCCGGAATCGCGTAGTCGCGCCCGAGGCCCTTGTCCTTGAGCGCGAGGATCTCCGTGACGTCCGCGTCGCTGACCTGCACGCCCCACAACTCGAGGATCTGCGCCTTGACGTTCGCGGGCGAGGTGTCGGTGCCGATCCTGGCGGCCAGAGCGGCGCCGCTGACCTTCATCTTCTTCAGCGGCTCGACGAGGGCTTCGACGGTGATCGAGGTGTACGTCGATCCGGTGCCGGTGTTGCCGATCGTCAGGCCGCCCGTGTCGTGATCGGGGAACGCGACGACGAGGGTGTCGCCGTGCTGCTTCGCGAAGTCGAGCGCGACCCTGGTCGCGTCGTCGAAGGCGAGGAAGTCGGTGACCATGTAGATGGCGTCGTTGGCGTGGCCGGCCCAGTCGATCTGGCTCCCCTCGACCATGAGGAAGAAGCCATCGGGATCCTGGGCGAGCAACTCGATCGCCTTGGCGGTCATCGTCGCCAGCGAAGGCTGGGTGGGGGCGACCGTCGGGCGGTCGATCTCGGGCGCCATGGCGCTTGACGCGAACATGCCGAATACCTTGCCGGTGGAGACCTGGGCGAGTTGATCGGCCGTCTCCACGAAGCTGTAGCCCCGGTCCTGGAGGACCGAGATGAGGTTCTCGCCGTCGGTGCGACTGCCCCCCTCCGCGGTCGGCAGCAGGTACCGCTTGCCGCCGCCGAGGACGACGTTCACGTCCTGGTAGACGATCTGCTCCATGATCTCGTTTTCCAGGGCGCGGCTGTGGGTGTGAGCCGCGAACGCCGCCGGGGTCGCATGCGAGACCGAGCTGGTCGCCACGAGGCCGGTCGCCAGCCCCTTGAGCCGGGCGGCTTCGAGGACCGTCGCCAGCGGCTTGTAGCGCATCGCCTCGGGTGGCGCGGCGAGACCGGTCAGGAGCTTGTCGGCCTTCGGCCCCACGCCGATGAACTTGTCGCTGCTCTTGTGTCCGGTGGCGAACGCGGTGGCCGCGGGCGCCGAGTCGGTGACCACCGAGTCGGCCATGTGGGTGCGCACCTGGCCGACCACCATCGAGTCGAGCGTCAGAGTCTTCCCGGTGTACCAGCGTGACAGGGTCTGGATGCTGTTCGAGCAACCGTCGGGAACCAGGACGATGACGTTGGTCGCGGCGAACGCGTTCCCCGCGAGTGCGCACACGACTGCCACAACGAGCGCTCCACGTGCTGCCTCGACACCACTTTTCATGATCGCCTCCCGTGCGGGGACTCGTCCCCGGCGTGTGATTGACAGGAGGCCTCCGTCCAGGGACATTCTCGTGACGAAAGTGAAGTCGGCGTCAAGGCCGAATGAAAGCGGGAGTCGGGATCCCCCGCCCGCCGCCGGTCGGTCCCGCGTCGAGCTACATCAACGTGACCAGCACGATCACGGCGACGCCGAGCGCGGTGTTGATCGCGGACAGCGCGTCGAGGCTCTTGCTCGCCGAGACGAACCGCGGCGACGGCCTCGCCTGACCCGCGGCCCGGAGGGCGCCGGGCTCACGCGCGCGGACCTCGCTGGAGCCTGCGGATGTGCACGCCGATGCGGGCCACGGCGTAGAGCCAGAGTCCCACGAGCAGCACGTGGGCGACCTTCCCGCCGGTCAGGATCGCCGGGAGCGCGCCGCCCTCGACCGGGCGCGGGCGCGCGAGCAGTGTGACGAGGGAGTTGACGAAGATGGGCAGGAGTATGAGGAGGAAAAGCAGCAGCCGCGTGTACTTCGCCACCCGGGATGCCGTGTCCGAGAAGATGTCCGGATCGGAGCCGGCGGTCGCGGGGGTGCGGAAGTAGTGCCAACTGGCGACCTCGCCGACGTGCTCCCAGCCGGCGGCGCGGAACAGCCCGAGGTACTCGCCGCGGTCCTTCCTCGCCAGCACGTGGTAGTCGAGCTTGTAGACGATGTCCGCGGGCTCGCCACGGTCGAAGACGTAACGGAACAGCGCCGCGCGGCGCAGGTGCCACCCTTGCCTCGCCATCTCGCGCAGCCAGGACTCCTCGTCCGCATCGTTCCACGCCCAGAACAGCCGCCACTCCACCCTCTCGTCGCGTTCAGCGCCCACGAAGGCCTCCCTCGATGCCGAGAAGTTCGCGCGACACGTTGACGATCTCGACCAGGCGCCGCCCCTCCGCGTCCACGACCGCGCGGCCGAGCTCGGTGAGGACGTAGAGCTTGCGCCGCTCGCCGCCGTCCTCGGTCTCGCCGGTGCGCTCGATCAGTCCCTGGCGGAGGAGCGAGGTGAGCGCGCCGTACAGCGTGCCGGGGCCGAGGCGGATCCGGCCTCGGCTGGCCGCCTCGACGCGCTGCATCACGGCGTAGCCGTGGCGCGGCGCCGACAGCGCCGCGAGGATGCAGAAGCTCGACTCGGTCAGCGGCAGGAACCGCTCGGCCTTGCGTTGCAGGTCCGTCATGGTCGCCTCGCGCGCATGTCGTCTTCCGATACGTCGTCTCGCGCTGTATCGTACTACGATATATCCGGGCGGAGGTTGCGCCGGAGGGGGCGGGTCGTCCGGCCTACGGCCGCCCGGGAGCGGCGAGGGCGGCGGCGATGCGCCGGCTGTAGTCGGCGGCGCGGGCGCGGACCGCGGACTCGTCCACGGTGAGCACCCGCCCGGCCGCGACGACGATCTGCCCGTCGACGATCACGGTGTCCACGTCGGTCGCCTTGGTCGCGTAGACGAGCAGCGACGCCGGGTCGTACGAGGGGATCTGGTGGACGCCGTCGGTGCGCACGAGGACGAGGTCGGCGCGCTTTCCCGGTTCGAGCGACCCGGTGACCTCCCCGAGGCCGAGCGCCCGGGCGCCGAGCCGTGTGGCCATGGCGAGGGCGGTGCGCGCCGGCAGCACCGTCGGGTCGCCCGCGGTGAGCTTGTGCAGCTTGGCGGCGGTGTCCATCTCCTCCCACAGCGAGAGGTCGTTGTTCGACGCCGAGCCGTCGGTGCCGAGACCCACGGCGACGCCGGCCGCGAGCAACGCCGGAACGGGCGCCACCCCCGCCGCGACCTTCATGTTCGACTGCGGGCAGTGGGCCACGCCGACCCCGCGCTCGGCGAGCAGGGCGATCTCGGCCGCCGTCGGGTAGATCACGTGCGCGGCGACAATCCGGTCGTCGAGGATGCCCAGCTTCGCGAGCAGCTCTACCGGGCCGACGCCGTGCCGCTTCGCGATCGTCTCCACCTCCGATCGCGCCTCCGCCAGGTGCAGGAGCAGCGGCGCCCCGTGCCGCGCCGCCAGCGTGTGCGCCTCCTCGAGGTGCTCGGCGGAGACCGTGTAGGTGGCGTGCGGGGCGACCGCGGCCGTGATCAGCGGGTGTCCCTTCCACCTGAGCAGGAATCGCTCCGTCGCGGCCAGCGCCGCGGCCCACGTTGCGTGGTCGGGGGCGGGGAAGTCGAGCAGCGTCTGGCCGACCACGGCCCGCATCCCGCAGCGCGCGGCCTCCTCGGCGACGGCGCTCTCGTGGTAGTACATGTCGGCGAAGGTCGTGACGCCGCCGCGCAGCAATTCGAGGCACGCCAGGCGCGTGCCCCAGCGGACGAACTCCTCGTCGACGAAGCGGGCCTCGATCGGGAAGATGCGGCCGTACAGGAAGCCCTGGAGGTCGAGATCGTCGGCGACGCCGCGGAACAGCGTCATCGGCACGTGCGTGTGCGCGTTGACCAGTCCGGGCATGACGATGCGGCCGGAGGCGTCGAGTCGCCGCGCGTTCGGGAAGCGGGCGGCCAGGTCGGTGGCGGCGCCGACTGCCTCGATGCGGCTGCCGCGCACCGCGACCGCGCCGTCCGGGATCACGGTGAACGCCTCGTCCACGGCCATCACCGTGCCGCCCGTCACCAGCCACACCGGGTCTTCCGCGGCAACGGCGGCCGAGCACGCGACGGCGAATGCGATTCCCAGCAGAGTGCAACGTGTCATCGATTCCTCCCGGCGGTCGGCCCAGTCGCATGATAGCGACGTTCCCCGGACCGGCGCCTGCCTCCAGAGGACAGGGGCCCGGGGCCTGGGGTCCGGGGTCAGGGGCGGAAGCAGGGGAGAGGGAAGAGGGGAGAGGGGAGAGCGGAAGACAGGCCGGGGTCCGGGGTCAGGGTGCAGAAGCGGCAACGGCGTGGGCCGTGATCGGTGGACCGTGGACCGTCGAGACAGAAATGGGATCCGTGGTGCGAGATCAGGGAAGGAAGGAATGGAGAGCGAACCAGAGCCGTGCGAGCAGACGGTCCGGCACCCCTTCCCTCAGTGGTCAGGGGGAAGACATCGAGTTCGATATGCACCCCCTTCCCATCCACGCCTCACCAAGGTGCGGCGGGTCTCGGACAACCGCTGAGGTGTGATGCGCGTCACCTGGGCGCCGCGCACGCGCTGACGGCTCCTTGACATCCCCCCCCCCCTCGCGTCCTAGATTGGTCACCGTCGAGACTCAAAAAGTGGAACGACGTTCACCGGGAGGCGACATGACCCGAGTGCGACGAGGTTGGTGGGTGTGGCCAGGAATCGACTTCGTCGTGGCCAGTGCCGCTGAGCTCCTCTGCGCCCAACCCGCGCCGGTTTTGTGTGCAGCCTGCAAGCAGGGCGCACAGAAGGCGGCCGCCGCCGGGGCCGCACCGGCGCTGCGCGAAAGCGCCGGGACCCGTTCGCCGATGCGCGACGCGGACCTTGCCACGCGAGCGCCCCTCGCGCCGGTGTCCGGTATCTGGTTCCTCAGCGATGTGAACCACGAGACGATCAGCCCGGCCGAGCAGAACCACTGTTACAACCCCTGTCCCCTGTCGTCGCCGCCGACGCTGGTTACACATGGGACGCTCTGGTGGGGGCGGCCTTTGACCGTCGCCGCGAACATCCTTGACGCCGGCGCTGCCGCGAACCCGAATCCGCACCCGCTCGAGGTCTTGGATTCGCACACACATACAGCCATCCACTCAAGGAGGAGACCGTGAGGACGATCCTCGCCCGACCCATAGCCCTTCTCGCAATTGGACTGCTGCTCGTCGTGGCGACCCCACAGTTCGTGCGCGCCGACGACTGGAACGACCACGACCGCTTTCTCGGCCAGATCTCGATGTCGTATGTCCGCGACGGCTTCCACGACCGAGTGGACGCGTTCTCGGGCAGCGCCCATCTCAACATGGTGGACGTCGTGCTGCCCGGCAAGGGAGGCCTCGATCTCGTCATCCAGCACTACTACTCGAGCGCCATCTGGAACCGCGTCGAGGGCACCGTCTACACGAAGCACGCGGCGTCGTCGGATCCCATGGACCACCTGGGAGGCGGCGGCTGGCAACTCCACATGGGCAAGTTGATCTCGTCGTACCTCCCCACCGATCCCTGGATTGCCGTCATGCCTGACGGTTCGACGCATCCTCTGTACAACAGCTATCTCGGCCAAGGGCGGATCTCGCGGGATCGCTGGACCCTCTTCTGGAACAGCTCGACGTCGGCGTACGACCTGACGCTGACCGACGGCACGGTCTACTCGTTCGGCAACGCCTACACCTATTCCGACTATCACCGTCGCACGGTGTACCAGTGCACGAAGATCAGCACGCCGGGGGTCTCCAGCTCCATCCAGATCCAGTACGGCGGCTCCCCTCCGCTGATGACCACGGTGACCGACACCTACGGTCGAACCGTCACGTTCCAGTACCTCGGCGACCCCAAGAGAATCCAGACGATGGCCGTCAGCACCGGGCAGACGTGGACGTTCGCGTACTCCTCGACGCCGCAGGACAACTTCCTCCAGGAGAACGGCCTGACGCGCCCCGTCTACTCCCTGAACTCGATCCAGCCTCCCGCTGGAAACCCGTGGAGCTTCACCTACTACCCCAGCAGCACCCCGTACGGGAACGGGAAGTACTGCCTGCAGAGGGCGACGTTGCCCACCGGCGGGTCCATCACGTACACGTACTCGCAGGTCGGCTTCGACACCGGGACGCAGTTGTGCACCGTCCAGTTCAGCGTCGTCGCGAGCCGGCAGGTGAAGGACCGCGACGACAGCACCGTCCTCGGGACCTGGTGGTACGCCTACTCGACGCCGGGCGCCGATGGCGCGACCACCACAGTGACCGTCAAGGACGCACAGAACACGACCCTCCAGACCGAGACCAACGTCTTTCACGGCTGGGGCCCGTACACGTACTGGGACGAGGACATGTGGAAGGTCGGCCTCCTGCAGCAGCGCACGGTGACGACGCCGTCGTTGCAGGCGACGGTCGAGACCCACACCTGGACTCAGGGCGACATCCTGTCGCTCGACGACGACCACACCACCTCGTGGCTCGACTGTGCGAACCCAAGAAACTGGAGCGCCATCTACTTCGCACGACCCGGCAACGTGACGGCGACCACGACGCGAGACGGTCTGACCTACACGACGGAGACCACGAGCTTCGACGCGTACGGCAACCCCCTCGCCCTTACGGAGCGCGTGGGCAGCACCCAGAAGCGCACCACCTCGCTGACCTACTGGACCAACACTTCACGCAACATCCTGGTGGGCAAGGTGGCGACGAAGAGCGCGTCCCCGGGCGCCAGTGAGTGCTTCGCCTACGACACCTACGGGCACCGAACCAAGAAGGTGCTCACTCCATACTCGACATCGCCTTGCACCGGCAACGCAGCCTCGCTCGAGACCGACTACAGCCACGATGCCTCGACGGGAGATCTCATCGCCGAGACGAGGATCAACCCCGGCGGCCTCAACAGCGAGACCGACTTCCTGTCCTATGCCAACGGTCAGCCGGGCCAGATCAAGGTGTACGGCACCAACGTCTTCTTCGATAGGGTCATCAACCCTGCCGGGACCATCGCCTCGTCCACCGACGGCCGTGGCGACTCGTCCGCGTATCGCACGACCTACACCTACGACGCCCTCAACCGCCTCACCAAGGTCCAGCCGCCCGTGTCCGGATCCCTTCCCACCACCTTCGCGTACGCCGCCAACTGGTCGACCGTGACGGTGGCGCGTGGCAACCACAGCATCGTGTACTCGTTCGACGGGCTCGGGCGACTCACACAGAAGCATGACCAGCAGACCACCCACAAGACAACGTTCACGTACAACGCTCTCGGAACGAAGATCGGCGAGCAGCGCCTGTTCGGGAGCACTCCCGTCGACACCCACGCCTTCGATCTCCTCGGCCGCCCGACCAGCGTGACCCACAACGGAGACGGGAGCACGGTGACGTACACGTACGGCGGCGCCACAGGCGTCGGCCCCGTCACGACCGTCGTCGACGAGGAGTACGAGGACACCGTCCTCGCCTACGAAGCGTTCGGCTCGCCTGAGGACGCGCGGCTCGTCAAGGTCACCGACGCCGACGGGCAGGCCACCACGTATCAGTACAACGGCTACAACCTCCTGAGCGCCATTCAAGCGCCGCTGGCCAAAGGGAACCGCGGTTTCACCTACTACGGCAACCTGCTGCTGAACACGGAGACTCATCAGGAAAGCGGCACCACCTCGTACACGTACGACGGACTCGGCAACCTGACGCGCAAGACGAGCCACAACGGCGACATCGAGGACTTCACGTACGACCGAGCGGGCCGAGTGCTGCAGCACTCCTTCGTCGGCACGATCAACGCCTTCACCTGGGACGGCGCGAGTCAGCGGACGCAGATGTCGAACGCGAACGGTACCTTCTACTTCGCGTACGACGGGAACAAGAACCTCACGTCGAAGCAGTCGTGCCGATCCGGGCTCCCCTGCGTCACCGAGACCTTCGCCTACGACACGCGCGACCGTCTCCAGACCGCGACGTACCCGAGCGGCCGGAAGGTCACCTATGTCTACGACGATCGCGACTGGGTGACAGCGGTACAGAGTTCTTCAGGCGGGAGCCACTACGCCACGAACATCACCCGGCACGTCACGGGAGCGATCGACCAGATCACGCTCGGCAACGGCAAGGTCACGTCCTACGGCCTCGATTCGCGTCACAGGATCGACTCGATCTCCTTGCCCGGCGTGCTCAACCTGAGCCTCGACTACGACGACGTCAACAACCTCACCGTCTGGGACGACCTCCTCGACTCGGCGAACGATCGCACGTTCGGTTACGATCATCTCCACCGTCTCAGTTCGGCGAGCGGCGCCTCGTTGTTCGGCAGCATCAGCTACGAATACGACGTGCTCGGGAATCGGACCAAGCGGACGCAGACGAGATCCGGCGCATCGCAGGTGACGAACTACACGATCAACACGGCCAACCGGCTCACGCAGGCCGTTACCAATTCCCTCCCCGAGGAGACGTACTCCTACGATCTTCGCGGCAACGTCACTCAGGCGACCGTCCCGCGGCCGGGCATCACCTCGCTCTCTCCCGCTGCCGCGCAGGTGCGGCCGTCGGGCGGCACGACGCAGGTGCTCGTGACGATCAACGGCGCCGGCTTCCTGCCCTCGTCCGCCGCGACCTTCAACGGGGCGCCGAAGCCAACGACGTACCTCACCTCGACCCAGGTGCGCGCGACCCTCACCTACAACGACCTCACCTCGGCGAACATCTTCCCGATCGCCGTGACCAACCCGGCGGCCCCGGAAGGCGAGGTCCCGGCGCCGCCGAACGCGACCGCGCCGTTCGTCGTCCACTTCGCCGACGTGCCGCCGAGTCACCCGCAGTACGGCTCGATCAACCTCATCCGCTACAACGGCATCACGGCCGGTTGCGACGCCAGCGGGAACTACTGCCCGGCCTCCACGCTCACCCGCGCCCAGATGGCCGTGTTCCTGCTCAAGGCGAAGCACGGTTCGAGCTACGCCCCGCCCGCGTGCAACCCGTCCAGCCCCATCTTCGCGGACGTCGCCTGCCCGTCCGGGTTCGCCGTCGACTGGATCGAGCAGTTCTACCGCGAAGGGATCACCGCCGGCTGCGGGACCAACCCCCTTCGCTACTGCCCGGATGCCACGATTACCAAGGCCGAGATGGCAGTTTTCCTGTTGAAATCGAAGGACGGTTCGTCCTATACTCCCCCGGCGTGCACCGGGGTGTTCGCCGATGTACCATGCCCCTCGGGATTCGCCGTGAACTGGATCGAGGAAATCGCGGAACGCGGCGTCGACACCGGCTGCGGCGGCGGCAACTTCTGCCCCACCCAGACCGTCTCCCGCGCCCTCATGGCCCAGATGGTCGCCCGCACGTGGGCCTATCAGACCCCGTTCACCTCCCCGTCCGCCGGCACCGACACATACACCTTCACCCTCAACGACGGCAATCAGCTCGCCTCCGTCCAGGGTCCGGCGGGCATCGTCTCCTTCGACTACGACCCCGACGGCCGGCGCTTCGCCAAGGTCGCGCCCTCCGCCACCACCCTCTACCTGCGCGACCCCTCCGGCGAGGTCATCGCCGAGTACACCGGCT
>JBFMCD010000053.1:0-3280 GCA_040754885.1 Acidobacteriota bacterium
GAGACCGGCGACAGCCGCAGTTCCGCCGCGCAACGGCGGACATAGGAGGGGGCAAGCGCCGCCAGCAACGAGGCGAGCACCATCCAGCCGCCGATCCGCAGCAGCGCGAAGCCGACGTCGAGCCTGGCCGTGCCCGTGGCCTGGGTGACGCGCAGCCCGAGGGGCGCCAGGGCGACCGACCGTCCCTCGACCGTCCCGCTCCCGCGCACGGCTCCGCCGAGCGCCACCACGTCGCCATGAACTCTCGATCCTGGAAGGAGTTCCACATCGCCGGCGAGCGCGACCACGTCACCCTCGACTTCCGAGGAGATCCTCGCCGTGCCCGCGACCGCCACCACCGTCCCTGCCGTCGGCACGCCGATCGTCACGTCGGCGCCCATGCGCGGAACCGGAGGCGAGACGAGCGTCGCCGCCAGGAGAAGGGCGACCATCACCGCCTCGCCCCGACGCGGCGGAGCGCCAGCGCGCGTGCCGCCCAACCGCTACCGGCGGCGGCCAAGAGCAGCCACAGGACCACGCGGCCCCCTTCCGCGGCCACGACCGTGCGTACGGCCTCCGAACCTCCCCGCACCGCAGCCAGCACATCCAGCGTCCACGAGGCGATCCAGGCGACGAGGTTGCCGGTCACCTGCGGCAGCGCGGCGACCGCGGACGGCGCCGGCACGCCGCCGACGAGAGCCAACCCGGCGCCGGCCAGACCCAACCCCGCCGCCGTGGGCAGCCAGGTCGAGAGCCGACGCCGCTGCCATGGGGCAACAGGAAGAGCAGCAAGAACTTCCTCGACTCGTTCGGGGTCCGCGGCGCGGGGCTCGAGGGTGTCGAAACTGGCGAGCAGCGCCGCATGACGGCGGCACGCCTCGCAGGAGGACAGGTGTTCGGCAACCGATGCCTGCCCGCCACGGCCGATTTCGAGCGCCTCGCGCACCGCTCGACACTTCGATTCGATCACGTCGCACCCCCAACCGAGCCCAGGTACTCCCTCAGGGCCTCTCGTAATACGCTGTGAGCGCGGAAAAGTTTGTTCTTGACGGTTCCCAGGGGAAGCCGCTTCAACTCCGCTATCTCGTTGTAGGACAGGCCTATGAAGTGGCGAAGCGTGATCAGCTCCCGGTACGACTCCGGCAGTCCCGCGATCTCCCGCCCGAGCGCCCCGGCCAGTTCCCGGTTCTCCAGGTCGCCGAGCGGTCCCCGGCGCGAGTCGGCCGGATCGAGGCGCATCTCGTCACCCTCGTCGTCCTCGCCGAGTTCGAGGGAGACCATCGGCTGGCGTCGCCGCCGGAGGTGGTCGATCGCCAGGTTGTGGGCGATCCTGAACAGCCACGTCGAGAAGCGGAAGCGGGGGTCGTACTGGTGGAGGTTCGACCACACCCGGATGAACGACTCCTGGACCAGGTCCCTCGCCTCCTCGGCCGTGCCCACGATCTGCGCGACGTAGACCTGGAGCTTGGGCTCGTAGCGCCTGATCAACGCCGCGAACGCGCATTCATCCCCATCGAGCGCGCGCTGCAGGATCAGGGAGTCGTCTTCGGGCACGCCGGACAGTCTACGACACACCGCGCTCCGCCGTTCCGAAACCGGGGTTGCCGGACCTCCCATCCCGCCCGACCGACGGTCGGTCCGGCACGCTGGCGCCGCCCTTGTGAAAACATATTGCAAAGTCGCGGCGCCCCTGTGTAGAATGCGCGTCGGGGGAGCCGCCCCTGCCGTCCGACAACCGAGCACAGACGACCCGGCACACCGGGTCTGGAGGAGACCACCGATGGCACACCTGAATCCCTTCGAGATGGCGCAGCGCCAGTTCGACGAGGTCGCCGACCAACTCGAGCTCGACGCCGGCGTGCGGGCCATGCTGCGCTGGCCGCTGCGCGAGTTCCACTTCCGCGTCCCGGTGCGGATGGACGACGGCACGCTGCGCGTGTTCGACGGCTTCCGCGTCCAGCACAACGACGCGCGCGGCCCGGCCAAGGGCGGCATCCGCTGGGCCTCCAACGAGACGATCGACACCGTCCGCGCGCTGGCCACCTGGATGACGTGGAAGTGCGCGGTCGCCGACATCCCGCTCGGCGGCGGCAAGGGCGGCATCGTCGTCGATCCCTCGACGCTCTCGGTGAAGGAGAAGGAGCAGTTGTGCCGCGGCTGGGTCGACCAGATGTGGAAGAACATCGGCCCGCGCACCGACGTGCCGGCGCCGGACGTCGGCACGACCCCGCAGATGATGGGCTGGATGATGGACGAGTACAGCAAGTTGACCGGCGCCTACACCCCCGGCGTCATCACCGGAAAGCCGCTCGGCGGCGGCGGTTCGCTCGGCCGCACGGAGGCCACGGGCTTCGGCGTGATCTACACCGTGCGCGAGGCGATGAAGCACCTGAAGATGAAGTCCAAGGGGACCAAGGCCTCGATCCACGGCTTCGGCAACGTCGCCCAGTACGCCGCGATCGGCTTCATCGAGCAGCTCGGCGGCAAGGTCGTGTGCGTCGGCTGCTGGGACCGCCACGACAAGCGCGCCTACACCTACAGCAAGCCCACCGGGATCGACCCCCACTTCCTGCTCACCATCACCGACCAGTACGGCACCATCGACAAGGCCGCCGCCAAGAAGGCCGGCTACCAGATCGAGGACGCCGACGCGTGGATCTCCAAGGACGTCGACGTGCTGATCCCGGCGGCGATCGAGGGTGTGCTCACCGCCGAGACCGCCAAGAAGGTCCACAAGAACGTCAAGATCGTCGCCGAAGGCGCCAACGGTCCGACCACGCCGGAAGCCGACGCCGAGTTCAAGAAGCGCGGCGTGTTCGTCATCCCCGACTTCCTGTGCAACGCCGGCGGCGTGACCTGCTCGTACTTCGAGAGCGTGCAGAACGACATGAACTTCTACTGGTCGAAGGAAGAGGTCCTGACCAAGCTCGACCAGAAGATGACCAACGCCTTCAACGCCGTCCTCGAGATGTCGAAGAAGCGCAAGGTGTACACGCGCAACGCCGCCTACATGGTCGCCATCGACCGCGTGGTGCAGGCGATGAAGTTGCGCGGCTGGGTGTAGGCGAGACAGGGACCCGGGATCCGGGGTCCGGAAGAAGATCGAGGCGGGAGGTCTCCCTCCCGCCTCTTGCTTTGGATCTGATACCGATTCGACATCCGTCGGAGAGGAAGCGCGGCGTGGCGCTGCCGCCAGTGGGCCTATCGCAAGGCGCGCGAGCGAAGCGTAACGCAGCGTACTCCTCGTCCGTGAGGAGCGAGCGAGCGAAGCGTAACGCAGCGAGAGGTCCGCTGCCGGCTG
>JBFMCD010000054.1:0-22522 GCA_040754885.1 Acidobacteriota bacterium
GTTGACAGCAAGGCTGATCACTCGAATGCGTCGCGCCCTGAGGGCGATGGGCAGCATGCCGGTCGAGTCTCATCAAGCGTCCACTTCTTGAGCGACGTCGTGCTCTTACCATACAGGGGGGGGGGGGCGTGTCAAGACAGTCGCGAAAGGGTCGCGACAGTCTCACCTCTCACACAGAGCGCGGCACGCGCTCCCAAGCACCGGCCGCAGCGCACTTGAGATCGCTGGGTGGGCTTCATTTGGCCCTTCGTGGTCCGCCTCCCCAACCCGATCCGCACGCCGGGTCGGACAACTGGCCCCTGAACGGCCCACCCTGTCGAGGCCGGACTCCGCCCGATGGCGTCAGCCGACGGCGCGGCGGAAGCGCTCGGCCATCTCCTCGGGCGTCATCGGAATGCGCGGCGCGGGGTCCGGGTCCTCCGACGTCACCGCGAGGTCGAGGAGCGCGGGACCCGGGGCCGCGAGCCAGGTCTCCAGGGCGAGGCGGCCGTGCTCGGTCGAGAAGCAGCGGCGCGACCACGGGTAGCCCGCGCCCATCGCCGCCGCCGCCAAGTCCACCGAGCGCGACAGCGCGGGCTGCCCGCCGGTGGTCGCGTAGCAGCCGTTGTCGAGCACCAGGTGGTACAGATTGGGCGGCTTCATCCCACCGACCAGGGCCAGGCCGCCGAATCCCATGAGCAGGTTCCCGTCGCCGTCGAGCGCCACCACCCTCTCGAGATGGGTGAGCGCCAGGCCGAGCGCGATCGACGCCACCTGGCCCATCGACCCGAGCATGTAGAACGTCCGCGGGCGGTCGAGCGCGCGGTACGCCTCGCGGGCGATGGCGCCGTCCGCGGCGACCACGAGATCCTCCTCGCCGAGGAGCGACAGGCACAGCGCGACGGCCTCGCCCCGCGTCACGAGTCGGTCCCTCTGGCGACGAGCAGCACGGCCGGCGCGCGCCGCTCGCGCGCCGTGCCGACCACCCAGAGCGCGTCCTCCCGTTCGCCGCCCGCCTGACTCTCGCGCCACGGGATGTCGAACACGTCGAGCAGCCGCCGGGTGCGCTGGCCGAGGATGCGGTGCTCCTCGAAGTCGGTGTCGGCGCCCCGGTCCGAGACGAGCATGGGGAGCGGCAGGCGGTACATCAGGTGCAGGCTGGCGAGCACCTCGAGACAGTAGCCGAGCCCGGAGTTCTGCATCGCGGCGAGCGGCAGGCGCCCGCCCAGCCACGCGCCCGCGCACGCGGCCAGGGCGTGGTCCTCGCGCACCGCCGGAACGAACGAGTTGGCGGGCAACTCGGCGCACCCGGCGAAGAACTTCGCCAGATACGAACACGGCACGCCGGCGACGAACCGGACGCCCGCCGCGCGCAGGGCGTCGAGGCGTCGCGACGCGCTCACTTCGGGGGGTCCTCGGGCGCGAGCCTGCGCAGGTCCGGCTTGCTGTCCGGCGTCACCCGCGGGCCGTCCTTGAGGTCCTCGCGGATGATCAGCTCGAGGAACATGTCGCGCACGCCGGCCTTGCCGAAGCGGCGGTACACGCGCGCCACGTCGCGGCTCTTCAGGCGGATCCCGGTCATGTGCTCGAGGTACTGGGTGAACACGCGCGGCCGGGACAGGAAGCTCACCACGAGGAGCAGGAGCAGTATGCCGGTGGACACCAGCAGCAGCGTGGTCATATCCGCCGGAAGGTCAACCATTCTCTCCCTCCAACCCGCCGGACCGGGTGGCGTCCACCTCGCCGTAGTAGTCGGGGGCGACCAGCACCTCTCGTCCCCGCGAACCCTGCGAGGGTCCGACCAGACCCTCCTGTTCCATCATATCGAGGAGTCGCGCCGAACGCGCGTAGCCGAGCCGCAGCTTGCGCTGGATGTACGACGCCGAGGCCTTGCGGGAGCTGACCACGAGGCGCGCCGCCGACTCGTACATCGGGTCGTCGAGTTCGCCCCCCGGGCCGACGCCGTTGCCGGGCTCCGGCTCCTCGAGCACGCGGGGGTCGAACTCGGGCTTGCCCATGCGCTTGAAGTGCTTGACGACGGTGAGGATCTCCTCCTCGCGCACGAGCGGCCCGTGCATCCGCGCGGGCCGGGACGTGCCCGGCGCCAGGTAGAGCATGTCGCCGTTGCCGAGCAGGCACTCGGCGCCCTCGGTGTCGAGGATGGTCCGGGAGTCGAAGCGGGTGCGCACCTTGTACGCGACGCGGCACGGGAAGTTGGCCTTGATCACCCCGGTGATGACGTCCACCGACGGGCGCTGCGTGGCGAAGATGAGGTGGATTCCGACCGCGCGCGCCATCTGCGACAGGTGCCCGATCGAGTCCTCGACCTCGGTCGGGCAGGTCATCATCAGGTCGGCCAACTCGTCGATGATCACGACGATGAACGGCAGCGGCTTGAGTTCGATCCCCTCCTGGGTCGGCAGCGCCGCCCTGACCGCCTCGGGGTCGGCGATCAGCGCGTTGTACTGCTGGAGGTTGCGCACCTTGCACGCGGCGAGCAGCGAGTACCGTTCGCGCATCTCGCGCACCGCCCAGCGCAGCGCGCGGGCCGCCTCGCGCGGGTCCGAGATGATCGGCGTGAGCAGGTGGGGCAGCTTCTCGTAGATGCCCAGCTCGACCATCTTCGGGTCGATGAGGATGAAGCGCACGTCGGCGGGCGTCGCCTTGAACAGGATCGACATGATCATGGCGTTGATGCCGACGCTCTTGCCCGAGCCGGTGAAGCCGCCGATGAGCAGGTGCGGCATGCGCACCAGGTCGGCGACGAACGGCCGTCCGTGGATGTCCTTGCCCAGGGCGATGGTCAGCGGCGACGCGGAGTGGATGAACTTCGTCGACTCGAGGATCTCGCGCAACACGATGGTCTGGCGCTCGGGGTTGGGCACCTCGATCCCGACCGTGGCCTTGCCCGGGATGCGCTCGATGCGCACCGCCTCGACCTGGAGGCCGAGCGCGAGGTCCTCCTCGAGCGCCACCACCTGCGCGTACTTGACGCCCGCGGCGGGGCGGAACTCGTAGGTGGTGATCACCGGTCCGGGCAGGACGTCCTCGACCTTCCCCTCGACGCGGAACTCCTTGGACTTCGCCTCGACCAGCTCGCGCAGCTCGGCCAGCTGCCTGGGATCCACCGGAGTGAACGGCGGCGGACCGAGCAGCATCGTCTTCTCCGGCAGCGCCGACGCCGGGGTGTCGCGCATGAACTCGAACACCTCCTGGACGGCGACCGGCGCCACCCGCCTCGACTCCGCGCGCCGGACCGGGCGAGGCTCGGCCGCCGAGGTGTCTCGCGCCGCGGCGGTCGCGGCCGCCGGCGCCGCGGCGGGCTCCTCCGCCACCACTTCGACGCGCTGCACCCTGCGGATCGAGAACTTCGCATGGCCCTCCCGCTCGCGCAGGACCAGCGGCGGCGAGAGCGCCGGACCGAGCGCCTGCTGGTGCCGCTCGATCAGCTTCTGCCTCAGCTTGTCGCGTTGCCGGTCCTGGCGGCGCCGCGCTCTCCCGGCCGAGGCCTCGGAGCGTAGCCGTTTGACCCACTGGCCGGTACCCGAGAACACCTGCGCGAGCGAGCCCCGCACGCCGAACACCACGCCCGCCAGCAGGCCTGCGCCGCAGACGATCAGCGTGCCCGCCAGCCCGAGGCTCTCGTTCAGACCGCGCACCACGAGCCGCCCCACCTCCCCGCCCCACTCCATTTCACCGCCCCGATACGCGGTGCGGCCGGCGAGCTGCGCCAGCAGCCCGTCGCCGAACGTCACGGCGGCGCCCCACGAGGCGGCCTGCATCCCCGGAGTCTCGAGCTCGTGGCCGCGCAGCCAGCGCCAGCCGACGACCCCCAGCAGCGCCGGGACGGCGACGGCGAGCACGCCGAACAGCGTGACGAGAAGGCCGCCGATCGCGGCGCCGGCGCGACCGAGCCAGTTCGAGACATTGTCCCTTCCGGCGGCGAACAGGGACGGATCCAGGGGGTGGTGCGAGACGACGGCGAGCCCGGCGATCACCGCGAGGAGGAGCAGGAGGTAGCCGGCGACCTCGCGGGCGATCTCCTCGCCGCTGCGCGCCATCAACGCGCCACCGTGGTGGGTCGGCGCGGGTGAGCTGGCGCTGGGGGCTGTGAGGAACGGCGCATCTAGTTCTCCATCACGAGCGCGACCACCGCGGGGCGGCGCTTGAACCGGCGGCGCAACTCGCTACGCAACCACTGGCTCATTGTACTGCGCAGCCAGTCGGGGTCGCCGGTCAGCAGCGGGCTGGCGCGGCGCAGCTCGGCGGCCAGTTCGTCGGCCATCCGCACCGCGTCCCGGCCGAGATCCAGGCCGACCGCGTGGAGCTGCACGGCGCCCGGCACCGTGTCTCCGTGCGGCGACCGCTCCAGCACCGCCACGAGCACGCCGTCCTGCGCCATCGTCCTGCGGTGGCGGAGCAGCGCCGGATCCACGGTCTCCTCGCCGACGTCGTCGAAGAGGATGCGGCCGACGCCGCGCCGCGTCCCGGTCACCTCGACGGCGTCACCCAGCCACTCGATCTCCTCGCCGTTCTCGACCACCAGCGTGCGGCACCCCGACTCGGCGGCGAGGTCGGCGATCGCCTGCAGGTTGCGCCGCCGCCCGTGCACCGGGAGCACCGTCCGTGGTCGGAGCAGCCCGATCATCTCCCTCAACTCCGCGCGGTGGGCGTGACCCGAGGCGTGCACCGGCGCCTCGGCCGCGGTCACCACCCGGGCGCCCCGGCGCACCGCGTGGTCGAACAGGTGCGCCAGCCGGCGGCCGCTGCCGGGGATCACCCTCGCGGCGTGGATGACCAGGTCGCCCGGCTCGATCGCCACCCCGGGCAGCCTGTCGGCGGCCAGGCGCGAGAAGGCGGCCGCCGGCTCGCCCTGGGACCCGGTCGCCACGACCAGCACCCTGTCACGGGGCAGGTCGGGCAACTCCCGGGCACGTCGCACGAGGCCGGTCGGCAGCCCCAGGCCGCCGAGCGCGGCGTGGACCTCGAGCGTCTCGACCAGCCCCCGCCCCATCGGAACGACCACGCGTCCGCTGTCCCGCGCGGCGAGAGCGAGCTGCTTGAAGCGGCCGACGTGCGAGGCGAACGTCACCGCGAACACGGCCCCGCGGGCCCGGCGGACCAGTGCGGCGAGCGTCTCCCCCACCGCGGCCTCGCTCGGAGGCTCGCGCTCGACCAGTGCGTTGGTGGCGTCGAGCATCAGGACGTCCACCCCGTCCCGGCCCCAGCCGGCCAGTGCCTCGCGGGAGGTTTCCTCGCCGAGCGCCGAGGTCGCGAGGCGCAGGTCCGTGGCCACGACCAGCGTTCCGGCCTCTCCGGACAGCCTCAGCACGAGCGAGCCGGGGATCGAATGCGACACCGCGAGCGCCTCGACGGTCATCGGGCCGACCGGATTCGGGACGCCGGCACGCAGTTCCTCGAACCCGTCGTGCCCGACGGCCGCCAGCCCTTCCGCTCTGGCCAGCGTCGCGCGGCTCCCCCACACCTTCGTCGCCGGGAACGCCTCGAGGAGAGAACCGGCGGCCCTCAGGTGGTCGTCGTGACCGTGAGTGAACAGCGCGTGAGCGGGCGCGGCCGCGCCCAGCGCCGCGAAGTCCGGCACTTCGTACGAGATGCCGAAGGCGTCGAGTTCGGTGAACGCCGCGCCGGCATCGATCAGGACGCTCTCGCCCCCGGCCTCGACGAGCATGGAGTTGGCCCCGAACTCCCCGAGGCCGCCGAGGGGGACGAGCCGGGCGCTCACTCCACCCGCTCTCCCGCCGTCGACAGCGCGCGCGCGAGGTCGAGCCACTGCGTGCAGGAGAGGTCCTGCGGACGCCGGTCCGGCGCGATCCCCGATCTCTCCAGCACCGAACCGATCGCCTCCGCCAGGCCCTCGGAGGCGAGGGCGTTGGCGAGCTTCTTCCTCCGGTGCGTGAAGGCGGTGGAGGCGAGCGCCAGCGCCCTCTCCGCGTGCGCCGGCAGCACGCCGCCGGCCGGGCGTGGCGTCAGCCGCACGACCGCCGACACGACACGCGGAGGCGGGTCGAAGCAGCGCGGAGACACTTCGAACAGGAACGCCGAGTCGGCCGCCAGCTCAACCTCGACGGTGAGAACTCCGCGCGCCGCGCTCCCAGGCGGAGCGGTCAGCCGGCGCGCCACCTCGAGCTGCACCATCACGACGACGTCCGCGAAGAGCTCCGGACGCCTGAGCAACCGGCGGAGGATGCCGGTGCCGACGCTGTACGGGAGGTTGGCCGCGACCAGCCACGGCCCCCCCGCCGCGAGGCCGTCGAGATCGCCCGTGAGCGCGTCACCGTGAATGACTTCCAGACCTGGTGGCCGTCCGAGTCGCGTGGTGAGGCCCGCGGCGAGCGCGCCGTCGAACTCCACCGCCCGGACGGTCGGAAAGCGCTCGAGCAGAGGCGCGGTCAGCGCGCCGCGACCGGGCCCGACCTCGAGCACGCGAGGAGGCGCGGAGGGGAGCGCGTCGACGATCCGGCGCGCGACGTTTCGATCGCGCAGGAAGTGCTGCCCCATCCGCTGACGCCGCGTCCGCACCGTTGCCGCCCCGCCTCCGCACTCGTACAATAGCGCGTCCGGCGGCGCCGGATTCGCGAGGAACCAGGGGGTGGCAATGGGCGGCAACCTGACAGTGGTGACCGACGACAGCTTCGAGACGCAGGTGCTCAACGCCGGCAAGCCGGCGCTGGTGGACTTCTGGGCGGTGTGGTGCGGGCCGTGCAGGATGATCGCCCCCCACGTCGAGGCGCTCGCCGACGAGTACGCCGGCCGCGCCGTGGTCGCCAAGGTGGACGTCGACTCCAACAAGCAGTGGGCGATCAAGTACGGGATCCAGTCGATCCCGACGCTGCTGTTCTTCAAGGACGGCCAGATGGTCGACCGCGTGATCGGCGCCGTCGACAAGAAGGTCCTCAAGGAGAAACTCGACGCGCTCGTCTGAGCGCGTGGGGGTCACCGTGTCCGCCGATTCCCCGAGCGCGGGCGGACCGGCGTCGCTGACCCCCCACCTCGAGCGTGTCCGGGGCCCTCGTGGCCCCGTCGGCTATGAACGATGGGGCGCCGCCGGCGCCCCGTTGCTCCTCCTCGCCGGACTCGGTTCGTGCGCCCGGCTGTGGGGCGATCTCCCGCGGCTGCTCGCCAGACGCTTCACGGTCCTCGCACCCGACAACCGCGGTGTCGGCCGGTCGCGGGAGGGAGAACAGTTCACGCTGGCGGGAGCGGCCGAGGACGCGGCGCTCGTCATCGGCCACGCCGGATTCCAGAGCGCCGCCGTTCTCGGCGTCTCGATGGGCGGCCTGATCGCCTGCCACATGGCCGGCACCCGTCCCGGGCAGGTGTCGCGGCTGGTCGCGGCGTCGTGCGGCGCCTCGCTGACGTCGTCGCACCGACGCGTGTTGCGCTTCTTCGAGCTGTGTCTGACGCGCATGGCCCCGGCGGAAGCGGCCGCGTCGCTGATGACCTTCACCTTCGCGCCAGGCTTCGCCGACCGCTACCCGGGGTTCGTCGACCAGGCCGCCGCGCTGTGGGCACCGGACCCCGACGACGTCCCGGGCGCGCTCGCGCAGGTGCGCCACCTCGCCGAGGGGTGGGACCTCCGGCAGGTCGCCGCGGCCATCGCCTGCCCCACGCTGGTCCTCGCGGGCCAGCTCGATCCGCTCGTCCCGGTCGCGGCGACCCGCGACCTCGCCGCCACCATCCCGGGGGCGCGCTGCCGCGAGGTGCCCGGCGCCGCGCACTCGGTGCTCGCCGAGGGTGGCCCCGCGCTCCTCGACGAGGTCCTGGAGTTCCTCGCCCCCTGAGCTGCGTCCGCGGCGCCGGGCCGTTCACGACCCGGGGACTTCGCCCGGCCTTCACAGTCAGCCGGAACAATCTCGGTCGCGGGACGTAGCTGTATCCTGAGGATCGAGGAGAGAAACCATGCTTTTCATCGTCGGAGTCATCGTGGCGGTGGTCGGACTGGTCTCGTGGCGCGCGGCCCTCGGCCAGTCACAACAGGACGAATACGCGGTCGTGCGCAGGGGAGGCGGCCTCGCGGCGCTGGCGATCGGCGCGCTCGGAGCGCTCATCGCCCTGTCCCAGGTGCTGACCGTCATCCCCGCCGGTCACGTCGGCGTCGTGGACTTCTTCGGCAGCGTGTCGCCGACCAGCCTCAAGTCCGGGATCAACCTGCGCAACCCGCTCGCCAAGATCGTCAAGATGTCGATCAAGACGCAGGAGATCAAGGAAGTGATGGACGTTCCGTCCAAGGAGGGGCTGACCGTCCAGCTCGAGATCAGCGCGCTGTTCCACCTCAACCCGGACCGCGCGCCCGAGGTGTACAAGACGATCGGCCCGAACTACATCGAGATCATCCTGGAACCGCAGTTCCGCTCGGTGGCGCGCGGCGTCACCGCCGGCTACGAGGCGAAGGCGCTGTACACCTCGGAGCGCGAGATGCTGGCGCAGATCATCCTCCGGGACCTCCAGAAGCTGGTCGAGTCGCGCGGCGTGACGGTCGAGGCGACGCCGCTGCGCAAGGTCGGCCTGCCCCCGGGGCTGACCGGGGCGATCGAGGAGAAGCTGCGCGCCGAGCAGGAAAGCCAGCGCATGGAGTTCGTCCTCCTCAAGGAGAAGCAGGAGGCGGAGCGCAAGCGCATCGAGGCCAAGGGCATCGCCGACTTCCAGACGATCGTCACCGCCGGGATCTCCGAGCCGCTGCTGCGCTGGAAGGGGATCGAGGCGACCGAGAAGATCGCCCAGTCGTCGAACGCCAAGGTGGTGATCATCGGCGCCGGCAAGGACGGCCTGCCGCTGATCCTCGACACGAAGTAGCGGAGACGCATCAGGCCGGGGCCGTAAGGCGGCTCATGGCGCCTCCGGCTGCAACGGAGAGGCGTGGGCCGTGGGCCGTGAACTGTGGGCCGCGGCGCACTGCTTCTCGGTCCACGGACCACGGACCACGGTCCACGTAGTTGTCCTTCTGTCCTCTGTCCCCTCCTACGCCCTGACCCACACCTCCCACCGCTCGCTGGCGTGGCGCGTGTACACCTCGTACCCCTTGGCCGTGACCGCGTCGATCAGCGGCGCGGGGTTGAACGGCGCGACGAGGAGCACGACCTGGCCGGGAGAGGCGTGAGTCAGCCGTTCGACGAACGCCCCTACCGGCGTCTTCCCCGAGGCGAGGATCGCCTCCGCCTCAAGCGTGTCCGCGGGCGTCGTCCCGGCCAGCCAGGCCGGCTCCGCCGCGTCCTCCGCCGCGCCGGGAACGGTGGGCACCGCCTCCGGAGAGGCCTGACCGAGTGCCGCCCGCAGGCGCCCGACCAGTTCGGGAACAGGCACCCCGCCGATCCGCGCCGCCTGCTCGAGCGTGGCGACGCGCGCGACGGTGCGGCGCAACAGCGGGTTCTTGAGCCGCCGGAACTCCGGCGAGATCGCGATCAGCACGTCCTCGAGTTCCGGGTGGGCGTCGAGCAGCGGTCCGACTTTGGTCGTGGGGTTGACAGTGTCGGTCATGCGGCGCCTCCCTCGGCGAGCAGGCGACGTTCCCCCTGCAGCGCGCGGATCGCGGCGACGTCTTGCGTCGCCTCGACGCACCCGAGGTACGTACCCGCGCCGTCGCGCACCGCGAAGTAGCGGATGTGCACGAACCGGGGACCCAGGCTGATCCAGAACTCGGCTACCTCGCGTGTCCCGGCGCGCATCTCGTCGAGGATGCCCTGCACGATGTGAACCGACGACGGCGGGTGGCAGTCCTGGACACGACGGCCGATGATCGCGCGGTTGCGCGCGAACACCCGGTCGCGCCCCTCGGAGAAGTACGCGACCCGGTCGTCGGCGTCGACGAAGGTGATGTCGAGGGGCAGCGCGTCGAGCATCGCGGTCAACTGGCGGAGCGTGAGGTGGCCCGAAGGCAGGCGGACCGCGTCGTCGGGCGGCACCTCGGCGGTCCGTTCCGGAGCCGCCGCGGGTCTCGGCCGCCACTCCCCTTCCGGCTCGACGAGCGACGGCGGGAACTCCCCCCACTGCGCCTGCACGGCCCCCCAGTCGGACTCCGAGAGGTTCTCTGCCACCATCGGGAAGAGGAACCTCGCCTCCTTGTCGGTCATCGCCTCGATCTCGGCGAGCAGCGGTTCGAGCACCGCGTCGCGGATCAGCGCGAGATCGTCGCCGGTGGCCTCGCCGGCGCTCGCCGCCGCCTCCCCCGCCGCCTTGAGGCGCTCGCGAATCTCGTCGTGAACGCGCCACATCACCTTCGGCGGCCCGGCGATCCCCGCCTTCTCGAGGAACGGGAAGACCAGGTATTCCTTGCGCAGGTAGTGACCCTCGACGCGGGTCAGCCGTTCATGAGCGGCGCGCCACGCGGCGATCCCGCCGGGGGCGAGTTTCGCGTCGCCGCCCGGGAACGCGCCGATCGCGTCTCGGTACGCCGCCACGGCGGCGACGATGGCCTGGTTGTCGCGCTGCAGCGTGTGGACCGGATGTCCTGCCGTCTCTTCGCTGCGCGTCTTCTGCTCGAGGTGGTCGCGGAACACCGCCGCGTGCACGTCGCACATGCGACGCACCTCCTCGACAGGCATCCCCTCGGCGATCAACTCGCTCTCCAGCGCGCCGACCTCCCCGGCGCCGACACCCTCGAGGATGGAGCGGAAGCGGTCCTTCACGGACTCCGCCGGTGCGCCGTCGTGGAGTTCGTGGATGATCCGCTTGAGCGCCTCCATGCGGTGCCTGCGATTGTCGATCAGCTCGCTCATGCCCTGCCTCCGGGAGACAGCGTCGCATCTGCGCCGGACGCGCGCATTGACCCGGGTCAAGTGCCGGCAGGCGATACGGGCGGGTCCCGCCCGCTTGAGCGGCGCCGGCTTCCTGCTAGAGTTCCCGCGCATGCCGAGACTGGCGCGTTCCGCCTTGTTCCTCGCCGCGATCTTCGCCGGTGGAACGCTCGGCTACGGGTTGATCGAAGGCGCGAGCTGGTGGGATGCCTTCTACATGACGGCGATCACGCTGACCACCGTGGGCTACGGGGAGGTGTTCCCCCTGTCCCGCACCGGCGAGGTGTTCACCGTCGCCGTGCTGTTCTCCGGTTTCGGACTGCTCCTGCTCGTCGCCACCGACCTCGGCCGATCCGTCGTGGAGGGCGAGCTTCAGTCCTATCTGGGCCATATGCGGAGGACGCGAATGCTGGGCAAGATGTCGGGGCACGAGATCGTCTGCGGCTGGGGTCGCATGGGCCAGGCCGCCGTCGCCGAGTTGCTGCGCAACCACAAGCAGGTCGTGGTCGTCGAGTCCAACGCCGAGAAGACCCGGCGGCTCGAGGAACTCGGCATCCCGACGGTCGCGGGCGACGCCACGGCCGAGGCCGTTCTGAAGGCCGCCGGCGTCGAACGCGCGCGTGGGCTGGTCGCCTGCCTCAACGACGACGCGCACAACGTCTACACCGTGCTCACGGCGCGCTCCCTCAACCCGAAGCTGCACATCGTCGCCCGCGCCGGCGAGGAGGGCGCCGACGCACGGCTCCTGCGCGCCGGGGCCAACCGCGTCGTCAACCCCTATCACCACGGCGGCGTGCGGCTCGCCCACCTGCTCTCCCGCCCCGCGGTCGTGGACTTCGTCGACTTCTCGCTCGGGCCGGCGGACGCCTCCGGGCTGCAGGTCGAGCAGCTCCGCGTGGACGGCGCGAGCACGCTCGCCGGCAGGACCCTCGCCGAGGTCGACCTGCGGCGGCGCTGCGGTGTCGGCGTGGTCGCGCTGCGGCGAGGCGAGCAGCTCATCCCGAACCCCGAGCCGGATCTCGGGATCGCGCCGGGCGACGTGCTGGTCGTGGTCGGCTCGGGGACCCAGCTGGCCCGCTTCGAGGAGATCCTGGCGAGCGGCGGTCCTTCGAAGGAGGAGTGATATGCGCCTGTGTCGCGTCGAAGTTGGAGGCAGCGCCCGCTGGGCTCGGATCGACGGCGATCTCGTCCGCGCCTACTCGGCCGCCCCGTGGGATCGACCCGCGGAGCTGGGCGGCGCCATGCCCCTGGAGGGGGCCGTCCTCCTTCCACCGTGCGAGCCGAGCAAGATCGTTTGCGTCGGGCTGAACTACCGCGCCCACGCCGCCGAGATGGGCAAGGAGCTGCCCGCCGAGCCGTTGATCTTCCTCAAGGCGCCGTCCTCGCTGCTCCCGCCGGGCGGGCAGGTGATCCTGCCACCCGACTCGGTCCAGGTCGAGCACGAGGGCGAACTCGCGCTGGTGATCGGCCGGACCGCGCGCGACGTTCCCGCGGCGCACGCCCTCGATCATGTGCTCGGCTACGCGTGTCTGGACGACGTCACGGCCCGCGACGTGCAGCGGCGCGAGAAGGTCTACGGCCGGGCCAAGGGGTACGACACCTTCTGCCCGGTCGGCCCGTGGCTCGAGACGGAGATCGCCGACCCGCAGGGCCTCGACGTCGAGCTGCGCGTGAACGGCGAGGCGCGCCAGCGCGGCTCGACGGCGGACATGATCTTCCCGGTTGCGGAGGTGATCGCCTTCGTCTCGCGGATCATGACCCTTCACCCGGGAGACCTGATCTCCACCGGCACCCCGCCGGGCGTCGGCCGGTTGACGGCTGGAGACCGTGTGGAAGTGGAGATCCCGGCGATCGGCGTCCTCGCGCACACCGTGGCGGCCGCGCACCGGCCGCCTGCCGAGGCCGGCTAGCCCGACAGCAGCGCCGCGCCGAGCGACAGGTAGATCGAGACCGTCGCCACATCGGTGAACGCCAGCGCGATCGGACCCGCGGACACCTTCGGGTCGAGACGGAGCGCGTGGATGACGAACGGCACGGTCAGGCCGAGACCGGAGGCGAGCACCACGGTGGCGGCGATCGCCCCGGCCACCGCCGCCGCCTCCAGAGCGTTGCCGCGCCACAGCGCGACGACCAGTCCGACCACGAGGCCGGAGGTCGCCGCGAGCAGGCTCGCGGTCTGCGCCTCCCGGCGCAGGGTGCGCATGTACCAGTCGAACGTCGGGCGACCCCTGTGCAGCGACTGCACGGCCACGGTCAAGGTCTGCACGCACACCGATTCCGCGAGTCCGAGGACCAGCGTGAAGAAGAACGCGAGCACCAGGCTCTCGGCCAGCGTCGCCTGGAACAACCCGGCGATGATGGCGCAGGCGGTGCCGCCGGTGATGGTCGCGAGCAGCCAGGGGAAACGCAAGCGGAACGCGGCCAGCGGCGAGGCGCGGCGCACCTCCGAAACGCGGAAACCGATCGTCTCGAACAGGTCCTCGACCTCCTGGCGCTCCGCCAGGTCGAACACCTCGTCGGTGAACACGGACACGTCCACGACGCCGACCACGCGACGCTCCGCGTCGACCACCGGGAGGGCCAGGTAGCGGTGGGCGGCGAACACCTCACAGGCCTCCATCACGCTGGCGTCGTCCGGCAACGCGACCGTCCGGGTGATCATCACCTCGCGCACCGGCGTCTCCAACGCCGCCGTGAGTAGCCGCCTGGTCGGAACCACGCCGACCAGTCGCCGGTCGGCATCGACGACGTAGAAGTAGACAATGCGCTCCCCCACACCGTGCTCGCGGATCGCGTCCAACGCCTCGCGGACGGTCATGTCACCGCCCAACAGCGGCACGTCGCGCTGCGCGAACTCGACCACGGAACGGCTGCCCAAGTCTCCCTGCGTCGCCATCGCGAGCAGTCTACGAAAATCAGCTGGGCGGCGCGAACGGACAGGACGGTCGCCGGTTGTCCGTTCTCGCTTGCCCGAGGAGCGAGCGCCAACGGTCTCGCCTCTCGGTGGCCCGACTGGCGCAGAGACGAGGAACGTGACTTGCCCGTCCGGGGGGGGCTAGCATGAAGAATGAAACAAGAAGTGAGGAAGGGAGGGGTTTCGATGTCTCGACCGCTGGTGTTTGGCGTCCTTGTGGTTTCGGTCTTGGCCTTGCTCGCACCGAGCGCGACTGAAGGGTATTCCGAGTGTTGCGGAACGTGCGACGAATACGTGTACGTCTACCCGCCCTGTTGCGAGGACAACTGCTGCGCCTGGCCCATCATGTGCCTGATCCCCGAGACATGCTCCCTGTGCAACTGCCTGAATTCGCGAGGCCAATGGGACACCTGCAGGCAGATATCGGGGTGGCAGTGCATCGCCACCTGGGGAGACTGCATCATCCTCGTCGCGTGACCTGGAGACCCCGATGGCACCTTCATCGAGCGTGATTGCGGCGCTGGCGTGGGCAGCGGTCGCAGGCTCGGGCCCCACGCCGCGTCCAGCGACCCTTTCAATCGCACTGACAGGAGTCGTGAGCGGATCGCCGATCCCGGCATTGGTGTCGCTCGAAGCCCGAGATGGCGCCGGCGCCGCTCTCCACGAGCAGGCGGAGACCACGATTCCCGGCACGCTCTCCATCCCGGTGCGCGCTGGCCTGGTGTGGTCCGTGGGCCTCCGTGCCGAGGGCTACTGGGCGCCCGTGCAGAGCATGTTCGTCGACCGAGACGCTTCGGTGTCCGTCGCGGCGATCCGGACCGGGACCGTGCGGGCGCGTGTCGCACTGCGGCCAGGCGAGGAGCTGGGCCAGGTGACGGTCTGGTGCTGGCCTCCTGGTGGGGGCAGCGTCCATCAAGTTGCACCCTTGATCAGCGGGGAACTGTGCGAACACGAAACGGGCCGGATCGCGTGCCGTGTACCCAGCGGGACAGTCGATCTGCGGCTGGGCCGGGCGGGGTTCGTGCCGCTGTACTTCTGGGGCAAGCAGGTCCAGCCTCACGGGGTCCTCGATCTCGGGGAGGTGGCCTTCGAGCGCGGCGGCTCGATCTCCGGCTGGTGCGAGGGACTCCCGAGGCAGGGACGAGTCTCGATCGAGGTGGCACCGCGCCAGCTCGCTCGGCACCCAGACCCGGCCGAGAACGCCAGATCGCTCAAGCGCTCGTTCTCCGCGCAGGTCTCCGAGCGCGGCTTCTTTCAGGTGCTCGGGGTTCCTCCCGGCGAGTACACGGTGGAGGCTCGGGCTTCCGGATTGGTCTCGTCGCAAGCCAGGGTCACGGTTGCTCCCGACGGCGAGTCGAAGCTGGTTCACCCAATCACGCTTTCCACCCCGGCTTCCCTCCGTGTCACCGTCGCGCCAGTGTCGGGTCCTCATGGTGAGCCCTGGCGCGCACGACTCGTAGCGTTGCCCGGCGGCGCTCGGGGGGGTCCGGCCGAGCATCTCGAGGAGTTCTCGAGCACCGGGGAGTGGACCGCACCGGGCCTCGTCCCCGGGAGCTACCTGATGTCCGTGGAGGATTCGCTCGGAAACCGTTGGGCCCAGCGCACGATCGACGTCAACGGCGCCCACGAGGAGTCCCTTACCTTCTCCGCGGTGGAGGTGGAGGGTCTCCTGACGCGCAAAGGTGAACCCGCCGCTGGGACGCTCGCGTTCTCGGACAGTACCTTCGCGAGGCAGTTCTCCATGGAGGCGGGGCCGGACGGGCGCTTCGCGGGGATGTTGCCCGAAGAGGGCCGCTGGCTCGTCGAGGTGGTGAGCGACACAGGCCGGACTCGCGTCGGCGGTGTCGACGTGCGGCTCGAGGCGGGCGAGGCACGAGCCCAGGTGGACGTGGAGATCGGAGGCAACGTTCTCACTGGCATCGTGGTCGATCGCGAGGGCAAGGAGGTCGCGGGCGCCCGGGTCATCGTCGGACGGTCGACAGGCCCCCCGATTTCACTGGCCACGAGTGGCGCGAGTGGTTCCTTCGAGATCCGCGGCCTACAGGATGGCGAGTACGTCGTCACCGCCATCTCCGCCCAGGGATCGAGCGCGCCCACGGTGACCGCCGTGCACGACGATCCGGGCACCCCGCTCCGACTCGTCATCGCTCCGTCCTCGCGGCTGCGAGGCATCGTGAGGGGCCCCTGGGGCGCAATCGCGGGTGCGGCGATCGTGGGAGTGCCCAGGTGCCAGGGTGACAGTGGAGCAAGGAAGATCATCAGGACGGGGACCGCGCTGGACGGCAGTTTCGAAGTGGAAGTCGCTACGGGCTGCACGGCGGCCGACATCGCCATCATCCCGCCCGGGCTCGGGGCGAAGCTGCTGGTCCTCGCGACCACCTCGGAACCGACCGTCATCGAGATCGGCCCCACGAGCGGCGTCCTCAAGGTCGTCGGGGAGACGAATTGGCGGCAGCTGGTCAATGCCGCCGCCGCGCTTCCCGCGCGCCTCGTGCTGCAAACGGCTGCAGGAGCGGGGTGGCTCGCTGAAGGAGATGGTCAGAGTATTCCGGTCGAGCCGGGGCGATACGGCCTCTGTTCGGCCTTTGGCACCGCCGGGCGCTGTACCTGGGTCGTTGTCGAGCACAACACCGAACAAGTTCTCGACGCGGTCGCCAATGCAGGTGGCTCCACGGGCGTTCCCTGAGGACATGCTGGCTTCCCTTCAGGGAGACGAGGGCGCGCGCCGGAATTCACTTCCGGCGAGCGTGGGGCCGCGGGGGGTCACGAGCGCCGGGAAGGTGGGTGGAGCGGCGCAGACCCCCCCCGCAATGAATGGTCGGGGCGCTGCCGGCCCCCCAAGGACGAAGAGTGAGGAAGACCCGAAGACGTGGGCCGTGGACCGTGTGCCGTGGGCCGCGGTCGACGACGGTGCGGGGCTGGGCGGAGGGGCGGTCGGGTTGTGGTGGAGGTGAGAGGTGAGCGCGTCCGGCTGTGCCGGCGCGCGAAGGGGGTTTGGGGGGCGAGGCAGCGGAGGTGACGAGCGAGCGGCGGCTATGCCGGCGCGAGCGTGGGGGTGCGGGGGGTTACGAGCGCCGGGAGGGCGGGCGGAGCGGCGCGGAACCCCCCGCAACAGGTGTCGGGGGGCCAGCGGACCCCCCGAAGAAGGTGGAGGCGACGGGCGGATTCGAACCGCCGAGTGAGGGCTTTGCAGGCCCCTGCCTTACCACTTGGCTACGTCGCCGCGCCGCGAAGTCTAGTCGTCGATCCCCCGGGGTGTCAATGCGCCACACATGCGCCACACTGCACTGCGCCACCCCGCACGGTACCGGCCGAAATGGAGGGTCCTGACCTCGCGACGTCGAGGCTGCTCGACCTCGCCGATCGATTCGCGGGGGGGGGGGGGGGGGGCCCCCCCCCCGCCGAGGGGTCCGTGGACCCCTCGCGCGTCGTTTCCGGGTCGCCTTCCGCTCAGGGACCGCACGAGGCCTGGACGAGCGGCATCCTCGTCTCCATCCCCGTGCCCTGCAGGCACGCCACCGGGGGCTCGGTGTCCATATTCTGTTGAGGCAGGAACACCTCGAGGACATAGGCGATCGCGATGTGGTCACAGTCCGGCATCGCGTGCGTGCCGCTCACCCTCGCCACGTACAGGACGGTGCCGTCGGCGGCTTTGCCGTACGCCATCCAAGTCCACTGGATGTCGTGCCGCCGGTCCACGCGCCGCCACACGCCGCGGCCAGGCGTGATGCTGGTGGCGGCCGCGAACGCGCCGAAGAGCGTCGGGTCCACCGAGACCCAGGCCAGGTCGACTTGGCCGTTGCTGATGCCGGTCCCCCTCGTGATCGTGTTCATCCAGGAAAAGCCGTTGTCGGCGAGGCCGAGCCACGTCCCCTCGGACCCGCACGGCACCACCGCCGAGGCCGCCAGCGCCCCTCCCATCTCCTCGGCGTTCTGGGCATGCGCGGCGTTGGCCCCCACGAGGACCAGCAGCACCCCGAGCCCCATTGCCGTCACAGTCAGACTCCTCGCCGTCCGGTTCGTGCTCATCGTCTCCTCCTTGCGTACGCCGGTTCTCCCGCGACCCCATTCCGTTCTGCTGGCTGCGCCGCAGTCCTGGACGCCCGAGGCCGGGCGAGGCCGGAGGCCCCTGGCTCGACCCGCTCCCCTGCGCCCTTCATCTCCGCCTCCTTCCCGCCTGACCCGGCTGCCCCGTCTGCAGCGGAGCCTCCACGACCCGTGGCAACGCGTGCATCAGGCTTCGCACCCAGCCTCGAGCGGGCAGCGCGCCCGTGCATGACGGCGGCCTCGCGCCCACCTCTCGGTTCCATCTCGGAACCGTCCTGCCGATCTTGTGCGCTGGGAGTCTTGGGACTACATTGGTGAAAGGTCAACGCACACCGTCACTTCAAGCGAGGAACCATGGCGCCCTCCGTGTCCCCACAACCCTCGCAGGAGGCCTATCGGATCGCCGATCTGCTGCTCGACGTGAGCGCCTGCACGCTCGCCCGCGGCGACACGCCCATCGCGCTTCCGCCTCGCACCTTCGAACTGCTCGTGGAACTCGCGCGGCGCTACCCCAACGTCGCCCGGCGCCGGGACCTCGTCGACACCCTGTGGCGGGGCGAGGACGTGCTCGACGAGGTGCTCTCCCAGCGCGTCATGCTCCTCCGCAAGGCGCTCGGCGACACCGCCGAGCGGCCGCGATACATCGCGCTGGTCCGCGGTTGGGGGTACAAGCTGGCCGCGCCAGCCGTACGGGTCGAGCGAGCCGCAACCGCCGGCGCGTCACACCCCAGAAGCATCGCCGTGCTTCCCTTCCTCGACCTCAGCCCGGGGCGCGACCAGGAGTATCTGTGCGACGGCATCGCCGAGGAGGTGATCAACGCGCTGACCCGGATCCGCGACCTGCGCGTCATCGCCCGGACATCGTCGTTCGTCGTCGGTCGGATGGGGCTGGACGCGCGCGAGGCCGGGTCGAGGCTGGGCGTCGAGGCGATCCTCGAAGGGAGCGTGTGCCGCGACGGGCGGCGGATCCGCGTCACCGCCCAACTCGTCGGCACGGCCGACGGCGTTCACCTGCATAGCGAGCGGTACGACCGCGAGATGACGGACATCCTCTCGCTCCAGGACGACATCGCCGCGGCCATCGCCGACAGCCTGCGGCTGGATCTGGCGGGCGGACACGGAGCGGCGGCGCGGCCGGCCGTCGCCGCCGAGGCACAGGCGGCGTTCCTGGAAGGCCGCCACCACCTCTCCAAGAGCACACCCGAGTCACTCACGCTCGCCCGGGCCTGCCTGGAACGGGCGGTGGCGCTGGAACCCGGCTTCGCGCTCGCGTACGACTCGCTCGCCGAACTTCACTGGTACCTCGGGTTCTTCGGCGGCGCCGTGCCGCGCGAGGCGTTTTCCACGAGCACCTGGCACGCGCTGCGCGCCCTCGAGCTCGACGACGGCCTGGCGCAGACGCACGCGCTGCTCGCCATGCTGCGCAAGGAACTCGACTACAACTGGCCCGAGGTCGATCGCGAGCTGGCGCGGGCCGCGGAGCTCGAGCCGAACTCGCCTGCTGTCAGGCTGCGCCACGCGATCAGCGGACTGCTTCCCCACGGCAGGATGGGCGAGGCCGCCGCCGAGGTCGAGGAGGTCCTCGCCGGCGACCCCTACTCGCTGCTGTTGCGCTGGTGGCTGGCGATCATGGTGTACCTCGACCGGCGCCCCGAACGGATGATCGAGGAGGGGCGCCACATGGTCGCTCTCGCCCCCGCGCACTTCCTCGGACACTGGGTGCTGGGTGTGGCAGCGGGCGAAGTCGGCGCGAGGCGCGAGTCACTGGAGGCGTTGGACGAGGCGCACCGGCTGTCGGGTGGGATTCCCTTCACGCTCGGGTTCCTGGCGTTCGCCACCGGACGCGCCGGCCGCCGTGAGGAAGCGGTGCGTCTGCTCGATGCCGCAACCGAGTTGGCCCGCGACCGGTACATACCCCCGACGACGTTCATGTTGGGCCACGTCGGTCTCGGCAACTGGGACGAGGCACTCCGCTGGGCGGACGCCGCGATCGAAGCCAGGGACCCCATCATCATGCCGATCAAGACGTTCCCTTTCCTGGACCCGATCCGCGAGGACCCCCGGTTCCGTGCGCTGCTCGAGAAGATGCACCTCGATTGAGCGCGTGACTGGCGGGTGGCCGTCGGGCTGGGGGCCGACCGGCTGCGAACCTCACCAGGGCACGTGCGTAGAAGAACGGACGACGGCTGTCGGTCGCTCGTCCTGCGATCGCGGGAGGCCAGCGGTGAAAACGCGTGCTCAATGCGTGTGCGTGTCGGCCCTCGCCGGGGCGCTTCTCCTCGCCGGTCAGGAGCGCCTCCCCTTCCCGCACCTGCCCGGCACGTCGCGTGCCGAGGTCGCCGCGCGTTCCGGCACCGACGAAGAAGCACTGCCGCTTTCGGTCGGCCGTCTCGGCCCGGTCCGTGCCGCCTCGCCCGACCGGTACGACGGCGCTCCGCGGCTCCCACGCAGCCTGGTCAACCGCGAACCGTTCGGCGCGCTCTCCGCGGCCACCATGCTCGCGAACCTCGAAGCGCTCACCTCGATCGGACGGAGCGGCTTCTGGCGCAACTCCGGCAGCCGCGGCGAGCGGGAGGCGTTCGAGTTCCTGGCGGCGCGCGTCGAGGCTCTCGGGACTCTTCGCGCCCGCGGCGCCACGGTCGAGCGCACGGGCTTCCGCCTGCCGCTGGCCGCGGAGTTGTGGGAGGCCTCGCTGCGCATCGAGGTCGGCGACTCCGTGCGCGACGTCACTGCCGGGGCGCTGACCGGGAACCGCGAGGACGTGGTCCGCGCCTTGCGTTTCGACTCCGACGGAGACTTGAACGACACCGATCGCGATCCCGTCGTGGTGTCCGGCCCGGTATCCGTGGTGAGGTCCCGTGCGGCGCTCGACGCCGTCCCCGCGGGAGGACTCGCCGGCTCCGTGGCCTTCGTCGACTTCGCGCTGTTCGACCGCGGCGTCGTGACCTCGGACCAGGCCAGCGCCGCCGCCACCACACTTCTCGCCACGCGGCCGGCTTCCCTCGTGCTGCTGACCCGCTACTCGAACACGCGGGGCGTCAGCCACGGGACTTTCCTCGGCGACGTGAGCGCCTTCGCCCTGCTCTCCCAACCCGCCCCCGTGCCGACCGTCAGCGTGAAGTTCGAGGACCTGGCAGCGGCGGGCATCGAGGACTGGGAAGGCGTGTCGTCCATCCGACAGGCGCAGGTCAGGTGGGACGCGGACATCCTCGCGCCCGGGTCGTCCCAGTACCTGTGCCTCACGATCCCCGGCGAGGACCGCTCGCGAGCCGTGATCCTGGGCGCCCACCTCGACTCCCCGAACACGCCCGGCGCGCTCGACGACGGCAGCGGCAGCGTGGTGCTGCTCGAGGTCGCGCGGGCGCTCGACGTGTCGCGGACGACGCCGGCGAGCGACGTCGTGCTGTGCTGGTTCGGCAGCCACGAGCGCGGCCTGTACGGGTCGAGCAACTTCGTCCTCGCGCACCAGGACCTCCTCGACCGGGCGATCGCCATGCTCGAGATCGACTGCCTAACCCATCCGCTCGACGGCATCGACGCGGTGCAGGTGCTCATGGGCCAGAGCTACGCCGCATTCGGCGACGCGCGCCTCCTGTTTCAGTCCGCCCTGCAGCAGACCGCGGCCGGGCACGGCGCCGCGGCGTACCCCTGGGCCGTGACCGGCGTGGTCTCCGACAACTCCACGTTCGGCCCCTTCGCCGTGCCGAACTCCGACCTGATCTTCTCCAGCGACGAGATGGTCGAAACGCACGTCGACGGGCACCTCCACGACCCGTACGACGACATGCCGTTGGCCCGGCTGCACGATCGCGAACTGGGGGACATGGCGCGCGTCGCCCTTTCCGCCGTCCTCGACCTCGGCGCCGCGCAACCCGACCTGCGCGTCACGCCCCCGCCCGCCAGGCGTGCCGTGTTCGTCGCCAGTCACACCGAACACGCGGCAATGACCCCCGCGTACCAGACCATGGCGGCGATGGCCCTGGCGTGGGAGGGCTTCGACGTCGACGTCGTGCCCTACGGCCGGTCGCTCGGCCCGGATGACATCGCCGACGCCGACCTGGTGGTCGCCCTGCCGGTGCTCGACTTCCCCAACGAGATCACCGGCGCCGGCACCTACGACGAGCAGTGGTCAGAGGACGAGGTCACCGCGCTCGAGGACTACGTGCGGCGCGGCGGCCTTCTCGTGATGCCGAACAGCGCGTACCGACTCGTCTCCGGCATCGCGCCGTACGACGCCAACGAGGACTGGAGCGACGCCAACGCCCTCGCGTCGGTCTTCGGCGTCACGTTCCTCGACCGGCGCGTCGCCGGCGCGACGGCGACCGTCGTGGGCACCCATACCCTCACCCAGGGAGTCGGATCGTTGACGCTCGCCTCCGGCAACGGCGTCGCATTCCAGGCGCCTGGAGCGCGCGTCCTCGCCCAGGTCGGCGGAGATCCGGCGGTCGCGCTCGTCCAGCACGGCCCTGCCGGTGGCGAGGTCCTCGTCCTCGCCGACCACAGGATCCTCGGAGGCTCGAGCGACTCCTCTCCGAACATCGCCTTTTTCCGCAATCTCGCGCGCTACGCTGGCGGCCGTTGAGCGCAGGGGGAAGCAGCTTCCCAAGAGCCCCGAACGCCGGTTCCCGCACCCCTCCCGGCTTCACGGCTTGACGGATCGCCCACTCGTTGATAGATTCTCCCCCGCTCGAGCGATCGGGCAGAGCGGGAATAACTCAGCGGTAGAGTGCGACCTTGCCAAGGTCGAAGTCGCGGGTTCAAATCCCGTTTCCCGCTCCATCTTTGACGGGGGGCCGAAGGCCCCCCGACCTTTTCCCCCGCCTTCTCGCAG
>JBFMCD010000055.1:0-3567 GCA_040754885.1 Acidobacteriota bacterium
GAGCAGCGACTCCATCCTCGCCCCCTCGAGCCGGTACGCCGGCGAGGTCGGAAACAGCCGCCGCACCTCGCCGCCGACCGCGCGCGCTTCGGGGACCGCGAAGGTGAGGAACAGCGCGTCGTCCGCGGCGTCGAGGGCGTACAGGCTGAGCCGGCTGGCGAGCACCCGCAGCCGCGAGTCGTCGTAGTGGTCGGGGATCGCGCTGCGGAAGTAGAACGACTGCTGCGACCGGCGACGACCGGCCATCGCCTTGAGGACGTCCATGTCCAGGACCATGACCGTGCGCCCCGCCGGGCGCTCGACCGCCACCACGCGCGCCGGTCGCCCGTCTGCCTCGACCCACCCGGCGAGCGACGCGGGCAGCTCCGTGCCCGGGTCGAGCTGGAGCGGCACCGCCGTCAACTCCGTCTCGATCGCCTCGCCGAGGTCCCCGCCGAACGCCGCGCCGGCGGTCGCCGAACCTCCGCGCGCGAAGTGGACGGTGGCGCTCACCACGTGGATCGCCGCCGGGTCGTGGGGCGGCAGCGGCACGCGCGCCGGGTCCGTCACCTGGAGCGCCTGCCCGTCGAGCGTGACCTCGACCCGTTCGGGCCGCGGATCGCGGACATGGTCCCAGCTCAGGCGCGCGGCGACCACCCGCCCCGCGCCGTCGCGCTCCAGCCCGATCGTCGCCTCCGCGGTCGGGTACGGCAGGTTGACCCAGCGGCGGACGCGCGCCACCTCCTTCCCCGCCGCGTCGACCCCGACCGCCTCGAGATCGTGCGGCTGCGGCCGCGCGCCGAACTCCACGACCATCCGCCAGGGCGCGCCGGTGAGCGTCCCGACCGGACGGCCGTCGAGGCGGATCTCCACCGCCGCCACCGGCGGCGTTGCCACCACGCCCACCGGGTGCGTGCCGAACACCAGCCCGAGCAGCAGCGTCTCGAACGCGAGCATGATCGATTCCCCGCGGGACGATTATCGCTCACCGGCCGAACCGCGCGACCGCGGTCGCTGGCCCTGAGCGAGAAGAGAACGGAAAGCGGAGACGGGTGGGTAGGGACCTCTGCCCTCTCCCCCGGTCGGGTGGGCGGAGGCTCCCCTCTTCCCTTGCTCTCCGGGCCACGACGCACGGCCCACAGGCCCTGCCGCCGAATTTCGTGCAGCACTTCGCTCCGTCGATTGCACCGCGAGCGAAACCGGCGCAGATTCGCCGCTCCAACACCCCGAGGATGCGGCCCTGGCCGGGCCTAGAGAAACTCGGGGAGGAACTTGAAGGAGGCGATCACGGCGCCACCGCCGAGCCCCAGGAAGATCAACCCACCGATCAGGCTGCCCAGAAGCCGCACGGCGAGCTTCCGGGCGATCGCGGACCCGCCGCCCCTCAACAGCCGGACCGGCACAAGCTCCAGGCTGCCGGGGTCCGGGACGAAGCCGCCACGGGCGCTCGAGTACCTGCCAAACGCACACACCTCGTCGCCCTGTTCCACGCGCTGCTCCATCAGCCTGAGGCTGCGGATGTCTCGATCGACCCGTCCGTGACGCCAGTTCTTGCGAATCGCACCGTCGTCGTCCGCGAGCAGTTCCTTCACCTGTGCCAGGTTCGTGCGAAAGTCGAGGCCGTCCCCCAGGTCCACGAACTCGGTGGCCCTGATGAATTCCTCCGCGTTTCGGTACGCCTCTTCGCCGTCCGGATACTCCTCGCCGAAGTCGAACTCCGGATAGGCCAGGAGCGCAACCGCCCCTCCGACCGTGCTGATCGCCGAGGGGGCGAGCGAGAAACCGTTGTAGTCGAGCACCCTCGAACCGCTCCTGCCGCTGGGCAGGTGGTAGATCTCGTACTTGAACGCCACGCATCTCGAGCCGCTGATCGGAGCATGCACGAATTCACCTGTCGCCTCGATCGTGCCCACGGCGGCGCCCCGCTCACCGTCGCGAGGCATCCCCCCACCGAGCGAGCGGCGGACCCACCCGAGCTCCTTTCGCTTGAGCATGACGCCCCAAAGGAAGCCGAGTCCCATGGTCGCGAACGCCGAGCTCACGACGCCGACGCCAACCGCGCACGCGGCAAACCACCAGTCAGGGGGTTCGCCATGGCCGTGCGCCGCGACCTCTCCCGGAAGTCGCAGGTACACGTACACCGCGATTACGAGCCACAGCACAAGGAACGCCCCCAGGTACAACAGGCACGCTTTCTTCATCGCGACCCTCCCTTCGATACCGTCCACCCCACGCTGAAGGTCGTGGACGGCTTCATCCGATCATGCGGCGCTCAGCCCGATCCTGGCGGAGGTTCCCCATCGCATTCAGCGAAGAGACGTGCTCATCCTGTCTGCGCCACGTGTCGTCCTCGCCGAGACGGACTGATCAGGAGAGCCGATCATGTTTGGTACCTCGAGCTGCGTCGTCTTCTTCCGGCCGGCCGTCTCCGACCCCGCCGAGGCGGTCGGCTGTGGCGCAGTCGAACTCGGCTTGAAGGCCCGCAGGGCCTCGCTCCCTTCGCCGCACGGTCCCATGTAGATGGGCTGCACCTGCTGAACAGGAATCACTGCGGGGGCCGCATGTTCAGCCTTTCTCGCGGTCGCTCGGCTTGTCGGTGTCGGCGTCGGTTTCCTCTGCCGGACCTGTGGGGCGGCCTCGGCCGCTCCTGCAAGCGGCGGCGCGATGACGGCCACCAGCACGAACGTTCTCCTCATCGCTCCACCCCGTCCATCTCCCGACGAGCCTCCCGGGGCACCAACCGGCGGATCCGTGGTCGGGCTGTCCCGACGAGAATGCCTTCGTGTGCCGGAGACTCTCTGCCACGTAAACGCCTGCGGAGACCTGAAGCGCACACCCGAACCGGAACGAGACGCATGGGTCCGAACATCTCGCTCTTCATGTGTCTCCTGCGACGGCGCGGCGCCGGATGAACGGGTCCGTCGCCCCTCGTGTGATGGAGGACACCGACCACTCCAACGTCGGCCTGCTCTGCGCAGGCGGCGCGTCCAGCTGGTCCCGTTGGCCGTCGCCCGTAAAGGAATCCACCGTAGGCGGGGCGTCTCGCCCCGCCGTGCACGGCGTTGGCCCACGAAGGCGGAGCGAGACGCTCCGCCTACTGTCACCTGCCCTTCTGTCCCCGGACCCCGGACCCCGTCGTCTTCACTCTCCCCTCTCCCCTCTTCCCTCTCCCCTGTCCTTTCGTCCCCGGACCCCGGGCCCCGGACCCCGTCGTCGTCTTCACTCTCCCCTCCCCCCTCTTCCCTGTCTCTTGCCAGTCGCGCGCCTTCCCGCCGCTATACTCGGACCATCACTTCAGACGCAGGCGGGAGGGCCGCATGGCACCGTACCGGATCCTGTCCCTCGACGGCGGCGGCATTCGCGGCATCGTCACCATCGTGCTCATGCAGCGCCTCGCGCGCCAGGCCGGCCTCGAGGGGTGGCTCGACAGGGCCGATCTGATCGCCGGCACCTCGACCGGCGGCCTGCTCGCGCTGGCGATCGCCAAGGGCATGGACCTCGCCGAGATGCGCGAGCTGTACGAGACGAAGGGAAGGGTCATCTTCGACGACTCGTGGCTCGACGACCTGCGCGACCTGGGCAAGATCG
>JBFMCD010000056.1:0-17905 GCA_040754885.1 Acidobacteriota bacterium
TCACGGCCTGACCCTCGCGTTGCAGCAGGCCGCGAGCGGCGACGGCGCCGGCGCGGCGCGCACGCTGGCCGCGCTGCGCGGGCTGCCGGCGCCGGGCGGCGAGGACCCCCGCATCGATCTGCAGGAGGCGTGGTTGCACGACTCGGACGTCGGGGCCAAGCTGCGCGCCGCCGACCGGGCGCGCGAGCGGGCGGACGCGATCGGCGCGAGGCTGGTCAGCGCCGCGGCCGAGATTCAACGCGGGCAGGCGTTCCTGGCGCTCGGCGAGCCGGACCGCGCGGCCGAGGCGTTCGAGCGCGCGCGGCGGCTCCGCGTCGCTGCCGGTGACCGTTGGGCCGAGGCCAAGGCGCTGCACCACATCGGACTCCTGGCGCGGCGTCAGGGGAGGCTCGACGCCGCCGCCGGCCGCTTCGCCGACGCGCTCGCCATCGCCAAGGAGGTCGGCTCGCCGGTGGGCGAGGCGATCGCGCTCGCCGGGCTGGGCGCCGTGCGCGGTGAACAGGGCGACATGGAGATCGCGCGCGCCTCGCTCGGCCGAGCGGTCGCACTCTACGACGAGCTCGACAAGCACGAGGGGCTCGGCGACGCGCACATGGACTGGTCGAGGCTCGCCATGCTGGCCGGACAGCCGACCGAAGCGGAGAGCCACGCCCGCGCGGCGCTCGCCGCCTACGCGAGCGAGGGCCTCTCGGCTGGCCGCGCCCAGGCCTACGCTCTGCTCGCCTGCGCGCTGGCCGCACAGCGCAGAACCGGCGAGGCGCGGGCTGCGCTCGCCGGGGCACGCGCGTCCGCCCCGGCCGCCGAGCACCGCGAGGTCGCCTGTGTCGTCGACCTCGCAGGCGCCCACGTCGCGATGGGAGAGGGAGCGTGGGACGACGCCGCGTCGCGCGCCCGCGCCGCGGCCGATCGGCTCGGCGACGCCGCCTGGCCCGGACTCCGAATGCAGGCGCGGCTTGCCGAGGCCGAGGCGGAACTCGGAGCGGGAGCCGGGGAGCGGGCGCGCTCGTCGCTCCGGGCTCTCGAGAAGGAGGCGTCGTCGGCAGGTTACGGGTTGCTCTCCCGTCGCGCCGCCGTCCTCGCCGGGAGCTGAACCCGCCTCGCCTCTTCTTGTGATCGCAGGTACAGGGTGCTAAGGTACGGCCGGTGTCATCGTCCTGGGGGGGGACGCACGCATCCGCGCGTCCCGGCGAGGGGAGAAGGGCCCATGAGGAGAGCCAGGATCACCGTGATCGGCGGCGGCAACGTCGGCGCGACCACGGCGCATCGTCTGGCCGAATCCCAACTCGGGGACGTCGTCCTTCTCGACGTTCTCGAGGGCGTGCCGCAGGGCAAGGGGCTCGACCTGACCCAGGCGGCGCCGGTCGTGCGTCACGACTGCAGGGTCCTGGGCACCAACGTCGTCGCCGACACGCGCGACTCCGACGTCATCGTGATGACCGCAGGCCTGGCCCGCAAGCCGGGGATGAGCCGCGACGACCTCCAGGAGGCCAACGCCAGGATCGTCGCGGACGCCCTCGGCAAGGCGGTGAAGATCTCGCGCGACGCCGTCATCATCGTGGTCACCAACCCGCTCGACGTGATGTGCGAGGTGGCGCGGCGGGTGTCGGGTTTCCCGCGCGAGCGGGTGATCGGCATGGCCGGCATCCTCGACACCGCGCGCATGCGGGCGCTCATCGCCAGGGAGCTGGACTGCTCCACAGAGAGCGTGTTCGCGCTGGTCCTCGGCGGCCACGGCGACGACATGGTTCCCCTCCCGCGCTTCACCACCGTCTCGGGCGTGCCGATCACGGAGCTGTTGCCCCGGGAGAGGATCGACGCGATCGTCGAGAAGACCGCTCAGGGCGGCGGCGAGATCGTCAGGCTGCTCAAGACCGGCTCCGCCACCTACGCCCCCGCCGCGGGGTGCTGGGAAATGGTCGAGTCGATCGTCCGCGACCGCAAGAAGATCCTTCCGTGTTCCGCGTACCTCGAGGGCGAGTTCGGTCTCAAGGGCGTGTTCGTCGGCGTGCCGTGCCGGCTCGGCGCCGCCGGCATGGAGGGCGTCTTCGAACCGAAACTCACGCCGGCGGAGCTGAAACTGCTGCACGCCAGCGCGGAGGGCGTGCGCCGCCAGATCGCCAAGCTCCCCTCCGATCTCGGAGAAGCATGACCGCGCGCTCCTGTCTCCGGCGCAGCGCCCGACCCGCGCCCGAGGGTTCGCTCCGATGCCGGAGGGCGCTGTCCCGGCTGTCAATCGAGCACCGTGTGCTCGTTCTGGAAGGGGGTCCGAATGCCTGAACCGATCACCCACGATGTCCTGATCCTCGGCGCGGGGCTCGCCGGCCTGCGCGCCGCGGTCGAAATCTCCCGCCGCCTCGACGGCAAGGTGGACATCGGCATCGTCTCCAAGGTCCAGCTCATGCGCGCGCACTCGGTGTGCGCCGAGGGCGGCACCGCCGCGGTGCTGCGCACCGACGAGGGGGACTCGTTCGACCTGCACGCGTGGGACACCGTCAAGGGGTCCGATTTCCTCGGCGATCAGGACGTCATCCACCGCTTCGTCCGGCAGATGCCCGAGGAGATCCACCTGCTCGACCACTGGGGAATCCCGTGGACGCGCGACGCGAAGGGGCGCATCGACCAGCGGCCGTTCGGCGGGCACTCCTACCCGCGGGCGACGCTCGCCGCCGACAAGACCGGGTTCTTCGAGATGCAGACGCTGTACGACACGCTGCTGCGCTACAAGTGCTTCGAGCGCTACGACGAGATGTTCGTCACCGACATCCTCGTCGAGGGCGGGCGCTTTGCCGGGCTGGTCGGCATCCACGCGCCGTCCGGCGAGCGGGTCACGCTGCGCGCCAAGGCCCTGCTCATCGCCACCGGCGGCGGCGGCACGCTGTACGGCTTCACCACCTACTCGCAGACGGTTTCCGGGGACGGCATGGCGATGGCGTTTCGCGCCGGCCTGCCGCTCGAGGACATGGAGTTCCTCCAGTTCCACCCGACCGGCCTGGTGCCCTCCGGCATCCTGATGACCGAGGGGTGCCGCGGCGAGGGCGGGTACCTGAAGAACAACAAGGGCGAGCGCTTCATGGCCAACTACGCGCCGAAGCTCATGGAGCTCGCCCCCCGCGACATGGTGTCGCGCGCGGAAACCGAGGAGATCCTGGCCGGACGCGGCTTCCACAAGCCGGAGTGGGGCCCCTACCTGCACCTCGACCTCACCCACCTGGGCGCCGAGCGCATCAACACGCGGCTGCCGCTGATCCGCGAGGTGTGCATCAAGTTCCTCGGGATCGACCCGATCACCGAGCCCATCCCGATCCGGCCGGTGGCCCACTACTCGATGGGCGGCATCGAGACCGATATCAACGGCAAGACGCGGGTGGAGGGCATCTGGGCGGCCGGCGAGGCGGCGTGCGTCAGTCTGCACGGCGCCAACCGGCTGGGCTCCAACTCCACCGCCGAGTGCCTGGTGTGGGGCGGCATCGCCGGCGGCGAGATCGCCAAGGTCGTCGCGTCGCTGCCCGCGCCGCCGCCGGTTCCCGAGGCCCAGGTCAAGGTTGCGCACGCCCATCTCGACGAGCTTCTCGCCCGGAAAGGCGACGAGAACCTCTACGAGCTGCGCAGGCGGCTGCGTGCCATCATGGACACCAACGTCGGCGTCTTCCGCACCGGAGAGAAGCTCGCGGAGGCGCTCTCGACCGTGCGCGATCTCCGCGCCCGCTCGAAGCGCGCCCCGGTGCCGGACAAGGGCGCGATCTACAACTCCAACCTCTTCCACGCGCTCGAGCTGGAAAACCTCCTCGACCTGGCCGAGGTCAGCGTCATGGGCGGACTGGCGCGCGAGGAGTCGCGCGGCGCGCACGCCCGGCGCGACTTCCCGACGCGCGACGACGAGAAGTGGCTCAAGCACACCCTGGCGTGGAAGTCCGACGGGCCGCCGCGCCTGGACTACAAGGGTGTGGTCATCAACACCTGGAAGCCCGTGGAAAGAAAGTACTAGGGGACAGGGAGAGGAACGATGCCTGAAAACAAGGGTCGTCCGAATCGTCTGGGAATCTGGGGCTGGCTCGGCGGCGGGCGTTGGGGGGCGGAGCGCTACCTCTACACGCTCCATCGCGTGACCGGCCTCGGCGTCCTTTTCTACTTCCTCCTGCACATCGTCGTCACCTCGTCGCGCGCCCTCGGCCAGGCGTCGTGGGAGTCGGCGATGGGCAAGGTGACCGGACCGTTGTTCACCATCGGCGAGTACCTGGTGTTCGTCGCGCTCGCGTTCCACGCGGCGAACGGCATCCGGCTGGTCCTCATCGAGCTCGGCTTCGGCGTGGGCAAGCCGATCGAGCCCGTCTACCCGTACAGGACCTCGCTCAACGTCCAGCGTCCGCTGGCGGTCCTCGCCATGCTCCTGGCGGCCGTCCTGATCGTCATGGGCGGCCTGGACTTCTTCGTTCTCGGAACCCACTAGGAGGCCGGCCATGATGCGCGATCAGAAACTGTGGACGTGGCACGTGCTCGCCGGCCTGGTCATCCTGGTGTTCGCCGGCCTGCACATGGCGATCATGCACCTCGACGCCATCCTCGGCATCTTCAGTCCGGCCGGCGGCCATCCCATCGACTGGGCCAACGTGGTGGCGCGCGGCAAGTCGCTGTTCTTCACCGTCACCTACATCGTCCTGCTCGGCGCGGCGCTGTTCCACGGCCTGTACGGCCTGCGCAACATCCTGCTCGAGCTCAACTTCGGGCCGGCCCTGCGCAAGGCGATCGGCGTCGTCCTGCTGCTTCTCGGCGCCGGGCTGTTCGTCTACGGCACCTGGGCGGCCGTCGCCAGCCACACGCTGGCGAAGAGCGTGTGAGGGGGGCGCAGAATGAAAGAGGTCACATTCCGAATCCGGCAGTTCGACCCCAACAGGGACGCGGAGCCGCACTGGGAGACGTATCGCATCGACTGGGCGCCGGGCATGACCGTGCTCGACGGCCTGTGGAAGGTCAAGGAACTCCACGCGCCGGGCCTGGCGTGGCGCTCCTCGTGCCGGATGGGCGTGTGCGGCTCGTGCGGCATGCTCATCAACGGCAAGCCGACCCTGGCGTGCAACACGCAGATCTCCGAACTCGGCACCGACGTCGTCGCCGTCGCGCCGTTGCCCAACTTCAACATCATCCGCGACCTCGTGCCCGACCTCTTCCCGATGTTCCGCGCCCACCAGGCGCTGTTGCCGTACGTGGTGCGCGAGGACCTCGAGGAGCGCGAGGAGCCGACCGGTGAGTTCTGGCAGAGCGCCCACGAGCTGGAGCAATACCTGCAGTTCTCCTACTGCATCAAGTGCGGGTGCTGCATGGCGGCGTGCCCGACGTACGCGACCGACCCGCTGTACTCCGGGCCGATGCCGCTCGCCCAGGCGCACCGTTACAACACCGACACCCGCGACGGGGGTTTCGCCGCGCGCAAGGAAGTCCTCTCGGGAACCGCCGGGCCGTGGCGCTGCCACTACGCCGGCGAGTGCTCGCGGGTGTGCCCGAAGGGCGTCGATCCGGCCAAGGCCATTCAGTTGATGAAGAGAGAACTCGTGCTCGACTTCCTGCACCTGCGCAAGAAGAAGTGCCCGGCGCCGGTCGCCGCCAAGCCCACCGAGGTGAGGCGTCGCGATGGGGTGCCGGACGCCCCGGCGCCGACGGTGTGAGGAGGCCGGACCGCTGGCGTCGCGTGGAAGTGATCGGAGAGTGAATCGAGGGCCCACAAAGGGAGGGAACCCATGCTGAAGAAGATCGGACTCATCGGAGGCGGCTACATCGGAGGCGTGCTCGCTCAGGAGATCGCGCAGCGCGGCCTGGCGCGTGAGGTCGGCATGACCGACCCGGCGCCGATGCCCAACCCGGCGGACCCGCCGGAGCGTCAGGAAGTGGTCAAGAAGCAGTCGGTGTCGATCGGCAAGAGCCTCGACATCGCCGAGGGCCTGCCGACGATCGGCAAGGACATCAAGCTCGTCGGCTCCAAGGACTACTCGGCGCTGGCCGGCGCCGAGCTGGTCATCAACACCGCCGGCGTGCCGCGCAAGGCGCGGCCGGACGGCACGTTCCCGAGCCGCGAGGAACTGCTGGCGATCAACCTCAAGGTCACCATCGAGGTCGCCAAGGGCATCCAGCAGTACTGCCCGAAGGCGATGATCATCTCGGTCGCCAACCCGCTCGACGCCATCGTCTTCACCCTCGACAAGCGTCTCGCCCCGGCGAAGAACATGATCATGGGCATGGCCGGCGTCCTCGACTCCGGGCGTTACTGCTACTTCGTCGCCGAGGCGGCCAACGTCTCGGTCGAAAACGTCAACGCCATCGTGCTCGGCGGCCACGGCGACGACATGGTCCCCGTGCGCAGCTCGTGCCAGGTCGCCGGCATTCCCGTGACCAAGTTCCTCGACAACGACACGTTGGCGAAGATCGAGGCGCGCACCCGCAAGGCGGGCGGCGAGGTGGTCGGCCTCCTCGGCTTCGGCTCGGCGTTCGTCTCGCCGGCGTGGGCGGCGCTGGAGATGGCCGAGGCGGTGATCTACGACAAGCGGAAGATCATCCCGGTGTGCGCCAAGCTCGAGGGCGAGTACGGCGTCAACGGTCTGTTCGTCGGCGTGCCGGCGATCATCGGCAAGAACGGCGTCGAGAAGGTCATCGAACTCGACCTCACCGACGAGGAGAAGGCCGCGCTGGCCAAGTCCGTCGCCGGCGTCAAGAAGACCTGCGACGAGGCCGAGGAGATGTTGAAGGGCATGTAGGAAGACAGGGGACAGGGGACAGTGGACGGTGGACAGTCCCCCGCCCCCCGAAGACACGAAGAGCCCGAGGGCGGAGGCGACTCCGCCCTCGTTTCGTGCCGAGGGGTTCGGGCAGTGAGCCGTGGGCCGTGAAGAAAGGGGAGAGGGGAGCCCACCGCCCGACACCCGGGGGAGAGGGGTGGGCCCCGTACCTGCTTTCCCCTCGTATCGTGGCAGCAGGAGTCCTTTCGTGACGAAGGAAGGACGACTGGCGTGGTAGACCGAGATCCTCTTGGGACGAGCCCGTGGGAGGGCCTGGCTCGCCACGCCGTGACGTGCCCGCCGGAGCCCGAACGGCTGCCGGGTGCGCGAGGCTCGCATCGACAGGGCCGGACGGTGGTGGGCGGTTGTCGAGGAGGGGCGTGATGACGGAGATGACGGTGCGGTCGATCGGCGTGATCCGCTCGCCCTTCACCGACCCGGGCGGGACGCCGATCCAGCCGCGTTTCGCCAGGGGAGTGGCAGGGGCGCTGGAAGTGGATCCCGCCTACGCCGGAGCCCTGAACGACCTCTCGGGCTTCGAGAGGATCTGGGTGCTCTACCTGTTCGACCGCGCCCGGCCGTTCCACGCCGAGGTCGTGCCGTATCTCGACACCGTGGCGCGCGGGCTGTTCGCCACCAGGTCCCCCGCGCGCCCGAACCCGATCGGGATGTCCGCATGGCGGCTGCTCGAGGTCTCCGGAACGATCGTGCGCGTCGCCGACGTGGACGTCCTCGACGGCACGCCGCTGCTCGACATCAAACCGTATGTGCCGGCCTTCGACGCCTTCACCGACTCGCGCGCCGGCTGGCTCGAGAGGGCACTGGAGACGACGACATGAAGACCGCCTACCACGAGATGAGCAGGGACGAGTTGCTGCGCGCGCTCGAGGCGTTCGCCAGGAACTGGCTCGCTCACGACGGGTGCTGGTTCCTCGGCGCGGAGGAGGCCTACGGGATGGACGCGGCCATCGACCTCGACGCCCGCGCGTGGAAGCGCTTCGCCGCTGCCGAGGCGCGGCGGCTCATGGAGGCGTTCGGCATCCCCGAGAACGGAGGTCTGGAGGCGCTCGCCTTCGCCCTCGACCGGCGCATGTACACGCTGGTGAACCCGCAACGCCTGGAGTGGTCCGACGACCGGAGCGCGCTCCGACTGGTCGTCGAATCCTGCCGGGTGCAGGAGACACGGCGGCGCAAGGGGCTTCCCGACTTCCCGTGCAAGCCCGTCGGAATCGTCGAGTACGAGACGTTCGCGAGGACCGTGGATCCGCGCGTCGAGGTGCGCTGTCTGCACTGTCCTCCGGACGCGCATCCGAACGAGGCGTGCGCCTGGGAGTTCACGCTTCGTCCCGCGGGTTCCTGAGGCAGGCGCGCCGCGCCACGCCGCGACCCCCTGCGACGGACGTCGAAGCGGTATCAGGCCTGGGGTTGCTGCGGCATCAACCGCTCGAGCGTCGCGATCAGCTCCGCCGGGGAGAACGGCTTGGCCAGGTAACCGTCCGGCGGCGGCACGTGCTTGCGATGGTGGATGAAGTCGCGGAACTGGGGCAGCACGCCGGTGACCATCACGATCGGGATCAGTGAGAGTTCGGCGTCCGCGCGCAGATCGCGGTACAGCTTCACTCCCGTCGGCTCGGGCATGACGATGTCGAGGCAGATGACGTCGGGGTGGAGCTGGCGGGCCAGAGTCAGCCCCTGACCGCTGTCGGTGGTGCCGACCGCGTTGTGGCCCGCGTCGCGCACGACCGCCTCGAGGTAGCTGACGACATCCGGGTCGTCGTCGATGATCAGGATCGTGCGGGGCACGTTGGTGGCGCTCATGGTCTCCTCCTCGCGCGCCGCTGCGAGTCAGCGGTCGGCACGGCCCGACGTACGCATCGCGTGGATCGCGGCCTCGATCGAGCCGGCGTCGGCTCCCTCGAGAAGGGAGGCGAGTTCGGCGCGCAGCTCGCTGACACGTTCCGTGGCGCCGGCCTCGGCCCCGGACGTGATCCCAAGGACGTGACGCACCGCGTCGAGATAGGACTGCGGTGTGACAGGCTTCTCGAGGTACAGCGACGGCCCGGAGATCGTGCTGTCGGCCAGGACGTCGTCGAGGCCCTTGCGGACTTCGGGCTCTCGTGCGTGACCGCTGACCACCATCACCGGGATGCGCGACCACTCCGGGCGCTTGCGCAGATCGTGCAGCACCCGGATGCCGGAGTGGCCTGGCATCACCAGATCGAGCGAGATCAGGTCGGGCAGGCCCTCGCGCAGGCGCTCCAGGGCGGCGAGACCGCTGTTCGCGACGGTCACCTTGAATCCGCCGTCCATCAGCACCGAAGCGAGGAACGTGGTGACGTCGGGGTCGTCGTCGACGACCAGGATCGTGCAGTCGGCGGGAACGCGCTGGCTCATGACTCTCTCCCTGAGGGGCGGCCCTGATCGGCGGCGCCGCCGTCGTGGTCGTGGTCCGGCAGTCGTGGCAGCCGGTCGCGTGGGAAGCTCAGGCGGAAGACGGTCCCCTGCCCGGGCGTGGACTCGAAGGTGATCGTCCCCCCATGCTGCTGGACGATCTTGCGGGTCAGCAACAGGCCGAGGCCCGTTCCTCCCGCCCCCTTCGTCGAGAAGAAGCTCGTGAAGACCTTCTGTTTGACGTCGTAGTCCATGCCGCATCCGGAGTCGGCCACCTCGAAGATCACGGTGTTGTCGCGCTCGTCGAGCCTCAGACTGATGTCGCACGGTGTGACGCCACTCACCAGGCAGGCGTCCAGCGCGTTGGAGACGAGGTTGGCCAGACAGGTGTGCAGACCCTCGCGGTCCATGACGACGCGCTCGGTGCTCCGCTGTACGCCCAGTTGCAGGTGAACGCCGTGCTGGCCGGCGCTCTCCCTGTACAGTTCATAGACGTCGCGCACGACCTCGCCCGGGTCGATCAGCGCCAGCTTGGGCCCTTCGCCCCGCGAGAAGGCGAGGAGGTTCTTCACCAGCATCGAGATGCGCCCGATGTTCCGCTCCAGCATCTCCCAGCCCTGCTTCGTGCGGCCCGAGTCGCCGCGTTGCAGGCCGGTCGAGGTGACGTACATGCCCCCTTCGAGTCCGGTGAGGATGTTCTTGATTCCATGCGCCAGTCCGGCCACCGTCTGACCCACCGCCGCCAGTCGCTCGGCCTCGAGTTTCTCACGCTCGAGCCGGGTGATGTCCCGGAGATCCTGGATCACCAGCGCCGCGCCGACCGGCTTCTCGAGGTCGCGGAGCACCACTCCCGCGAGCCGGACCGGCAGGGTGTCGCCCCCCGCCGTGGTCAGCGTTGTGGCGTGCAGGAGGCAATGGTCGACCTCGCCCGCGAGCAGCGGCCGGACCTGGGTCGGCAACAAGCCCCTGGGCAGCTTCTCGCCGATCACGTCGTCCCGGCTGAGTTGGGTGAGGCGCTCCGCCGCCTGGTTGAACAGGCGGACGCGACCGCGAGAGTCGAGCACCACGATCGCGTCGAGCGAGGCCTCGACGAGCGTTTCCCGCAGGCGGCTGGCCTGGTCGAGCTCCTGCTGCAGCATGTGGACGTCGGAGAGGTCGAGCGCCATCTCGATCACGTGATTGGGGCTTTCCTCGCCGGCGAGCAGCGGGGCCGTGGACACCATGTAGTGAGTGTCGGCTCCGGTGCGCGACACGCCGATGTGGCGCGACGTGTGGGTCCCGCCGTCGGCGAAGGTCCGCTCGGCCGGGCAGTCGGGGCACTTCTGCTGACGGCGCTTCAGCAGCGTGTAGCAGTGTTCTCCGGTCGGTTCGCCGAACACCAGTCGGAACATCCGGTTGGCCTTGACGACGCGGAACTCGCGATTGAGGACGGCCACGAAGCACGGCACCTGCTCGAAGAGGGTCTGGTACTCGCGCTGGAGTCTCTTCGTCGACGTGAGGTCGGTGGACATGACGGCGATGTGTTCCACTCCGCCGCCGGAGTCGTGGATCGGCGTCACCTGCACGAGGAGGTGGGCCTGGCGGCCGTTACAGTCCCTGCCGTTCTGCTCGAGGACGCGCCGCTGGCCGTCCTGAAACGTGCTTTCCGCGGGGCAGTTCTGGCATGGGGACTGCCGCCCGCGCGTGTGGCTGTAGCAGTACCGGCCGACACCAGCGCCGAACATGTCGGCGAAGGCGGGGTTGTGATCGACGATGATGAACTCACGGTCGATCACGACGACGCTACAGGGGATCTCGTCGAACAGCGACTGCCGGTCGGCATGGCACCAGTGAGAAGTCATGCGGGCTCCAGGTGCGGACCGTGGGCCAGAGCCTTCAGTCGCGCGACGAACGCGCCGAGGTCCACAGGCTTCTCGAAGCAAAACGCGGGCGGCAGCAGATCGCCGAAGGTGTCCAGAGCGGCGAGCGCGTCGCCGGCGAGGCCCGAGAGGATCACGACCGGAACCCGTGCCATCGACGGCGTGCGCCGGATCTCGACGAAGAGCGACAGCCCCATCCGTTCGGGCATGAGCAGGTCGAGGCAGATGACGTCCGCTCCGAAGGACGCGAGCTCGGAGAGAACCTCCGCCGGACTCCCCGAGGTCAGCACTTCAAAACCGGCGTCTTCGAGCGCGAGCCGAAGGAATGTGAGCACATCGGGCTCGTCGTCGATCACCGCGACGCGCGGCCTCCGCCCGGGAGCGACGCTCATCCGTCCGCCCCTGTCGCGTTTCCGACGGGCGGCGCCGCGTCGGTGGCGACGGACGCGCGCGCCGCTCCATGACAGTAGGTGCACCGGCTGCGGCGAGGCCCGTCGCCCCGGCGCGCGTCCTCGCTGCGGTGGCACTCGACGCACAGTCCGTGCATCGCGTCCCGATAGGCCGCCGCCTTGCCGGAGTTGAGATCGGAGGCGGGTTTGATGCCGCTCTCCGGGCGAAACTCCTGGCGGTGGCAGGAATCGCAAGGAGCGCTTCCGGCGCGGTCCTTGCCGGCCCGCGGGTCCTGGTGACAGCGACGACAGCCCTGATTGCCTGCGTGTGCCGTGACATGGCGCTCATGGTCGAACGTGTCCGTGACGGCGTACATGTCGCGATGGCAGGTCACGCACGAAGTCGCCCGGTCGCCCCGCCGGTTTCGGTGGTGGCACCGGTGGCACGAGCCCGGCTCCCCGCCCAGCCGGTCCCTGTGGGCGTCGTGGATGAACAGGACGCCGTCGCCGTCGTCGTCGCCGTCGATCAACATGGCCGCCCTGGCGCCGCCGGTGAAGTCGGCGGGAACGACCGTGGCGGGGGAACTGGGCGATCGGGCGTCGGCAGTTTTCTCGACCAGGGCTGCCGTGATCGAGCGGGGCTGCGACACCGGGTACGGGCGCGGGCTCGAGCGGTGTGCAACCTGGGCTTCGAGGAGGGCGAGGCCGAGCACTCCGCCGAGCGCCCACGCGAAGGCGGCGCGGCGGGTGCCCCCGAGCCACGGAGCGCGCACTCGGACCGAGGACACCGGATCGGTGACCGCGACGCGGAAGTGCCCCGGCGTCTCCGGAGGGTGCTCCCAGACCCTGAGGTGCTCGACGAAGAACAGGAAGACGAGCGCCATGGCGGAGACCACCCCGAGGCTCATGACCAGTTCGGTCAGAGCCGGCAGGTAGCCTTCGCCGGTCGACAGGATGTGCGAGAGGCCGCCCGCGTTGACCCGGTAGAGGACGAACCCCATCACCGAGAGAAAGGCGCCGATGCCGAGCGCGCGCCGGCTTCTCCGCACGCTCGGCAGTGCGAACAGGAGGGCGGGGACGACGGCGCTGACCGCCAACTCGAGAGCGAACCACTCTCCCCACCAGCCCGTGTCGAGCAGGTGTCCGAGTTGGCCGCGCCAGAGGAGGTCGCCGACGCGCAGCGCCGTGTAGAGTGCCAGCACGAACGCCGCCGCGCGCGTAAGGCCGGCGAGCAGGTCCCACTCCGCCTCGCGGTGGAACAGCCACGACGAGACCACGCTCTCCAGCGTGACCATCGCCAGTCCGAGAGCGGCCGCGGAGACGAAGAACAGCAAGGGCAGCCAGGGTGAGTACCACAGCGGGTGGAGGCGGTTCGGTGCGATCACCAGCAGCGTCCCGAGCGAAGACTGGTGGAGGGTGGACAGGGCGATCCCCGTGGCCACCAGCGGCACGGTGAGCCGGCGCAACAGCGTCAGGAGCTTGCTCAGGCGCAGTCCCTCGGCCACGACCGGCGCGAACTCGAGCGCCAGCACCGTGAGGTAGAGCATCACGCACCACGCCACTTCGAAGAGGGCGGAGTGCGGCTGCCAGAAGACCGTCGGCCGCCAGATGTTCCACGGCTTGCCGAGGTCGATGAGGAGCCCGACCACGACCGCGACGTAGCCGAGAAACGCGGTGAGCACCGCCGGTCGCAACAGCGCGTGGTAGCGCTCGAGGTGGAACACGTGGACCGCTCCGGCGATCATGAAGCCGCCGGCAGCGAGAGCAACTCCGGCGAGTACGTCGAACCCGATCCACAGCCCCCAGGGGGTGAGATCGGTGAGCGCGGTCGTCTTGCCGAGCCCGAGAGCGTAGCGGCCGACTCCCACCGTGGTCGCGGCTCCCAGGATCGACCAGAGAGCCGCCTTGGTGGCGGCCAGGCGGACGTTCGGAGCGGGTGTCATCGCTCGCCTCCGTCCGTACCGGCCGCCGCCGGCGGTGCCCCGGCCGCCTTCACCCTCTTGCGCCGTTCGATGATCCACGACAGGCCGAGAGCTGCCGCGCCGACACCGGCGAACGTCCAGGGCACGGTCGACAGCGCGGGCGCAGTCAGGGCCGGGTACGAGGCCATGCGCAGCCCGTTCGGCCAGCCGGCTGTGGAGAGGTCCACGTCGGAGATGTAGAGGACCGACGTCCCGCCCACTTCCTTCTCTCCCCAGATCCGGTCGATGTACGTCTCGGGCGACGTTCGAATTCGCGCTCGCGCCTCCGCGAGCAGCGCCTCGCGCTCGCCGAAAACGGTGGCCTTGTTCGGGCATGCGGCCGTACAGGCCGGCTGAGCGAGTTCGCCGCTGCGAACCTGGTCGTAGCAGAGTATGCACTTGCGCACGCGCGGCGTCGGCGACTCCCACTCGTAGCGTGTCATCATGAACGGGCAGGCGATCATGCAGTAGCGGCAGCCCATGCAGATGTCGGCACGGTACGCGACCGGCCCTTCGGGCGTGCGGTACAGGGCACCCACCGGGCAGGCGGAGGCGCACGCCGGCTCCAGGCAGTGCCGGCAGTGCAGTCTGACGAAGCGGTTCTCCGGGGCGCGCACGATCGTCGTCCAGCGGTTCGACGACAGCGCCTCCGCCCCTCCCTGCCAGCGCCAGGGCGCGTTCGTCCCGGTGCCGTGCGTGCGCTGGCAGGACAGGACGCACTCTTCGCACCCGATGCAGCGCGTGACGTCTGTGAGGATGGCCATCGAGGTCATACGCGTTCATCCTCCTTCGCGAGGGCGGTGGCGACGTGGCGTCCGGAGGCTTGCGGAAAGTGCCAGCCCAGCTCGAACACGAGTTGCAGGACGGGAAACAGGATGCAGTGGGCCATCTTGGTCATCGGAGTGAGCACGAGCGTCGCGTCGGCGAGCAGCAGGTGGACGAGGAGGAGAGCGCGCGCGTCGACCGGCGCCCAGAGCGGGTGCGCCGCGCCGAGGCCGGAGAGCATCACGCCGAGCAGCAGGACGAGCACGAGCGAGTCCTGCGGCCGGGAAAGCCCCCGCATCACCCTGCTGCTCAGCCTGGCGACGAGGAGGCCGAGGAGCGCCACCGCCGCTGCGACGGCGAGCGTGTCGGCGAGGGCGGGCGGCAACACCGGCCACGGCACGCGGAGGTCGGTCTGCCACAGGCCGACGTGTCCGACCGAGAAGAGCGGCACGAGCAGGAGTCCGGCGTGGAAGGCGATCGACGCGACGCTGTACAGCGGTCGCACCTTCGCCAGCCGTACGGGGGCGACCCAACGCAGCGTGGTGCGCACGATCGCGCCAATCGGCAGCGTCCTGTCGCCGGCGCTGCGCCACGAACGGACGATCGAGACCCCGGTGGTGAACAGGATGGTTCCGAGGCCGAGCAGGCACACCGCCAGAGACAGGCGAAACAACGGCCCCCGAGCCAGTTCGATCCAGCCGTCGATCATCGCCCTACCTCCGCGGCGTGTGCCGCCTCGTCGTCAACTCCCATTGCGGCAGGCACCTCGATTGCCCTGAGCAGCAAGTCGTGCAGGCCGACCACGCGGACGTGGTCGAGGCCGTGGTCCTCGCAGACCTCGCGCAATTGCTTCTTGCAGTTGGCGCAAGGGGCCACGACGATGGTCGCCCCGGTCCTGCGGATCTGCTCCGCCTTGGTTGCGCCGCCGACCATGGTCCGGAACTGCCGGATCTCGTCGATCGACACCGTCCCGCCGCCGCCGCCGCAGCAGTAGTTCTCGCGGCCGTTCGGCGTCATCTCGACGAAGTCCTTGCAGATCGTCCTGAGGATCTCGCGCGGCTGATCGATGATCCACCCGGAGCGCGCGATGTTGCACGGGTCGTGATACGTGACGCGCTCCTCGATGACGTCGGGCCGCAGCTTCAGCGCGCCGCGGCGAAGAGCGTCGCAGGTGTACTCCATGATGTTGACCACCTCGGGCGCCTCGTCGCCGCCGCAGAACGTGCGGACGAAGAACTTCGCCGAGCGCGACGCGTGGCCGCACTCGCCGATCAGGATCTTCCGCGCGCCCAGCCGCTTCACCTCCTCTGCTTCACAGGAGACGATGCGGTCGAGCATGCGGTCCGAGTAGAACAGCCCGTAATTTATGCCGTCGAAGTACTTGCTGCCGATCGTCCACGACGCGCCCGTCGCGGTGAGCACCGCGGCGTTGCCCATCAGCGTGTCCGGTTCGAGGAGGTAGTCCGAGACCGCCGGGAAGAACACGTACTCCGCCCCCTCCACGTCGATCGGGAAGTGGATGTTGAAGGAGTGCGTGTCCCGGCAGTCTTCCTCGAGAAACTCGCAGGTGTCGCGGAGCGCCGCTTCGGGGATCGCCGACGTGTTGCGCGTCTTGCCATCGAGCTGTTCGCGGGTCGCGACCCGGAGCGCCTTGGGCACGATCCCGACTTCCGCCAGCACCCAGCGCGCCAGGTGTGTGAGCAGCCCGTGGTCGATGCCGAGCGGGCACTCCAGCTTGCACCGCCGGCACGCGGTGCAGCGGTAGAACTCCTCGGCCATCGTGTTGATGGTGGCCTCGGTGAGCTGGAACGGCGTGCCGAAGCGAGCGCGCAGCATTCCCGCCGTGGTGAAGTAGCGCCGGTAGACGGCGAGGAGGAGTTCCGTCCGATTGCACGGGATGTCGCGCGCTTCGCCGCTCACCTGGTAGACGGGACAGGTCACCGCGCAACGCCCGCAGCGGGCGCTGATCCGGATCGCGGCGTCGAGCACCGGGGCGTAGTTGGAGTGGGCCAGGATCGCCGCGAAGGCGTCGAGGAACCTGCGCGGCAGGTCGGTCGTGTCGAGAGGCTCGAGGTAGTAGGAGCACGAGATGGCCACGGCACCTCCTGATGGCGCATGACAGCGCCTGCGCCACCTGTTGCAAGGGCAAGTGTCGTGCCTCACAACCGATCGCCGGTCGTCAGCACATAAGGTAAATCAAGTCAGTATTTTGATGTCTTTTGCGTCATGTCGCTCGTCGAGCGACATTGTTCCAATACTGGCACGCATGTGACATTTTTGTTGCAATTCTGGTGCATGTCATGATACGTTCTTCGCATGAACGACCCCGACGCCAGGTTCTTCAGCCGCATCTTCAACGACATCCCGCACGGCATCTTCACCGTGGACCAGGAAGGACACGTGACGTCGTTCAACCGCACCGCCGAGGAGATCACAGGGTGGCGCCGCGAGGAGGTGCTGGGACGGCGCTGCACGGAGGTGTTCCTCTCCAACCACTGCGACGCGCACTGCTTCCTGCGCGCGTCGATCGCCGAGGGCGAGGCCCATCACGACCGTCAGGTCACCATCACCACTCGGGACGGTAGGCGGCTCGAGATCTCGGTCACCACCGCGGCGGTCACCGATGACTCCGGAAGCGTGGTCGGCGGCGTCGAGATGTTCCGCGACCTCTCGGCGGTCGCCTCCTTGCGCCGTCAGGTCGAGGCCTCGTACACGCACGAGGACATCGTCTCGCGCAGTCCCGCCATGCGCAGCGTCCGCGACATCCTCCCCCTCGTGGCGCGCAGCGACAGCACGGTCCTCATCCAGGGCGAGCCCGGCACCGGCAAGGAGCTGATCGCGCGTGCCATCCACAACCTGGGGCCGCGCGCGCGCAAGCCGTTCGTGCCGCTCAACTGCGGTGCGCTGCCCGACACTCTCGTCGAGTCCGAGCTGTTCGGCTACCTGCGCGGCGCCTTCACCGACGCCAGGAAGGACAAGCCCGGCCTGCTCTCCTCGGCGCAGGGCGGCACGCTCTTCCTCGACGAGGTCGGCGAGCTGTCGCCCGCGATGCAGGTCAAGCTGTTGCGTGTCCTGCAGGAGCGGGAGTTCACCCCGCTCGGCTCGGTCCGCCCGGTCCGGCTCGACGTGCGCGTCCTGGCGGCGACCAACCGTGACCTCCAGGACGACGTGACGGGAGGGCGGTTCCGCCAGGACCTGTTCTTCCGCCTCAACGTCGTCAGTGTGTTTCTGCCGCCGCTGCGCTCGCGCCCTGAGGACATCCCGCACCTGATCCAGCACTTCGTGCGCCGCTTCTCGACCCTCCAGGGACGGAGGATCAACGGCGTTTCCGAGCGCGCCATGGCCGGCCTGATGGCGCACACCTACCCGGGCAACGTCCGCGAGCTGGAGAACGCCATCGAGCACGCCTTCGTCGTCTGCGGCGGTTCGGTGATCGAACTCGAGGACCTGCCGCCGCACCTGGCCAGCGCCGCGCCCCGCCCGGCTGCGGCCGACGCGCGGGCGATGGCGCCGCTGGCGGCCGCGGAGGCCGGCACGATCCGCGCCGCGCTCGAGAGGCACGGCGGCCACCGGGGCGCCGCCGCCCGCGACCTCGGCGTCTCGCGCAACACCCTGTGGCGGAAGATGCGCGCCTACGGAATTGAGTAGGAGCCGCGATCGGCGGCCCGGTCCCCCCTGTGCAGAGAAGAGACGGGGGACAGCGGAGAGCGAAGAAGCCGGGGTCCGGGGACAGAAGAACAGGGGAGAGGGAAGACGACAACGGGGACCGGGGTCAG
>JBFMCD010000057.1:0-31130 GCA_040754885.1 Acidobacteriota bacterium
TCGGCCGAGACCAGATGGCGGTCTTCCTCACCAAGGCGTTCGACCTGGCGCTGTGGTGACCGGCGCCGGTCGCGCGACGCCCGCGTGACACCTGCCTGGACGGCTCCCTCGCTCCGCATCCCGGCGGGAGAAGCAGGGGGAGAGGAACGAGGGGAAAGCGGGGAGGACAGGGGACCGGGGTCTGGGGTCCGGGGTCAGGGTGCAGAAGCGGCGACGGTGTGGGCCGTGGTCTGTGGGCCGTGGGCCATCAAAGGGGACAGAGGACGGTTGACGGTTGTCCTTTGTCCGTTGTCTGTTGTCGGCGAGGGACGCCGACGACGTGGTCCGTGAGCCGTGGACCGTGGACCGGTCGACAGCGGAAGGAGGAACCTCCCACCCTCCGCCCTGAGGGAGAGGGCAGGTACCCCCTTCCGCGCGACTCTGCTTCAGGTTTTCCCCTCTGCTTCCCGGACCTCCAACGACAGGTCCGGATTCTATCCACTGTCCCCTGTACCCTGTGCCCTGTCCCCTGTACCCTTTCTTCCCGGAGGTTCCATGGCGCGCGTGTTGCACATCGATCCGTTCGGAGGCGCGGCCGGCGACATGCTCCTCGGCGCGCTCCTCGACGCCGGTGCGGGCGAGGGTGAGCTGACGCGGATGCTCGCCGGTCTCGGGCTGACCGGGTGGCGACTGACCGCGCGACGCGACCGCCAGCAGGGGTTCGCGGGAACGCGGGTCGCGGTCGAGGTGGAGGAGGAGTCCCACCCGGCGCGCCGCCTGCGCGACGTCTCCGCGTTGCTCGCCGGGGCGTCGCTGCCGGAGGCGGTGCGCCGTCGGGCGCAATCCGCGTTCGGACGTCTGTTCGAGGCCGAGGCCCTCGCCCACGGCGTGCCGCTCGAGCAGGCTCACCTGCACGAACTGGCCGCAGTGGACGCGGTCATCGACATCGTCGGCACCTGCGCCGCGGTGGAACTGCTCGGCGTGGGGCGGATCACCTGCGGGCCGGTGCCGGTGGGGAGCGGTACGGTGCAGACGCAGCACGGCCTGCTGCCGGTGCCGGGCCCGGCGGTGGCGACGCTGCTCGCCGGCGCGCCGCTCGCCGGACACGCCGCGGAGGGCGAGATGACCACACCGACCGGCGCGGTCCTGTTGGTGACTCTTGCCGAGGCGTTCGGGTCGCTCCCGGCCGGCCGGTTGGAAAGGGTCGGCGTGGGGCTCGGGACCAGGAAGTTCCCCGGCCTGCCGAACCTCCTGCGCGCGTTCGTCGTCGAGGAGGAAGTGGCGCCGGTCGCGGGAGGCAGGGCGATGGTGTTGATCGAGGCGACCGTCGACGACGCGAGCGGCGAGACGCTCGGCCACGTCGTCGAGCGCCTGCGCGACGCCGGGGCGCTGGACGCCTGGATCCTCGCCGGGACGGGACGCAAGGGGCGCCCCGTCTCGGAACTGCGGGCGCTGGCGCTGCCGGAGGCGCGCGGCGAGGTGCTCGCCGCGCTGTTCGAGCAGGGCGCGACGCTCGGCGCGCGCGTCATCGCGTGCGAGCGGCCGGAGCTGGAGCGGCGCATGGTCGCGGCGGCGACGCCGTACGGGGAGATCCCGGTCAAGCTCGGCCTGTTCCGTTCCCGCGTGGTGTCGGCCAAGCCGGAGCACGACGCCTGCGCCGCCGCGGCGACGGCGCACGGCGTCAGTCTGGCCGCGGTCGAGGCCTCCGCACGCGCCGCCGCTCCGAAGCCCGGCGATCCCGCCTGAGCGCGCGCCCCGGCCGGCTCAGGCGACGCGCCGGGCGACGAGCAGCGTGAGGTCGTCGCCGCGCGGCACGCCGCCGGTGAAGCTCGCCAGATCGGCCAGGCACGCGGCGAGCAGTTCGTCGAGCGGGTTTCCTCGGTGCCGGCGCAGCACCTCGTGGAGCCGCTCCTCGCCGTACGCCTCGTCGTTGCGGTCGAGCGCCTCGGTGAGCCCGTCGGAGAACGCGACGAGGGTGTCGCCGACGTCCAGACGGACGCGGTGGGCGCTGTAGCAGCACGACGAGGCGACGCCGAGCGGCAGGCCGGTGGGCGGCAGCGGATCGAGGCCGCCCTGGCGGATGGCGAGCGGAGGCCAGTGGCCGCCGTTGGCGACCTCGAGTCGACCCGCCGTGGATGCCCGCGCGCACACGGCGGTGGCGAGGTAGGGAGCCAGCGTGCTCTCGCGGAACATGCGGTTGGCGCGGACGAGGATCTCGTCGGCGCCGAGCCCGGTCCCGGCGAGACCGCGGAAGATCGCGCGCAGGTGCGCCATCAGGAACCCGGCCGACACGCCCTTTCCGGAGACGTCGGCGAGCACCATCAGGACCTCCTCGCCTTCCGGGAGCGCGATCACGTCGACGTAGTCGCCGCTCACCGCGCCGGCGGGTTCGAACAGCCAGCGGATCTCCCATCCCGCGGCGCGCACAACCGGGTCGGGCAGCAGCCCTCTCTGGATCCGCGCCGCGGTTTCGAGGTCCGCCTCGAGGGCGCGCGCCTCGACGTCGCTGAGGTGATCGAGGCAGAAGCGCAGCAACGGGTCGACGAGGAGGCGGTCGGGTTCGACCGGATCGTGGCACGTCTCGCACAGGCCGAAACTGCCGTCGTCCAGACGCGCCAGCGCCTGGTCGACCTCGGCGAGGAGGTGCGAGAGGCGCCCGCTCTCGATGCTGCCGGCCAGGGCGTCGTTGATCCGCTTGCGGCGCTCCTGGAGCTGTCCGCGGAAATAGCCATCCAGTGCGGTGGCCATGGCTGGTCCCCCTTGAACCGATCGTACGTCTCAGAACGGCGGTGGTTCGAGCCGCGGCTACCCGGGCAGCGCGACTCCGGCCGCCGCCGCGAACCACTCGGCGGTCGCGCGCAGCCCGTCCCCGAGCGGGGTGCAGGCGGTCACGCCGAGATCGCGCGCCAGCTTCACCGCGGAGATCGACGAGCGGCGCTGCTCGCCCGACTTGGCGGGGCCGTGCGCGGCGGGCGAAGAGACGCCGCACGCCCGCGCGAGGTGGGCGTGGAGCGTCACGACGTCGGTCTCGATCCCCGTGCCGACGTTGTAGATCGCGAAGCCTGGCCGGCCGATCGCGGCGAGGTTGGCGGCCACGACGTCGGCGACGTACACGTAGTCGCGCGTCTGCAGCCCGTCGCCGTTGATCAGGCACTCCCGGCCGGAGAGCAGGCGGTCGAGGAAGATCGCCACCACGCCGGCCTCGCCGTGCGGGTTCTGGCGGGGGCCGTAGACGTTGGCGTAGCGCAGGCAGGTGGCGTCGAGGCGGTACTCGGCGTGGAAGAAGTACAGGTAGTGCTCGACCGAGAGCTTGGCCACGCCGTACGGCGAGACCGGCCGCGTCGGGTGGTTCTCCGCCGCCGGGTGGACGTCCTGCTCGCCGTAGATCGCCCCGCCCGTGGAGGCGAACACGACCTGGCGCAGCGCCCCGCGCCTCCCCCCCTCGAGCAGGTTGAGCGTCCCCTTGACGTTGACGTCGGCGTCGAACACCGGGTCGGCGACCGAGCGGCGGACGTCCATCTGCGCGGCGTGGTGGACCAGGACCTCGATGCCGCCGTCGCGCATCAGCTCGGCGGCCTCGCTGGAGCGGATGTCCAGGTGGTGGAACTCGGCGCCGCGCGGCAGGTTCTCCTTGCGGCCGCTGGACAGGTCGTCGACAATCACCACCCGGTGGCCGGCGGCGAGCAGCGCGTCGGCCACGTGGGAGCCGATGAAACCCGCGCCCCCGCTGACGCAGACCGTGCGAGACGCCATGATCAGGCCCCTTTCGCGGCGCGAGGTGTCGGCCCTCGTCCCGCTGGAGCGCCGATTCTACCAGCGCGACACCGTCGCTGTGGCGCGCGACCTGCTCGGTACAGTGCTGGTCCGGCGCCTTCCGGAAGGGATCGTCGCCATCCGGCTCACCGAGGTCGAGGCCTACCTCGGCGTCGCCGACGCGGCCTGCCACACCTTCGGCGGGCGGCGCACGCCGCGCACCGAGACGATGTGGGGGGAGGCCGGGCTGCTCTACGTCTACTTCACCTACGGCATGCACCACTGCGCCAACGTCGTCACCCGCGGCGCCGGCGTCCCCGAGGCGGTACTGCTCCGCGGCGCCGTGCCGGTCCACGGCCGCGACCGGCTCGCCGCCCGACGCGGCTGCGACGGACCGGATCTCCTCGACGGGCCGGCGAAGCTGTGCCGGGCGCTCGGTCTCACGCGCGACGACGACGGCACGGACCTCGCCCGGCGCGGCGCGCTGTTCCTCGCCGGCGACGGGCTCGTCGTGCCGGACGAACAGGTCGGCCGCGCTCCCCGGATCGGCGTCGCCTACTCCGGGGAGGCGGCCTCCTGGCCGCTCCGTTTCCTCGTCGCGCCGCGGCTCAGAACTTCGCCGCCGCGGTGAGGGCCACGCTGCGCCCCGGTTCCGGCACGCGGGAGCCCGAGCGGAACGGGTCGCGCTGGTACGAGAGGTGTTCTGCGTACTGGCGGTCGAGCAGGTTGTACACCGCGAGCGTGAGCTGAAGCCACCCGAGGCGGGCGCCGGCGCGCAGGTTGGCGACGCCGTAGCCGGGCGTCGGCTGCTCTTCGAGATCGGTGTCCACTCGGTCCTGGCGCGCCGCGAACACGCCCTCGAACTCGCCGAACCCCTTGCCCAGCTCGTAGCGGAACGCCGCGCGCGCCGAGTACGGCGGGATCTCGGCGACGTTGCGCGAGGTGATACCCAGCTCCGGACGGGCCTCCTTCGAGGCGCGGACCGCCGAGGCGTCCACCGTCACGAACAGCCTGTCGGTCAGGCCCGCGATGACCGACAGCTCGGCGCCGCGCATCGCGGCGTCGGTGGCGGCGTAGGAGCGGGCGCGGGGGTTCATCACTCCCGGCGCCATGTTCACCCGGGCCTGATCGTGGACGGTGATGAAGTCGTCGACCTCGTCCCAGAACAGGGTGGTCTCGACCTTGACGCCGGAGAACGCGACGCGCCCCGACAGGTTCACGCCGGTGTTACGCACCGGTCCGAGGCTCGGGTTGCCGACCCAGTCGGTGCCCATCCGGCGCAGGGCGAAGAAGCGCTCCTGCGCGTCGGGCACGCGGACGGTGTGGCCGACGCCGGCGGACAGCTCGACGCCGGAGCCGGCCGAGTAGACGGCGCGCAGCTTCGCCGAGGGGAAGGCATCGCTCGCCTCGGTGAGCCGGGTGTCCTTGTACGCGTAGTAGAGGTTGGTGTTGGCGCGTTCGGGGTCCGCCTCCGACCTGGCCCAGTCGAAGCGTGCGCCGGTCTCCAGGCGCCAGCGCGCCGTCAGGGACACGGCGCCCTCGGCGTACGCCCCGGCCGTGGTCGTGGTGACGTCCGGCACGGCCGACTGCGCCGTGTAGCCGGCCCCGGCCATGCTCGTCTCGGCGAGCCATGTCCGCCGCACGCCTTCGACGCCGGCGCGCCACGAGCCGAAGTCGGCCTCGACCTTCATCCCCGCCGAACCGGTTTCGGCGTCGGTGCCCATCGAGTACTCCCGCGGCACGTTGTTCGACGAGAGCCGCCACTCGTCGGTCATCCAGTGCTCGACGCGCGAGGCGTACCCCTGCACGCGCAGCGACTTCAACGAGGATCCGGCCGGGGTGAACGCGTAGTTCAGGTTGAGCCGGTCGGTGTCGTCGTAGACCGCGTCCATCATCAGGTACGGGTAGAGGACGTGGTCCGCCTCCTGGCGCGCCACGGCCATCTGCAACTCGTGGCCGTCGGTGGGTCGCCAGCCGAGGCGCAGCCACCCGGCGCCGATGCGGTACGCGTCCGAGTCCTCGGTCCCGGGACGGTAGTTGGCCACCGAGGTGAACTCCTCGCCGTTGCCGTCCGCGTACGGGCGCGACTCGCGGTACGAGAGGCCGGCCTGGATCGAGGCCTTCGCCCCGGCCTGGGAGACGGTGACCGAGGGGTTGAGGAAGCCGAACGAACCGAAGGTCAACGAGGGCGTCACGGCGAACCCCGGCTGCGGCGCGCGGGTGACGATGTTGACCACGCCGCCCAGCGAGCCGGCGTTCTTGACGTCGAAGGGACCCTTGCCGATCTCGACTCGCTCGACCTCGGAGAGGTCGGTGTGGAACGCCGGCGGGTCCATGTTGTTCGGGCAGGCGCCGTACACCTTGACGCCGTCGACCAGGACGTTGAGGTTCTCACCCTGGTACGCGCGCAGCACGACGTCCGAGGCGACCCCGCCCTTGCGCACCCGCGACATGCCGGCGACGCGCGTCAGCGCCTCGGCCATCTCGCGGCCCGGGCTCTCGCGCACCTCGCTGGCCGCCAGGCCCTCCTTGGGCGAGGCGCTGACAACCTCGATGGCGCCCTCGTACGCGCCGTGTTCGAGGCGCAGTTCGACGACCGCGCGGTCGCCCTCCTCGATCGCGAGCGACGAGGAGAGTTCCGCGAAGCCGTGGAGAGACGCGGTGAGTGTGTAGTCGCCCGGCGGCACGCCGCCGAGGCGGAACAGGCCGTGCTCGCCGGTGGTGGCGACGCGGGTCGCCGGTCCGGACAGCGTGACGGTGGCGCCGGGCAGGCCGGTGCCGTAGTGGTCGGCGACGACGCCGGTTATCGAGGTGGCGGGCAGTGCCCCGCCGGTGGTTTCGCCGGATGCGGGCCGGGTCGCCGCGGCTGCGAGCAGCAGCACGGCCCCGGCGCAGAGCGCTCGGAATCTCATGATGTCCCCTTTTCGAGTCGACTTCGTTGTCGCGCGGTGGCCCGCCGCGGACGGCGGGGTGCTCAGACTCGAGATCGGGGAACGGGGTCGGGGATCGCGTGGGGCGAGGCGATGGCGGTATCGGTCGCCGGCGCCACGACGGCGGCCGAGACGGCCGGAACCGGGAGGACCGTCGGCAGTGCGTGCACGACACGGGGGAGCGTCACCACTCCGGCGTGCGGCGTGTTCGGCCGGCACGAGCCGCACATCTCGGGCAGGCCCGAAGCGTCGTGGTCGTGGGGCGAGCAGCAGTGGCAGTCGCAGCGACCGCCGCCCTCCGGAATCGGGCACGAGCAGCCGGGGCTGTCGCACGCCCCGGGGTCGGCGGCGAGTTCCGAGGCGACCGCGTCGAGTCCGGGTAAGACCCAGATTATCAGGCACATGGCCGCGACGAGTGGCGCCAGAACTCGCATAGACTTCGTCTCAACAACCGAGTCGCTGCGAGCCCTATTCCCGCCTCGAGCGGCGCACGGTCGGCTGAGACGACCGACGCGCCCGGCCCCGTGCAGGCGCCGGTTCCGGGGCGGCGGGCGCCGGGACGCGCGACCGGCGGCGCAGCGCCCTCGCGACGGCCTTGAGGTCGCCGGGGAGGGGAGCCTCGAACGACAGGCGCTGGCCGGAGGACGGGTGGACGAAACCGAGGTGCGCCGCGTGGAGCGCGAGGCGCGGCACCGGCACGGGCGGCTTCTCGCGTTCGCCGTAGACCGTGTCGCCGAGCACGGGGTGACCCAGCCAGGAAGCGTGGACGCGCACCTGGTGTGTGCGTCCGGTGTCCAGTTCCGCCTCGACCAGTGTGGCGACGCCGAACCGCTCGACCGGGCGCAGGTGCGTGCGCGCCTCGCGGCCGCGCCCCTCGCCGAGCGCCGCCCGGCGCGCGCCGGGGCGGGGACGGCCGATGCCGCGGTCCACCTCGCGCGCGGCCGAGAAGTCGCCGCGCAGAAACGCCAGATAGCGGCGCTCGACGGTGTGCGCCTTGAACTGCATGTTGAGGTGCTTCGCCGCCCTCTGGTTCCTGGCCAGGACCATCACGCCGGAAGTGTCGCGGTCGATGCGGTGCACGACCAGCACCCGGCCGGGGTTCCCCTCGCGCCGCGCCAGCTCCGCCACCGTGCGCGTGATCACCGTGTCGTCCTCGGCCTCGAGCGTCGGGTGGACGACCAGCCTCGCGGGCTTGACCACCACAACCACGTCGGCGTCGGCGTGCAGCACCTCGATCGGCGGCACCTTCGGCGGCGGCGTGCGCCGCGGCAGCGAGGGGTTGTGTCTGACGCGGTCCGACGGGGACACCCAGGCGCCGGGGTCGGCCACGACCTTGCCGTTGACCGTCACGTGGCCGATCTCCACCTCGTGCTTGGCGTGCGAGTAGCTCCCGCCGAGCAGCTCGTGCGCCGCACGTCCGAGGCGGCGCTTCTCGGAAGGTTCGTCGCTGTTCACGCCAACAGGCTAGCACCGAGGGGAAGAGAAGCGTGGACCGTGGGCCGTGGCCTGTGGGCCGTCGTGACAGAGGAGGGGACAGGGGACAGGGGACAGCGCGCGAGCGGACGATGGCGCGATGCGCAATGCCCCGTGCGTGGTTCAGGCGGAACGCGAGTCCGCCAATCCACGGCTCTGTTCGGGCCGCTTCCCGAACATGCGGCGACGAAGACCAAGACCAGGGGTGGCTGATAGCTGGGCGCACTCCTGGGGCCGCGGCAACCTCTGCCTGACACGACGCTCAGAGTGAGCATGATCGCTGCATGCCTGTCCCGCGTCAGCACGCTGGCGCGAATGTCTGTCCCGGGGAGCCGTGAGGCTCCCCGAATCGTCTGTCGGCTGGAAGTCGGGGGGATCATGAGAGTCGGAATGTTCGTTGATTTCTGGAACCTCCAGTTGACGTGGACGGAGCGGAGCGGGCGTGCGAGGTGTGACTGGACGAGGCTGCCAGGAGTGCTGTGCCAGGAGGCGCAGTAGGTAGTGGCCGCCGCGGGCTTGTCGACTGTGCCCCTGGAGGGAACCAGGGTCTACGCCGGAGACGAGGCTGGCCGGGAAAACAAGCTGAAGGCATGGCTTCATAACTTCCTCGAACGGTGCGGTGGTTTTGCCTGCCACGAATCCGAAACGGAGGCTGGAGGTTAGGACGATGAAGCGAGTCTTTGACCGCTTTCGAGCGTCAATGTACCGAATCCACGAGGACTTCCACCTCGGATGTTTGGCGCTTGTTTTCGTGGATCAACAGCCGTTTCTTGAGGACATCGTGTTGCCGCTTGCACTCACAAAGAAATCGCTCCCCGCCGCGTGGCTCAACGACCTCAGGGCCGACCAACTGGATGAGTATGCAGGCGCACTGGTCCGACACTTCCTGAACGACATGGTCCTCGCCTACGAGCGGTATGCTACGACCATGTTGTTGTCGCACGAGTCCGCCGGCGTCCTGACCGAGCCAGCCGTCAAGGGCAATCGACGGCTCACGCCAGGTAGGTTCGAAAAGCTGAGAGGCGTCTACAGCCAGACGGATCGCGATTTCGTTGTCCAACTGCGGTACCTCCGCAACACAGTCGTCCACTACAACGGTCTGTACAACACGTCCAACTAGCTCGACTACACCTTCGGGTCTCAGCATCTTCGTTCCACTGGCATGGAAGGGAAGCCAATCGGCATTGACGACTACGACGTGTTCCTGTGGATCTGCGATAGGCTGGGCACCGCTGTGAGGAATGCCGATGAGGCCTACTTTGCCCAGTACTCATGAGCTCCCATGCGGACCCAATCAGTGGCTTGAGGCGGCCCCCTGATAAAAGCGGGGGACTCGGTTCACCGCTCGGAGGGGACAGGTAAGGTTACAGCGCGGCGCCGGGCCACGGGCCACGGCCCACGGGCCACGGCTCACGGGCCACGGCCCACGGGCCACGGCTCACGGGCCACGGCTCACGGCCCCCGCTTCCGTCCTTCTCCTTCGGGCGACGGTTTATGCTTGCTCCATGGACGAGGCGCGCGCTGCGGTCGGGACGTTGCTCGAGAGGGCGGTGGCGGCGGGGATGTCGCCCGGGTTCGTCGCCCTGGCCGTGAAGGAGGGAGACGAGGGCGGGGTGTCGTGGTGCGCCGGGAGGCGCGGCGTCGGGCTGTCCGCGCCCGAGGAGGACACGCGCTACGACCTCGCGTCGCTGACCAAGCCGCTCGCCACGGCGACGCTGCTCCTCCTCGCCCGGCGCGACGGGCTCGACTTCGAGACGCCGCTGGCCTCGCTGCTTCCAGAACTCAACGGTACCCCCTATGGAGCGGCGACGGTGGCGCAGGCGGCGTCGCACTGCGCGGGCTTCCCGCGCTGGGCGCCGCTGTACGCGCTCGGGGAGAGGTCGCCGGACGGCTACCTGGCGTCGCTCGCCACGCTGACTCCGGTCGGCGCGCCGGGGACGAAGGTGGAGTACTCGTGCCCGGGGTACGTCGCCCTCGGCGTGGCGCTCGAGCGCGGCTTCGGCTCGGACCTCGGCACGCTGTTCCGGGAGCTGGTCGCGGAGCCGCTCGGCCTCGCGGGGGAACTGTCGTACGCGCCGCCCGATGACACGCCCTCGGCGCCCGGGGAGACCGACTGGTTCGTCGAGCGGGGGCTGCTCGTCCAGCTCGGCCTTCCCGGGGAGCCGCCGCCGGCGCTGTCCGGGGCGCTCTCGACCAACGACGGCAACACCCGCGGTCTGGGCGGCGCCGGGGCCAATGCCGGACTGTTCGGCACGGCGGCGGCCGCGGCGGCGCTGGCGTTCGAGTACCTGCCCGGCGGCGGGGAGCTGCTCGCCGCCGACGAGGCCGCGCTCGCCACGAGGAACCTGACGCCGGGTCTCGAGCAGGCGCGCGGGATCGGCTGGCAGCTGGCGCCCACGCCCGACTGCTCGGCGGGGACGGCGCTGCCGGCGCACGCCTTCGGCCACACCGGCTTCACCGGCACCTCGCTGTGGGTCGATCCGGAGGCGCGCGCGGCGTATGTCCTGCTCGGCAACCGGCTTCACCCGGGCGGCCGGACGCCGGAGCTGCACCCGCTGCGCCGCCGCTTCCACCAGCTCGCGGCGGCGTGCTTGCGGGCGTGGTGCGGTGCGGATACGATCCCCGCGTGATGAGAACGTTCTCTGCACTCGCCGCCGCAGCGCTGTCGGTCTCGCTCGCCGCCGCCGAGGTTCCCGGCCGCGTCGTGGTCCTCGGCTTCGACGGCGTCGACGCCCGTCTCACCGAGGAGATGCTCGCCGCCGGGAAGCTGCCCAACCTGGCGAGGCTGGCGGATGCTGGCGGGTACGCGCGCCTCGCGCCGACGGTCCCGGCCCAGACGCCGGTGTCGTGGGCGACGTTCACGACCGGGCGCGACCCGGGCGGCACGCGGATCTTCGACTTCCTGCGCCGCGACCCGGACACCTACCTCCCGACGTTCGCCGTGGCCGAGGAGGGGACCAGGTCGTTCGCCCTCGGCAAGGCGAACCGGCCGGCGGCGGTGGCGACGCTGGCGCTGGCGGGGTTCCTGCTCGCCTGGATCGGCGCGCTCGCGCTGCGCCGGAAGCGGGCGTGGCTGCACGCGCTGCCGGTCGGCGTGATCGGCGCCGCGGCCGGGTGGGTGATCGGCGGCTGGCTGCCCGCCGAGATCCCGTCGGTGACCAGCCGCCGGGCGGGGATGCCGTTCTGGGAGGTCGCCGGCAAGGCGGGGCTCGCCGCGACCGCGGCGCACGTCCCGGTGACGTTCCCCGCCGCGCCGTTCGAGCACGGCCACCTCCTGGCCGGGCTGGGCGTCCCCGACCTGCGCGGCAGGATCGGCACCCCGGCGCTGTACACCTCGGACGCCGGCTACGCGACCGGCACGGACAACGAGTTCTCGGTCGAGATCGTCCGCCTCCCGGCCCGCGAAGGGCGGATCCCGACCACGGTGATCGGGCCGCCGAACAAGCTGTTCGCCTCGCCGCCGCGCATCGAGGTGCCGATGGAGATCGACGTCGCCGCCGACCGCTCGAGCGCGACGCTGCGCGTGTGCGGCCAGGAGGTGACGGTTCGGGACGGGGCGTGGAGTCCGTTCGTCAAGCTCGTCTTCCCGTTCAACCCGCTGGTCAAGGCGCACGGCTGGGCGCGTTTCAAGGTGCTCGCGCTGAGCCCCGAGATCAAGCTCTACCTGGCGCCGATCAACCCCGACCCGCTCAACGCCCCGCCCGGGTTCGACCTGTCGGCGCCGCGCGGCTGGGCCGCCGAACTGTTCAACGCGTTCGGCCCGTTCAAGACCGTCGGCTGGGCGATCGACACCTGGGCGCCTTCGGAGAAGGTCTTCGACGCGAGGACGTTCGAGGAGGACCTCAACCAGACGGTGGCGGAGTTCCGCCGCCTCCTCGACCACTTCATGACCCGGGACGACCGCCTGCTCATCCACTACTTCGAGTACACCGACCGTCTCGGCCACATCCTCTTCCGCGGGCTGGACCCGCAGCACCCTGCCCACGACCCGGCGAGCGCCGGCGAGCTGCGCCGCATGATGGACGACGGCTACGCGCTGATGGACGACATCGTCGGCTCCGTGGCCGCGAGGCTCGGGCCGGACGACGTGCTGATCGTGCTCTCCGACCACGGCTTCTCGACGTGGCGGCGCTCGTTCCACATCGACACCTGGCTGGCGCGCGAGGGGTACATCGCGCTCACCGCCGACCCCGGACAGGTCGAGAACCTGGAGAACCTCTTCGACCGCGGCGAGTTCTGGCCGAACGTGGACTGGCGGCGCAGCCGCGCGTACCACCTGGGGCTGGGCGGGTTGTACGTCAACCTCGCCGGCCGCGAGGGTCAGGGCGCGGTCGCGCCCGGCGAGGAGTACGAGCGGTTGCGGCGCGAGCTGGCGGCGCGGCTCGAGGCGGTGATCGACCCCGAGACCGGGCAGCACCCCGTCTCGCGCGTGTTCCTGCGCGAGGACGTCTACCGCAACTTCGACCCGCAGCTCATCCCGGACCTGATCGTGACCACCTCGGAGGGGTACCGCCTGTCGTGGCAGAGCGCGCTGGGGGGAATGCCCGACCGCCTGTTCGAGGACAACGACCGGGTGTGGAGCGGCGACCACTGCACGCTCGACCCCGCGGTGGTGCCGGGCGTGATCTTCACCAGCCGTCCGCTCCGGCGGCACCAGCTCGCGATGATCGACGTCGCCCCCACGCTCCTGCAGTTGATGTCGCTGGAGAGTCCGGAACCGCTGGTGGGCCAGCCCTTCCTGTGAGGTGCGCGGCCGCGCTGCTGCCGATCGCCCTCGCCGCCCGGCTGGCGGCGGCGCAGACGCCGGTCCCGGCCGAGCTCGAGCGCGTCCGCGAGGAGGCGAGCCGCCTCGAACGGCAGCTGGTGGCGCTCGAGGCGCAGCAGGCCGACCTCGGCCAGCAGCGCGTTCGTCTCGAGACGGAGATCCGCCTGGCCGAGGCGAGGGTGCGCGAGAGCGAGGTCGAACTGCGCGCGGTCGCGGCGGAGGAGGCCGAGGCCGCCGCAGCCGTGGCGGCCTCGCAGCACCAGCTCGAGGCGGCGGCCGGCCGCCTGCGCTCGCAGTTGACGCTGCTCACCATGCTCGGCCGCTCCGGTCTGGCTCCCCTGGTGCTGCGCGCGTCGATCGGGGGCGAGGACCTCTCCCGCCGGGTGACCGTCGCGCTCGCCCTCGCCCGCGACCAGAAGCGGCAGCACGACGAGATCGCCGCGCTGACCGAGCGCCGGGCCGCGGCGCTCGGGGAACTCTCCCGCGGGCGGGAGGACGTGGCCGCCTCGACGGCGCGCCTCGAGGAGCGGAGCAGGGAGCTGGCCGCCACCCGCGCGCGCGTGCTCGCCGACCTCTCGCGCCTGGAGAGGGAGAGGCGGGCCGGGGCGTCGGAACTCGCCGGCGTCCGCGAGGCGGAGGCGCGCCTCGAGCGTCTGTGGGGCGTGGTGGCGGGGGAGGCCGAGGGGCGCGGCGAGGACCTGCGCCTGCTCCGCGGCGGGTTGCCGTGGCCGGTGCAGGGCGCGGTGGCCAGGCGGTTCGGCTCGCACCGGGATCCCCGCTACGGCACGGTGACGGTCTCGCACGGCGTCGCCTTCGCGGCGCCGTCGGGCCAGACGGTGCGGGCGATCGGCGGCGGCAAGGTCGCCTACGCGCAGTTCTTCAAGGGGTACGGCAACCTGGTGATCGTCCAGCACGGCGGGCAGGCGTTTTCCCTCTACGCCAGGCTGGCTGGTATGCTGGCGCGTGCCGGCGAACGGGTGGCGATGGGCGATCCGGTCGGACTGACCGGTCCGGACGAGGGGGAGGGCAACCTCTACTTGGAGATCCGGATCGGGAAGGAAGCCCAGGACCCGATGGCGTGGTTGAAGCCTCCGGCGAAGTGAGGTGCTCGTGAGAGGTCGCTCGGTCTTTCTGGTGCTCTCGATCGTCGTCGCGCTGGTGCTGGTCGCGTTCGCGACCGGCGCCGCCGAGGTGGCGAGCAAGGGTCTGGTGCGGTTGGCCGCGCTGTTCGGCCAGTCGCTGTCGCTGATCCGCTCGAACTACGTGGAGGAGGTCCCGGTCGAGACGCTCGAACTGGGCGCCATGACCGGCCTCGTCGAGGGGGCGGACCCGGGCGGTTCGTGGGTGCCGAACGGGTCGGAGCGCGCCTTCGCCGCGCTCGGCGTCCGGCAGGTCCCTGCCTACGGTCTCGTACTCGGCAAGCGGGCGTCGTACCCGGTCGCCCTGCAGGTGCTCCCTGGATCCCCGGCCGAGCGGGCCGGGATCGTTCCCGGCGAGATGTTCGAGCGGCTCGGCGGGGAGCCGGTCCGCGCCCGGCCGCTGTGGCGGGCTCGGGTCCTCCTCGACGAGGCGGAGCAGCGCGGCGCAGATGTCCCGGCCGACGTGATCGACCGCGGCTTCGAGGGCAAGCGGAGGGTGACCCTGCACGCGGCGCCGGCCACGGTGCCCGCGGCCTCCGTCACCGATCGCGAGGGCGTGCCCGTCGTCCGCGTCGCGCGACTCGACGAGGCCGCCGCGCGACAGATCGAGGAGGCGTTCGCAGCCCACGCCGACGCCGCGAGCATCGTCGTCGAGGCGCGCGGCACGGCGCTCGGCGACGTGGCGGGGGCGGCCCGGGTCGCGGCGGTGCTCGCCGGGGGCGAGGTCAGCGTCTCGCTGGCGCGCAAGGAAGGCAAGGGCGAGGTCGTCACGGCGAAGGCCCCGGAACGGCGCTGGAGGGTGATCGTGTGCGTCGACGCCACGACCGCCGGACCGGCGGAGGCCCTGGTCGTGGCGTTGAAGTCGAAGGGCGCCACGCTGGTCGGACTCGAGAGCTACGGCGACACCGGCCTCCGCAAGCCGGTCAAGGCCGGCGGCGGCCAGCTGTGGCTGGCCGAATCGTGGTGCGCCGGCCCCGACGGCAAGCCGGTGCTCGGCGACGGCGTCAAGCCCGACGAGGTGGTCCGGCCGCGCCGCGAAGGGGACGCCATCCTCGACCGCGCGGTGGAGCTCGCGCGTGGCGACGTCAAGGACAAGGCCGCGTAAGCCGAAACCGGCCGCGCCGAAGCGGCCGGCTCGCACCGGCCCGTGGAGGACCGTGGCCGCGGCGGCGGTCGTCGCCGGGCTCGCGGCGGCGGCCCTCGTCGTGCTGTGGCTCTCGTCGGGGCGCGAGTCGCCTGTCCCCGTGCCGGATCCGGGGGCGATCGTCGCGGCGGTGGCGGCGAGGCACGGCTGTGCGGCCGAGCGCGTCGCGGCGAGATCCCCGGCCGACTCCGGAACTCCCGCCTGGGCGATCACCGTGCACGCGCCGCGCGGGTTCGACGTGGCCCGCTTCCAGCTCGACCTCGAGGCCGAGGTGCACAACCTGGGAGGCCGGATCGAGCCGCGCTCGCTCACGGAGCGCGGCGGCTATGGCCTGGCCCGACTGGAGGGCGAGGTCGGCGGCGAGAAGGTGCAGGTGCTGGTCCTCGGCGAGCCGCCTCCCGAGCCGCGCGCCAGACGCCGCGAGAAGGAGGCGAGGGAGGCGAAGGAGGGGCTCCTCGCGATCGTGCTCGACGACGCCGGCTACGCGCTCGATCCGGTTCGCGAGATCGCCCGGCTGCCCGGGGAAGTGGCCGTCGCGGTGCTCCCCAACGCCCCCCATTCGAGCGAGGTCGCCCGCGCCCTCGGGGCGCAGGGAAGGGAGCTGCTCGTCCACATGCCGATGGAGCCTCTCGCCGGCCACGGCCCGGGTCCCGGGGAGGGCGCCGTCCTGGTCGGGCAGGACGCCGCCGAGATCGAACGCCGGGTCGAGGGCGCGTTCGCCGTCGTCGCCGGCGCCGTCGGTCTCAACAACCACATGGGGTCGCGAGCGACCGCCGACGCCGGCGCGATGCGGGCGGTGATGGCCTCGCTCAAGAGTCGCGGCGCCTATTTCCTCGACTCGCGGACGACGGCGGACACGGTGGCCGAGCGGACCGCGCGCTCCGCGGGAGTCCCGGCGCTGCGCCGCAGCGTCTTCCTCGACGTGGCGGACGAGCCGTCGGCGGTGCGGGCCGCGCTGCGCGAGGCGGCGGCGATCGCCCGCTCGAACGGGCGCGCGGTGGCGATCGGTCACGTCCAGCCGGTGACGCTGGAGGTGCTCGCGCAGGAGCTGGACGGCGGCCTCGAGGGCGTGCGCCTGGTCAGGCCCTCGCGACTGCTGCGCCCCTGACTTCCGGACGAAGGGGAAAGGGTCGCTCAGCCCTCGAGCAGCTCGATCCGGTGCGTGATGGCGATGTCCGGGCGCAGCGAAGCCGACGCCGAGCAGTAGGTGGAGTGGGACAGCGCGACGGCGCGCTCGACCTTGTCGAGGTCCAGCCCGCGGCCGGTCACCTTGTAGACGATCTCGACCGAGGAGTAGCGCTTCGGGTTGACCTCCACGCGCTCGCCCTCGACGTGCACCTCGAGTTGGCTCAGCGGCTGGCGCATCCGTTCGAGGATCGCCGCGACGTCCATCGCGGTGCAGCCGGCGACCCCCATGAGAAAGATCTCCATCGGCGTGGGACCGGCGTGGTCCGGCTTGCTCTTCGAGTCGAGGACCAGCGCGTGTCCGGAGTCGGCCTGGGCCACGAAGCGCAGGCCGCCGAGCCACTTCAGTTTCGCGCGTACCTTCTCCGCCATCGGCGCTCCCGGGGGCCGGTGGGCCCGGCGCGAGTCTAGCCGATGTCGGGCGAGCGGGCGGGTAAGGCAGGGAAGAACGAAGAGGGGAGAGGGAAGACAAGAAAAGGACCGGGGTCAGGGGTCCGGGGTCAGGGGTCCGGGGTCCGGGGTCCGGGGTCCGGGGACAGAAGTACAGGGGAGAGGGGAAAGGGGAGAGCGAAGACCAAGAGAACTAATCACCCAACGACCCAAAGACCAGGGACCAGAGAGCGAAGAACGAAGAGCAGGAAGGGCGGGCGGGTCTCCCCCTCTCCCCTTGTTCTTCACGGTCCATGCCGTTGCCGGTCGTCCCGGTAGTCAGGGGACGATCAAGAGACAGCCGTGTTCACAACAGGCTGGCGAGGAGCATCAGGAGCAGCAACGCCGTCGCGACCACCTCGATCCCGGTCGCCTGCTGTGCCGCCAGCGGTCGTCTTGTCGCCACGTCGCACCTCCCGGAGCCGCTCGTCCCGACTGCGTGTACGGATGCCGTTGCGCGGGCGTCGCCTTGTCGGGATCGATCGGACTCACATATAGTCCGCGAATGACGCGCGAGGACGTGTTCAAGCTCACACACATGGTCACCTGCGCCGGCTGAGCGTCGAAACTGGGTCCGGCGGACCTGCACGCGGTGCTCGCCCAGCTCCCCGGCTTTGCCGACCCCCGCCTCCTGGTCGGCAACGGGACGTTCGACGACGCGGGCGTCCTGCGGTTGACCGACGAACTGGCGCTGGTCCAGTCGGTGGACTTCTTCACCCCGGTGGTGGACGACCCGTTCGACTTCGGCCGCATCGCGGCGGCCAACGCGCTCTCCGACCTGTACGCGATGGGCGCCGAGCCGCTGTGCGCCATGGCGGTGTGCGCGTTCCCGCACGGCAGCCTGCCGCTCGACGCGCTCACCCGAACACTCGCGGGCGGGCTCGAAACGCTGCGCACGGTGGGCGTCCTTCCGATGGGCGGACACACGGTCAAGGGCCCGGAGTTCACCTACGGGTTGGCCGTGACCGGCACCGTCCACCCGGATCGCGTGCTGACCAACGGCGGCGCCCGGGTGGGCGACGTGCTCTTCCTGACCAAGCCGCTGGGCACCGGAGTGCTGGCGACCGCGCTCAAGAAGGGCGCTCTCGGGGACGTCGAGACGCGAACGCTGGTGGAGTCCATGGTGACGACCAACGCGGCGGCGGCCGCGGCGTGCCGCGAGGTCGAGACGCGCGCGCTCACCGACATCACCGGATATGGCCTGCTCGGCCACGCCCTCGAGATGGCCGAGGCGAGTGGTGTCGCGCTGGAGGTCGTGGCCTCGGCGTTGCCGCTGCTGCCCGGGGCTCGCGAGTTCGCGACCAACGCCGTGCCCGGCGGACTGAAGGCCAACCTCGCCTGGGTCGAGCCGCGGGTGACGTTCGACGCCGCACTCGACGAAGCGACGCGCAACCTTCTGGTCGATCCTCAGACGTCGGGCGGCCTGCTCGCCGCGATCGCTCCGGAGGGCGCGCGCGCGTTCGCCCCGGCGTGCGCCGCGCGGGGAATTGCCGCTGCTCGGGTGGGTCGTGTCACGGGAGGGCCGCCGGGAACGGCGCGTGTGCTGGCGTGAACGTCGCCCGGAGGGCGGACTTCAGCCGCGTGCCGTGATCGCCGCGCAGTAGAAGCCCGGGTACGCCTCGACGCAGCGGGAGAGGTCGGCGGGCAGGAGGCGGACGTCGCTGTAACCCGCGGCGTCGAACGCCATGCGCCAGCCGTCCCACGCCAGGAAGCCCGGCCGCAAGCGGATCCTGTCTTCGGACGGCGGCCGCCGATACGCCTCGAGCAGACAGAACGGCAGCTCGAGGTGCACGCACGCGGTCGGGTTCGGGCGCACGAGTTCTCCGAGGACGACCGCACCGCCCGGGGCGAGCAGGGCGCGCAGCCGGCGCAAGGCGAGCACGAGGTCGTCCGCCAGGTGGAGCGTGTTGACCGCCAGGATCGCGTCGAAGGTCCGCCCCGACACGCCCTGCTCGTCGGGCGACAGGTTGATGTCGTAGCGCCGCGACTCGAAGTCGCACCCGGCGGGCGCCGCTCCCTGCGCGGAACGTGTGCCGCGGCGGAGGAACGCCGGGTGGACTTCGGTGAACAGGTAGCTCGACGGCGTCCGCCCTTCCGCGGCCAGCCGCGCGAACGCGGCGAGCGCCGCGCTCCCGCCGCCGCCGCCGACCTCCATCACCCGCGCTCCCGGTCCCACCGCGCGTGACAGGGCGGCCGCGGCGATCGCGTTGTTGAGCGCGTAGTGCGGGTTCTGGTTGGAGAAGTAGTCGAACCACAGCCCCAGCGTCGAGGGGCCGAAGAGCGCGTCCTCGCCGCGAAGCTCGCCGCGCAGCACGGCCGGGAGGGCCTGGGCGCACAGATCGAGGATGCGGTAGGCGGGCTCGGAGGCCGGGACCAGGCGCACCGCCTCGTCGCGCAGCTCCGACGAGGGCGACGGCGCCGCCGCGTCCGCGACGTCCCAGCCCGACGCGCTGCGCCGGGCGTGACCGTAGAGTTCGAGCGTCTCGAGCAGCCAGAGCAGCGGCGCGTCGCCGTCGCTGGACCAGCCGCGCAGCTCTCGGAGTCGCGCCAGTTCGGGCAGCGTCCTCCCGGCGAGATCGAGCCGGGCGGCGAGTTCCAGGACCAGCGCCCCGACGAACCGGTCGAGACGTTCGCAGGCGGCGGGGAACTCGTCGGTGAACACGCCGTCGGGAACGTCCGGCGCGAGACTGTGCAGCTCCGGGGTCAGGCGGATGGGGAGGCGAGGAACGCTCATGCCGCGGTGGCCTCGGAGAAGAAGGCGTCGACGGCGTCGAGCACGGCCGCGGCGCTGGACAGCTCCGAGAGTCGCTGGCGCAGGCGCCGCCCGTCGGGGAGACCGTGGGTGTACCAGCCGGTGAAGGTGCGCAGCTTGTGCAGCGCGGTCCGCTCGTCCTCGCGCGCGACCACCTCGTCGAAGTGGGAGCGCATCTGGCGATGCCGCTCGGCCATCGTCGGCGCGCCGGCGTGTCGCCCGGCGAGGAGCGCCGAGGCCTGGCGGAAGATCCAAGGGTTGGTCAGGCTTGACCTCCCGATCATCACCGCGTCGCAGCCGGTCTCGCGCAGCATGCGCACCGCGTCCTCGGGGGTCTTGACGTCGCCGTTGCCGACAACCGGAATGTCCAGGTGCCGCTTCAGCCTCGCGATCGACGGCCAGTCCGCCCGTCCGCCGAACTGCTGGCTGGCGGTGCGGCCGTGCAAGGCGACCGCCTGCGCTCCCTCGTCCTGGCAGATCGGGCCCAGGTCGAGGTACGTCTGCCGATCGGGGCGCAGTCCGAGCCGGAACTTGACGGTGAGGGGGATCGAGATCGCCGCCCGAACCGCCCGCACGATCTCGCGCGCGAGCGGCAGGTCGCCGCCGAGCGCGGCTCCGGCGCACCCCTTGAGCACCTTGTTCGCCGGGCACCCCATGTTGATGTCGCACACGTCGGCGCCGATCGCCTCGACGACGCGCGCAGCCTCGGCCATGCGCGCCGGGTCGGAGCCGTAGATCTGGATCGAGATCGGCCGCTCCTCCTCGACGAAGTGGAGGAGCTTGAGCGTGGAGGGGTTCTGGCGGAGCAGCCCCTCGGCCGAGACGAACTCCATGGTGACCAGGCCGCAGCCGCCGATCCTCCGGATCAACAGGCGGAAGTCGCGGTCGGTGATGCCGGCCATCGGAGCCAGCACCAGCGGCGGATCCACGCGCACGGAGCCCGCGAGCAGCATCCGCGGAGTATAACAACGGCGCCGCGGCGCATAATCTCGCCCATGAAGATCGAAGGCATCGGCTGTCTGGTCACCGGAGCCTCGGACGGGATCGGCCGCGCGCTGGCCGTCGAACTCGGGCGGCGCCGTTGCCGGGTCGGTCTCCTGGCACGGCGGGAGGGGGTCCTCGCGCGGGTCGTCGAGGAGGTCGTCGCCGCGGGGGGAATCGCGACGCCTCTCGCCGTGGACGTGCGGAACGCCGGGAGCGTCGCCGCGGCGGTCGCCCGCGCGCGCGAGGCGTGCGGGCCGTTGCGCCTGGTCGTGGTCAACGCGGGGGTGGGAGTGCACGGGGCCCTCGCCGATCTCCCGGAGACGACGGAGCGGAATGTGATGGACGTCAACTTCCACGGCGCGCTGGCGACGGTGCGCGCCGTCGCGCCCGAGCTGCGCGCGGCGGCGCCGGCCGCGCTGGTCGCGGTCGCGTCTCTCTCGGCGCTGATCCCGTACCGCGGCGGAGGAGCCTACGGCGCGAGCAAGGCGGCGCTGGTCGCCGCGCTGCGCTGCCTCCGCCTCGAGCTGCAGGACACCGGCGTCGGAGTCGGCATCCTGTGTCCGGCGCAAGTCGACACGGCGATGATCGTCGAGGGCGTGCCGCACGCGAAGCTCCCGCGGCTGGCGCGCCTGGCGATCCCGGTGCTGCCGGTCGAGCGGGCCGTGCGCGCGATCGTGCGCCTGGGCGAATCGGGGGGAGGGGAGAAGGTGATCCCCTGGCAGGCCGCGTCGTTCGCCGCCCTGGCCCGCCACCTGCCGCGAACGTCGCGCTGGATCGAGATCGTCAGCGGCGCCGGCGAGGTCTAGCTCGGGTCGCCGCGGACCGCCGCCGGGGCGCGGGCCTCGGCCGGGCTCAGCCGGCCGCCAGCCGGGCGAGCAGCTGGGAGCGCGAGTTGATTCCCAGCTTGGCGTAGGCGTGCTTCAGGTGGTCCTTGACCGTGTACTCGGTGATCCCGAGCCGACTCGCGATCTCCGCCGCCTTCTTCCCCTGGAGGAGCAGCGCGAGCGCCTCGCCCTCGCGCGGTGAGAGACGCTGCGCCTGGAAGCGCCGCCGCAGTTCCTCGGCGCACGGGAGCTGGGTGGGGACGAGGAGGACCAGGGTGTAGCTGCGGCCTTCCTGGCCTGAGAGCGCGACCACCTCGAGCGCCCACCGGCCGCCGTCGCCCAGCGAGAGCGAGTGGCGGCGCGAGCGTTCTCCGGCCGCGCGCATGGCGTCGATCTCGGACGCAACCAGGTGGAGCAGCGGCGCCGGTCTTCCGTCGCCCGCCAGATGCGCGAGCGGCTGGCGCGTGTGCAGGGCGAGAATGTCGTCGCCCCGCTCGTTGGCGTAGACGATCTCGCCGCCGTCGTCGACCACCAGCGTGGCCTCCTCTCCGGCGCCGAGGACCTGAGCGACCACCTCGAGCTGGTTCGCCGAGTTGCAGCGGTCGACGAGGGCCGTGAGGGCTCCCTCCAGGAGCGGCTGGAGCGCGGCGACGGCGGCCGGGCTGGCGGCCGGGCCCCGGCCGGCGCCGCAAAGCTCCACCTCCGCGCGCAGGCGTGAGCTGGGTTCGAGCTTGATGCGCAGGGTGTGGCCGGCGCACGGCGCGCCGTGCCGGTACCGTGCCGTGGGACCCTCGGGGAGAACCTCGAGCGTGAGTTCGCACCCCTCCGCGCCGGTCGCTCGGCACAGCCCATCGACGATCGCGGCGACCCCCGGATCGTCTTCGGGCGGCAGTACCGGAGCGAGCACGAGCGGCGAGCGCCACACGGCGACGAGTGTATCCGTGGCCCGGGAACGCGGCAATCCTCCGAGGTCCGGAGGGCGGGCTACAATCCCGCCGATGCGCAGGACTCCGATGCTGCAGCAATACCTGGAGCTGAAGGAACGGCACAGGGATGCGCTGCTCCTGTACCGGCTGGGAGATTTCTACGAGCTGTTCTTCGAGGACGCCGAGCGGGCGGCCCCGGTGCTCGGGATCGTGCTGACCCGCCGGCGGCACAACGACGAAGTGACCTCGCCGATGTGCGGCGTGCCGCACCACGCCCTCGCCGCGTACGTGGGCAAGCTCCTCGACGCCGGGTTCCGGGTGGCGATCGCGGAGCAGGTGGAGGACCCGGCGACCGCCGGCGGGCTGGTGCGCCGCGAGGTCGTCCGCGCGCTCTCGCCGGGTACGGTCACCGAGCCGGAGTTGCTCGCCGACGCCGAGCGTCGCTGGATCGTCGCCGTGGCCGGCGGCGGCCGCGGCGCCGCCGTCGCGTGGCTGGAGGCGTCCTCGGGCGAATTCGGCGGCGTCGCGGTGACCGGCGAGGCCGAACTGCGCGAGGTGCTCGCGCAGCTCAAGCCGCGCGAGGTGCTGCTCCCCGAGCGTTCGCGCGAGGACGGCGCCTGGCTCGCCGAACTCGGATCGGTGGTCGTCACCTTCCGCCCCGACGCGTGGTTCGAGGCGGCTCGCGCCGAGCAGGTGCTGCGCGGGGCGCTCGGTGTCGGGTCCCTGCGCGCCTTCGACCTCGAGCCGGGCGAGCCTCTGGTCGGGGCGGCCGGAGCCCTCGTCGAGTACCTGCGCGTGAGCCACGGCGCCGAGCCGCGTCACCTCTCGGGCTTCGAGCGGCGGCGCGACGGCGGTGCTCTCGTGCTCGACGCCTCGACGGTGCGCAACCTCGAACTCCTGCGCGCCGCCTCGGGAGACCGCCGCGCGGCGCTCGCCCAGGTGCTCGATCACACGGTGACGGCGATGGGCGCGCGGACTCTGCGCGAGTGGCTGCTCCGTCCGCTCGGCGACCCGGCGGCGGCCGAGCTGCGGCACGGCGCCGTGGCGGCGCTGATCGACGACCCGGCGATGCTGCTCGCCGTGCGCGACCGACTGCGGCAGCTGGGCGACCTCGAGCGCGCTGCCGCGCGTGTCGGGTTGTGCCAGTGCCGGCCGGGCGAGCTGGTCGCGCTGCGCAACGCGCTGCCGGTACTACCCAAGGTCGGACGGCTGTTGCGCGCTTCGGCGAGCCGGCTGCTCGCGTCGCTCGGCGCCGCGATCGACGTCCTCGACGACCTGCGCGGCGACCTCGAGCGCACCATCGCCGACGAGCCCCCGGCCCTGCCCGGGCCCGGGATGATCCGTGCCGGCGTGGACGCGGAGTTGGACGAGGCGCGCTCGCTCGCGCGGGGCGCCAAGGAGGCGCTCGCCGAGATGGAGGCGCGCGAGCGTGCGGCGACCGGGATCGCCAACCTGCGCGTGCGCTACAACCGGGTGTTCGGCTACGGCTTCGAAGTCTCGCGCGTCAACCTCGAGAGGGTCCCCGCCGGTTGGACGAGACGGCAGACGCTGGCCGGGGCGGAGCGCTTCACCACCTCGGAACTCGAGGACATCGAGCGCCGCATTGCCTCCGCCGAGACCGACGCCGAGGCGCGCGAGGCCGCCCTGTACCGGGCGCTGCTCGAGCGCGCCGCCGCGCACGCCGCACGGCTCGCCGGCACCGCGCGCGCCCTCGCCGAGGCCGACGTGCTCGCCTGCTTCGCGGACCGCGCGCGGCGCAAGGGGTACGTGCGCCCGCGGCTGGTGACGGGCGCCAACATCCGTCTGCGCGCGTCGCGCCACCCCGTGATCGAGGAGATCTCGTCCTCGGCGTTCGTCCCCAACGACGTGGAACTCGAAGGGTCGTCGCGCCAGATCGTCCTGCTCACCGGACCGAACATGGGCGGCAAGTCGACGTACCTGCGCCAGGTGGCGCTGGCGGTGGTGATGGCCCGGGCCGGCTCGTACGTGGCCGCGGAGGCCGCCGAGATAGGTCAGATCGACCGGATCTTCACCCGCGTCGGGGCGGCCGACGACATCGCGCGTGGGGAGTCCACCTTCATGGTCGAGATGACCGAGGTGGCGAGCATCCTCCGCCGCGCCGGCGAGCGCTCGCTGGTGATCCTCGACGAGGTCGGGAGGGGCACCGCGACGTTCGACGGGCTGTCGCTGGCGTGGTCGGTCGTCGAGGCGCTCCACGACCATCGCGACGGCGGTCGCGGGCCCCTCGTGCTCTTCGCCACCCACTACCACGAACTGACCGACCTGGCCGACCGTCTCGAGCGGGTCGCCAACGCGTCGGTCGCCGTCAAGGAGTGGCAGGGCCAGGTGATCTTCCTGCACCGCGTGGTGCCCGGCCCTTCGGACCGTTCCTACGGCATCCACGTCGCGCGCCTGGCCGGCGTGCCCGCGGCGGTGTGCGCTCGTGCCCAGGAGGTCCTGGCGACGCTCGAGCGGCAGGAACTGCGCGTGCTCGAGGAAGCGCGGCCCGAGCGTGCGCCCCACCAGCTCACCTTGTTCCCTTCGGCGGAAGCCGCGCTCCTCGGTCGGCTCCGCACCATCGACACCGACCGCCTGACGCCGCTCGAGGCGCTCAGGCTCCTCGCCGATCTCAAGACGGAGGTCGGGCCGTGAGGCCGTGGCTGTCGTGCGGCGTCGACGGAGCGGAGCTGCGCGACCCGGAACGACGGCTCCTCGCCGACCTCGCGCCCGGAGGAGTGGTGGTGTTCGCGCGGAACGTGGCCGGCCGCGAACAGCTGCGCGAGCTGGTCGGCGAGCTGCGCGCGCTGCCCTCCCGCCCGTACGTCGCGGTCGACCTCGAAGGCGGGCGCGTGAATCGCCTGAAGCTGCTGATCGGCCCGCTGCCGTCGCCGGCGCGTGCCGCCGCGCATGGCCGTCCCGCGGTCGAGGCGCTGGGCGCGGCGCTGGGCGCCGCGTGCGCCCACTTCGGCATCGGACTCGACTTCGCGCCCGTGCTCGACCTCGCTCGGCAGGGGGGCTTCCTCGGCGCCGAGGACCGCTGCCTCGGCTGCGACGCGCGCGAGGTGGAAGAACTCGCGGGGCTCGTCCTCACCGGTCTGCGGTCGTTCGGCGTCTCCGGCTGCCTCAAGCACTACCCGGGGCTGGGCAGCGGCGCGAGCGACTCGCACCTGGATCTTCCCCTCCTCGACGACGAGGCGGCCGTCGACGAGTCGGTGTTCCTCCGGCTGGCGTCCCCTTCGACCGCCGTGATGGTGGCGCACGCCGTCGCCCCCTCGCTCGGCGACGGGGTGCGGCCGGCGTCGCTGTCGCCGACTGTGGTTCGGAGGCTGTCCCGCCGGCCGTGCGGGCCGGTCATCGCCGACGATCTCGAGATGGGCGCGCTGGCCGACTTCGGTTCCCTCGGCGAGCGCGCGGCCGCCGCGATCCTGGCCGGGTGCGATCAGGTCCTCGTGTGCAACGCGCTCGTGGGACGGGCCGAGGTCGTCGAACACGTTGACAGGTGGGCGAGCCGCGATCCGAGGCTGGCGGCGGAGGTTGACCGGGCGAGCGAGCGCAGCCGGGGCTACGCGGCCGGACCGCTGCCCGAAGTCCCGTGGGACGAGGTCGAGGACAGGTGCGCGCGCGCCAGGACGCTGGCCGGGGAGTGAGATGAGCGCCGCGGTGGTGCTGCTCTCGGGGGGAATGGACTCGGCCACCGCCGCGGGGTGGGCCGTGGCCGGCGGATTCGAGGTCGCCGCGTTGTCCGTGGACTACGGCCAACGGCATCGTCACGAACTCGACGCTGCGGGCGCGGTCGCGCGGAACCTCGGGATCCGCGATCACCGTGTCGTGTCGGTCGACCTGCGCGCGTTCGGGGGATCGGCGTTGACCGGGGGCGCCGAGGTTCCCAAGGACCGGCCGACGATCGGCGGCGACATCCCGGTCACCTACGTGCCGGCGCGCAACACCGTGCTGCTCGCTCTGCTCACCGCGTTCGCCGAGGTCCGTCACGCCTCCGACCTGGTGATCGGCGCGAACGTCCAGGACTACTCGGGCTATCCGGATTGCCGCCCGGCGTTCCTGCGCGCGTTCGAGCGGGTCGCGAGGCTCGGCACCAGGGTCGGCGCCGAGGGGCTGCCGATCAGGGTCCACGCCCCGCTCATCGGCCTCTCCAAGGCGGGCATCGTCAGGCTGGCGGCCGCCCTCGGTGTCGACCTCGGCGTGACGCTCTCGTGTTACGACCCGGTCGACGCGCGCACGCACTGCGGGCGCTGCGACGCCTGCCTCCTGCGCCGGGCCGGCTTCATCGAGGCGGGGATCGCCGACCCGAGCCGCTACGCGGCCGGGTAGGAGTCGCCGGCCGGGCGCTCGCTCGCACCTCTCCTCGCGCACTGCGGCTCAGCCGGCCGAGGTTCCCATCCAGCATCGGGCACGCGCCATGCATGAACGCCGGGGCGGGGGTTGCCATGCGATGGCGAATGGACGACAAGCCCAACTGCGCCAGTTGCGTTCACTTCCTGAGTGATCCGGCCGCGATCGAGCGGTCGCTTCCCGGAATCGGTGCGCTCTCGTCGGCGTGGGGCTCGACACGGGGCGATGCCGGGATCTGCTTGAAATCAGGAAGGTTCCACGATCCGATTCCGGCCTGCGCGGATTTCGAGACGACCCCGGTGCAGGCAGGCGAGAAGCTCACCGGTTACAGGGCCGTGACCGCGGTCCTCGAAGGGACATGAGAATGGGTCGGTTTTCGCTGGTCCAGTCGGTTTTTTCGCCGTTCCAGGCGGAGTGTTACGACTACGAAACGAGGCCGAGCCAGGCCTCGCGAGGATGAGCATGGCTGACCCTGCGCTTGAAATCACCGCTCCGCCCTGGTCTCGTGTCGAAGCCGCGACGGAGCCCGGTCGCATGGAGTCGCTGGCGGAGGAGATCCTCACCCGCTGTCGCGGCGAGGGTCCCTCCAACTGCGTGGGCCGCTGTCCGTTGCACGTCGACGCCCGCGGCTACGTGCTCCTGACTCGCGAGGGCAAGTTTCGCGAGGCGTTGCAGTTGGTGCGCGACAAGCTGCCCTTCCCGGGTGTCCTCGGCTACATCTGCGCGCACCCGTGCGAACTCCACTGCAAGCGCATCGACGAGGACACCCCGATCCGAATCCGCGACATCAAGCGGTTCCTCGCCGAATGGGAAGCGGGCGAACCGCAGCACATCCTGGACCGCGAGCCGGACACCGGCAAGCGCGTCGCCGTGGTCGGGGCAGGGCCGGCCGGGCTCCTGGCCGCTCACGATCTGCGTCGGCGCGGGCACACCGTGACGATCTACGAGAGGCTGGACGAGATCGGCGGCTGCCTGATCCACAAGCTGCCCGAGTGGCGACTGCCTCGCTCGGTCGCGAGGCGCGACATTTCGGTGATCGCGGCGCTCGGCATCGAGGTCCGTTGCGGAGTCGAGATCGGACGCGACGTCTCCCTCGAGCAGCTTCGCGAACAACACGACGCGGTCCTCGTCCTGGCCGGGTTCGAGGGCGGACAGGAGCTGCTCGCCGCGGCGACTCCGGGGCTCTCCGGCGGTGTGCGCGGGACCCTCGCCGCCGATCCCCTGACGTGCGAGACGGGGTGGGCCGGCGTGTTCGCGGGCGGCGACGCGGTGTCCGGGCCGTCGACAGTGATCCAGGCGCTGGCTCTCGGCAGGCGAGCGGCCGAGTCGGCGCACCGCTTCCTGGCCGGCGCGGACCTGCGCGCCGACCGCGAGTCGTCGCTGCCGGCGCGCCTGCTGTGGACGCTCGAGATCGACGAGGCGGAGCGCGCGCGCCGCGAGCGCACGCCGGTGATGCTCCAGCCGTTCAACGCTCCGATGACGGAACTGGAGGCGGTCGAGGAAGCCGCCCGCTGCCTCGACTGCACCTGCGGTCTGTGCGTCAAGGACTGCGAGTTCCTCACCACCTACTGCGATTCGCCGAAGAAACTCGCCCGCCAGGTCCTTGCCGGCGTGGTCGACAACCGGGTGATGGTGTACTCGTGCAACATATGCTCGCTGTGCGCGCAGGTGTGTCCGGAACACCTCGACACCGGGGCGATGCTGCTCGAGGCGCGGCGCCGCCTGGTCGAGCAGGGGCAGGGCCCGCTGCCGCAGCACAAGCCGATCATCTCGTACTTCAAGGCTGGCGTGTCCAAGACGTTCACCATGGCGATGTCCGAGCCGGGACGACAGCGCAGCAAGCGGCTGTTCTTCACCGGGTGCTCGCTGCCGGCCGTGTCGCCGCGCAACACCCTCAGGGTCTACGACGAACTGCGCCGGCACTACCCGGGCACCGGAGTGTTGATGTACTGCTGCGGCGCGCCCGCCGAGCTGATCGGCATGGAGTCCGCGTTCGAGGGCGCGGTCGAGGCGATCCACCGCGAGGCCGAGCGGCTGGGGGCCGAGGAACTCGTCGCGGCGTGCCCGGACTGCCTGCACACGCTCAAGCAGTCGGGCGTGGAACTGCGCCTGAAGACGGTGTGGGAACTCCTCTCCGGCAAGTGGCGACCGGAGCCCCGCCGGCAGGGGGCGACGGTGGCGATCCACGACTCGTGCAAGGCGCAGCACGAGCCGCCGACGCACGCCGGAGTGCGCCAGTTGCTGCGCGACGCGGGTGCGACGATCGAGGACGTCGAGTATCGCGAGGGGCTGGGCCGCTGCTGCGGTTCGGGCGGCATGATCTACCCCGTCGACCCGAAGCTGTGGGAGAGGGTTTCGCGCCGCAGGGGCGCCGAATCGCCGCACCCGATGATCACCTACTGCGCCGGCTGCCGCTCGTCGCTCCGCGGGGCCGGAAAGGACGCGATCCACATTCTCGACTTCCTGTTCGCCGAGGACTGGCAGGCGGCGGCGAAGGCGAAGCCGACCGGGTCGATTGCCCGCTACGCGAATCGGATACGGACCAAGTTCGCGTTCAAGCGGTTGCGGCCGCTGGCGAGCGAGTGAGGCGTGAGCATGAACCGCGAACCCGTGACAATCACCGTCAACGGCCGGCCCGTTGAAGTTCCGCTCGGAACCTCCCTGCTCGACGCGCTGCGCAGCAACGGCGTCCAGGTGCCGACGCTGTGCCACGATGACCGCTTGACCCCGTACGGAGGGTGCAGGCTGTGTGTGGTGCAGCGCCGCGACGGCCGCGGAGGGCTGGTACCCGCCTGCTCGACGCCGGTCGAGGCGGGCATGGTCATCGACACCGACACGCCCGAGGTCGTGTCCTCCCGCACCCGCCAGCTCCAGTTCCTCGTCCTCAACCACCGGATGGAGTGCCCGGTGTGCGAGCGGCGCGGCGACTGCGATTTCCAGGACCTGATCTTCCGCTACGGTGCGTTGGAGGAGCAACTCCCGTTCACCCGGGTCCCCTGGCCCAGGGACGAGGGGTCGCCGCTGATCGTGCGCGACAACGAGAAGTGCATCCTGTGCGGCAAGTGCGCCCGGTTGTGCGAAGAGGTGCAGGGCGTCGCGGCGATCGGCATCGTCAACCGCGGACTGGCGGCCCACGTGGCGACGTGGCTGGACGAGCCGCTCGACTGCGAGTTCTGCGGCCAGTGCGTGGACGCCTGCCCGGTGGCGGCCCTCGTCGCGCGCCCCTTCGTGGCCGACGTGCCGGTGTGGCAGCGGACCGTGACCACGACCACCTGTTCGTACTGCTCGTGCGGGTGCCAGCTCGAGATCGAGAGCTTCGGCGGGAAGCTGCTGCGCGTGCGTTCGAGCCAGTCGTCTCAACCGAACCGCGGGAAGTTGTGCGCCAAGGGGCGGTTCGGCTGGGACGTCCTGGGCAGCGAGGAGAGGATCACGCGCCCGTTGGTCAGGCGCGACGGCAGGCTCGTCGAGGCGAGCTGGGACGAGGCGTTCGCCCGAGTCACCTCGGCGGTGCGCGAGTCCAGGGACAAGGGCAGGGCGATCGTCGGTCTGGCCACGCCGCGGCTCGGCCTGGAGGACGCCTACCTGTTTCAGCGGCTGCTGCGCGGCGTGATCGGGACACCGCACGTGGACTGCGGTCCCGGTCGCGGCGTCCGGGCGCTCGCCGAGGGGGTGATGCCGGTGCTCGGCGCGCCCCGCTCGACGGCGACGTTCGCCGACCTGGCGTCGGCCGACACGGTGCTGGTGTTGCGCGCCGATCCCGCCCGGACGCACCCACTGGTCAAGACCGAGTTGGTCGAAGGGATTCGCAAGCGAGGCCAGAAGCTGATCCTCGCTCACTCGCTGTCGGGCGAGATGGACCCGCTGGCCGAGCTCTACCTCCCCGTCGCGCCGGGTGGCGAGGCGACGCTGCTCGATGCCGTGGCTCGCGCCCTGGCCGGGGATCCGGACCTGGAGAAGGCGGCGCGGTCGGTCGAGGGGTTCGCCGAGTGGCGGTCGTCGCTCGATGGGTTGCCGGCGGAGCGGGTGGCCGCCGCCGGCGTCTCTCCCGAACATATCGCGACGATGGCCTGGCTGCTGCGCCAGTCCAGCCGATTGGTCGTCGCCGTGGTCAGCGGCCACGGTATCCCCGGTGACGAGATCGCCGTGGCCCAGGCCGCGGCGGAGCTGCTCGTCCTGCTCGGGCGGCACGGCAGCCCCGGGAGCGGCTTGTTGGTTCTCGGCGAGAAGGCCGACGCGCAGGGCGTGGTCGATGCCGGGCTGCACCCGGCGCTGCTCCCGGGCGGCGTGTCGCTGGCGGACGACGCGGAGCGCGGCGCCTGGGGCGCGTTGTGGGGGACGCAGGTGCCCGCCGGTCCCGGGTGGTCCGCTCGCGAGGCCCTGGAGCGCGCGGCGGCCGGCGAGGTCGGCGTGCTGTACCTGGTCGGCCGCGACCCGGTCGACGCGTGGTCGCGGTCGTTCTCCGTCCGCCCGGCGATCGAAGGCGCGCGGACCGTGGTC
>JBFMCD010000058.1:0-9903 GCA_040754885.1 Acidobacteriota bacterium
GCGGACGCGCGGGAGCGGTTCCGCGCCGTGGTCGCCGCGCTCGACGCTCTCGCCTCCACCTCCGCGCCCACGACCCCCTGATCTCCCACCACCGTTGCGCCGTGTCGTCACTCGCGGTGGCGCGGCGGGCGCGGCGCCGCGGCCGGCCGCCCGCCGGCCGTTTCACTCGCCTACGTAGTCTCAGCGACCGCCGCGTGATCGTGTGCGGTCGGCCTCTTGGCTGGCGTTTCCATGGGTGAAGGGAGCCCAGATCATGAACCGGACATCGAAACTGGTGGCTTTCATGGCGATGCTCGGCGCGGCAGCGGCGGCCAGCGCCGAGATCAGCCAATTCAAGATGAAGCCGCACGCTCTCGAGAAGCGCTTCGGCCCGAGGATCGAGATCCCCTGTCACACCTCATGTGTAATGATGGGGGTCACGTACCCGTGCATCAGAATCACCAACCCCCTTCAGGTGGCCATGCCGGCAGGAACGAGCGTCCACTATCAGGTGCCGTACTCCAACCCCGCCGAGGTCACGCTCCAAGCACCGATCCCGCCGAATGCCGACTTCATGGGCATACCACCCCCGGGGAATCAGGGCCCGTGCACTGCATGGCTCTACGCGGGACTGCCGGATCTCCAGGTCGTCAGCGCTTCCCTGGTCTCGGGCCAACTCCAACTGCTCGTGAAGAACGGCGCCCCCTTCGCCGCTGCGCCCTCCTCGGTGGCAAGGGTGCGGCTGGCAAAGTGCTCGCAGATCGAACTCGGCTCGATCGACGTGCCGGTGCCTCAGGTTCCGCCGCAGGCGACGATCACCGTGCTCAAGGGCGTCACGCTCCCGGCCGGCTTCCAGTACTTCGACGCCACCGCGGACATCGCCGCGACGGTGCGGGAGTCGAACGAGAACAACAACACCTTCACCGGCGTCGGCGTCTGCATCCACTAGCCGGGGAGTCTCACAGCCAGTGGGAGCAGCGAGAGGACGGGGCCGCGGACGCCTCGCCCGCCTCCGCCTCGCGGTAGTCCTTGAAGATCCGCCGTCGGATGGTCCTCGCAAGCGGCGCCGGCGACGCCCCGCGGCCGCGCAACCGAGACCGGAACGAACGCGGCGTGGCGAACCGTTGGACCGGCGGATCTTCGCGGCGCATGCGTGCGTCCTGCCGGGTGGCCACGCGCGCACTGGCGCGCTGACTCGCTCCCGGCCGCCGCGAAAGGAACTCGCCCTCAGACGAGGCCGAGGCCGAGGGCGAGAGCTATGAGGAACAGCATGCCGGCGGTGATGCGCTGCACTGAACGCATCGTCACCTTCTTGAGTAGCGGTTTGGCGACAAGAACGCCGAGGAAGGCCGCGGTGGCTCCGACACCCACCAGCCACAGGTCTCGCGGCCGGGCGAGCGCGTTCAGGGTCCCGCCGCCGACCAGCGCGGCGTAGACCGACAGGCGCGAGAGGTCGACGAGCAGACCGATCACCGCGTTGGTGCCGACGAAGCCCTCGGGCGTCAGCCCCGTCCTGGCCAGGAACGCGGAGCGCAGGGCGCCCTGGTGCCCGGAAAGGCCGCCGAAGAACCCCGAAAGGAGGGCCCCCAGCGGCAGGTACGCGCGGTCGAACTGGAGCGCCGCGAGGCAGGGATGCACGTCGAACAGCGCGAACCCGGCCATGAGCACTGCCATTGCGATCTTGACCGGCGTGACCGTGGCCGTGCGCGCGCCGAGCGAGTACGTGACGAGCGGATCGAGGTGCGACAACGCGCCGAGCGCCAGCGCCCCGAGCATCGCCGCGACGATCGCGGGCACGCCGAAGCGCAACACCACCGAGCGCTCCGCGAGCCGGCCGAGCAGAACGGCCTTGAGGATGTTGTTGGCGCCGTGCACGAGCGCGGTCGCGGCGACCGCCAGTTCGGCGGGGACGAAGAGGGCGAAGACCGGCATCAGCAAGGTGCCCAGACCGAATCCGGACACCATCGTCAACCCGGAGGCAAGAAAGGCGACCAGGGCAACGACGACGTACGCCATTTGACGCTCCCGTCTCCGCCGGCCCCGCCCTGGGACGGGCCGCGGAGGCGCAGCCGACGTCCCTCTCTCGTTCGTTATCCCTCAGGTGGCCGTGGAGGAGGAGGCAGGGCCGGGGCGGATCGCTCCGCCCCGGCCCGTGAGGGAGTCACGCCGACGAATCAATCGTCGGTCTGGGGAGGCGCCGGCACGCCAACCGGAAGGTCCTTCGCCGACAGCGTCTTCTGCCACCAGGCGCCGTTCGGCCCGTAGAAAAGGAGCAACTTGGAGGCCAGGTCCTTGTCGAACTGCGCGTTCCAGGTGGACATCGACGGATCCAGTCCGAGTTTGAAGGAGTTGACCAACCCGCCGTGGCACGAAACCGCACAAGCGTTCGGCATGCCGCCGTTGGCCTGGTAGTTGAGCGTCTTCTCCGGGGGCACCACCTCGAAGGTGTGCGAGTGGATGTCGTAGGCGACCGCCGTCACCGCCGTCGCCGGCATGTGACACGTCGAGCACCGCGACAGGCCCATCATCCGATCAGGGCCGTATGGGTGGTGAGAGTGCGCGGAGATCACCGAACCGATCTTCTCGACGTTGTCGGCGTAGTGGGCGACCTCCTCCTTGGTGATCGACTCGAACGGACCGTGCGTCGCATGGCAGGCAAGGCACAGGGTGTTGTCGTTGTTCCTGGTCGGGATCGTCAGCGATCCGTCGACGATCTGTTCGACCAGCTGCGCCTGGTTGCCGGTCTGATTGTGCGAGTTGTGGCACTCAGTACAGCGCACCGGGTGGAACTGGAAAGTCGGCTTGGTCGAGCGGTACAGGTCCTCGAGTTGCTGGTGGTGCTGCTTCGAGGTCTTCCCGTCCGGCCAGTAGCCGCCGGCGTCCTTGTAGTAGCTGGCAAGCGACTCGCCGGAACCCGGCACCCAGGGCGTCTTGGTCGCGTCGTTGAAGGGCCACTCGTGGGTGCCTGCAGGCGTCGAGAGGACGCGGATATGGCACTGGCCGCACACCTCATTGGCCTCCTCGGTGGAGAGCTTGGCCGGATTGACGATCTTGGACGGACTGCCACCGCTGAGAATGTGGTCGCCGCCGGGCCCGTGACAGGCTTCGCAGCCGATATTCACGATCTCGGCCTGACCGTCACCGTCGTAGTCGAAGTACGAGGGGTCGCTGGCGTTGTAGAGAACCGCGACCCAGCCGTTGTACAGCCACTCCCCGGTCGACGTCTGGCCGATGCCGCGCAGCCCGGTGGTGTGGCAGCCGATGCATTTCTTCGAGTACGTGCCGCCGTGCGACGCGACCTGGGTCGAGGTCATCCCGGCCTTCCATTTCGGCTGGTTCGAGGCGTCGTACCAGTTGCCGATGTTGTACAGCACGTAGGTGTCGGGCGCCTCGTTGTACTGGATCGGAGTCATGTAGATCTCCGCCGACAGTCCACCGGGCCGGTCGGTGACGGGAATGCGCACTCCGTACCGCTGCTTCCACTCACCCGTGCCGCCCTGGGTGAAGATGACGGGCATCTTGAGGTCGCCGATGGTGACGAAGTACCTGCCGCTCTCCGCCGACAGCTTCGGCGCGTTCGGCTTGTAGGGGTCGAAGGCAGAGGCGATTGCGTTGAAGTCGAGTCCCTGGGTGAAGTCGTCGACGCCGTTCTTGTCGTAGTCGGCGACGATTCCCTTGCCAGGCATCAGGGCGTACTCCGGCATCGGCCGACGCAGTGCCTGGTTGTGCTTGGTGTCGCGCCAGCCGGCGTAATCCGAGTGGCAGGCGATGCAGAACTCGCTGCCCACGTAGACGTTGGTCGAGGTCGCCGCCGCGCCGTAGAGCTGGACCAGCCGGGCCTGCAGGTCCGAGGCTGACGGCATCGCGGGCCTCCCCGAGTCGAGGTGCGAACGCACCAGGTTGCCCCCCGCGAGCGCCGTGGTGGAGACCAGGAGCAGCGCGAGTGCGAGCGTTGCCTTACGCATGGATATCCCCTCCTTTTCCTTCCTCATTCGTCACTCCCTGAACAGGGTCGCGTCGCGCTGCGAGCCGTGCACCGCGGCGTGACAGGTCTGGCAAGGCCGGTACTTGGGCTTCGAGAGGTCGTGGAACGCCGGAGTGTTGGTGTGGCACTCGAGACACAGCAGCATCGGCTCGGCGCGGCTCAACAGCTTCGCGTGCGGCGATCCGTGGGGACGGTGGCAGGTCACGCAGCCGGCAGCGTCGCGCGGCGGGTGGGTGTAGACGAACGGGCCGGCCTTCTCCGAATGGCAGGACAGGCACAGCGCGCGGCCGTCCTCCTCGATCCGCCCCTTGACTGTCGTCCCGCCGTGGACGGAGTGGCACCTCATGCACTCGAAGGGCGTCCGCCCGTCGCGGTGCGCGTACGGCAGCAGCGACTGCGCGACCTGCGACCCGTGGCAAGGTGTGCACACCTCGGCCCGAGCGCGGGCGAGCAAGGGGCGCCCGGCAGGTGGTGCGTGCCCCGAACCGTGGCACTCCAGACATGCCACTCCGGCCCTCTGGTGACCCGGGGTGCGCGTCAGCACGCCCGCGTCCTGCGCAGCGTGACAGGACGCACACCCGGTCGAGGCTTCGCGCGCGCCGCTCTTCAGCGCGCGGATGTTTTCGAGCGACGGCTCGGCGGCGTGCGCCTCGCCGGGACCGTGGCAGGATTCGCAGGAACGGTCGACGAGTTCTCCATCGACCACGGTGTGGTCCACCCGACAACCCCTCTCGGCCATCGCCCGACCGTGCGGTCCGGCAAGGAACGTCGCCGCCGTCTCCTCGTGGCAGGTCGCACACGTGTCCTTCCCCACCCAGCCAGGGGGCAGTTCCGCCGCAGTCGGCGCCGCGAGCGCACAGGCGGCGGCAGCGATCAAGATCGTGCGCATCTCAGAACCTCCGCCCGATCGCGACACCGTAGCGCGCGACCGTGAAGTCATCGGCGGTCGCGCCGTCCTGGTCGTACTTCCAGTAGTTCGCGAAGACCGCCCAGTCGAGGTCGAACGGCCCGTCGACCTCCACGCGCAGGTCGGCCTGCTGCGACACGAAGGGGGAGGACTCCCCGTCGTCTCCGACCCTCAGGGCGCCACCGGAGATCTTGAACCCTGCGCCGATCGGTGCCGCGAAGCGCACATACGGCACCATCAGGCGACTGCTGTAGCGCGACGTATCGATCGCCCGTCCCGGGGCGAAGAAACGAAGCTCGGTCCTGCTGTCGATGGACAGGGCGTCGAAACCGGCGACGACGAACGCGCCGCCGTCCGTCGAATACACGACCGAGATGCCCGTGCCGTCCACGGACCGGTCGAGGTCGGCGACATCGGCGGGATTGTCGGCCGCTTCCCGACTCGCGTACGCGGTGAACTCGAGGCGATCGGAGGCACGTGCGCGGAGCCGTCCCCAGGTCCGGCGGACGCTCTCCGGTTCCGTCCGGAAAACGTACTTCTCGAAATTGCCGGTTCGAACACCGGCGTCGAAGGAGAGTGCGCGGGAAAAGGCGACCGACGCCGTCGCGCCCCAGCCGGAGAGATCGCGGGCGACCGCTTCCGGGGGCGACTCCGTCTCGCGCCGGTAGGCGACCTCGCGCGAACCCTCGTGGTAGTCCACCGTCAGCGCGACGGGTCCGCGTTGCCACTCGACCTCCGCCGCGGCTTCCTCGTCGGTGCGCTCGAAGGCGGTTTGGTCATCGATCGGATCGGAGATCTCGAACGAACCCCCGTTTCCTGCGACACGCAGCAGTCGCTCGCCGACCGCGCTGCCGTCCTGTGTGCTTTCCTCCCAGCGACCGCGGACGCGAAGAGTGAGTCCCTTCGCCGGAGCGAAGCCGAGCCTGATGTGACCGAGGCGCTGCTCGACATCGGCGCCGCCCACCAGCCGGTCCACGAACGTCACTCCACCGACGGCCCCGCCCGACAGGTCGTAGGACTCCCGGTCGTCGTGGATGGTATCCAGCCGGTCCCGCCTGTAGAGGCCGGTAGCAGCCAGTTGGAAGCGCTCGCTCTCGTAGACGGCGGCGAGACGGGTCGTCGGCACATCGCTCTCACTCTTCCCGGGGGTCGTGTAGTCGACAAGTTCGTCGGGATCGGCTCCTCCCGCCGGCTGGCCGCCGTTGCCGGGCCGCCCGCGACTGTCCCGCACGTACCGCGCGAGGTCCTGGCCAATGAGGATCTTCACGGGAAGAGAGCGCGTTTCGAGCGAAAGCCCGACCTCCTGGACCCGTTCGTTGAGGTCGAACTCCGCCACGTACGGCTCGCCGAGTCCGTAGAACGGGACGCCGGTCGTTCCCGAGCGGCGGACATCGCGCAGGTCGAGGCGCAGCCGCGCGGGTTTCCAGTTGTCGTAGGAAAGCGACGCGGCCCAGCGTGTGACCGTCCAGTCGTCGCGACGCCCGCCGAGGTCGAACCCAACGAGATGGAACGCCGACTCGCGGCGCGAGTACTCGAGTCGGATCGACCACGTGCGATCCCAGTCCATCTCCAGCGAGGCATGAGAACTCGGCTCGGCACCGAACCCGCTGGCGGTGAATTCGGCACAGTCGAAGCCGGACCCCGCCCGGCCGCCGAAATCGAGGTGCAACCTCTCGAGGTAGATCCCGTCGTCGAGCTTGAACTGGCTGGCGAAGGAATCCCGGCTACCTTCCGTACTCAGCCAGGCGAATCCCACGACAACCTCGCTGCCGGTCTGGGCCGTCGCGACCGACGCGGACACGAGAAGCAGCAAGCCGACCGACAGCCGTGTTCTTGTCATGCAATTCTCCCGGCCGTTGGAGAGCCGTAGGTTGGGGGCGCGCCGTGCCACGATCGAACCGCCCCGAGGAGCTGGATGCGAGGGCTTCTGTCTCGAATGCTCCGCGTCGCCCACATGACATTAAGTTGACACTCCTAACATGACAAGAAGATGACGCGAGGATGTCTGTTCCGTCATCCGAGAACCGGTCGCGCACGATCTCTCGCGCGCCCCGATGCGCGGCTCCTAGCGCTGCTGTGCTGCCGCCGCGTGACGAGCAGGAAAATGCATCGTCACCCGCGTGCCCGCTCCGGGAACGCTCGCAATCTCGACCCGCCCACCGTGAAGGTCGACGATCGAGCGCACGATCGAGAGCCCCAGGCCGCTTCCCGGCACCGTCGTTCCCCGCTCGCCGGGTGCGCGGTAGAAGCGCTCGAACACGTGCGGCAAGTGGGCTGCTGCGATGCCATGGCCGTCGTCCGCGACCGTCACCTCCACACTGTCACCGGCACCCTCCGCCACGCCGACCGTGACGCTCCCCCCCCGGTCCACGTGCCGAAGTGCGTTGGCCACCAGGTTTCCGACGGCGCGCCGGAACAGCTCCGCATCGAGTTCGGCCACCGCGTGCCCCGTCGCGGCGAGCGAGACGCCTACCTCGTCGGCGACCCCCGCGTAGAACTCGACGACGGTGCGGACTTCGGCGCCGACATCCACCGTGAAACGCGCCGCCGAAGCCTCGCGGCGGTCGGCGCGCGCCAGGAAGAGCAAGGCCTCGACCAGGCGAGAAAGCCGCCTGAGTTCGTCGAGACTCGAGCCAAGCACGTCCCGGTATTCCTCCGCGGAACGAGCACGCAACAACGCGACCTCAGCCTCACCGCACAGGTTCGCCAGCGGCGTGCGCAGCTCGTGGGCCAGGTTTCCCGAGTAGGCGGACAGGTCGGCGAACGCCCGCTCAAGGCGATGCCGCATATCGTCGAAGGCCCCCGCCAGCGGGCGCAGCTCTCGCGGGAAAGCAGCGCGGTCGAGGTGCTCGTGAAGACGCCCGGCGGAGGTGCTCGACATCTCGGCGGTCAGCCGTTCGATCGGCCGCAGGCCGCGGCGGGCGATCGCCGCTCCGGCAACGCTGGAGAGGACTGTACCCGCCGCGAGAAGGAGCAGGCCGTTCCACCGCACGTCGCCAAGCAACTCCTCGTCCGGAGTGACGTCAAGGGCGGCGTGCAGCGTCACCGAGCCGCCCGAGGCGTCGCCCCCGTCCAGCGTGGCGACTGCGAGGAGATAGGACTCGCCGGCGGCCGATCGCCATGGGGTGCCGACCCCGGTCCCGCCGCCAGCCGCGCCCAGAACTTCGGCGAAGGCGTCCTCGGGGACTCGAGCGATACCCGGAGAAGCGAAGAGGATCGAACCCGACGCCCCCAGGAGCCGGAATGAGTATTTTTCGGCTCCGGTGCGTGACGCCCCCCCGTGTCTGCCGGTGGCGTTGCCGGCGGCGGCCAACACGTCGGGACGGGCCGCCGGCGCGCTCAGTCTGACGATGCGCACAACCTCGGCGAGCAGGTGCCGGTGCTCGTCGTCGAGGTGCCGCGCGACCCCCCTGTAGAAGACCGCGAGCGCGCCGCCGAGCAGGACCGCCGAGGAGAACGTGAAAAGGACGACCAGCCGCGCGCCGATCGAGGCGCGCGAGCGCAGCGCCTCTACCACCCGCCCGTCAGACCTGCTCGAGGACATAGCCCACGCCGCGAACGGTGTGTATGAGTCGTTCCCCGAAGGGGTCGTCCACCTTCCGTCTCAGCCTCGCGACCAACACGTCGACCACGTTGCTGTCGCAATCGAAGGACGCGTCCCAGACCTGATCGGCGATCATGCTGCGGGTCAGCACCTGCCGTGAGTTCCGGACGAGCAGAGTGAGCAGGGCAAATTCGCGCGCCGTCAGGTCGAGGCGCGCACCGGCACGGGTGGCTCGGTGGCGCGGGATGTCCACCTCGAGGTCGGCGACACGCAGCACATCGGGCCTGCGCTCCGGTCCGCGCCGAAGGACGGTGCGCACCCGGGCAAGCAGCTCGGAGAAGGCAAAGGGCTTGACCACGTAGTCGTCGGCGCCCAGCTCCAGACCCCTGACGCGGTCGGTCACGCCGTCACGAGCGGTCAGGCAGATCACCGGCGTCGCGCGACCCGCCATGCGCAACTCGGTGAGCACGGACCAACCGTCACCGTCGGGGAGCATGATGTCGAGGAGGATCAGATCGTATTCGGCGCTGGTCGCCTGGAAGAGCCCGTCCACGGCGGTCGAGCACACGTCCACCACGAACCCCGCTTCACCCAGCCCCTTGCGCACGAAGGCGGCAGTCTTCGCTTCGTCCTCGATCAGCAACAGGCGCATTGACAGGAGTCTACCGGGGCCTTCCGCAGCCGTCGAGCTCCGAGACGACGGACACCACCTCGCCCGTCACCGAACGGCCGGCACGCTCGCGTCAAGGCTCGCTCACGCTCACCCTCCGACTCCGCAACGGGAAAAGGTGTGCGGTCCCAGCCTCTTCCGACGCTTGGGAAAGTGAAAGGAGAATGGTCCATGAGAGCGAAGCGGATCCTTCCGGCGTCTGTCGCGCTGACGCTCCTGCCTCTCGCGTCGGCGCTCGCGGGCCTCGAACAACTCAAGTTCCGGCCGGCGGTGGCCGCGGCAGCCGCGGAGGCCCGCCTGGGGCTGAGAATCGGCTTCTCTTGCGTCCCTCAGCCGGCGAGCGCCAGCGTCAGAGTGCAGCTTTCTCATTTACTTCGCGGCCTTTCCCTTCCTCCCGGGACGACAGCCGGTTTCCGCTACACGAAGGGGGAGACGATCAACCGCGGCGGCGTGCAGCAGCCGGTGACCGTCCAGGTCGAGGTGGAAACCGAACTCACCTCGGCCTGGGCCAGTGACCAAGCGCGGGAATGGGCGGCGCCCGGAATCGTCCAGGGACCCTGCAACGGATGGTACTACGGCGGTTGGCCGGACCTCGAGGTCTCGGACTTCAACCACCAACAAGGACAGTTCACCATCGTGGTTCGAAACAAGAACCCTCTGGTCCCGGCCTATGCGACGACGGCCAGAATCGCTAAGGGCGTATCCGTAAATAGATTGACTTCGAAGCGCACTGAACCTAGATTTGCCCCAGGAGGACGAGCATGGCGCGAGCACGATCCTGGGAGGTGTCGGACGAGTTTTGGGCGAGGGTGGCGCCG
>JBFMCD010000059.1:0-2235 GCA_040754885.1 Acidobacteriota bacterium
ATTCGTAATCAGCAGGTCCGCGGTTCGAGTCCGCGCGTTGGCTCCAGTAGATTCAAGCACTTACGAAGGCGCCCGCGAGGGCGCGTCGTGCTTTCAGGCGCTCGGGACCCGACGAACCCTCGTGCCCCAGGCCGCCTCTTCGACGACGCCGCGCCACGCCGAAACGCGGCTCACCGGCTCGCGCGACGGGCGACGGACCGCGTGGTACGATCGCCGGCCATGGATCCCCGCGGTTCGGCGCCGAGCAACCGTCGCAGCCGGCGGAGCTCTCCGCGCACGGGTCCGCTCCACCGGCGACAGACGAGGAGAGGGTCATGAACCACCGACTGGCGGTCTCGTGCGTGGCGGCGTTGTGCATGTTCGGTGTGGGAACTGGCGCGGCGGCGCCCGAGGGAGCGGCGCTCGCCCGGGTCGAGTTCACCGGCTCCCCACAGACGATCGGCGTGACGGTGTTCATGCTTCTCACCGACGCTGCCCGCCGGGAGTACGCGCTGGTCAAGGAGGCGCCCGGCACGCTGGCCGCCGCCGGCCTGTCGTTCCGCGTCCTCGACGCCTCGCTGGCGCCCTCCGGCTACCTGGTCGGCCTGGAGCGCCGAACCGGTGCCCGTCTCGAAGCCGCCGCACGGTACCGGCTACTGCTCGACGACGGACGGCACGTGATCGTCGCCGACGCGCCGGGCCGCGCCGACGAAATGGCCGCGTTGGGTCTCGACATGGCGCGCGTCCCGCACAATCCGATCGCCTTCCGCACCGTCCTCGGTCCCGTGCCGACTTCGATCACGTACGACCCGCGCGTCGCGGCGATGATCAACTCGGTGTCGCAGACGCAGGTGTGGAACTACAACGGCAACCTCTCCGGAGAGAACCCGGTTACCGTCACCGGAGACCCCAGCCCGAACACGCCGATCGCCACCCGCCACACCTCTTCCGGTGTGCCGATCCAGCGCGCCACGCAGTACGTCTACGACTACCTGCAGGGGCTCGGACTGCAGGTCTCGTTCCACCAGTGGGCCTCCGGGCGCAACGTGATCGGCGCCAAGCCGGGCAGCACTCGTCCCGGCGAGATCGTCCTGGTCACCGCCCACCTCGACGACATGCCGTCGGGGGGGATCGCGCCCGGCGCGGACGACAACGCTTCCGGCTCGGTGGGCGTGATGCTCGCCGCCAACGCAATGTCGCAGTTCTTCTTCGAGCGCACCGTCCGCTTCGTCTTCTTCACCGGCGAGGAGCAGGGGCTGCTCGGCGCCGACGCCTACGCCGCCATGGTCGCGGCCGCCGGCGACAACATCGTCGCGGTCTACAACATGGACATGATCGCCTGGGACTCGATCGGCGGGCCGACGTTGCGCCTGCACACGCGTACCATCGGCAACCCCGGCTACCCGGCGGACCTGGCGATCGCCAACACGTTCGTCGACGTGACGACCCTCTACGGCCTTTCGGGCGGGCTGACGCCGATTCTCGACCCCGATGGGATCGGCGCCAGCGACCACGCCGAATTCTGGCAGCGTGGCTTCCCGGCGATCCTCGCCATCGAGGACGACGTCGACGACTTCTGCGACTACTACCACACCGTCAACGACACGCGCGCGACGCTGAACATGACCTACTTCACGAACTACGTGAAGGCGTCGGTGGGCACCGCAGCGCACCTCGCCGCGCCGAGCTCCGCGCCGTGCTCCACCGCGGTCAGCCCGGCGGCGCTGGCCGCCGACCCGCGTCGGGTCAACGGGGTGACGAACTCGAACGGTAACGGCGTGTTCGAGCCCGGCGAAACCGCTCTTCTCGAGCCCTCGTGGATCTTCCCGGCGAACTGCTCGACGCCGTCGATGACCGGCGCGGTGTCGCTGTTCGCCGGTCCCGAGGCGTACACCTACGAGATCAGGGACGCGCTCGCCGACTACGGAGCGATGGTCGCGGGGGAGACCGCGAACTGCAACGACAAGACCGGCGATTGCTACCTCCTGAAGATCGGCGGCGGAGCGCGGCCCGCCACGCACGTGGACGCCACGGTCACGGAGATCCTCAACAATGGCGTCGAGCGCACCTGGCCGCTCCACCTCGGCCTCTCCTTCACCGACGCCTGGTCCTCGCACTGGGCCTACAGGCACATCGAGACCGTGCTGCACCACGGCATCACCTCGGGGTGCTCGGCGACCGAGTTCTGCCCGGCGCAGGAGGTGTCGCGCTGGCAGATGGCGGTGTTCATCGCCAAGGCGATGACCGGCGGCGCCG
>JBFMCD010000060.1:0-18528 GCA_040754885.1 Acidobacteriota bacterium
GACGCAGCCATGGCTGCCCCTCGCGTCGCGCGACGCGGCAGCCGCGCAGCAGCGAACCCGACGACAACCAGCCGCGCTCGAGGAGGAACGCCGAAGCGGCGACCATCTGCACGGCGACCGCCGCCCGCTGCGGTCGGCTCCAGCGGACGACCTCGTCGAGCGCGGCCCCGGGCGCCGCCAACGCGATGCGCACCACGCCGTCGCCGGGATGGACGCTTTCCACCCGCGGCAGGAACGGCGCGTCCCACGCGAACAGGCGCGCCAGCGCCGCCGCCCGGCCCGCGTCGACGGCGATCACGGCGACCCGACCACGGCGTCCCAGGCCGACCAGAATTCCGGCCACGATTTCGCGACGCACGACGGATCGGAGATGCGCACGCCGGGGACCGCCGCGCCTGCGACGGCAAGCGCCATGGCGATCCTGTGGTCGCCTGTCGGGTCGAGCGTCACGAGCGGAGCCGTCGCGGCGGCGCGCCGGCCGGCGCCGCCGAACACGCCGCCGTCGAACTCCACCTCGAAGCCGAGCGCGCGCAGGTGCGCGGCCATCACCGCCGTACGGTCGCTCTCCTTGCCGGCGAGTCCTTCCAGCCCGCTCAGGCGCCCGCCGGCGAACGCGACCACCACCGCCAGCGCCGGGAACAGGTCCGGCGCGTCGCGCAGTCCGGCCTCGATGGGACGCGACGCCGGTCCGGCGACACGCACTCCGTCACCTGTCGCCGTCACGTCGCACCCGGCGGCGGCGAGCACCGCCGTCACGCGGGCATCGCCCTGGCGGCTTTCCGCGCGCACGCCGGCCACCTCGACCGTCCCGCCGGCCACCGCCGCGGCGGCCATCGGGAACGCGGCGGCCGACCAGTCGCCCTCGACCTCGAACTCGGCCGGACGCAGCGGCCCGCGCACACCGAGGATCCGGCCGCCCTCTCCCGCGGCGAAGCGCGCGCCGAACGCCCGCAGCACCTCGGCGGTCAGGTCGAGGTACGGGCGTGACGGCGGCTCGCTCTCCAGCCCGACCACGATGCCGTTCTCGAGGCGCGCTCCGAGGAGGAGTAGCGCCGAGACGAACTGGCTGGACGCCGACGGGTCGAGCCGCACCTCGCCGCCCGGCAGCGTCGCGCCGAACACGCGCAGCGGCAGCTGTCGGGCGGAACTCCCGGGCGCGCGACCGATGCTGGTCGCCGGCTCGATGCGGGCTCCGAGGTCCTCGAGGGCGCGCCGCAGCCCGCCCATCGGCCGCTCGCGCAGGCGCGGCACGCCGTCCACGACCCACTCTCCCGGCAGTCCGGCTGCCTGAGCGAGCATGAAACGCGCGCCCGTGCCGTTGTTGCCGAGGAACAGCGACGCGCCGGCGATCCCGTCCCGGCCGGTCGCGCGCACTCCCTCGGCGCCCCACTCCAGGCGGAAGCCCGCAGCGCGCAGCCCCTCGTAGAGCAGGCGCGGGTCCTCGGCGTCGAGAGGCCGGACCACGCGCGACCCGCCGCCCGCCACGGCGGCCGCGACCAGAGCCCTCTGGGTCAGGCTCTTCGATGGCGGCACGCGGATCGAGCCGGCCAGCCCATGCGGAGCGTGGGGCGCTACGCGCGCCGCCGCGTTCCCCTCTCCTGTCGGGTCCACGGCAGGATTCTCGCCACCCCCCTTGCGCCCGTCAAGGTGCCGGCGCAGAGTTGTCTCGTGGCGGACACGCTCGACACCCTGACGGCGCGACGCTGCGAACTCGTCCTCCCTCACCCCTCGGGGAAGCTCGTGTGCGTCGCATGCGCGCACCGCTGCAAGCTGGCCGACGGCGCCCGCGGCGCCTGCCAGGTGCGCTCGCGCAGCGGCGACGCGCTGCTCGTGCCGTGGGGGTACACCGCCGGCGTGGCCGTCGACCCGATCGAGAAGAAGCCGTTCTTCCACCTCCTGCCCGGGGCGCGGGCGCTGTCGTTCGGCATGCTCGGCTGCGACCTGCACTGCGCCTACTGCCAGAACTGGTACACCTCGCAGACGCTGCGCGATCCCGAGGCCTCGACGCGCGCGACGCCGGTCGGCCCGCAGGAGCTCGTCGAGGCCGCCGTCGAGCACGGCTGCCGGGTGGTCACCTCGACGTACAACGAGCCGCTCATCACCGCCGAATGGGCGCACGACGTCTTCGCGCTGGCGAAGCGCCGCGGCCTAGTCACGTCGTTCGTCTCGAACGGGCACGCCACGCCCGAGGTGATCGACTACATGGCGCCGGTGCTCGACGCCTGGAAGGTGGACCTCAAGGCGTTCTCCGAGACGACCTACCTCGCGCTCGGCGGCCGGCTGCGCGCCGTACTCGAGAGTATTCGCGCGGTCGTCGCCCGCGGCATCTGGTGCGAGGTGGTGACGCTCCTGGTCCCCGGCCTCAACGACGGCGACGACGAAATGCGCTCGATCGCCGCCTTCCTCGTCTCGGTCTCCCCTGACCTGCCGTGGCACGTCACGGCGTTCCACCCCGACTACGAGATGGCCGACCGACCCGCCACGCCGGCCGCGACGCTGCTGCGCGCCGCCGCCTTCGGCCGCGAGGCCGGCCTGCGCCACGTCTACGCCGGCAACCTCCCCGGCCGCCTCGAGGGGCTCGAGGACACCCGCTGCCCGGGATGCGGCATCACGCTGGTGCGCCGCGTCGGATTCACCGTGCTGGAGAACTCGCTCGGCGCCGACGGCCGCTGCCCCCACTGCAGCGCCGCCGTCGCAGGACGCTGGCGAACGTAGGGGGGCTCCCCATCGGCGGCGAGCGCCTCGCGGTGAGGCCGGGCGGATGACCTGATCGAGGCGCCCATGCTAAGCTCGTCGCAGTCTTGCAACGACGGGCAACACCCAAGAGGCACACCGATGGACCCCGGAAAGCGGCAGAAACGCGACCGCCCGTCCGGCCGCAGTTCTCGCGGCGCCGCGACACGGCGCTCGGAGGATCGGTTCACGTTGTTCTCGCATCGCACGAAAGGGATCGGAGGAGGACATGCGAGTTTGGGGTCCGTTGGCTCGTTCGGCTGGCTTCCTGCTGGTCGCGTTTCTGGTCGCGGCCGGTGGCGCGCGCCTCGAGGCCGCCATCCCGGCGGCCGAGCGGCAGGCGCTGATCGACCTGTACAACAGCACGAACGGTGCGGACTGGACGACGAGCACCAACTGGCTCGGCGCGGCCGGAACCGAGTGCACCTGGCACGGCGTCACCTGCAATGCGACGGAGACATCTGTCGAGATGCTGCTTCTCGCGTCGAACCACCTCGTCGGGCCGTTGCCCGCCAGCCTGGGCAATCTGTCCGCTCTCCGCGTCCTCTACCTCTACTCCAATCAGATCTCCGGCACGTTGCCCCCGGAACTCGGCGGTCTGACGAGTCTCGAGACGCTGATCCTCTACTCCAACCAGATCACCGGCGCGATTCCACCGGAAATGGGCAACCTGACCAATCTCGATGACTTCCACGCGTACTCGAACCAGCTGTCCGGCTCGATCCCCGCCGAACTCGGGAACCTGACGAGCCTCGGGTCGCTCGTTCTGCACACGAACCAGCTCACCGGCCCCATCCCCGCCGAACTGGGCAACCTCACCGCCTTGCAGTCGCTCCACCTGCACACCAATCAACTCTCGGGAGCGATCCCTCCCGAACTGGGTGCCCTCGCCAACCTCCAGCACCTCCACCTCTACTCGAACCAGCTCTCGGGACCGATCCCGCCCGAGTTCGGCAACCTCTCCAGCCTGCGCTATCTGACGCTGAGCAACAACCAGTTGTCGGGCCCGATCCCGACTCAACTGGGCAGTCTCGCCAACCTCGTCGAACTTCAGCTCGTCGGCAACCAGCTCTCCGGGTCGATTCCCACTTCGCTCGGCGACCTGACGAACCTGCAGCGGCTGTATCTGTCCTGGAACCGGCTGTCCGGCCATGTCCCCGCGGCACTGGGGAACCTGACGAACCTCCAGTGGCTGCAACTCGCGCGCAACCGGCTCTCGGGAGCGCTCCCGACCGAACTCGCCAACCTCGTCAGCCTCGGCACGGGCTACCTCGATCTGCGCTGGAACGCGCTGCACAGCGACGACGCCGCGCTGATCGCGTTCCTGAACTCCAGGCAGAACGGAGGCGACTGGCAGTCCACGCAGACGATCGCGCCCGCGGACGTGGCGGCGGGGTCGCCGACGACAGCTTCTCTGACCGCCACCTGGACGCCGATCCTCTACACCGCCGACACCGGTCGGTACACGCTGTTCGTCCGCCGCGCCGGAGCAGGGCCGTTCTTCCTGTCCGGCTCCACCTCGAACAAGAGCGCCGCCTCGCTGGAGATCTCAGGCCTCGACTCCGCGACGTCGTACGAGGTCGTCGCTCGCACAACCACTGACCCGCACGCGAACAACGCCAACACCGTGATCAGCGAGCTGTCCTCGACGGCGTCCGGCACCACTTCGGGGTGGATGTCGCCGTCGGTCACGTCGGCCGACGACGTCGCCGGAGGCGCCTCGGACCTCAACGGCGTCCTCGAGCCCGGCGAGTCGGTGGTCCTCGCCCCCTCGTGGACCAACACGGACGCCGCGGCCCACGCCGTCACGGGCACGCTCTCGGGATTCACCGGTCCGGCCGGCGCCGACTACACCCTCGTCGACGGCGGCGCAGACTACGGCACCGTCGACCCGGCCGCGACCGCCGACTGCCACGACGCCACGGGGGACTGCTACCAGTTTGCGGTGTCCGATCCGGCCACCCGCCCCGCCCTCCACTGGGACGCCACGGTCGACGAGACGCTCTCGACCGGAGAGGTCAAGACGTGGACGATCCACGTCGGCGACAGCTTCACCGACGCGCCGCCCGGATCGTTCGGCTACGCGTTCGTCGAGACGCTGCTCCACTCGGGCATCACCGCCGGGTGCGGCGGCACGCAGTACTGCCCTTCCGCCACCCTCACCCGCTGGCAGATGGCGGTGTTCCTCACCAAGGCGCTGGCCGGCGACCTCGTCTCCGCAATCGGCGAGGTGCCGGGGCTCGGGGGGTACGACTGCACCGCCAACGGCGTCTCGCAGTTCGCCGACGTCCCGCCGGAGGACCCGGGCTGCACGCACATCCACTACATCGCCGCCGAGGGGATCACGGCGGGGTGCGGCGGGGGCAACTACTGCCCCGCGGCGACGCTGACGCGCTGGCAGATGGCGGTCTTCCTAGCCAAGGCGATGACCGGGGGCACGGTGCCCGCGAGCGGGAACGTCCCGGGCATGGGCGACTACAACTGCGTCCCGGCCGGCACGTCGGTGTTCTACGACGTACTCCCCGACGACCCGGGGTGTCCCTTCATCCACTACATCGCGGCGCAGGCGGTCACCGCGGGGTGCGGCGGGGGCAACTACTGCCCGGCCGATCCGCTCACCCGCGCGCAGATGGCCGTCTTCCTGACCAAGGCATTCGACCTCAACCTGTACGGGCCGTGACGCCGCGCCGGATAAGTCGAGGCCGAGGCGCGTAGCACAGCCGACACGAGGGCCGTTCGCCGGACTCGCGTGGTGATACGCTGCGACGCGTTGCGACGGCACATCCGGGAGGAGCTGTGCGAAAGACAGCGCTCGTTACGTTGTTCGCCACCCTCGCGGCGCTCACGTCTTCCTGCGCGATGCTCGGCTTGAAGCCGCAACTCGAAGAGGTCCAGAAGCTGCAGCTGTTCACCGGCACGGTCAGTCGCGCGAGCCGCTCCGACGCTCCTGTGATCGTCGTCCTGCTCGACCGCCGGGAGGGCGCGCAGCCGATCGCCGCCTACGATCTCCTGCCCCGCGACGGCGATTATTACCTGGTCGCGATGCCGGGCACGTACGAGGTCGTGGCCTTCGAGGACGCCAACCGGGACTTCGTCTACCAGCGCGCCGAGCGCGTCGGGCGCCTCGACGGACCGCCGCTCGACGCCGCAGAGGACCTTGGTGAGCGGACTAGAGGTCGAATCGCGATTGAGAGCGCCGGGGCCGGTACTGATGTTGCGCTCGACCTCTCGACGACGGGGCTCGCCGACAGTGTGCCGCGCCGTGCCGCGCGGCTGGGCGCCGTCACCACGCTCGACGACCCGAAGTTCTCCCCCGCGAACGCCGCGCGCGGCGTCTACAAGCCGTTCGACTTTCTCCGCGAGGTGGGCCCGGCGCTGTACTTCCTCGAGCCGTACGACCCCGATCGGACCCCCGTGCTGCTGGTGCACGGCATGGGCGGGTCGCCGCGCGACTTCGAGACGATCGTCGCGAGCCTCGACCGTTCGCGCTTTCAGCCCTGGGTGTACCACTACCCCAGCGGCATGCCCCTCACCCTCTCCTCGTGGTTCCTGGACCAGGCGCTCGAGGAGCTGCGCGCGCGCCACGGTTTCACCGCGATGACGCTCGTCGCCCACAGCATGGGCGGCCTGGTGTCGCGGGGCGCGCTGGTCATGCGCGTGGAGCAGGGCCAGCCGCCGCCGGTCGACCACCTCGTCACCATCTCCACGCCGTGGCGCGGTCACGCCGGGGCCCGACTCGGCGTAAAGGGCGCGCCGGTGGTCGTGCCGAGCTGGCGCGACATGGACCCTGGCAGCGCCTTCCAGCAGCGACTCTTCGCCAGTCGCCTGTCGCCGCCCCTCACCTTCGACCTGCTCTTCGGCCATCGTGGGGGCAGTCTCTTCACTCCGGGGGCCGACGACGGCTCGGTCGCGGTGTCGAGCATGCTCGCGTACGCGGCGCAGGACGAGGCGCGCTTCGTCTACGGCCTCGACGAGGACCACACATCGGTGCTGCGCTCGGAGAAGACCCTGGCGATCCTCGACCGGCTGCTCGGCCCGGCTCCCGCTCCCTGACCGGGACGGGCGGCGCGACCGTCTCCTCAGGGCCGCGCGAACGCGTGTACCGACCGGCCCCGGCTCGCCGCGCCGGACGAAGCGGGGACGCGACGCCGGCGTCGCGTCACTCACCGCCGAGCGCATTCCCTGCTATGATGCGCCGCTCGACGATGGGTGCGCTTCGCCTCGCTTCCCTGTCCCTGGAAGGGTTCAAGTCCTTCGCCGCGAAGGCGGAACTCTCGTTTCCGGGCGACCTGATCGCCATCATCGGCCCCAACGGCGCCGGCAAGTCGAACATCTGCGACGCCATCGCCTGGGTGCTCGGCGAGCAGTCCGCGCGCCTGCTGCGCTCGCAGACGATGGCCGACGTCATCTTCAACGGCGCGCCGAAGCGCGCGCAGTCGGGCTCCGCCACGGTGTCGCTGGTGCTCGCCGCGGGGGACGGGCGCTGGGCCGAGGCCGACGGCCGCCTGGAGATCTCCCGCCGGGTGCTGCGCGACGGCACCTCCGACTACCGCATCGGCGGCCGGCGGGCGCGGCTCAAGGACGTCGTCGACCAGCTCATGGACGCCGGGCTGGGCACGCGCTCGTACGCGATCATCGAGCAGGGGCGCATCGGCCAGGTGCTCTCGGTGCGCGCCATCGAACGGCGCCAGCTGTTCGAGGAGGCGGCCGGCATCACCAAGTTCCGCGTCCGCCGCCACGAGGCAGAGCTGAAGCTGGCCGAGACGCGCGCCAACCTCCTCCGCCTCGCCGACGTCACCTCCGAGGTCAAGCGCTCGCTGGAGCAGGCGCGGCGGCAGGCGCGGCGCGCCGAGCACCACGTCGAGTTGCGGCGCCGGTTGCTGGAAGTGCGCGCGGCGCTGTTCGGTCACCGGCGGGTGCTGGCGGTGGCGCTGCTCGATCAGCGGCGCGGCGAGCTGGTCGGCGCCAACGAGGCCGACGCCGCAGCCGGGGCGGCCGCCTCGCACGCCGACGCCGCCCTGGAGGTGTTGCGCCGGGAGCTCGACGCGGCGCAGGAGGCGCTCGCCTCGGCGCGCGCCGAGGAAGCGCGCACCGACGCGGCGGCGCAGCGCCGAGAAGCGGAAGAAGTCGCGTCGCGGCGCGAGTACGAGGACGCCTCGGCGCGCGAGCGCCACGCCGGCGGCGAGGCCGAGCGGCTCGCCGTGACCGGGCGCGAGCTGGCGGCCGCCGAGGCCGGCCTGGTCGCCGCGGTGCACGCCGCGGCGGCGGCGCTCGAGGCCGAGGCCGGGCGTGCCGGAGAGGCGATCGAGTCGGCGACGCGCGCGGAACAGGCGGCCCGGGAAGCGTCCGCGCTCGCCGAGGAGGCGCGGCGCGGCCTGCTCGCCGGCGTCGCGGCGGCGACCGAGGCGCGCAACCAGGCGCACCGCTTCGACGTCGAACTCGAGCAGGCGCGCTATCAGAGCGCCCGGCTGTCGGCCGAGCGCGACCGCCTCTCCGCCCACCTGGCGCAGGCGGCGGCGGCCGAGGAGGACGCGGCGGCCCGGGAGCAGGCGGCGTCGGCGCAGGCCTCCGCCGCCGAGGTCTCCCGCCAGGAGCTGCGCGCGCAGCGCGAGGCGCTGGCGACGCGGACCGCCGAGCGGACCGCCGAGCGGGATCACGTCGGTCACGCCCGCTGGCAGGCCCGGCACGAGCGCGAGGGCCTCGAGCGGGCGCTGGCCAACGCGCGCGCCCTCCCCCAGGCTCTCGCCCGCGCACTCCCCGAGGAGGCGGTGCGCGGCACCGTCTCCGACCTCATGGACCCGGCGCCGGACGCGGCGCGGCACCTCGACCAGGCCTACGGCGACCTGCTGCGCCTGCCGGTGCTCGCCTCCGAGCGGTCTCTGCGCGAGTTGATCGACAGGCTGCCGCACGGCGAGGGGCGCCTCCAGGTGGCGATCGCCGGCGACGCCGGCCAGCCGCGCGCGTCGGCGCTACTCGACGCGTCGGGCGCGGCCGAGGCCGAGCGCGGGTGGCTGTCGCGCGCGCTGCCGCGCGCGGCCGTGGCGTCCTCGCTCGACGAGGCCGCCGCCCTCGCCGCGGACGATCCCGATCTGGTCGTCGTCCTCCCCGGCGGCGGCCGCAGGCACGGCCAGCGCGTCGAGCTTCCCGGCCAGGCCGCGGCCGTGCCCGGCGTGCTCGAGCTGCGCACGCGCGAGCGCGAGGTGGCGTCGAGGGAACGCGAGCTGCAAAGCCGGGAAGAGGGACTCGTCGCCGAGCTGGAGCGCCTGCGCGCCGAAGCGGCGGATCTCGACGCGCGCCTCGCCGAAGCCGACGACGCGGCCCGCCGCGCCACCGAGGCGCTGGCGGCCGTGGTCTCGACGCGCGAAACGCTGCACCGCGAGCGCGCTCGCCTCGAGCGCGAACTCGAGGCGCTCGGCGTGGAACTGAATCGCCTCGGCGAGGAGGCCTCGTCGCTGGAGAGGCGTCTGCTCGTCGTGCGCGAGGACGCGATCCGCCTCGAGGCGCGCGCCTCGGAACTCGAGGCCGAGGTGGACCGCCTGGCGCGCCTCGCCGCCTCCGCGCAGCAGGAGGAGGCCGCGGCCCGCGCCGGCAAGGAACGGGCGCGCGGTCTGGAAGCGCTCGCCCGCGAGCGCCACGGCGCGGCCGAGCGCGACCTCGAGCGCCATCGCGCCGAGGTCGCGGCGCTGGCCGAACGCGAGGCGGCCGCGCGGGCCGAGATCCAGTCCGCGCACGAGCGCGCCGCCGCCGCCGCGCAGGCGGCCGCGACCGCGCGCGCCGATCTCGAGGAGTTGCTCGCGCGCCGCACCGCCGCCCACCACGAGGTCGAGCGGTTGGAGGGCGGCGAGGGCGAGCTGCGCACGCGCGTTCACGACGCCGCGACCTCCGCCGAGACGGCGCGCGCAGCGCTCCTTCTCGCCCGCGACGCGTCGCACGCCGCGCGGCTCGCGCTCACCGAGGCGCAAGCGGCGCTGGAGCGCATCGACGAGGCGATTGCGCTGACGCTCGGCGGTCAGGTCGAACTGCCTGCGCAGGTCCCGACCGCCGAGGAGCTGGCCGGGCTCGAGGCCGAGGAGGGCAAGCTGGCCGTCGACCTCGAGGCGCTCGGACCGGTCAACGAACTGGCGGTCGCGGAGAAGGACGAGCTGGAGACGCGCTTTCGCTTCCTCCAGGAGCAGCGGCGCGACCTCGAACACTCGATGGAGACGCTCAACGCGACCGTCACCGAACTCGACGCGACGTGCGCCGAGCGCTTCCTCGCCACGCTCGCCGAGGCCAACACCGCGTTCGACGAGGTGTTCCGCGAGCTGTTCGGCGGCGGCGAGGCGCGCGCCGAGCTGTCCGACCCCGACGCCCCGCTCGACTCCGGCATCGAGATCCGCGTCCGCCCGCCCGGCAAGCACACCCAGTCGGTACTCCTGCTCTCCGGCGGCGAGAAGGCGCTCGCCGCGGTGGCGCTGCTCGTCGCGCTGTTCCGCATCCGGCCGGCGCCGTTCTGCGTCCTCGACGAGGTCGACGCGCCTCTCGACGACGCCAACGTAGAGCGCCTGTGCCGCCTGCTGCGGCGCATGACCTCCGACACCCAGTTCGTGCTCATCACCCACAACCGCCGCACGATGGCGCATGCCGACGTGCTCTACGGTGTGACGATGGAGGAGCCCGGCGTGTCGCGCATCGTCTCGGTCCGCCTGGAGGAGTGAGCGTGACGGCGCCGCGACGCGCGCCGCAACGCCCGCCCGAGCGCCTGCTCGAAGCGCTCGCCGCCGCGGCCGCCGTCGGCTTGGTGTGGCTCGTGCCCCTCGTCTGGGACACCGCGGCGCTCGAGGTGTTCCGCGGCCCGCAACGCGAGGTCGCGCATGTCCTCCTCGGGACGCTCGCCGCCGCGCTGCTCGCGCGCGCCCCCCGCGAGGCGTGGCGAGATCCGTGGTGGCTCGCCTGGGCCGGCGCGACATGCGCGAGCCTGATCGCGGCGCTGGCTTCCGGGCACGCCGCCGTGTCCCTGCTCGCGGCGGCGCCGCTGCCGGTCGCGGCGCTGGCGTGGGGCGGCCTGCGCACGCTCCCCGAGCCGTGGCGGCGCCGCCTGCCCGCGCTGATCGTCGGCGCGGGCGCCGCACAGGCGCTCCTCACGCTGGCGTTCCGCGACCCCGACTGGATGCCCGCCGGCTACCGGCTCCTGTCGCTCGAGCCGGGTCGCTTCACCTGGATCGGCACACTGGGCAATCCGGGTTACGTGGCGACGTTCCTCGTGCTCCCGGCGCTGCTCGCCGCCGAGCGCGCGGTGCGCTCGCCGAAGCGCCGGTGGGCGTGGGGCGCGGCGTCCGGCGTGATGACGGCCGTCGCCGTCGGCACCGCCACGCTCTCGGCGGTGGCCGCGCTCCTCGCGGGCGGCGCCGTTCTCGCCTTCCGCGCCGTGCCGGCCAGGCGACGCTGGGCGGCGCTGGGAGCCACCGTGGCGTTCGGCGCCGCGCTGGTCGCGGCGACGCCTCTGCGCACGCGCGTGACCGACGCGGTGCGCCAGACGCGCGTCGGAGGGTGGCAGTGGATGGGCAGCGCGCGCGGCGCCGCGGCTTCGGCCGCGCTGTCGATGATCGCCGCGCGCCCGTTCGCCGGCGTCGGCCCGGGCAGGTTCGCCGCCGACTCGTTCCGCTTCCAGGACGAGGCGACGCTGGCCTCGCGCGGCCAGGTGCTCGGCCTCGAGACCGGATTCGGCGAGGCGCACAACGACCCGCTCCAGTTCGCCGCCGAGACCGGTGCGCTCGGGGTCGCGCTCGCCGTCTTCGGAGTGATCCTGGCACTGCGCCGAGGCGCCCGGCCCGACCGGGATCTGCCGGCGACGCCGGCCTTGCTCGCCGCGGCCGCCGTGCTCGCGCTCACCCACTTCCCGTTGCACGTGGCGGCGATCGCCGCGCAGTGGCTGGTGCTCGCGGCGCTCGCCGTCCCACCGCTTGCGGCGGGCCGGCGCACGCCGGTGGGCTGGCCGGCGGCGGCAGCCGTGCTCGTCGTGGCCGGAGCGGCGGCGGCGATCGGCTGGCAGCGCTCCTCGGCGTCCGCGGACATCGCCGGGGGTCGGCGGCTATCGGAGTCGCTGCGCGCCTCGTCGGCGGCGAATCGTGCGACACGGGCAGGCGAGGCGCTCGACCGCCTCGGGTCACGCGCCCGCTGGTTGCCCGGGTCGTGGGACGCCCGCGTCATCCTCGGCAACCTCGCGGTGGACGCCGGACGGCCGGACGCGGCGGTGCGCCACTTCCAGGCGGCGCTGGCGCTCGCCGAGCGCCCGGAGATCCGTTTCAACGTCGGCGTGGCGCTGCTGCGCACCGGCGACCGCGCCGCCGGGCTGACGCACCTGCAGCGCGCCGTGGAGCTGAATCCGGCGATCCTGCGCGCCGTCACCGACGCCGGCCTGGCGCGGGCGCTGCGGGCGCGCCTCGACGCCTCGGGGTACGCGGCGCGCCACCCCTGGATCTACCAGGGCACGCTGCTGGCGAGTCCCTGAGCTTCGCGGAGGACCGATGGGCCTGCGCATCAACCCTGCCGTCGCCCGCCTGATCTGCTCGCTGTCGGGCCGCGAGGTGGAGTCGCGCGGTTTCTCCCGCCCGATCGGCCTGTGCTCGTGCTGCCTGCCGGCCCGGCCGGTCGTGGTCGGTTACGACCCGGCGGGCGTGCGCGCCGCGCTCGGCGCCTCGACGCTGCTCGGCCGCTCCGGCAGGGGAATCTGGCGGTTCGGTCCGGTGCTGCCGGTCGTCGGAGTCCCCGAGGAGATCGGCGCCGACGTGGGCGGCACACCGACGACCCGTCACGACGCGCTCTCCCGCGACCTCGACCTGGCTGTGTGGGTCAAGAACGAGGGGACCAACCCGTCGGGCAGTTTCAAGGACCGCGGCCTGGCGGTCGGCGTCGCGCTCGGCGCGGCGTGCGGAGCGCGCCGTTTCTGTTTGCCGACGCAAGGCAACGCGGGCGTGGCGTGCTGCCTGTTCTCGGCCCGCCTCGGGCTCGAGCCGGCGTTGATCTACATGCCCGACGGCTACCAGGGCGGCATCTACCACCGCGCCTGCGAGCACTTCGGCGGCGAGGTGCGCTTCTTCGGGGCGAACATCGCCGCTGCCGGCGCGCGCATGCGCGAGGACGTCGCGCGGGAACTGGCCGGAGGCGAGTTCGTCGACATGTCCACGTTCTTCGAACCCGGGCGGCTCGAGGGGAAGAAGACGATGGGGCTGGAGATCGCCGAGGACGTCGCCGGGAGCGGGCTCCCCGACTGGATCGTCTACCCCACCGGCGGCGGCACAGGCCTGGTCGGGATCTGGAAGGCGCTCGCCGAGTTGCGGCAGCTCGGCGAACTGCCCGGCAACGCCCGCCTACCCCGCATGGTCGCCGTGCAGGCGGCCAGCTGCGCCCCTGTGGTGGAGGCGTTCCACCGCGGACTCGACCGCGTCGAACCCGTGGTCTCGAAGGGCACGATCGCCGACGGCCTCGACGTGCCAGGCGCGATCATGGGCCACGGCATCCTGCGCGTCCTGCGCGAGTCGGGAGGGACCGCCGTCGCGGTCGGCGAGGACGACCTGCGCGCGGCGTTCGCCGACTACGGCCGACTCGGCGTGTGCGCCGGCGTCGAATCCGCCGCCACGCTCGCCGCCCTGCGCGCCCTGCGCGCCGCGGGCACCGTGCGGCCCGGCGAGTCGGTGCTCCTGCTCAACACCGGCAGCCAGCTCATCCCGCTCGCCAGGACATAGCGCGCTTCGTCCTGCCGCCGCGAGCACGCTTCAGGCTCGACGTGGGCGCCGAATCAGAGCCAGAGGCGTGGGCAGGTGACCGAAACGACCGATAGGTGGTCCGGGGTCCGGGGTCCGGGGTCCGGGGTCCGGGAAGGGAAGTCCGAACTCAACAACCCCCTTCCCTCGTCACCCCTGCCCGCCTCGCTGCACGAGTGCCACGTGGCCACGTTGATTTCCGATTCGGCATCCGTCGGAGAGGCAGCGCGGCGGTCACGGCTCGCCGGGACCGAAGGTCGCGATCACCGGAGCGTGGTCGGAGGGCTTGTCCCCCTTGCGCTCTTCGCGGTCGACCTCGACGGCCGTGCATCGCGCCGCGAACAGCGGGGTGGCGAAGATGTGGTCGATGCGCAGGCCCCAGCCGCGGTGGAACGCGCCGAAGCGGTAGTCCCACCAGGTGTACACGCCGCCCTCGGGGTGGAGGCGGCGCAGCGCGTCCTCGAGGCCCCACGAGGTGACGGCGGCGAGCGCGGCCTTCTCCGGCTCGGAGAACAGCGTCTGGCCGCGCCAGCGCTGCGGATCCCACACGTCGCGGTCCTCGGGGGCGACGTTGAGGTCGCCGCACAGCACCAGCTCGGAACCGGAGTCGCACGCGGCGTCGAGCCACGCGCGCAGCCGGCGGTACCACTCGAGCTTGAACGCGTAGGCGTCCGAGTCCACCTCGCCGCCGTTGGGCGCGTACACGCACACCACGCGGACTCCGCCGACCGTCGCGGCGATCAGCCGGCGCTGGGCGTCCGAGGGATCGTCGGGAAGGCCGCGGATCACGTCGGCGGGCTCCTCGCGGGCGAGGATCGCCACGCCGTTGTACGTCTTCTGGCCGAACACCTGGCACCGGTAGCCGGCCGCCTCGATCTCCGCAGCCGGAAAGTCCGCGTCCACCACCTTGGTCTCCTGCAGGCAGACGACGTCCGGACAGCGTCGCTCGAGGAAGGCGAGCAGGCGCGGCAGACGCGCCCGCACCGAGTTGACGTTCCAGGTGACCAGCCGCATCGTGCGCCGCCCCGCCGTCACGCCCCCTCGCCGGCGACGATCAGGCGCTGCAGCGCGACGTTGTCGCGGTGGCCCGAGAAGCGCGCGGTGATCCGCCCGCGCACCGGATACCCGAGCAGGTACAGATCGCCGACGATGTCGAGGATCTTGTGGCGGACGAACTCGTCGGGGAAGCGCAGCTCGGTGTTGACGACGTTGTCCTCGCCGACCAGGATGAAGTTGTCCAGCCGCCCCCCGGACCCCAGACCCAACTCCTTGAGCATGGGCAGGTCGCGCATGAAGCCGAAGGTCCGTGCGGGGGCGATGACGTCACGGAACGACTCGCCGGAGTCGAGGGTGAATTCGAACGACTGCTCGCCGATCGGCGCCGGGTAGTCGAGCCGGTACGAGACCGAGAGCTCGTCCGCCGGCTCGATCGCGAGCAGCTTGTCGTTGGCGCCGGTGACCTCGTAGCGCCGGTCGATCACCACCTCCCAGCGTGGCACGCCCTGGTCCTCGACGCCGATCTCCTCGAGCTTGCGGCAGAACTCCAGCGCCGAGCCGTCGAGCACCGGGATCTCGCCGTGCACCTTGATGAGCAGGTTGGTGATCCCGTACGCGTGCAGCGCGGAGAGCAGGTGCTCCACGGTCTTGATCCCCTCGCCGTAGCGCGACAGGGTCGTCGCCCACTCGGTGTCGGCCACCGCCGAGATGTGCGCCGGTATCGCCGCGCCGGCGGGCAGCGTGACGAAGTGCACGCCGCTGTCCGGAGGCAGGGGCTGGAGCACCATGCCGGTCGAGGTCCCGGAGTGCAGCCCGAGACCGTAGATCACGCTCGACGCCCGGATGGTGCGCTGCGGCGCGATCCCCTGCCGGACCAACGGAAAGCGCGGCGGCGCGGTGAACACCTGCGCCGGCTCGAGCGAGAACAGCGCCTGCGCCTGCGCCGCGTCCGGCGCCGCGGCGCGCGCGGCGCGCTGCGCCAGCGCTCCGCTCAGCGCCTCGACGACCTGACCCAAGGTGAACGGCTTCTCGAGGTAGTCGTAGGCGCCCATCTTGATCGCCTTGACCGCCGTCGGGGCCGTGCCGTGGCCGGACATCATGATCACGGCGGCGCCCGGGTCGATGCCGCGGATCACCTGCAGCGCCTCGAGGCCGTCACGGTCGGGGAGCCAGATGTCGAGAAACACGGCGGCCGGACGCTCCCGGCCGTAGATCTCGATCGCCTCCTCGCCGCTGCGGGTCGAGACCACGCGGTACCCTTCGTCGCGCAGGATATTCCCCAGCTCCGTGACGATGCCCGGTTCGTCGTCAACGATCAGGATCTGCTCGCTCATGCCGTAACTGTGCTCCGGAGCGGGCCGGGAATCAAGGCGGGCGGCCGGTCGGGTGCGACGGCGCTCTCAGCGGTAACGAATGGCGACCGCGACGATCACCCGACCGTACACCGGCGTGTGGGAGCGCGACCACCACGGGCCGGTGACGAACGTCCCGACCCGCCTGGTGGTGTCCCTCACCACGACCGCGGCGTCGGCCCCGAGCGTGGCGGCCTCCTCGCGCAGGGCCCGCTCGAGCTTCTCGACGCCGGGATCGCCGGACGGACGCAGGACGACCTCGCCGATCTGGACGTGGCGCCGTCGCGGCTCGCGGCGCAGGATCTCGACCTGCGTGGGGTCGCTCGGCGCCGGGACCGCCACCCCCAGATAGCGGCTCGACGACACCGACACGGTTGCGCACCCCGCCGCAGCCGCCGCTCCGACGACAGCGGCCGCCAGTGCCGCAACTCGAAACGGTTGGAACCATCGAACTCTCATGGCGCCCTCCACGCTCTCCCCGGCCACACTGCACCAGACGAGCGTACGGCCGGCGGGTTGACCGCGGCGGCGCTCCGGATCAGCGCGGCGGCGCGCAGGCGGCGCCGTCGCGCCGGGGGTCGGCGACACCGATCGACAGTCCCGTACGGGGCTCGACGAGGAGCGCATTGACGCCACCGAGGGCCGCCACGTTGATCGGGTCGCCCGGGTAGCGCAGGCGGTAGGCGTCCGTGAAACCTCGTCGCACGAGGTCGTCCACCAGCTCCCCCGTCACCGGAGGCACCATCTCGGCGTAGATCTTCCTCGGGGTCTCGTGCCCCCACAGCACGCGCGGGGCGGCCATCGCCCCGATCAACGGCGCTCCGGCGTCCACGACGCGGGTCAGAACCTCGACGATCGACGGGACGATCCGCCCGCTGCCGACCCCGCCGAGCGCCAGCCACGGGCGGCCGTCGCGGAGCACGATCGTCGGCGCCATCGTCGTCCTGACCGCGCCTCCGGGGCGCACCACGGCGGCGCGCGCGTCGTCGAGGGTCGCACCCGCCTCGAGGACGCTGTTGTACGGGAAGCCGAGTCCCACGGTGGCCGTGGCGGCTCCGAAGCTCCGCCCGATCGTCTGCGTGAGCGACACCACGTTGCCTTCGGCATCGGCGACCGACAGGTGCGTCGTGTCTCGATCCCAGGGCAGGAGCGTGCCCGGTGCGTTCAGTTCGTTCTCGGGGATCACGCGATCGAGCCGGATCCGGGCGGCGCGCGCTCGCGCCTGGGCCCTGTTCGGGCCGCCCGCGAGCGGGTGCAGCGCCGCCGCGTCCGCGTCCAGCATCGCCACCCTGCACACCTCGGCCCGGAGGAACGCCGAGTCGGTGCCCTCGCCTCCGGCGAGCGCCGGAGGAAACTCGGCCAGGATGGCCAGGGCGCCGGACAGCGCCGGTCCGCCGCCCGGCGCGGGGAACGTCACGACCTCGACGTCGCGGTAGCGCACGCGCTCCGGCTTGCGCTCGACCGCCCGGACGAGGGCGAGGTCGGTCCGGCGCAGGAAGCCGCCGCGCGCCGCCATGTCGGCGTCGATCTCCGCAGCGATTCCCCCGGCGTAGAACTCGCGAGCGCCGCCGGCCGCGATCCTGCGCAGGGTGGCGGCCAGCGCGTCGTGGCAGTACCGGTGGCCGCCGTCCCAGGGGTCGAATCCGGAGCGCAACCAGATCGTCGCCATCGCCGGGTCCGCACGGAGTTTGGCCAGGTAGCTCTCGAGGAACCCGACCTGGAACGCCGGCAGCGTCGCGCCCGACTCGGCGATCTCGATCGCCGGCTCGAGGGCCCTCCGGAGGGAAACCGTTCCGTGGCGCTCGAGGGCATGAGCGAGGGCGGCGAGCGTGCCCGGAGCCGCCGCGCACCGAGGTCCGGCGACCATGCTGCTCGCGGCCAGCGCCTGCAACTGAGGGCGCGACAGCCCGAGCGGGACGAGGGCGGAGCCGTCGATTGCGATGTCGCGTCCATCGCGCAGGTGCAGCAACAGATAGGTCTGGCCGCCGATCCCGGACGAGGCGGGGTCGGCCGAGCCCATGGCGAGCGCCGTCACTACCGCCGCGTCGATCGCGTTGCCTCCTTCGGCGAGCACCCGCGCGCCCGCTTCAGCGGCCGCGGCGTGCCCCGCGACCACGACGCCTCTCTCCGAACGCACCTCGATCGCGCGCAGTTGCGCCGGCCGCTCGTCGGCCGCGCCGGCCAGGTTTGCGGCGAGCAGCAGGGCGGCGCATGCCATCAGCTTCGTGGGTTCACTCGCGCTCACGTTCAGTCGATCTCCAAGAAGGGTAGAGGAGAGCCCTCCGCCCCCACCCGGGTGAGAGGGGAGAGACCCTCACCCGCACCAATCCCGTTCTTTCCTACTCTCCCCTCTTCCCTCTCTCCTTCCTTCTTCTGCTCCCGGACCCCGGACCCCAGACCCCGTATCCGTCTCTCCGGCCCACGGTCCACGGACCACGGCTCACGTCGTCCTGGTTCTCCTACTTCCAATGACTCTTGATCCACTCGTCTTCCTCGCGGGGGGTCCGGCCGCCCCCCTCCCACCACCGCGGCCTCGACCCCCCGTGCCCCCACCGCTCGCGGGACCTGAAGCCCCGCTCGCGGGTCCCTCCTCCACCCCGCCACACCTGCATGCGTCGCGGTCGCTTTCCTGCCCACGGACCACGGGCCACGGCTCACGTCGTTCTGGTTCTCCTACTTCCAATGACTCTTGATCCACTCGTCTT
>JBFMCD010000061.1:0-5494 GCA_040754885.1 Acidobacteriota bacterium
GCCCCGGCCCACGAGCCGAGGCCGACACCGGCCAGCCACACGGACAGAACGCCGCCCCAGGCCAGCTCCGAGCCGCCCAGCGCCGACATCGCCTCGCGCAGCAGGACCGACTGCGAGACGGTCGCGGTGAAGCCGATCGCCGCCAGCGTCCGGAGCGGCCCCCGAGCGTCCCTCGACGAGTCCACGCGAGGATTATGACCTCCTCGAATACGCCCTCGCTTCGTTGACAACTCCGGGAAGCTCGTCGAGACTGGCTTCACTGGCAGCGTGCCTAAACGGTACCTCGACATGGTCGGGATCGGAAAGACCGTCTCCCACTACCGCATTCTCGAGCGCCTCGGCGGCGGAGGGATGGGGATCGTCTACAAGGCCGAGGACACCAGGCTTAAGAGGCTGGTCGCGCTGAAATTCCTCTCGCCGGCGCTGACCAGCGAGCGCGACGCCCGCCAGCGCTTCGAGACCGAGGCGCAGGCCGCGAGCGCGATCGACCACCCCCATGTCTGCACCGTCCACGAGATCAGCGAGACCGACGACGGGCAGGTGTTCATCTGCATGGCGTACTGCCAGGGCGAGACGCTACGCCAGCGCATCGCGAAGGGACCCCTGCCCGTCGAGGACGCCGTGGTGATCGCCGTGCAGATCGCCGAGGGCCTGGCGGCGGCGCACCGCCGGGGTGTGATTCACCGCGACGTCAAGCCGGCCAACGTCATCCTCGCCGACGGGGAGGCGGTCAAGCTGGTCGACTTCGGCCTGGCGCTGCTCGCCGACCGCTCGCGCATCTCGAGACACGGTCTGATGGTCGGCACGATCGGCTACATGGCGCCGGAGCAGGCTCGCGGGGAACCGGTGGACCACCGCGCCGACCTGTGGTCGCTGGGCGTCGTCCTCTACGAGATGCTCGCCGGCACGCTCCCCTTCTCCGGTCCGTCCGACACTCCGGTCCTGCGCGCGATCGAGACCGCACGCGTGCCGCCTGTCCAGGGCCTGCGGCCCGAGGTGCCGGCGGAGCTGTCCGCGGTGATCGAACGGTGCCTGGAAAAGGACCCGGGCCGGCGCTTTCAGAGCGCGGAGCAAGTCGCCGAGGCGCTGCGACGCGTGCGCCGAAGCCTGCGCCTGTCGTCCGCGTCCACCCTCACGGGCGCGCCCGCCGCGCGCAGACCCCGCTGGGCCGTCCGGACCCTCGCGGCAGGCGGCGCGCTGCTCGCGCTGCTCGTGGTCGCGGCGATCCTCCCCTCCAGCCGCGGACTGAAGTCCTGGCTGACCGACCGCGGCGGCGGGCCGGCGCACATCGCCGTGCTGCCGCTGAACAACGTCGGCGCGGACTCCGGCACGCTGCCGTTCTGCGACGGCATCGCCGAGATCGTGGCCAGCAAGCTCACCTCGATGGGCGGCCACTCCCGGGAGTTGTGGGTGGTGCCGCTGGCCGAGCTGCGCCAGCGGGGCGTCGCGAGTCCGAGCGAGGCGCGGCGCGTGTTCGGCGTCAACCTGTCGGTCACCGGCAGCGTGCAGAGGATCGACGACCGTTTCGTCCTCACGCTCAACCTCGTCGACACAGGGAGCCTGCGCCAGCTTCGCTCGCGCGTCCTCGATCGGAGGGTGGACCGCCTCGCCTCGCTCGAGGGCGACCTCGTCGAGGCGCTCGCCGCCATGTTCGAGGTCGAACTCCCCTCCCCGGTCCGCTCGGCGCTCGCCGCAAGCGGGACCGAGGTCTCGGCCGCCTACCAGGCGTACGTCGAGGGGCGGGGCGCGCTCGAGGCGCCCCGGGGCACCCCCGATCCGGCAGGCGCCGCCGCGCTGCTCCGACGCGCGGTCGAACTCGACCCCGCCTTCGCCCCGGCGCACGCAGCCCTCGCGGAGGCGCTGCTCGCCGGCTTCGCGGACACGCGCGACCCGTCCCTGGTGACGGACGCCGCGACCCACGTCGCCCTGGTCGCCGCGATGGCTCCCGACTCGGTGCTCGCGCTGGTCGTGCAGGGAAGGCTGGCGGTCGCTCGCGGCGAACACGAGGCGGCGGCGGCAGCGTTCTCGCGGGCGCTGGCGCTGGAGCCCACGCACCTCGGCGCCGAGGCCGGTCTGGCGGCGGCGCTGGAGGACGCCGGCAGGTTGGAGGAAGCCGAGCGGGCGCTGATCCGCTCGGTGGAGCTCCGCCCGGGCTACTGGCTCGGCCACAACGCCCTCGGCGTGTTCTACTTCCGTCACGCGAAGTACGGCGAGGCGGAAGCGCAGTTCCGCAAGGTGGTGGAGATCTCCCCCGAGAACGCGCGCGGGTACAACAACCTGGGCGGCGTGCTCCTCCAGCAGGGACGCCCGGCCGAAGCGCTGCCGATGTTCGAGCGCTCCGCCGCGCTGTCGCCGCAGGCGGTCACGTGGTCGAACGTCGCCACGTTGCGCTTCCGCGCCGGCCGGTTCGGAGAGGCGGCGCAGTGCTACGAGCGTGCCGTCGCCCTCGAACCCGGCGACTACCTGCTCTGGGGCAACCTCGGGGCTGCCCGGAGGTGGGTCCCCGGCGCCGGGGACTCCGCCCGGGAGGCGTTCGAGAGGGCGCTGGAACTGGCCGAGAGGGTCCGCGCCGTGAACCCGGCCGACGCGACCGTCCTCGCCGACGTGGCGTCGTACCGCGCGATGCTCGGAGATCGGGACGGCGCGGCGGCGCTGCAGCGCGGTCTCGAATCCCGGGCGTGGGACGACGCCGACCTGGCGTTCCGCGTCGGCCTGACCTGGGAGGACCTCGGCGATCGCGTCCGCGCGCTGCGCATGGTCAACCGCGCGATCGAGCTCGGTCTCGCGGAGGAAGAGGTGCGCACCGCGCCGGGGCTGGCGCGGTTGCGCGAGGACCCGCGGTTCAGGGGGTCGTCGTCGAACGCCGCGACGAGGTGAAGCAGCCGTGACGAGGCCCCACCGGCGCCGCGAATCGCCACGGAGAGCAAGGAGGACGGAGATGCCCACAGCGAAGAGAGCCAGGACACCCAAGAAGAGCCTCGTCCGTTTGACCGCCGTCGGCGGGATGTACGTCGTCAACCCGCCGGCGCTGATGGTCAAGCCGGGCACCGAGATCTACTTCACGAACTCGACCCCGGACAGGGTCCTGGTGTTCGTCCCCCAGGCCAGGGAGCTGTTCGTCAGGAAGCCGGCCTGGGAGGTCATCGAGGTCCCGCGGAGCAGGACGCCGAAGAAGCTCGGCACCGTCGCCGCCCAGCCCGTGGACTTCCCGCAGGTGTACTCCTACGCCGTCTTCGTCGCGTCCGACGAGAGCTTCGCCGTCGGCGGCTCGAACCCGCGGATCATCGTGTACTAGCCGGCAGCGCCGCACCGGGAGCTGATCCTGCGTCTCGGGACACGGCGCCGGGATCACGCTAGAATTGCCGACGCCGCGCGCCGCGCAGCGAAGAGGAAGGAATCCGCATGAGCGTACCCACGCACGACCTGATCGTCATCGGCTCCGGACCCGGCGGATACGTCGCCGCGATCCGCGCCGGCCAGCTCGGGCTCAAGACCCTGGTGGTCGAGCGCGACGGCCAGCTCGGCGGCACCTGCCTGCTCCGCGGCTGCATCCCGACCAAGGCGCTGCTCCACACCGCCGACCTCCTCCGCCAGGCGCGCGAGGCGTCGAAGTTCGGGGTGATCTGCTCGGAGGTCACCCTCGACCTCGCCGCCGCGCACGCCCACAAGGACCGCGTGGTGACGAAGAACGCCAAGGGGGTCGAGTTCCTCTTCCGCAAGAACAAGGTCGCCTGGGTGCAGGGGACCGGGAAGCTGCTCGGGCGTGGCCTGGTCGAGGTCACGCGGCCCGACGGATCGGTCGAGCAGCACGGCGCCCCGCACATCCTGCTCGCCACCGGCTCGGTGTGCGGCGACCTCCCGCACATCAAGGCGGACGGCGAGCGGATCATCAACTCCGATCACGCTCTCGTCCTGCAGGAGGTGCCGCCGCGTCTGCTCGTGCTCGGCGCCGGGGCCGTGGGCATGGAGTTCGCGTCGGTGTTCTCGCGCTTCGGCTCGGCGGTCACCGTCGTCGAACTGCTCGACCGCGTGCTGCCGATGGAGGACCCCGACGTCTCGGCGGAGGTCGAGAAGGCGTTCCGCAGACAGGGGATCGTCTGCCACGCCTCCACGCGCGTCGAGGAGGTCGCGACCGACGGCGGCACGGTCAGGGCAAGGGCGGTGACGAGCAAGGGCGAGACGCTGCAGCTCGAGGCGGACCGTCTCCTGCTCGGCGTCGGTCGTGCCGCCGCGTTCAAGAACGTCGGCTTCGAGCACACCCGCGTTCAGGTCGAGCGCGGGCGCGTGGTGGTGGACGAATTCTGCCGCACCCACGAGCCCGGCGTGTACGCCATCGGCGACCTGATCGACACCCCGTGGCTGGCGCACGTCGCCTCGATGGAAGGGGTGATGGCGGTCGAGCACCTGGCCGGGCGGAACCCCCGACCGATCGACTACGGCAAGGTCCCGAGCTGCACCTATTGCTGGCCCGAGGTCGCCTCGATCGGCCTCACCGAGCCGCAGGCTCGCGAACGCGGCTTCGAGGTGAAGACCGGGTCGTTCCCGTTCTCCGCGATCGGCAAGGCGGCGATCCTCGGGGAGTCCGGCGGCTTCGTCAAGATCGTCGCCGACGGCGCCTACGACGAGATCCTCGGCGTGCACATCGTCGGCCCGCACGCCACCGAACTGATCGCCGAGGCCGAGGCGGCGATGCGCGGCGAGCTGACCGTCGAGGAGCTGATCCACACCATCCACGCGCACCCGACGTTGCACGAGGCGGTGCACGAGGCGGCCGAGGCGGTTCACCAGCAGGCGATCCACATCTGACGAACGGCCGGAAACAACCGGGGCACCGCCGCGGTTGTCTCCGGGCGAGCGGGAACACAGGGGGACGCGATGGCGACCAACGTGCAGATGCCCCAGATGGGCGAGTCGATTACCGAGGGAACGATCGTCCGCTGGTTCAAGCAGGAGGGCGAGGCGGTCAAGAAGGACGAGCCGCTGCTCGAGATCTCCACCGACAAGGTCGACGCCGAGGTGCCGTCCCCCGCCTCCGGCACGCTGTCGCGCATCCTCCACGGGCCCGGCGCCACGGTGGCGGTCGAGACCGTGATCGGCGTGATCGCCGGAGAGGGCGAGGCCGCGCAGACTCCGGCCCAGCCGGCCGCCGTGTCGGTCCCGGCCGAAGCCGGAGAGCCGCCCGCGGAGCTGTTCGAGATCGACGAGGAACCGGCCACGGGACCCGTGGTCCAGCTCGAGGTGGACGCAACCGGCGGCATCGCGGTCGCCGAGCAGGAGGACGCCGAGCCGGAGAACGCGCGACGTCGCACCACGCCGCTCGTCCGCCGGATGGCCGCCGAGAAGGGCGTCGACCTCGCCGCGGTTCCCGGGACCGGCATCGCCGGCCGTGTCACCAAGGCCGACCTGGAAGCCTACCTCGCGCGGCAGGCGGCTCCGGCCGCCCCGGCGCGGCCGGCCCCCTCGGCCGCTCCAGTCCCGCCGGCCGGTCAGGCCC
>JBFMCD010000062.1:0-9260 GCA_040754885.1 Acidobacteriota bacterium
GCACCCTGACCCCGGACCCCGGACCCCGGTCCCCGCTTCTTCGCTCTCCCCTCTCCCCTCTCCCCTGATCTTCTGTCCCCGGACCCCGGACCCCGGACCCCGGTCTCTTCGCTCTCCCCTCTCCCCTGCTTCTCAGTGCCGTATCATCCCCACCCATGGACCACTCGCCGCGTTTCGAGGAGGCGCTCGTCTACGCGGCCCGGCTGCACGCCGACCAGCGGCGCAAGGGCTCCGGCACACCGTACGTCAGCCACCTGCTCGGCGTGGCCGGGCTGGTTATCGAGGACGGTGGGAGCGAGGACGAGGCGATCGCCGCCCTGCTCCACGACGCCGCCGAGGACCGCGGCGGCCGCGCCCAGCTCGAGACCATCGCCGAGCGCTTCGGCCCCGACGTCGCCCGAATCGTCGAGGCGTGCAGCGATTCGCTCGCCGAGGTCAAGGAGCCGTGGCGCGACCGCAAGGAGCGTCACCTGGCGGCGCTGCAGAGCGCCTCGCCCTCGGCGATCCGCGTCGCGCTCGCCGACAAGGTGCACAACCTGCGCGCTATCGTCGCCGACTACCGCGGCCACGGCGAGGCGCTGTGGGAGCGCTTCAACGAGGACGCCGACCACGTCTGGTACTACGGCGCCGCCCTCGATCTCCTCGGGCGGCGCTCGCGCAGCGTCCTGGTCGCGGAACTCGAGCGCTCCTACGCGGAGCTGCGCGCGCTGGTGGCGGCGGCGCCGCACCCGATCGCGGACTCGTACTGGGTCGTCCCCGGTCGCCTGCTCGCCGGCGAGTACCCGGGCGAGAGACGGCCGGCGGAGGCGAAACGGAAGTTGCGCCGGCTGTCGTGGTCGGGGGTGAACGCCTTCGTCGACCTCACCGAGGCGGCGGAGTACGGGCTGGTGCCGTACGCACCGCTGCTCCCCGACACGGCGAGCCACGAGCGCCGCCCGATCCCCGACATGGACGTCGTCGGACGCGCCGAGATGGCGGAGATACTCGACGCGGTCGACCGGGCGCTCGACGCGGGACGCACCGTCTACGTCCACTGCTTCGGCGGGCGGGGCCGGACCGGCACGGTGGTCGGCTGCTGGCTGGTGCGCCACGGCAGCGCGCCCGAGGCCGCGCTGTCGCGCATCACCGAGCTGCGTCGCGGCACGCCGGACGGGCACCACCCCTCGCCCGAGACCGGGCCGCAGATCGCGATGGTCAGGACCTGGTCCGGCTGATCACCAGCCCCGCGCCGGCCGCCACTCCCCGACCACATCGCCGCCGCGCGCGACCGCGTAGGAGGGGTGCAGCGCCGCCGCCAGGCAGGAGTGGTTGGGCACGATGCGCAGCGGCGCGCCGATCCCGGGGAGCGTCGCCCCCTCCGGCACGCGCAGCACGCCGTGCTCCTGGGAGAGCGACGCGACCCGCCAACCCGGCACGTGGTTCCCCTCGACGTCGAGCACGACGCCGAAGCCGAACGCCGGATCGACGTGAACGGGCCCGGGATCCTTCGAGAGCGCCAGCGCGCCGGCGTCGATCACCGCCTCGCGGCGCGCCGGAGACGACCCGACGACCCGCGTCAGGACGGTGAAGGCGCAGTCCGCGAGCGTGCAACTGCCGATCGCCGCCTGGAAGGCGTCGAAGAACGCGTAGTTGCCCGGACGGATCTCGGTGACCCCGGCGAGGTCGTCGACGGCGCACATCGTCGGCGTCGAGCCGACGCTGACCTCCCCGACGCGGACGCCCCGGCTCTCGAGCGCGCGGGCGAAGCCGACGGTCACGTCCCGCTCGACAGCGGCGACCGCGCGCGCTTCCTCGCGGGTCCGGCAGGCGTAGGCCTGACCCGCGTGCGTCAGCACGCCGCGGAAGTCGAGGTTGGCCGCGCCGGAGAGCCGCGCCGCCAGCCGCGCCCCCTCGACGCCGTTCGGGTCGACGCCGCTGCGCCGCCCGCCGCAGTCCACCTTGACGAAGACGCCGAGGCGCACTCCGGCGCCGGCCGCGAAGCGCCCGAGCGCGGCGGCCGCGTCGTCGTGATCGACCAGGAGCGCGAGATGTTCGAGGCGCCGCGCGACGTCGGCGGCCGCGGCGAACTTGGAAGGCTCAATGGGTACGGCGTAGGTGACGTCGGAGAAGCCGGCGTCGGCGAGCAGGCGGGCCTCGGCCAGCGTCGAGACCGTCACCGGCCCGAGCGCTCCGCCGTGCTGGACCATCGCCCCCTCCACGGTCTTGTGCGTCTTGACGTGCGGCCGCAGGCGGACGCCGAGCCATTGCGCCCGCGCCGCCATCGCCCGGCAGTTCGACTCCATGCGGTCGAGGTCGACCACGGCGCGCGGCGAAGGCAGGTCGGCGATCCTCATGCCGCAAGCGTAGCAGTCCGGGCGGCAACCTCGCCGCCGCCGCTGCGTACTCTCCAGGGGGCGGAGCCCGCCTCGAGAGGAGACGAGCCGATGAGCAAGAGCGTCGTGGTTGCGTTGGGGTTGGTGGTGTTCGCGGCCGGCGCGCTGGCGCAGGCCCCCGCCGCGGTCGAGGCCGAGAAGGCCGCCGTCCGCAAGGTCGTGCAGGACGCGTACGTGGACGGCATCCACAACTTCCGCCGCGTCGAGGCGGTGAGGGCCGGGTTCCACCCCGGCTTCGAGATGATCTACCTGCGCGAGGGCACGCTCGAGAAGCTGCCGATCTACAACTGGATCGCGTCGCTCGAGGCGGCCAACCGCACGAAGCCCCTGCCCCCCGATCACACGCCGGGCACGTCCGCGGCGTACCCGCTCATCGAGGTGACCGGCGACACCGCCGTGTGCAAGGTCGAGCTGACCCGCGGCGGGAAGCTGGTGTTCACCGACTACCTGATGCTGTACAAGTTCGAGGACGGGTGGAAGATCGTCGGCAAGGTCTTCCACCGCCACCCGTGACCGCCCGACGCGTCCCGAGAGCGGCGGTCATGGCGCCGCCGGGAGTCGCGCGGTGAACACGCCCTCGCGGGGCGCCGTCCTGCTCGTCCTGGGCGTGCTCGTCTTCCTGCTGGCGCTCGTGCAGCCGTGGCGGTCGCGGGACGCGGCGCGCCGACCGGGAGCTGCCGGACTCGCCCTGGCCGCCGCCGGTGTGGCGCTGGCGGCGGCGGGAACGGCGAAACTGCGCTCGTCGCGCGACCGGCTCCACTGAGCCCGCGGCACCTTGACCGTCCCGGTGCCGTGCAGCTAGCCTCGGGACATCGGAGGTTCACGTGAAGGCCCTGCTCGCCGTCCTGCTCGCCCTGGTTGCCGGACTGCTGCTCTACAACTACGTCACACGCGGCGAGCTGACGCTCAAGCCGGAGTTCCTCCTCTCCGACGGCGAGCGGCAGGTCGAGGCGCTCGAGCGGCAGCTCGCCGCGGCGCAGCGCTCGTTCAAGAGCGTCGCGCAGACCGCCTCGGTCACCGCCACCGACCTCACCCACGAGGTCGAGGCGGCGCGCAGGGACGTGGTCCGCATCGAGAAGGAACTGCGCGAGAAGGCGGCGAGCATGAAGGGGCGCGCGAAGGAGAAGGCCGACACGCTCCAGCGCGCGATCGAGGCGTTCAAGAGAGAACTCGAGTAGATCCGCCTCGCGGCAACGACGGGCCGTGAGACGCGGCAGACCGGCCGCACGTCAACGTCGAGAGGCGTGTGCAGTGGACCGTGGGCCGTGGCCCGGAACCACTGAAACGGGGTCCGGGGTCCGGGGTCCGGGGTCCGGGGTCCGGGAAGGAAAGTCCAAACCCAACAACCCCCTTTCCTCGTCACCCTTGCCCGTCTCGCTGCACTGGTGCCCCAGAGCCGAGGCACAGTCTCATTCGACATGCATCGGACAGGGAACGCGGCGGACGCAGCCGCCAGTGGGCCACTCGCACGGCGCGCGAGCGAACCCGCACGCCGCACGCCCTGCCGCAGGCAGGGCGCTTCGTCCTGCAGCGATGCGTACGCTCCACGGTCGACGTGGAATTCGTATTACTGCGTGGAGAAGTCCATGCCCAGCTCGGCGCGCCGTGCGGCGAGGCGCCCGTGCAGGTCGGTCAACTCGGCGCGCACCGAACCCGCCATCGGCCTCGCCGCCGGCAAGACGCCCCAACGCAGGCGGGCCGGCGCGCCGAAGTAGATCCCGCCCAGCCACACCGAGGCGAGCACCTCCCGCCCCGACAGCAGTCTGGGAAGGGCGAGCGCGACCGAGGAGATCGCCGGTCCGACGTACGGCAGGTGGCCGATGTCGCGCAGCGCGAAGTTCCCCTCGCGTGCGGCGGCCGAGAGCACGGCGCAGCGGCCCGGGTTCGGAGCGCGCAGGTCGTCGAACACCGCCACGTCGGTGCTGTGGGGCCCGTACGCGGCGCCGCGCCGGTTCACGGCCTCCAACCAACCACGCCTGCGGGCGCAGGCGAGCGCCCGTCCCCACATCACACCCAGCGCCAGGCCGGCGATCCGCTCCGGCGCGATCCCCTCGCCGGTGAAGCGACCGCCGCGCCCGGCGTTGCTGTCGCGAAACGCCGCCTGGGCGAGCCACTCGACGGGATCCGAGACGACCAGGAACAGCCCGGCGAACTCCGCCCGCCGCGCCGCGGCCAGCACCGGGGCGAGGATCGCCCGGTTCGGCTCGAGCTGGCACATCCGCACGTCGCCCTCGTGCCCGATCGGCGGAACCGCCTCGGCGGCGGCGAACAGCACGGCGTCGCACGCGCGGAACATCGCTTCCGGCGTGGCCGGCGCGACGCGCGGCCCCGGATGCGGTCCCTTCCACTGCGCCACCGCCTGAAGTTCCAGGAGCCATCGCTCGCGGTTGGCGGCGTCGGCGTCGTCGATGAGCAGCTCGGCGACGCCGGACCTGCCGGACGGCAGCGAGGCCAGGACCGCGGCGGCCGTACCGCCGACGCGCCCGAGGCCGATCAGGCCGACGCGCGCGCCGCCCGCGCCGCGCGGCGCCGCGAGGCGTTCGAGGTAGCGCGCCACGCCTGGGATGCCCGCCAGGTACGTCCAGCCCCCCCGGACCCGACCGCGCCGCCACAGCGCCTCCGGGCCCGGGAACGGCCGCCACCCGGGCGGCGCGATCCATGGCTCGGCGCGTCCGTCGCCGGCCCTCGGCTCGAGGACGACGTCCGGGTCCGGGTCGGAACGCCTGCGGCGCGCCCAGCCGAGCCGTTCGGCCATCGCCCGGTCGCCACGGATCGCCGCGCACCCGCGACCGAACAGCGTCACTCCGCCCTCCACCGCTCGCGGTGGGCGAGGTGGCTCTCCGGGTGGAGCCTGGCCAGCGACTCCAGGTCCTCGGCCAGCAGCGCGCTCGGCACCCGCTCGCGCGGCGGCACGAAGCCCTGCGGGAACGGGGGGCAACGGGGCGTGCGGACCACGAAACCGAGTTCACGGAGCGAGAGCAGCCGCCCCTCGCGCTGGCGGAACAGCTCCTCGAGCTTGAGGAACAGCGTGCGCGTCAGGTCGAGGGCGAGGCGCGAGAAGTCGAGTGCGTCCTCCCCCTCCAGCCCGAGCGGATGGGGGTGGTGGTACGGCAGGCAGTCGTTGAGCGAGGGCAGCAACGACCCACTGTCGAAGGGATCGCGGCCGAGGATGCTCCACCCCCCGAGGTACGGCGCCAGCGCGCTCTCGCGGACGACGCCCCGCCAGCGGGGGACGATCACGCTGCACCGGTGGGGAATCCCCTGCAAGTGCAGCGTGGCGTGCACGGCGGCGCTGGTCACCCCGACCAGGACCTCGCGCAGCGCCACTCCGGCCGTCCGCGCCGCCGCGCGAAGCTGGACGATCGGCTCCGGCGACTCCAGGAACGGCACGAGCACCAGCGCGTCGCGGCCGAGTTCCCTGGCCGTGTGCAGCTGCATCTCCAGCGCGGGGCTGCCCACCGAGGGAAGGACACCGGCGTCGTACCCCTGCGGGGTGAGGAAGCGCTCGAGGTCGAGGGCGATCGTCGGGCACCCCCCGATCACGTCGCGGTGGAACTGCCTTCCCAGTCCGAGCACCACCCACTCGCGCCGGCCCCTGTCGGCTGCGAGGCGCTCCCTGGCACCCTCGACGAGGGCGCGTTTGGTCTCGCGCTCGTGCAGGTGGAAGAGGGCGTGGCCCGGGCGGCGATCGGCGAAAAACCGCGCCAGTTCGTCGTGCGCTCCGGCCATCGCGGCCTGCGTCTCGAGTGCCGCGGCGTACGGCGGCTGGAGGACCGCCTCCATGTCCCACACCAGGAGCAGCGGGTCTGTGAGGTCGACCGACGCCCAGCGGGTGTCGCCGGGCCCCGTCTCGGCCGTGTCGAGGAGCCACTTCGCGCCGGCGGACTCCATTGCCCGCCACAGCGCCTCGACGCCTTCCCCGCCGGGCAGCCCGGCGACGGCGAACTGCATCCCGGCATCCAGCCAGCGCCCCATCACCATCGAAAGCAGGCGGGAGAACGTCTCGCCGTCGCGGCGGTCGGCCGCGGCCACCGTGTCGATCAGCGCCCCCCGACCGACGAGCGAGCGCTGTGGGGCCTCGGCGAGCCGCTCCTCGCCGAGGGTGACCGGCAGGGCCGCCGCGGTCGCCTCGTGCCAGGACAGCGCCGCGAGCGGCCTGCCCCCCTCCCGTGAGACGAGCAGGGACGTCTCGCGCGGCCTCCCCGACCACCGCCCGGTCGTAGGCGTCGCCTCGAGCCCGAGCACCGGCTGCAACGAGGAATGCAACGCCACCCTGCCCGCGTGCGTCCGCAGGGAGAGGCGGGGCGGCCTCACCGGTTCCTTCTTCGACGGGTAGTTGACGTAGAGCTGGCGCTCGGCGAGTGTCCTGGCGACCAGAGGGTCGCACAGGTGGGCGAGGTGCTCCCCGCGGTCCAGCGCCGCCCGCACCGAGGTCGAGGACACGGTCCGCGCGTGGTGCGGCAGTCGGGCGACCTGCACCCGGGCGCGGAACCAGCCAAGCTTCTCCTCCCACGCCTTCGAGGTCCAGTCCTCCCTGACCACGACCACGTGCGGGATGTCCCACAGGTGGCTATCCGGGCTGCGGTACGCGCTCGCCGCGTCGAGCACGTCGGATCCCACCACGAGCACCGGATCGCGCCCGCCGAGAGCGCGGCGGACGGTGGCGACGCTCTCCGCGTTGCGCAGGTTGACCGGCGGCTCGAAGGGGGCGAGAAAGGCGTCGGGCACCGGACCGAGCGCCATCCACGCCAGCTCCTTGCGCACCTCCCGGGGCTGGGCGTGCTTGTTCCACGAGTAGTCGTCGACCTGGATGAGGACCTCGTCCGCGTGCGAGAGCAGGCGGCTCACCACCTCGGCGTGGGCAAGCGTGAACGGGTCGAACGTCCCGGGGACGAGCGCGACCGTCGGGCGCGCGGGCAGCCGCAACCGGCGCCGCTCGCGCTCGATCGCGCGGTCGAGGTGGTTGAGGGCGGAGGCAATGAGGAAGAACCTGCCCCGGTCGGCCGGCCGGTGCGTGACCAGCGTGAGCAGCTTCTTCGTCACGAGCTGCAGGAACAACGGCAGCCTCCGGTCCCGCGTGCCGTCGTAGGTCAGCCGCTCGAGCACCATCGCGATCTCGGCGTACCCCTCGTGCACGGTGCTCGACCGCGTCTCCGCCAGAGCGCCGAGGAACATCCCGGCGAGACGCCGCATCACTCCGCCCTCGAGGCGTTCCTCGCCGAGCGAGAGGAGGATCCAGTCCGCGGTCTGCAGCAGCAGCCGCTGCAGCGGCTCGTTGCCGCGCCGGAGGTCGGCTTCGACGTCGTCGAGGATCTCGAGGAACTCCTGGTCCGGGAGGCTCGCCACCACCGATCCCAGGAACCGCGGGATGTAGCGGGTGACCGACTCGGCGTCGAGCTGCAATGCGCGCAGCAACTCGACCGCCAGGTCGTTGCGCTGCGTCACCGTCAGGGCCGGCAGGAGGCGCAGCAGGCTCCGCCCGGCGTGGAATCGCGTTCCCTCGACCCGACTGACCTTGAGCAGGTTGGCAAGGTGGCCGGCGACCTCGTTGGCGAAGTACGCCCCCGAGTCGGTGCTCCTCGCCACCCCGGAAAGCGCGACCGCCACCAGGTAGTCGCAGTTGACCTTCTTCTCGACCCAGCCGACCCGCGACTTGAGGTTGCGCAGCATGACCGTCTGGATCGCGTCGCGGCGCTGCCCGAGCGCCTCCGAACATCGGGCCGCGGCCTCCGGCAGGTCCAGCGCGGTGGAGAGTTCCTCGAGGAGGAACAGCTCGGCGACCAGGGCGTCCTCGGCGAGCGTCCCAACCAGCCTGCGTACCGCCGTGCGCGCGCTCTGCCGCACCGCGGCGTCCTGCCGCTCCCGCGCCAGCGCCAGCAGCGCTCGCCACGCCATCAAACGGGCGTTGACCGTGGCGTGCCGGGCCCTGGCCTCCGCCAGCGCCGCCATCCGCTCGTGGTCGGAGGGCCTGGCGTGGGGCGCGAGCACCTCGCAGCACTCGCAGGCGTACAGCGCGACCAGGGGCCGGTCGTCGCCGACGCGCGCCTCCAGGCGAGCGAGGATCCTGTCCAGGGCATCGTCCCGGATTCGTCCCCGCGCGCGGGACACGAGCCTGCGGACCACGATGGGGATGGCGTACAGCACCGTCTCGGTAGGCCCCATGTCCTCTTCGGCCTCCGTGCCGGCACGTTCGAGGAGGGCCATCACCTTGTCGAGCTGCGTCAGAACCCAGTCGTCGCCTTCGGCCGCGACGCCCTCGGGGAGGTCCTTGCGCCAGAAGTCCTCGCCCAGAGCCAGCAGGTCGCCGATCCGGTTCGCCGCGTGGTAACGGATGTCGTCGTCGCCGTGGCCGAGCAGATCGAAGAAGAACTCGAGCGCCAGCTCCTTCTGCTCCATCGACAGCGCCGGGGCGTACTCGCCGAGCACGCCGAGGTAGGTGCGCAGGTCCCGCCAACCCTCGAACGACCTCGCCTCCTCGAGCAGGTGGCGCAGCGCCGGCAGGTCGCGCAGCCGCTCCATCACCCCGATGTTGTGCGCGGTGGCGAAGAAACGGGCGACGGTCGCGACCTGCGGGCCGCGCACCAGCGACACCACGTCCGGCCGCTGACGACCGGCCATCACGTCGGTGACCGACAGGCCCTTCGGCAGCTTCGGGCGGGGCGGCTGGAGAGTTCCGAATCCGGGAGGGTCGAGCTGGACGCCGAGCGCCAGCGCGTAGTCTTCGAGATCGCGGAGCTTCCGATACACCGCCTCGTAGCGGCGCAGCTTCGCCTCGTCGAGGTTCTCGAGCTTGTCGCGGATCTCGGCGAAGGCGTCCTTCAGCGAGATGATCGACATCCGCTTGACGCCGTACACGCGGGTGGAGTCCTTGACCCGGAAGTCGGCGTA